>JBHWTK010000057.1:0-49635 GCA_043427975.1 Chloroflexia bacterium | reverse complement strand
GACGCTCTTTTGGGGGTGGAAGTCCCAGCCGGCGAGCTTGTACTTCTTGGAGACGCGGAGGACGTTCTGGACCCCGGGCAGCTGGCCAAACAGCTCATCCAGGGTCGGTGGCAGCGGCAGGCCGACCACGCCAATGATGGTGTGGCCCTCGCCCTGGCTCAGGTGAACCTTCAGGTCCAGCGATTCGACCCGTTCAATAACGGCGCGAAGCTTTTCCGGAGTTGCGTCCGGCTTCATCACGATGATCATGCGTGGTTTCCTTTGTAGCCGGGTTAGTTGACCACCGGTACGGCTTCGACCTCAGCCTCTTCGGACGAGGACTGTGCGCTGAGCTGCGCGATCTCCGCATCCGAAACGCCCCACTCCGGGCGGAGCTTCTTGGCGCCCTTGAGGTAGACGTGCCGAATTTCCGACGGGCTCTTGGCGGTGTTCACGTGTACCAGCACGCGCACGGCCTTCTGCAGGCTGCCGGGCACGGCCATCTCGTGCGTGCACATCATGGGCACCTCGGTCCAGCCGAACATCCGGGCGGCCGCGGCGGGGAACATGGCGTTCAGGTCTGGCGTGGTGGAAAAGATGGCCGACACGATATCGTCCGACTGGAGGTTGTTCAGCCCAATAAGGACATCAACCATTTCCTGCGTGGCCTCAAGGATATCCTCGGCCGTATTGGCGGCGGCTGTGGTTGCCCCGCGAATCCCGCGGCAGACCGTCGGCTGGGTCATGTGTGTGAACTCCGGAATGGAAGGCGAACTGGTTACTGGCCCCGTTGCCATGCCATGTGAAACGGCTCTAGGAATGATACCAGCGTGATGGGCAAATGGTGGACTCTCCGACCGCAGGCCCACCAGGAATGCAGTCATTTGCTATCGTGGAACTGTGTAGTATCAACACTATAATGGGGAGCCACTCCAATGCAGGTCCGCGCCACGCTCTCGAATACCGTTACCGAACACACCCTTGTGACCTCTGCGGGGAGCGACGAAAACCCGCTGGCAATTGATGCAAAAACTGGTGCCCGTGGTTCGGCCGTGAACGGTGGGGAACTGCTCTGCGCCGCGGTCGCGACCTGTTTCTGCAACGACCTTTTCCGCGAGGCAGGCGCGTTCGATCTAGAGGTGATTGATATCACGGTTCGGGTGCGGGCCGAGTTCGGCGGGCCAGGCGATCCTGCTCGCCATATTTGCTACACCGTGGAGGTCACAGCGGTGGGCGAGGAGCACGCGATTCGCGATCTTGTTCGTCACACCGATTCGGTCGCAGAAATCCACAACACCCTCCGGCTCGGCATGACGGTCCTGCTGGAGGATGTGCAGGTGCGCAGCGTGGGCCAGCCTGCCTGAAGCCGGCCAGTGCGCTAATCCGTTTCGAGGTAGCGCTTCAAATTGGTGAGCTGGCCCGCCCAGCCCTCACGCTGCATCTCCTCCGGGAACGTGCTTTCCGGCTCAAAGCTCCACTTCACGTGGGTGACTCCTGAACCCGCATCCGTGAACTCGACCTCGACCTTGCGGCCATCGTCAATTGTGTAGCCGATACGGTTCGGGCGATCCAGTTCGGTGTACGAGCCGGTGAAATCGAACGAGTTCTCGCCGGTCGGGTCGCCATATCCGATGTTGAACCGGCCTCCAACCTGCGGATCGACCTCTGCATGCGGGGTTGTCCAGTCGGCCGAGGCGCGGTGCCATACCCGCAACCCTTCAGGCGCGAGGAAGGCATCGTAGACGTGCTCGCGGCTGGCGGCGATGTCGTCTTCAAACGTGATCATGTGCGTCATGGTGTCACCTCCGTTGTTGTTCAACCATGCCTGCGCGATGCGCTATCGCTTGCGGGAGCGGGGGTCGAGCGCGTCGCGCATTCCGTCGCCCACCAGGTTACAGGCCAGTACCACCAGTGTAATGGCGAGGCCGGGATACATCATCAGTTGTGGCTCATTAAGGAAGAACATGCGGCCATCGTTGATCATCGTGCCCCATTCCGGCGTTGGCGGTTGCGCGCCAAGCCCGAGGAAGCTCAGGCCGGAAATCGCGAGAATCAACGAGCCGAGTTCCAGGGTAGCAAGCACCACGACCGTGGGAATCACGTTCGGCAATATGTGCCGCAGCATGGTGCGTACCGGGTGACAGCCACAGCAATGCGCGGCCTTTACGTACTCGTTCTGCACCACCCGCAGCGTGATTCCCCGCACGATGCGGGCGTAGTCCACCCACCACACAGCAACCATGCCGATAAGCACATTGCGCAGGCTTGGGCCAAGCATGCCGACGATCGCCAGCGCGAGAATCATGCTCGGGAATGCCATGAGTACATCGACAAGGCGCATGAGCAGTGCATCGACAATGCCGCCAAAGTATCCCGCGATGATACCAATGCTTACCCCGAGCACCACGATGGCCGCGCTGGCCGTTGCCGCCGCGCCGAGGCTCCAGCGGGCGCCGTGCACGATGCGGCTGAACATATCCCGGCCAAGTGCATCCGTCCCCAGCAGGTGCTCTCGACTCGGTCCCTCCAGGCTGGCGAGCGGATCAGTGGTTGTCGGATCGTACGGCGCCACCCACGGCGCGAACACCGCCATGCCGATCAGGATGGAGAGCAACACCAGTCCCATGAGTGCCGGCGTATCGTTCACCAGTTGCCGCAGCAGCACAAACCGGCGTACCGGGGCAAGCGGTGCCTGTTCGTACCTGCGGCTGATTGGTCGCGTTACGACGTGGCTGGCCATGAATCGTCTTTCTCAGGAATTCGACATTTTGACGCGCGGATCAATCAGGCCATAGCCGATATCGACCACGAGATTGATGAGCAAGGTGACTGTGCCCATGAAGATCACGAATCCCTGGATCATCGGGTAGTCGCGATCGAAAATCGCATCGACCACCAACTTGCCGACACCCGGCCAGCTGAAAATGGTTTCCACGATTACCGCGCCACCAAGCATGCCGGCGAGCCGCATGCCGAGGATGGTGCTGACGGGCAAGAGCGCGTTCCGCAGTGCATGCCGCACGATCACGTTCGAGTTTCGCAGTCCCTTGGCGCGGGCAGTGCGCACGTAGTCCTGCCCCAGGTTCTCCAGCATTTCGCTTCGCACCACACGCATCAGGCTGGCGCTGCCGCCGATGCCGAGAGTGAGCGCCGGCAGGATCATATGCTGCCAGGTGGAGCTTCCCGCCACGGGCAGCAACCCGAGCTGAACCGAAAACAGCAGGATCAGCAAATAGGCTACCCAATAGCTGGGCATTGCGGCACCGGCAAGCGCGAACACGCGGCTGAAATGATCCACGATGGAATGGCGGAACATCGCCGCAAGTACCCCCAGCGGGATGGCAACGAGCACCGAGATGGCCAGGCCCAGTGACGCGATTTTGAGCGTTGTGGGGAATCGCTCGGCGAGCGATTCGAGCACCGGCTTGCCATTCCGGTACGAGGTCCCGAGGTCGCCGGTCACCGCATCGGCCAGCCAGTTCACGTACCGGACCGGAAGCGGATCATTGAGCCCCATACGCTCGCGTGCCTCGGCAACCTGTTCCGAGTTGGGCTGGTGCCCCAGCTCTCGCTGGAGCACCAGCCGGGCAGGATCGCCCGGTGTGAGGTTTGCCAGCAGGAATGCCAGCAGGGAGATGCCAATCCACACGGGGATCAGCAGCACAATCCTTCGAACGATGAACGATCCCACGAGTGTTTATCCGTTCAGTTTCAAACTTGTCCATCGCTGGTTGACGCCAGATGGATGCAGGTCGAACTCGGCGATCTTCTTGCTTGCGCCCACCATACGATAGAAACCGCACAACGGCACCACGATATGTTCCTCGTTGATAAGGAGGTTCATGGCCTGGGCAGCGGCTTCTTGCACGTCGGCCACTTCCACTGCTTCCTGGGATGCGGCGATGAACTCGTCGAATGCCTCACCCGGAGCGAACGCGCGGCCATACATGGTGCTCTCGGGGTCGCCCCCTTCTTCCGGCGAGGCGAACAGCAGTTCGGGCAGGAAGCCCGGGTTGCCGTCGTTCTGCGAGCCCGCTTCGAGCCAAAGGTCGCCTTCGCCGACGCCCAGTCGCTGCTCGTAGGTCGCGGTATCCGGTGTCTGCACGATCTCAAGCTCGATGCCGACGTCCTTCAACTGGGCCTGCAGGATTTCCGGCACGGAGCCGTGATCGGCTGCAGTCCCGTAGCCATTGATAAGCGTGAGCTTGAGCGGGGTGCCATCCTTCGCGCGCACGTCGGCGCCGGTCCAGCCGGCGGCTTCAAGCACCGATTTGGCCTCCTCGGGATCGTAGGTCGGCTCCGCGACCAGCGAGATGGAGTCACCAAGGATGGCGGGCGGGATCATGGTGTGGCCAGGCTCGGCGTTGCCCTGCCATGCGTTCTTCACCACCACCGAACGGTCGATGGCGAGTCCGATGGCCTGGCGAACTGCCGGATCGGCACCGAGGTTGTACGGCGCTTCACCATGGATTTGCACATACATCGCCTCGTAACCGCCAACCGGGCTCTTCATGAGGGTGGCGCCCATGGCTTCCACCTGCTGGGCCGAGGGGCGGGCAACATCGGTGATCATATCCACATCGCCGGCCTGCAGCGCCAGCATGCGGGCAGTGGGATCGGGATAGAAGCGGAAGGTAATGCGATCGACCTGCGGCTTGTCCTCGCCCCAGTAATCGGCATTCGCCTCAACGGTGTAGAGTTCCTGCGCGATATATTCCACTTCCTTGAACGGGCCGGTGCCGTTGCGGCTTTCGGCAGGGTTCAGGCCTGGCGGGAGAATGCTGTTGTTCGGGTGGCCGATCTGCTGCATCAGGCGCTTGTTGGGGCGCTCTGGCGTAATCTCGACGGTGAAATCGTCCACGATCTCACAGCTTTCGGCCCCGATGCCCATCACGCCGCCGCCATTGCTGGCGATGCGGTCCATGGTGTACTTCACGGCCTCGGCGTTGAAGGGCGTGCCATCGTGGAAGTTCACGTCGTCGCGCAGCGAAATGCGCCAGGTGTTCGGCTCAACGAACTCCCACTCGGTCGCCAGCAGGGGTTCGATCTGGTAGTCGTTGTTCAGGTAGACGAGGCTTTCGAAAATGCCTGTATTGAGGGGATAGAAGCCCACATTGGCGCGCTCGTCGGTACGGTAACCGTCCTCCGAGACACCGATGCGAACCTCGCCGCTCTCCTGGGCGGCTGCGGGCATCCGTGTGACGGCAGTGCCAATAGCGGCGCTGGCAGCAGCTGCCTGAAGCAGTTTGCGGCGATTAATCTCTCCGGCAATCCGATTAACGTTCATCGATTTCCTCCCGTGCTCCCCAAACCGGAGAGACTACCGACAAGCGTGTGCATCGCACTGGCGCAATTGCACGAGATTCCGCCACGTATCCCACAACCCCCCAATGGGCTGGTGGTGACGGTCACGGATCACACAACGTTGTGAATACCCCTATAGGGTATTTCATCGCCGCCGTTTTGCACAGGGGAAATCGATGTTCTGGACAATAATCGGCCAGCCTAGCAGGCGGATATCGGCTCCGTTGGCCTAGTTACACGGCTTGCCGCTATCGACCACATGGACGTACAGGAAGAGCGACGACTGCCCGACCCACAGGAGTTGCGGCTGCGCACCCGGCGCAACCACGTAGGGGCAGGCGAGGGCAACATTGACACTGCTGCCGTTCTCGGCGTCGTATGCCACATCCACGAAATCAACCTGGCCATCCACAATGCCATCGTCGCAGCCCCGAAGCGTGATTGGGCCACTCTCGTCGCGTAACTGGGCACAATTGGCAGGGTTCATCACCGGCTGGTTTGTAGTGGCATCCACAAACACCACGGAGACGTTGTAGCGATCCTCTGGTGCCTGTTGCTCTGCCTGCACCAGCAGGAGCGAAACGGGGCCGTCGACATCGGTCGGCATGATGCTGACGATGTAATCGTCCATGGGCTGGTGCCCGGCCGGTGCGGTGACCTGACGGATGGTGTAGGTGCTGTAGGGGATGTCCTCAAAGCTTACGCGGCCGTCGTTATTCTCGTCGCAACCGACATTGCTGTAGCCCACCAGTTCGTAGCAGGCACCGGTGAGGGCATCGCCCGTTTCGGGGTCGCGGGTGATGAGGAAGAGCTCGGTTTTGTCTTTAATGAACCCGGTTTGAGGAACAGGCGAACTTCGCGTTTCGGCGAATGCCACAATGTCAGTATTGTTGGCGGCCACGTCGATATGGAAAGGGGCGACGCGATGATTACTACCACCCGGGTACGAAGCGACAACTAAATAGCGTCCGTAGGGAATGTCTTCAAACAGCACATTCCCGTCGCCATTTTCGTCGCAACCGACCTGGCTGTAGCCAGCCAGCTGGTAGCACACGTCGGTTACCGACTGACCACTGATGTCTTCGGTCCAGATGCGCACATCAACGCTGGATTGCCCGCGCAACAGCGCCGTGGCTGTGAAGCCGCTGTTCGATTCGTCTACCACGATCGTGAATGGATCGACGTAGTAGTCGCTGCCGTTCGGGTAGGACGCCTCTACCTGGTACGTGCCGTACGGGATGTCCTCGAACAGCACTGCGCCATCCTGGTTTTCGTCACAGCCCATGTTGCTGTACCCGACCAGCGTGTAGCAGATATCAAACACCGGTGAATCCGATGTGTTGAACGTCCAGATACGGACGTCGACGGTATTGGCGGGCTGCGTCGCGAGGGCCATGCCTTGCGGCAGGAGTATGCCAAGCACGGCGAACATGGTGAAGAACAGGCGACGAATGTTCATGCATATCCCCGATTCGATCAGTACGGCGCTGGAGAATCAACGGTGATACAACGCCGCGCCACACTGCCAGGTTCCTGCGAACCGGGCGATCAGCCCTTCACCGAGCCTGCCATGATGCCGCGCACGAAATACTTGCCGAGGATGATGTAGATCAGCAGTGTCGGCAGGGCGGTGAGCACCGCACCGGCCATCACCACGTTCCACTCAATGCTGAACGAGCCGCTGAGGTTATTCAGGGCCACCGTGATTGGCTGTCGCGCCGGGTTAGTGATGACGGTCAGGCCGAAGAGGAACTCGTTCCAGATATTGGTGAACTGGAAGATGCCCACCACCACAAACGCCGGCACGCTGAGCGGCAGCATCACCTGGAAGAAGATCTGCAGCAGACCCGCGCCATCCACGCGGGCGGCTTCCACCAGTTCCACCGGCACGCTGGCGAAGTAGTTCCGGAAAATCAGGGTGGTAAACGGCAAGCCGTACACCACATGCACCAGGATCAGTCCCCAAATGGAGCCGTACAGATTAATAGACTGCAGGAACTTGATCAGCGGGATAAGGATGCTCTGGTACGGGATGAACATGCCGAACAGCATGAGCGTGAACAGGAGGTCGCTGCCGCGGAATCGCCACTTGCTGAGAATGTACCCGTTCAGCGAGCCGAGGAACCCGGAGAGGATGGTGGCCGGGATCACCAGCATCACGCTGCTCATCACGTTTGGGCTGAGTTTGTCCCACGCCTCGCCATAGCCGCCTGCCGAAAGTTTGGATGGTAGTTCCCACATACGGCTGAAGCTCACCACATCGGCTGTTTTCAGGCCGTTCATCACCATCACGTACACGGGGATCAGGTAGAACAGCAGCATCAGTGTAAGGAAGGCCAGCATCAGGACCTTGCCGATACCGGGCCGATTCGTGCGCGGGGAAGAAGGTCGCCCCAGTGCGGATGCCATGCCTATACCTCCTTCAGCGTGCGTGCGAGGTACGGCACGATCACCAGGCTGACCAGGAACAGCATCACTACCGATGCCGCCGCGCCGGTGTTGTATTCCAGCACCTTGAACGTTTTATCGAACATGAAAATACCGGGCACTTCTGTGGCATAGCCCGGGCCGCGCCCCGACATCGCGTACACAAGATCAAAGATTTTCAGGCTGACATGCCCGAGGATAATCATGGTGCTGATGGTGATGGGCTTCAGGAGCGGCACGATGATATCGCGGTAGAGCTGAAAAGTGCTGGCACCATCGAGTGAGGCTGCTTCGCGCACCTCGTCGCTGATGGCGGCCAGCCCGGAAAGGTACATCGCCATCGCGAAGCCGCTCAGCTGCCATACGGCGGCGATAATCACCGGCAACATGGCCATCGGGAACCCGAGTTGTGCCTTGATGGCGTCCGGGAGCGGAATCACGGCTGCGAGGTCGCCGATCACGCGGGGGTCGGTGATCCATTTCGGCGCGAACGGGTCCATCCCCAGTTTATCGAGTACCCAGTTAAGACCAAGGACATCCACCAGCACGTTCAGGCCGGTTTGCGGATTGAAAATCCACCGCCAGGCCACGCCGGTCACCACGAACGAGAGGGCGTAGGGGAAGAGGAAAACATTGCGGAACAGCGCGTTGCCAGGGATATGCTGGTCCAGCAATACGGCAAACACCAGCCCCAACCCAACCGCCAGCAACAGGAAGAAGATGGTAAAGACCAGCGTGTTGCGGATGTTGATCTGGAACCGGGTCATATTGAAGATGGCGTCATACACCGCATACCACGGTTTGGAGAGACTGAGGTCCATGCGGGCGGAATCCCAATTGGAAATGGAGATCCACACCGTCATGCCGATGAAGCCGTACACGAAAACCGCCAGCGCGATCACGCTGGGCGAGAGCAACAACGGCCCAATGAGCCTGTCATAGCGTCCGGTCTTGGCGCGTTTGGGGTGCACCTCGGGGATAGCGACAGCCTTTGCACCCATCGATCATCCTTTCGGGGTATGCAGCACGAAGGGGTGCGCCATGGCGCACCCCTTCGTTGGGAAACTATGCGCCGAGGTCAGCAGCAGAAGCCGCGTCGGCAAGCTCCATCTGGAACGCTTCGGCATCCAGGGTGACCAGCAGGTTCACACAGGCCTCGAAGATGGCCGCCTGGAACTGCGGTGCAGCGGCAGCGCCATGGGCGTTGCTGGCAAGCACGCTTGCTTCAGCAAAATCTGCCGCGCTCCACTGACCGTATTCGTTCAGTTGGCTGGCATCCACATCGGTGCGAGCCGGAATGCAGCCCTTGTCCGGTGCGAAGGCAACCTGGGCGTCGGCGCTACCAACAGCGCGGAGCCAGTTTCGGGCATTGTTCGGATGCGGTGCGTCTACCGGCAGCACGAAACCATCTACGACGGAGATGAACGATCCTGCCGAACCCGGGTGAGCCACGTAACCGATGTTATCTTCCACACCGGCTACCACGGCGTTACCGTAGGCCCAGTCGCCCATGCTGGTGAAGGCTGCTGTGCCCTCGATCACCATGCTCATGGCGCCGTCCCAGGTAAGGGCCGGGTGATCCTCGTTCACGTAGCCGAGCATCTTTACCATGTCTTCGCAGGCGGCCTTTACTTCCTCGCCATCCCAGGCGGTGGTGCCATCCCACAGGCCGTTGTAAGCCTCGGGGCCGAGGCGGGCAGCAAGCACGTTCTCGAACAGGTGTGGGGTTTCAAAGCCGTCCTTGGAGCCGAGTGCCAGCGGGGTGATGCCCGCTTCCTTCAGGGTATCGGCGGCCGCGATAAAATCATCGATGCTGAGCTCTTCGCCCACTTCGATGCCGTTATCTGCCAGGACCTGCTTGTTGAAGAACACCACGTTGCCGCGGTGTACGCCTACCGGCACAATGTACTTGACATCACCAATAGTGGATTGCTGGATCAGGCCCTCAGGAATGACATCCATCCAGCCTTCTTCTTCCCAGAGGTCGTCGATGGCTTCGCAGTAGCCGGGCTCGACGTAGCGGGCCTCAAGCTCCTTGGCGAGGTGGCTCTGCCAGCTGTCCGGCGGATCGCCACCAGCAAGCCGTGTTTGCAGGGCGGCCTGGGCGTTGGCACCAGCACCACCGGCAACAGCAGCGTTGACGATTTCGACATCAGGCGATTCCGCGAGGAACGCATCGAACAGTTTCTCCAGGCCGGCAGCCTCGGAACCGGCAGTCCACCAGGAGAAAATCTCCAGCTGGTCTTCCGCCTCGCCTTCCTGGGCGGCCAGCTTCATGCCCGGCATGATGCCCACAGCCGCGAATGCGGCGGCACTGCCGAGGGTGAAGGAACGACGGTTCATAGAACGAGAACGGTAGAATTGCATTTCCTACTCCTGTTCCTGTGAAGAGAAACGATCTCTGCGGAAAACGCGGGAAAGATGACTCGCATCAACCTGGTTCGCTTGCCCAAATTACGGTGAACCACGGTCGTGGTTCGCCACCCTGCGCGCTTTCAAAGACGCTCTCAGTATACTGTATCGAATCCGCCCGGCCCGGACATAATGCACGCTGGTGCAGGTGGCGCTGCCGGAATTCCCCTTTAATTCCGTCCCGGGTTCGTAATTGCCGCTGGTGCCGAAGGCACGTATGATGCCTGCACGGGAACTCCCCCTGTGGCTTTATCACTTCGCACACCCCTGGTTGGAGCGGCATGACACGCGGCATCGTCGCGTCGGTATTCGCAAGCGCGATGTTCGGCGCCATGTATTACATCGTCACCCTGATGGGGCCGCTCACCGCGCAGGATATCTTCGCCTGGCGCATGACGCTCACGGGCCCGGTAGTGTGCGTATTGATCACGCTCACGCGCGACTGGCCGCATGTGGGCGCTGCGCTGCGGGATGCCCGTCGCCGACCGGGCGTTATGCTGATCCACCTGCTCAATGCCGCGAACGTAGCTGCGCAGATGTGGGTGTTCATGTGGGCGCCGTTGCACGGCAAGGCGCTCGAGGCCAGCCTGGGCTACTTCCTCATGCCGCTGGTGATGGTGCTTATTGGACGGGTGGTCTACCGGGAACCCATGAGCCGCTGGCAGGTTGCCGCCACGGTGCTTGCCGGGATTGGCGTCGGCCACGAGCTGTGGCGCGTAGGCACTGTCAGCTGGATTGTGCCGTTCATCGCGCTCGGGTTCCCGATGGTGTTCGTGTTACGGCGCGCCTTCCGTACCAGCGGGCAGGGTGGCGCATGGATCGAACTGAACCTCATCTTCGTCTTCGCGTTTGGGCTGCTGGTGCGCAGCGGCTTTACTGCGGATGTGCTCACTCCCCGGCTCGGCGGCTGGATCGCGCTTTTGGCCATCATCAGCGCCACCTCGATGCTTGCCTACTACGCCGCCAGCCGGATGCTGCCGTTCAGCCTGTTCGGCCTGCTTGGCTACCTGGAGCCGGTGTTGCTGGTGGTGGTCGCGTTCGGGCTGGGTGAATCGCTGGACGCATCGGAACTGGCAACCTACCTGCCGATCTGGGGAGCGGTGATGCTGCTGGTGATCGAGGGCGCGCGCTCGCTGCCGGTGTTGTCACGCAGGTCGCTGAAACCGACTGCCAGCGCTTGACCCTGACGTAACGTCAACCTGTAGCCTACGGGTGGCGTCGTGGACAGGAGGCACCAATGGTACAGACATGGACAATCCAGGAAGTAGCGAAAGCTGCCGGCACCACCAGCCGGACGTTGCGGCACTACGACGCCATAGGCCTGTTGCGTCCCACCGAGATTGCCCCCAACGGATACCGCCTGTACAGCGCATCGGCACTGGTTCGACTGCAGCGAATCCTTGCCTTGCGTGATATGGGCATGCCTCTGGAGAAGATTCGGGCGGTGCTGGACCGCGAGGCTACCGAGATCGAGGCGCTTACCGATTTGGAGCACCGGCTGGTGCAGGAATCCGCACGGCTTGAGCGCCAGATCACCACGGTGCGACGCACGCTGGTAACACTGAAGAACGGAGGAACCCCCATGGCAGAGGACATGTTCGATGGCTTCAAGCACGAACAGTACAAGGATGAAGTAGAGGAGCGCTGGGGCGCGGATGCGTGGAAACGATCCGACGACTGGTGGAAGGGCATGAGCGATGAGGATCGCCGTGCATGGCAGGATGAGCTGCAGGCGCTTAACGCCGGTTGGCAACAGGCGCACGCCGAGGGTGCCGGTGCTGAGAGCGACGTTGCTCAACGCCTGGCGGCCCGGCACGTCGCGTGGCTGCGGAACATGCCCCACGAGATGCCCGGTGATGACTTTCGGCACTACGTGCTGGGGCTGGGCGAGATGTACGTGAACGATCCACGCTTTGCCGCCAATTACGGCGGCGAAGAGGGCGCGACGCTGGTGCGAGATGCCCTGAAGCTGTACGCGGCAACGCACCTGTAGGCGAGATCTACAAACAGCCAGAAAACAGCAGATCCCCGGCCCATGCGCCGGGGATCTGCTGTTACGCGTTCTTATTATTGGTTATCCTGACGCCCTAGCGGACAACGCGATCGTTATCAGCGCTGAGGATCTGGGCCAGGTTACCCAGCTGCACCAGGCCGGAGAGACCAACCAGGATGTAGATGATACGGGAGATAGCATTTGTCTCGCCGAAATCATTGCCGGTAATCGCAGCTACCAGGTCGAACTCAAACAGTCCTACGAGCAGCCAGTTCAGGGCACCAACGATAATCAGGATCAGGGTGATGGAGTTAAGGGACTTTGGCATGGGACATCTCCTTGTTCGAAACTTAAACCTAAACCTCTACCTGAGGTTGAGTATCAGTATATCCTCTGCTGTGGTATTGCGCAAGTTACGTGCCGCTGACATTGTTGCGGCGATGCTCAGGCCGGCTTCCCAGGGGAACGCCATTACCGGTGGCGGGATTCCAGCTGTACCCGAGGCTGGTTCAGTGGGGGCCCTGTAAGGCCGCCGGCCTGCGGGTGGTGCCCTTTTCAACGCCTCTGGCTACCTGCCAACGCAAACGCCGGGTCGTGAGACCCGGCGTTTGCGTTTCCATGAACGAGGAGGAGAAGGAATCGCGGGGGAGTGGGGGAACGATTACTCTCCGTGGCTGGTCATGGACGGGATAACGATCACTGTCAGGGTGCCATCGGCTACGGTGCCGACAGCGATAACGTCGTACAGCATGTTGCCTTCAAGGGCGACACCAGGCAGCGGCAGGGCAACATCCGTGGTGCCCGCAACGCGGACTTCCAGGTCGTATGTACCGGCCGGCACTTCCAGGTAATCGCTGGCGGAGCCAAAGGCGAGATCCGAAACAAGCACGTCACCACCGGTAAGGGCAACATCAACGTTCGGGGCATCCGGGGAGGCATGGATCACGCGGACCCGGGCATTGCCATCAGCGGTTGGGGAAAGGTCGGCTTCGATCACTGCGGCGGAGATGTTGGCAAGGTCGCCAACAGCGGCAACATGATAGGCAGTACCGGCTTCGATCGTGAGCATGGTGTCGATGACGGCGGTGTCAACTGGCTGGCCTGTAGCCGTGACCTGGACGTGGTACTCGCCGGCGGGCAGGGCAATCCAGCCGGAGAAGGCCTGGAAAGCGACGTTAGTCAGGGCCGGCTCGCCGTTTACCCACACGTCAACGGCGGGGGCATCCGGGGAAGCGTGAATGATGTTGACGCAGGCATCGCTTTCGCTACCAATGCCGAGGATGGTGGCGCAATCCATGGGGGCCATCATGCCGGCTTCGGGCGAGGCCATCGGGGCCTGGAGTTCAGTCGCAATCACGAACGGGGCAATGGTGCCGGCTTCAGCAGAACCAATGGCGTACACCTGGTACAGCGTGTTGGCGCTCAGCTCAACGCCGGGCAGCGGCAGGGCGACATCCATGGTGCCACCGAGGCGCACTTCGAGGTCGTAGGTGCCGGCGGGAACATCCAGTACATCGCTGGCCATCGGGAACTCGAGGCCCGGGATCAGCACGTCGCCACCAGTAAGGGCGATATCAACGGCCGGGGCATCGGGCACGGTGTGCATCACCTGCACGCGGGCCATATCGGCGGACATATCGGAGAGATCGATTTCATAGACCTGCGGGGCGATCTCGGCGACAAAGCCCGTGGCAGCCACCTGGTATGCCTGGCCCTCTTCAAGGGTGAGGGTGGCATCGATTACGGCAGCGTCGGCAGCTTCACCAGTCGGGGTGACCTGTACCTGGTGCTCACCGGCCGGCAGGGCGACCCACTCGGTCCACCAGCCGAAGGCCAGGTTGGAAACAGCGAGTTCTCCATCAACGTAGATATCTACTGCGGGGGCATCGGGCGAGGCGTGGACCACGCTGACGCAGGCGTCACCCTCGGCACCAACACCCAGAACCGAGGAACATGCCGGGCCGGACATCGTCTCCGGTGTGGCATCCTGTGCCGCTACAGTCTGGACGGCCAGCGGCATAAACATGAACATGATCGCGAGGAAGAGCTTGGCGAGACGTGGAGTTCCGAAACTGGTGTTCATGATGATCTCCTTGTATCTGTGCAGCACTCGCTGCGGACTAGTCCTTGCTGAGGATGGCGCCGAGGTTGGCCAGCTGGGCGATGCCCGAAATACCAACCAGGATGTAGATGATGCGGGAGAACGCGTTGGTTTCCCCGAAATCATTTCCGGTAATAGCGGCGACGAGATCGAACTCGAATGCACCGACGAGGAGCCAGTTCAAGGCTCCGACAATAACGAGTACCAACGTGAGAGCGTTGAGCGACTTGGGCACGATTCCTTCTCCTTGCGTGGGTTAGATCTAAACCTATACTTCAGGTTTAGCAATACTGTATCATCAGGATAATGGTTATGCAAGGTGTAAAGCTATACTTCAACTTGAAGTTGCGTCGGCACCGGAAGGGATTAGGTGGAAAACCGCATGGGTACTGACAAAATGCCGGCTCCGGTCACGATTGGAGAAGCCGTAAATCTCCTTTCCAGGGAGTTCCCGGACGTTACCGTTTCATCACTTCGCTTCCTGGAGCGCGAGGGATTGCTATCGCCACAGAGGAAACCGGGCGGTCATCGTCTGTACGGGACCGCGGAGCTGGAACGTGTACGCCAGATCAAGCGTTGGCAGGCCGAGCGTATTTCGTTACGGGAAATCCGAGAACGCCTGGAACGGGCGCCGGAACCGGAGAAGCTCAATAACGTCGTCACGGAGATGACGTCGTACATCCTGGCTGGCTATATCTGGCCGGCCCTGGAAATGCTCAGGGAACTGCACGAAACGGGTACACCGTTGCTCGTGATCCTGAACGATGTGCTTACACCGGTGTTGCGCAACCTGGGCGATGACAAGGGGAACCACCTGATACCGGTGGATGTGCAGCTGGAGCTCGACGAGTACCTGATCGCGTTTCTCTCCTATGTCGCGGCCCAGCACGCCAGCGATTCCGGTTCGCCCGTTATCGTGGCGGCGTGTCCCCCGTGGGAGCGGCACGATATGCCCCTGCGGATGCTGGTGGCCCTGCTGGCCGAACGCGGGGCAGCGGTGCATTTTATCGGCGCCCAGGTTGATGGAGAGTTTGTGCGTGATGCCATCGAGCGAGTGAATCCGGAGAATATCCTGATCTCGCTGACGGTTCGCCCGCCCCAAAAGGCCGCTGCCTGGTTCGCCGATATCGTTTCCACGATGCGGAGCGACCAGCGCATGTTTATCGGCGGCATGGGGTCGGTGTACTTGCCCCCAATTGATGCGCCCAATGTCGAGGTGGTAGGCCTGGTTTCCTACGCCGAGATGACGGATCGCCTGATGACGTCGCGCCAGGCGTCAGCCAGCCAGGGCTGACGCCAGCGCCTGCAGGCTCACCACAGCATCGCCATACGTAAACGCGGTTTCATCGACCTCGCCAAGCAACCCGACATCGTACGGCCCGCGCAGGTTGATATGAATCCGCCAGGCTGTCCCCGGTGCCGCTTCCATAAGTTGCCTGCCAATGTCCTGCTGATAGGTGTGCTGAATCGCATCACGTGTGGCAACAACAAGGGTTCGCGCGGTGGCTGCCGCGGCAATTGCGTGCTCGATTTCGGCTTGCTCGGGTTCGCTGCTGATGGTGATCATGCGAACGTGGGGCAACATCCCTGCAATTGCCCGTTCCATCACCGTGGGCAAGTCGAACCGGTCGACCACTTCCAGGTTGCGAAGCCGTGCAAAGGCGATGATCACCGTGCCTTCGTTGTCCGGAACAACCGGCACGGCGGCGCCTGATGCTGTGCGCAGCGTGCGCCTGGCGATATCCCGCGCGGCGACGCGCACGGCATCGGTATCACTGAACTCGATTGGCGCTTCCCCGATGTTGAACCGCGCCCGCAGGGTATCCAGCCGGTTTGCCGTATCAGTGAAATGACGCTCATCCAGTCGCCCGGTTTCCACCGCCCGCACCAGCGCGGCATGGCGTGCCACCATGGCGTCCGGTGCCTCGCTACTCTCCACGACATCGGCACCGGCCTCTTTCGCCAGGATCGCGGCTTCTTCGAGTCCCCAGCCGGAAGCGATCGCGTCCATGCTCATCGAATCGGTCACAAGCAGGCCATCGAACCCCAGTTCCTCGCGCAGCAACCCGGTGAGGATGCGGCGGCTGAGCGTGGCCGGGAGATCGTCCAGTGCCGGGAAGAGGATGTGCGCGGTCATGATGGCCGGCGCGCCTGCCCGAATCCCCGCAATGAACGGTGCCAGCTCTACCCGGTGCAACTCCTCGATCGAGGTCTCGATCTCCGGCAACCCGTGGTGGCTGTCTACATGCGTGTTGCCGTGCCCCGGGAAGTGCTTCAGCGTCGGGATCACGCCCTCGTCGATATGCCCGGCCATGGTGGCGAGCACAGCGGCGCTGACGACTTCCGGTGATTCGCCAAAGCTGCGGGTGCGGATGACCGGATTGAACGGGTTGCTGTTGATATCGGCGGTCGGCGCGTAGTTGGTATTGATTCCCACCTCGCGCAGCTGGCGGGCATTGATCCGGGCCGATTCACGGATCGTTTCCGCCGGGAGCGGACCCAACCCCATCGCGCTCGGCACAGTCACCATGTCGGCTGGTAGCCGCGTTACAATGCCGCCTTCCTGGTCAGCGGCAATGAATAAGGGCGGCATGCCCTCCTCGCGGGCTGCATCCTGCAGATGCTGTGTCAACGCCCGAATCTGGTCGCGACTGGTGAGGTTGTCGCCGAAAAAGAGCACGCCGCCGGGGCGGATGGTGTTGAATGCCTCACGGTCCCTGGCCGTGAACTCCGGCCCGAGGAAACGGAACATGAGCGATTGTCCGACGAGATGTGCGATGCGGGTCAAACGATCCTCCAGGGGGTGTGATGACGTGCAGCAATTAGTCTACCCGCGTTAGTCATCGTCGGTTTCCTGCACCATAAACGCCACTTCCTCGGCATCGATTGGGCCGTAGGTGGTGTCGATAACGATGCGCCGGATGTCGAGCTCCAGCGGGTCGGCCACGCCTTCGGCCAGGTAGTGGCGCAGGTCGCCGAGGCGGTTGCCATCGTTATGAATCGGGTGGCGAGCGGGGTCGGATATCCGCCGCTCATATCGCGCCAGCAGCAGGGCGTCGTCGGCACGGACATGAATCAGCGTGGCATCGGCCAGCGGCAGCAATGGTATAAGGTGCGGTTCCGCCAGCCCCTTGTGGAAAAAGCTCTCGATTACCAGCCCTTGCCCGGCCCTGAGCATTTCTTCGGCAATGGCGTAGACCTGCAACGTTGCCGCCAGTCCCAGCGGGCCAGAGATTCCGGCGGCGTGTTCGCCCAGCGCATCGGCCAGGCGTTCCTTGATAGTGTCCTTTTCAAACAGGGGCAGGCCCAGCCTCCGCGCCAGGGGACCTGCCAGTGTGCTCTTGCCAGCACCGGGCGGGCCGGAAATGATAACGAGTCGTGGTTTGGGTGTGGCCATGCTACCTCGCAGTTGATGCGGCTCTCGGTATCAGGGTACCCGCAAGAATCACGCCGGTTGGCGCGAGGCAAGCGTGTAGTCGTGTGGCGCTGTATTGCCGGCGACGGAACGGACCAATGCCGCCACCTGGGCAACAGGCACCGCAGCGGCAGTGGTATCTACGAATATGCGTGGAATGCCCAGCTCGAGTGGCGCTGCCATGTCAGCCGGAAGCTCAGGCAGGAGCGTGCCGAGTTTGGCGATATCTCCATGGATCCAGTGACGTTCAGGCAGCACGGCGCGCGTTTCGTAGCGGTCTTTGAGGATCAGGTCGGCGGCGTACATGTGGACCAGCACGGTATCCGCCAATTCTGCGAGGGGGGCGAGCAGCGGTTCCGACGGGCCGTGGCGCATGAACCCCTCGATCATCACATTGTTCCGGGCAGCGAGCAGTTCCTGCGCGACCTGAACAACATGCCGCATCGCCGCGTCGCCCAGTTCGTCGGCCCAGGCCAACGCGCGCTCACCAATCACATCGGCCAGTTGTTCTTTCGTGCCATCAATCGAGAAGAGGGGCATGCCAAGGGCATGCGCCAGCAGCGGTGCACTGGTCGATTTCCCCGCCGCGGGCGGGCCGGAAACGATGACGAAGAGAGGACGAGGCATGAGAGCCCTTTCAGGTGCGGGTTATTCGTGGCCGCATCCTACGTCTCGTTTACTGCCTCGTCAAACCGGGGCTGCCTCAACCACCCAGGTAGAGCTGGCGCACGCGCGGGTCGGCAAGCAGGGCCTCGCCGCTGCCGGTGTACTTGTTCACGCCCAGCTCCAGCACGTAGGCGCGGTCGCTGATCTGTAGCGACCGGGTGGCGTTCTGCTCCACCAGCAGCAGGGTCAACCCCTCGTTCTTCAGCACGCCAATCTGCTCGAAGATGAGGTCGACGAACATGGGCGCGAGGCCAAGCGAGGGCTCGTCCATCAGCACAATCCGCGGGTTGCTCATCAGGGCCCGGCCCATGGCCAGCATCTGTTGCTCGCCGCCGCTCATGGTGCCGGCGGCCTGCTTGCGCCGCTCGGCCAGCCGAGGGAAGAGGGTGAACACCCGGTCCATGAGTTCCGGCACGCGGTTTTTCTCGGCAAGCGAATACGCGCCGAGTTCAAGGTTCTCTACCACGGTCATGTTCGTGAAAACGATCCGCCCCTGCGGGACCACCGCCATGCCGTGGCGAATGATCCGCTCCGGCCGCTGGCCGGTAATATCCTTGCCGTCCATGGTGATGGTGCCGGATGTGGGCGTGAGGATGCCGCAGACTGCCTTCAGCACCGTCGATTTCCCGGCACCGTTCGGGCCGATGATGCTCACCGCCTCGCCGGCATGAACCGCCATGGAGACATCGTGCAGGATCTGCACCTTGCCGTAGCTGACGTTGATGGAATTCACCGCCAGCATCGGGTTGGGAATGCTCTGTGCCGGATCCTCGCCGTCGAGGTAGACGCCGGTGGTTTGCGCGGTATCAGGTACCAAAATAGGCCTCCATCACGCGGGGGTTTGCCCGTACTTCCAACGGCGTGCCACTGGCGATCACCGAGCCGTAATCGAACACGAACATCTGGTCGCAGAGGTCCATCATAATGGCCATTTCGTGGTCGGTAAGCAGGATGGTTTTGCCTTCCGCGATCCAGCGTTCGATCTGCTCCAGCAGTTTCTTCTCCATCACCGGGTTGACGCCGGCGAACGGTTCGTCCAGCAGGATCAGGTCGCTTTCGATCATGCTCAGGCGCAGGAACTCGACCAGTTTCTGCTGCCCGTAGCTGAGGTTGGCGGCGTATTCGTTCCGCAGCCGCGAGAGCCCGAGGTTGGCCAGCAGCGCCTCGGCGTGCCTTTCGGCCTCGGCGAACTTCTGCGGTGCAATCACGGTGAGGTTCTCCATCACCGTCATGGTGTTGAACAGCCGGGTTAACTGGAAGGTGCGGCCAATGCCGAGCCGGTTCACGGCATCGGATTTCATGCCGACAAGGTTCTTGCCGCGATAGGTGATGGTGCCGGAATCGGCAGTATCAACGCCCGTAATGAGATTGAACATGGTGGATTTGCCGGATCCATTCGGCCCGATAACGCCTGTCACCGCGCCGCGTGGCACCTGGAACGAGGCATCGTTCACGGCGGTGATGCCGCCAAAGCGCTTGGTAACATTACGAACATCGAGGATGGTTTCGGTGGCAACAGCACTCATATGCGTCGGCTCCTTGGCAACCAGCCGCGACCTTGTAACAGCGATATCAGGCCACCCGGCATGAACAGCACCACCAGGATGATGATGGCGCCATAGACGATCTGGTAGAGGTTGGGGTCCTGCTCCCACACCCGTTCGGAGACGAGGGTAAGCACGACCGCTCCGATGATCGGCCCGAGGATGGTGCCGCGCCCGCCGAAGATGGTGGTGGTAATGGCGCGGATGCTCCAGATAATCCCGAAAACCGTTACCGGGTCGATATAGCCGACATGGCGGGCGTAAATGGCACCGGCCATACCGGGGAAGACTGCGCTGCCGGCGAAGGTGCTGACTTTCACCCAGGTGGTGCGGATGCCCATCGCCTGGGCGGCGACTTCGTCATCGCGAATCGCCAGCAGTTTCTGTCCCCAGCGCGATGTGCCGACCAGGTAGCTCCACGCCACGGCCAGGACGGCGAGCGCAAGCATGGCGAAGTAGTTCTGGTGGTTATGCAGGATGCGCTGGAAGTCCTCGAAGAAGGTCATGCCATCTTCCGGCCGCTGGATACGCGGCTTGCGCAGGAACACACCGGCACCGCCGAGGGTGAGATCGGACCAGCTCAGTACAACAACGCGGGCAAGTTCTGAGAACGCCAGCATGGCGATCGCGAAGTAGGGGCCCCGCAGGCGCAATGTGGGAATTCCCACCAGCACGCCGATTACAAGGCACATGAGCCCGGCTGCAAGCACGGCGATGGTCCAATGGGCTTTCTCGTAATGGATCAGGAGTGCGGCGGTATAGGAGCCGATGCCGAAGAAGCCGGCTGTGGCAAACGAGGTGTAGCCCGCGAAGCCGGAAAGCCAGTTCCAGCTCGAGGACAGGGCAATCACCATCAACACCGTAAGCGTGAGCGTGATGGTATAGGCCCGGGCGTCCATCGGCAGCAGCATCAGCCAGCCGATTACCAGCAGGAATACCGGCAGGTAGATCCAGCCGAGCCGCTTCTCCCAGGCGGGGAGTTCATATGCGCCGCGCATATCGTCCATTTGCTGCGTCTGTTCTGCCATCTTATTCTTCGGCCTTTCCAAAGAATCCGGCCGGTCGAACGATGAGTACCAGCAGCAGGATCAAATACGCCACGCCCTCGGATAACTGTGTGGAGGTGAAATAGGCTGTTACGGTTTCGCCAACGCCCAGTACGATAGCGCCGAGTAACGCGCCGATATAGGAGCCAAGCCCGCCGAGCACGATAATGGCGAACCCCTTGCCGATAAACATGCGGCCCATTTCGGGATTAATCGTGAAAATGATCGAGATCAGCGCACCGGCCACCGCTGCCATGGCGGAACCGAGGCCAAACGTGACGTAGCGCACCCGGCGGATATCGATGCCGCAGAGCTGCGCCACCTGCGGGTGCTCCGAGGTCGCCCGGATTGCCTTCCCGAACGTGGAACGGTTGAGGAAGAGCCACATGCCTCCCGTAACGAGCAACGAGATCAGGAACGCGACCGCCCGGCCCTTCGAGATCGCCAGCCCGCCGAGATCCCAGGACCCACTCAGCGCGGTGTAGTTCACCGAGCGGTAGTTGGATGTCCACAGGTTCAGCGCCACACCCATCATCAGGGTCGATAGCCCGAATGTGAGCAGGAGCGAGTTGATAATCGGCTGGCCGACAACGCGTTCCACAAGGGCGAACTGAAGCAGGATGCCGAACACGCCCATAGCTGCGGCCGTGAGCGGGATAGAGAGCAGGGGATTCACCCCGGCCTCGGTAAAGAGGAAGAAGGTGATGTACGCGCCCAGCATCATCAACTCGCCGTGCCCCAGGTTGATGATCTTCATCACACCGAAGATCAGGTTCAGTCCGGTGGCGAACAGCGCGTATACCCCGCCCAGCAAGATACCGCTGACGACAATTTGCAGGAAATCCATGACGTCGCTTTCGATTCGGGAACGCTGACGGTATACGAGCCCGCCCGCGAACGGGCAGGCTCGTTACAGGGCTGGCTAGCGCTCGTCCCACGGCGGGGTCGGCAGCATAATCTCACCGGTAGAGAGATCGGCCGGCGCCACAATCACCTTCTCGTTGCTCTGCCACTGCACGGTCAGGGGGATGTGACCCACCTGCTTGCCGGTCTCGTCGACCTTGTAGGAACCGGGGAGGACCGTTTCCATCTCGAGGTTGTAAAGCTCCTCGGCCAGCGCATCGAGATCCAGCTCACCAACGTTGTTCAGCGCCTGCTCGAGAATCTGGCAGCCGGCATAGCCGGTGGCAGCATGGTAATCGGGCTCGCGGTCGAACATCTCGACGTAGGCGTCGAAGAATTCCTTGTTGCCCGATGTCTCGACTTCCGGCTCCCACATGGACGGGCCGAGAACGTAATCGGCATCGGCGCCGAGCGTGTCGACGAAATCGGGCTGGGCAGCACCTACCGAGTACGTGTAGAGCTTGCACTCCAGGCCAAGGTCCTTCGCCTGGCGCTGGATCAGCACCGAGTCGGGCAGGTACGAGCCACCGATGAGCATATCGGGGTTGAGGTCGCGAATCTTGGTGAGCAGGGTCGAGACATCAGTTGCCTTTTGCGGGTAGCTTTCCTCATGCACCACCTCGATGCCCGCCTCCTCGCACCACTGCACGGCGCCCTGGCCGGTGGACATGGGGAACACGGCGTCCTCGTAGATCACGGCGGCGGTCTTGTAGCCCTGTTCCGGTGCGATATTGGTGATGATGTCCTTGAAGTAGTCACCGGCCACCGAGTACACCCCGAACACCATGCTGAAGCCACTCTCCCAGATGGAGTTGGCGGAGGCACCGGCTACCAGCAACGGCTGGCCGTACTGCTCGGTTACCTGGGCAACCGCCTGCGTAACGCCCGATGCGTAGGGGCCAAGCACGAGGTCAACCTCATCCTCGGTGATCAGCTTTTCGTACAGGCGCGCGCCGGTGGTAGGGTCGGATTGATCGTCGTAAATCACAAACTCAACGGGGCGGCCAAGCAACCCACCGGATGCGTTTTTCTGCGCTTCCCACAGCTGGTACGCCTCCTGCTGGTACAGGCCGGTGCGGCCATTGGTGCCGGAGGTGGAGACCGATGCGCCAATGCGAATGGGGTCGCCTGTGGGCGGATCGGCGACCGGCGTTTGCGCGAGCAGGTGCCCGCCGCGAACAGAGGTAAGACCTGCACCAAGAACTGCGCCTCGCTTCAGGAGCGAGCGACGATGGAGTATGGACATGGTTTCCTCCGATTGCCGGTGGTTGCCGGCGTGGTATGCATCTCGTAATGGCAAGGCCGCCTGCGTACAGAAGGGTACGCAGAACATGCCTTATACGGGCGGGACATTCGCATGTTTACCGGCCTACGAGATTGCGCTTTTCCAGTACCTGCATACTAATGGTGATGTACACAATCGTCAACTTGAATGGCGCGTGGGTAAGGCATTCCTGGATGGATTTCGCGGGAAAACGACGAGGGAGCAGGCATATTGCCCGCTCCCGTATCCGGTGTAATGTGTGGGATTATGCCGGGTCGTCGCCCAGTTTTTCCCGGATCATGCGCACAACATCGTCGCTATCTGGGTCGCCGTCGGTCGTATCCAGCAGGATAAGGGGGCAATCGAGATCCAGGGGATCGGCAACGCCTTCCTTCAACAGCCTACGGAGTTCGTCCGGCTTCCCTTCTGCGTTGTGGATGTCGTGGCGGTCGGGTTCGTCCATGCGTTCGGTATAGCGTTTCACCAGTTCATCGTGATCGGCCGTGAGGTGCACCACCACAGCATTGGCCTTTTCGACGAGCGGGGCCAGTTCCGGTTCCGATACGCCCTTGTGGAAAAAGCTCTCGATCACCACACCCCGGCCGGTGCGGATCAGTTCTGCAGCAATGGCGACCAACTGCAGTTGCGATCCCTTGCCCAGATCGTGGGCGAGTTCGTAGACGGGTTCCCCCAGGGCATCGGCAAACCGCTCCTTGATGTCGTCCTTGGTGAAGTACGGCAGCCCAAGCGCCTCGGCCAGGTGTTCGACGATCTCCGTCTTTCCTGCAGCGGAGGGGCCGTTCACGATTACCAGTGTCGGTTTCTGTGCAGACATTTCTCGGTTCCTCCGGAAAGCAGGAGAACGACTCTCGCTACAGCGATCCGTCGCCCTTCAGGTAGCGTACGAACCGGGCGGCGGCGGCCGGCATATCGTCGGCATGGTCGTTCATGTAGTTGATCAGCGCGCTGCCGACAATGGCGCCGTCGGCCAGCTCACCAACCTGCTTCACCGCTTCTGGCGTGCTGATACCGAAGCCCACTGCCAGCGGCTGGCTGGTGTGCTGGCGGACGCGCTGCATATATGGCGCGAGGGTGGCGCTCATTTCACCGCGGGCACCGGTAACCCCGGTAACCGCTACGCAGTACACAAACCCGGTGCCAAGCTCGCCGACCTGCTTCAGGCGGTCGTCCGTGGTTGTGGGCGCCACCATAAAGATCAGGTCCAGGTCGTGTTGCCGGGCAGCGCTGCGTAATCGCTCGCTTTCCTCAATCGGCAGGTCTGGCACGATAAAGCCATCGACCCCGGCCCCGGCGCAATCCGCTACGAACTGCTCCACCCCGTATTTGACGATCGGGTTGTAGTAGCCCATCAGCATGAGTGGAATCGAGACACCAGCATCGCGCACGCGCTGCACCACCGCGACGCAGTCCCGCAAGCGGGTGCCGTTCTCCAGGCTGACCTGGCTGGTGTGCTGCACCGTGGAACCATCGGCCAGCGGATCGGAGAACGGGGTGCCGACTTCAATCAGGTCGGCTCCGGCCTCAACCAGGGAGAGCAGTACCTGCTCACTGGTGGGCAAGTCCGGGTAGCCGATGGTGAGGTAGGGCATGAGCGCGGTGCGGTTCTCGGCCTTGCACCGCTCGAATGTCTCGGCAATACGGCTCACAGTTCCACTCCAAACGCTTCCGCAACGGTGTGCATATCCTTGTCGCCACGGCCACTGAGGTTCACAATCACGCATGCGTCCGGCCCGAGGTGCTTTGTATGCTTGGCTGCCCAGGCGATGGCGTGGCTGCTTTCCAGCGCCGGGATAATTCCCTCGGTGCGGCAGAGCAGCTGGAAGCCTTCCAACGCTTCCTGGTCCGTAATGGCGGCAAACGTGGCGCGGCCGCTGTCCTTCATCCAGCTGAGTTCCGGGCCGACGCCGGGGTAATCCAGGCCGGCACTGATCGAGTGGGTTTCAATGATCTGGCCGTCATCGTCCTGCAGCACGTAGCTCCAGCTTCCGTGCAACACGCCCTGTTCGCCCTTCACCAGCGTGGCGGCGTGGGCATGGCCATCCAGCCCATGGCCGCCCGCTTCCACGCCGACGATCTCGACATCGGTGTACGGGATGAATTCGTAGAACAGACCCATAGCGTTGGAGCCACCGCCCACGCAGGCAACCACCATATCGGGCAACCCGCCGACCTGTTCGGCGAACTGCTCGCGCGCTTCCTTGCCGATAACGCTCTGGAAATCGCGCACCATCATCGGGTAGGGATGCATACCGGCCACGGTGCCGAAGATGTAGAAGGTTTCGTCGACATTGGTGACCCAGTCGCGGATGGCCTCGTTGATTGCGTCCTTCAGCGTCTTCGAGCCGCTGGTCACGCTGCGAACCTCGGCGCCAAGCAGGCGCATGCGGAACACGTTCAGGCTCTGGCGGTGGATATCCACTTCTCCCATGTACACGATGCAATCGAGCCCGAGAAGCGCGCAGGCTGTGGCCGTGGCGACACCGTGCTGGCCGGCACCCGTTTCGGCGATGATGCGCTTCTTGCCCATGCGCTTCGCGAGCAGGGCCTGGCCGATGGCGTTGTTAATTTTGTGCGCGCCGGTGTGGGCGAGGTCTTCGCGCTTGAGGAAAATTCGCGGGCCGTTGCCACCGCCAGCGGCCTCGGCAAAGCGCTTTGCCTCGTACAGGCCGGTAGGCCGGCCAATGTATTCCTTGCGCAGGCGGTCCAGTTCGGCGAGGAATTCGGGATCCTTGCGGGCTACCTCGTAGGCGGCGGTGAGTTCGCTGATTGCAGGCATCAGGGTTTCAGGGGCGAACACGCCACCGAACCGGCCGAAATAGCCGTGCGAATCGGGCCGCGATTCGCTGTTCTCAAATACTCGTTGCTCGATCATCGTCTGTCCCTTGCGCTGCCGGCTCGATTCCGGCTGGCGATGTATGCGTTGTTATCGGGAATCGCGACGTTGCGATGCATCGATTGTACCCGTAAACGTGATTGTGACCGGGTGGCGGGCACGGCGCCTCCCGGGCCAGGCCGAAACGTGGCACAATTGGCGGAGTGACCAATTCGCGGGTACGCCCGCCCTGAAACGGAACCGCCCTCATGACGACCTCGCCCGACACGCCAGTACGAGATATCGAGACACGCGAGGATATCGCCCACCTCATGCGCACCTTCTATGGAAGGATGTTCCAGGATGAGGTGATGGGCCCGATCTTCCTTGATGTCGCGAAGATGGACCTGGAAGCGCACATCCCGGTGATGTGTGATTTCTGGGAGTTGCAGCTCTTCCAGCGGCCCGGGTACCGTGGCGGGATGATGGCGGTGCATTTCCGCCTGCACATGCAAACGGAACTCGAACATCATCATTTCATGCGCTGGATGGATCACTGGGTGAGCACGCTGGACGACCTGTTCACCGGGCCCCGCGCGACCTGGGCCAAAACCGTGGCTGCGCGCGTGGCGCGTAACATGAGCCAGCGAATTGACGAAGTGAGCGGCCGCGCCGTGGAACCGATGACGAGCGAAATCCGCATGCGCTAATCGCGACGTCTGGCAACCGAACGATGAAACACGAGGACCGGTGGCTCTCACCACCGGTCCTCGTGTGTGTTGCGCTCTTCAGCGCGTGCCGGTGGCTGAAACCGGCCTCCGGAATCCGCACCCGCGACATGAAGGGGACTGCCGCGGGTGCGGGGGTGAACATTATTGGACGGTCACGATGTCCCACATGCCCATGAAGGCATGGGGCATATTGCCCATGGTGGGATCACCGACGAAACACGTGAGCACATAGGTGCCGGGTTCAAGCGTTAGCGGTCCCCACTGGGAAACGCCTGGCGAAAGCTCCGCAAAGTAGGCGACCTCCTGCGTGGCGGCCTCATCCAGCGCGCCGGCGACCGGCGTTCCACTGAGGAAGCTGTCCCACAGCGCCTGGACCTGGTCGCGCACGGTGCCGTCCGGCACCTTCACGAAACTAAGGTGATGAATCTGCTCGCCAACGTTGGCCACATGCACCAGGTTCTCCCCGGTCACGAGTTCGCCTTCGGCTATGGTGATGGTCATCTCATCCAGTTCAAAGGTGATGGTCGACGCCGGTTCCACCGTATCGGCAGGCGTCTCGCCGCTCACCTCAAACGGAACGCCCAGTGTACGGGCACCCAGGGAGGTGACAATCCAGTTGCCGGCGGTGAGGTCGATAACGCCCCAGTTCTCGCGGGTGTCATAGAGCAGGTTCACGCCGCCGCCGAAATAGGCATCGTGGAACCAGTCGGGGTAAGGATCGGCGCTCTGGATATCCTCGAACGCATGCTCGGGGGTAAGTCCTTCGGGAAGGATAAAGAACAACACACCGATACCGTCCTCCAGGGCCGGGGTATCGCTGGAGATGTTCACCCTGTAACGGTTGGCAGTCAGGGCTTCCGGCATACCGGAGACACCGTTTTCATCGACGACAAGATCGATATGCGGATAGTCGCCATCCGCAGCTTCGGGGGTAGCCTGGCTGGCTGCCCCGGGGAGGGTGCGGGAGAGGCTGGTAGCGATACCGGCGAAGGCGATGGCCGGAATTGCGGTTATGCGCATTCGGGTGTTCACGAGTCTGCCCTTTCAGGTAGTGCCAGCCGGTGCCCGGGTGTAACAACATCGGGTGGGACACCGGCGGCAATCAGGATTTACTCGATAGTGACCAGTTCCCACATGCCCATCATGGCGTGCGGCGCCTGGGTTTCGGTGTCGGGAATCCAACACGAAAGAAAGTAGGTCCCGGGGTCGAGCGTGACCGGCACGGTCACCTCTGCACCACCGGACATCTCCGCGATGTAGGCAACCGGCATCACGTCCGATTCCTGCAGGCCGTCCCCGGCTGGCGGTGTACCAGTCATGAACGAGTTGATCAGCGCTTCCACCTGCTCTCGCGTTGTGCCGTCCGGCACCTTCGAGAAGTCGACGAAGTGCAACTGGGCACCGGCATTGTGAACGCGGACGATATTTTCGCCGGGAGCAAATTCGCCGTCGGAAACGCGGATCACCATTTCCAGCAGGTCGAGGGTCACATTTGCGCCAGTATCCGGCAGGTCGGCCGGAAGCTCGCCCGTCGCCTCAAATTCTACGCCAGGGGTGGTGAGGAAGAGGGTAGAGAGGACCCAGGCACCGGGGCCGAAATCCATAACTGCCCAGTTCTCCGGACCACGGTCCAGCACAACACCACCGGCGAAATAGGTGTCCATCACAAACTCTGGCATCGCCTCGGGATTCGCCTGTGTTTCTTCGTACGCCTGTTCCGCGGTCATGCCTTCCGGCAGTTGCAGGATCATGACGCCGCTCGGGCCCATGTCGCCCGGCTCCGGGCCAGTGACCTTCACCAGGTAGCGGCCGGCCTCAATGCTCTCCGGCATGCCGGTGACACCTGCTTCCTCGACGGTGAGGACGAGTTCCGGCAGGTCAACCGGGAGTGCGCCAGCCGCAGCCGGCGTTTCGCGGGCGAGGGCCTTACCCAGGGTCGACAGACCCCCAAGGCCAAGGCTTGCAGCCATGATGGCCGGAATCGCCTTGACGCGTGCGCGTGTGTTCATGCCTGCTTTCCTCTTTCCTTTGATGCCCATGCATCTCACATTCCCATGCGAGCGGATGGCCCGATCGCGATAGGTACAGGATGCGGCAGCGGAGAGAGGTCCTACATCGGTAAATGTACGTAAACACGGGAAAACGTCGAAAATACGTAGTTTGACGTATACAAGTTTTGCTCCTGTTAATGCGGCTCTCTAAACCCTCGCAAACATGTTCATATGGAGATCTTCGCGGAAGCCTGCAGTCGAAATCTAGGGCACGAGCGACGTGCAAGAACACACCGGCGTACGTCCATACTACCGGTGTGTTCACGTGCAAAACCATCGTGGTGTCTACGAACGAAGAGACTCCCGAACGTGCTTCGCTGCAGCCACCATATTCGCCAGCGCCGACGTGGTCTCTGACGATCTGCGCGTCTTGAGGCCGCAATCGGGGTTTACCCATACCTGCCGGGCATCCAGCACAGAAAGGGTCTGCTGCAAGTTCTCGATGATTTCCTCAACCGGTGGCACGCGCGGACTGTGGATGTCGTACACACCTGGGCCAATGCCCTTGTCATAGCCTTCATTTCGGAATGTCTCCAACAATTCCAGGCCTGACCGGGCATTCTCAATCGAGATCACATCAGCGTCCAGGTCGCGAATCGCCGGGAAGATGTCTCCGAACTCGGAGTAGCACATATGCGTGTGGATCTGTGTCTCCGGCCTGGCCCCTGCCGCCGTTATGCGGAAGCACTGCACTGCCCAATCCAGGTATACCTGCCAATTCTCGCGTCGGAGCGGCAAACCTTCCCGGAGAGCAGCTTCATCGATTTGAATCATGCCGATCCCGGCGGCCTGGAGGTCGCTCACTTCATCACGAATTGCCAATGCAATCTGCGTGCAGGTCTCGCTACGCGGTTGGTCATCCCGTACAAAGCTCCAGTTCAGAATCGTGACGGGACCGGTAAGCATGCCCTTCACGGGCTTCGCGCTCAGACCCTGTGCAAATGTTGCCCAGCGCACAGTCATCGGTTTGGGACGGCTCACATCGCCAAAGATCAGGGGCGGCCGCACATACCGGCTGCCGTAGCTCTGCACCCACGCATGGCGCGTAAATGCGAATCCATCCAGCTGCTCGCCGAAGTACTGCACCATGTCATTGCGCTCCGGCTCGCCGTGCACCAACACATCAATCCCAAGTTCGTCCTGCAACGCAATTACATCGCGAATCTGCTGCTCCAGGAATTCCTCGTACCCCTCGCGACTGATATCTCCCTTTTCAAACTTCCGACGCTGGATGCGCAATTCTGGCCCCTGCGGAAATGATCCGATGGTTGTCGTGGGAAGCGGTGGAAGCCGAAACTGCTCGGCCTGCATCTCCGCTCGCTCAGCTGCGGGAAGACCACGATCAGCCGATTCCGAAGTCAGGTTCTCGGTACGGGTGCGAACATCAGGATTGAACTTTCTGGTACTCGCTCGAGCGCTTTCCAATACGCGGTCGCTGATGGCGAGCTGCTCAGAGATTGCGTCTTCCCCGTGCGCAACGCCCCTGGCCAATGTCGAGATTTCGCCAAGTTTCTCGTCGGCAAACGCGAGCCAACTCTTGATCTCGTCGTCCAGTTCTGTTTCCCGGGCAACCGTAATCGGCACATGCTGAAGTGAACAGGAAGCACTCACCTGAAGCTCGGCACCGGGCGCAAGGTGGGTCAAATCACGGAGCAAGCCCAACGATGCGCGAAGGTCGTTGCGCCATACATTGCGACCATCAACAATGCCTGCCACCAGGGTCTTGCCTGATGGAAACCCATGGTGCCTGATGGCTGTGAGCGTTTCCCTTCCGCGTACGAGATCGAAACCCAGACCATCGACCGGAAGCTGAATAAGCGATTCATACACATCTGCAACGTGATCGAAGTACGTATTGATGAGCAGTTTGCTGCTGCCCTTTGCTTCCGCGAGCATTGAGTAGGTACGATTCACAGCCGCAATTACTGCGTCGTCAACGCCTGTTACCATGATCGGTTCATCAAGCTGGATCCACTCGGCACCCTGCGCGGCGAGCCTGGTGATCACCTCTGTGTAGACCTCCAGTAGGTCGTCCAACAGACTGAGGCGATCAAACGAATCATCTTCTGTTTTGCCAAGCAGGAGGTAGGTTACCGGGCCAATGAGCACCACTTTCGCGCTTGCGTCGGCATTCTGGGCTTCGGCGAGCGCATCGAACGGTTTGGTGCTGGCTAGCCTGAACGATGTATCGTGCCCGAACTCTGGCACGATGTAGTGGTAGTTGGTATCAAACCACTTGGTCATCTCCATGGCAGCGATGTCGTTTTCTCCGGATCGACCCCGTGCCATCGCGAAGTATGTGTCCAGGTCGACGGTGCTGCCGTTCCATCCATACCGGGCGGGGACATTACCAACGAGCGCTGTGGTATCCAGCATCTGGTCATAGAAGGAGAAGTCGTTTACCGGCACGATATCGATACCAGCTGCACGTTGGGAATCCAGGTTGTGCCTGCGGATCTTTGCACCAGCATCAATCAGGTCTGATTCAGTACTCTTGCCACTCCAGAACTGTTCCAACGCTTTCTTGAGTTCACGGTTGCCGCCAATCCGGGGAAAACCGGAAAATGTTGAAAGAGCCATCCTACACTCCAAATTCATAGCTTTCCCGCACAATGTCGGGTATGCGTTTGCATGTTAATCCCGCCGATTAGAACGGAATGTCGTACTACCGGCCGCACGTTGGACGTTTCTCCTGAGACTTCGTCCATCCTCCAGCAGGCGAATTGCCACTGCATCATCACGCTCAGTTCGCCCTCGAGCATTGCGCCCCATCGGTGCCCAGACTCGCAGATGATGATCCTCAGCTTCGGTAATTCTCAACCATGGCCCTCATCTAGACCCATTTCATCCAACGTATGGAGTAACAGGAGGACCGAGGGAAGAAGCTTCGGATCGGAAACATCACCGTGTCCATCCGGGTGAAGTACAGCGGCCCTGAACCTGACTACAGATTCGAGGGCCCCTAGGTCCAGGGCCCGCAATTTTTCAGCCAAGCTCTGAGCATCGTCTCGAATTCGGTTCACGAGGATCCGATAGTCTGCGTCCTCGCAGATTTTCCGGTACTGTGCCAGTCGTGCCTGAAGGTCTGCCAAAACACGATCTCGTTGCCTGAGAGCCTCCTGCAAGGTGGCTATGGTCAGATTCAATTCGGCGTTCGCTGAAAGCAACGCGTCAAGGGATTCGACCCTTATGGTTAGTCCCTTGTTAGGCACCTCTCGTCTCCAGTCCGAACAATCTCAGCCGGAGAGTGGCTTGTTCCGCATGGCCAACACAAGCCACTGGGTGTGAGCAATCGTGCGTGCCGTCTTGTACACAATTGCATGCCCTTGTTAGCCCGCCTCCACCATGGGGTTGGAAGCTACTCACTCCAGGACTATTCATCCCAGGAAAGGGATGCGCCACGACGGTAGTCTGTAACCCGGCTCTCGAAAAAGTTCTTCTCCTTGTTGAGGTCAATTGTCTCGCTCATCCACGGGAACGGATTGGACGCGTGGTATTGCTTCGGCAGTCCGATGCGCTCCAGGCGTCGATCAGCGATGAAGCGCACATACTCCTCAAACAGGGCGGCATTTAGCCCAAGTACACCGTTGGGGAGGCAATCGCGGGCATAGGCCTGTTCCAACTCGACAGCCTCGCGGATGCGTCCAACAAGCAGTGCCTGCAACTCCGGCGTCCAAAGCTCGGGATTCTCATCCTTGATGCCGTTGATGAGGTCGATTCCGAAGTTCAGGTGCACCGTCTCATCACGCAGGATGTACTGGAACTGCTCGCCGATACCCTTCATCAGGTTCTGGCGGTGGAAGGAAAGGATCATGGCGAACCCGGCGTAGAAGAAGATGCCCTCCATGATGACGTAGTAGCCCACTAGGTTTTCCAGGAACTTGCGGGCACCCTCCTCAGTTTGCGTGGTGAACTCCGTGTCAAGCAGGTCCACCGTCAGGCGCATCTCCATCTCGTCCTTGGCGGAGATCGACGGGATGTCGTGATACATCCCGAAGACTTCCTGCTCGTCCAGTCCCAGGCTCTCAACGATGTAATGGAAGGTATGGGTATGAATAGCCTCTTCAAACGCCTGCCGCAGGAGGTATTGGCGGCACTCTGCATTCGTGACATAGCGGAAGATCGCCAGGGTAATGTTGTTCGCAACCAGGCTCTCGGCCGTTGAGAAGAAGCCGAGGTTGCGCATAATAACGCGACGCTCATCCTCGGAAAGGCGGTTGCTCTTCCAGAGGGCGATGTCCTCGCCCATGGCGACCTCGGTCGGCATCCAGTGATTGTCGCAGCCGTTGAGGTAATGTTCCCACGCCCAGCCGTACTTGAGCGGCATGAGTTGGTTGACGTCCACCTCGGAGCAGTTGATCAGGCGCTTCGCGTCGGCAGAACCGACGGCGACGCGGGGGGCGGATTCGACGCCGAGCGAGAGAGGTGTCTGAATATCGGTCATGAGTGTTGTGCTCCTTGTACCAGAATGATGATCGTCCTGATCGGGTCGATACGAGCCTGCCATTACTGGCAAGCGTCGCAGTCGAACTCCTCCTCTACGGGGAGGTCGTGTGATTCGCGCTGTACCGTCACCCGGGCCGAAGCGCTGACGGATTTCATCCAGCGTGGCTGGAGTCCAAAGCGATTGATATCCAGCGTGGATTTCTCGTTCGTGGTCGCGCCACGAGACCGCAGGTAGTAGGTTGTTTTGAGGCCGGATTCCCATGCCTGCATGTACATGTCGTGGAGGCGCTTGCCGCTCGGCTCCGATATGTAGAGATTGAGGCTCTGGCCCATATCGATCCACTTCTGGCGCCGGGCCGCCGCCTCGATCAGCCACTCCGGCTCGATTTCGAACGCCGTCGGGTAACGCTTGCGGATCTCCACCGGGATGCGCTCAATGGCGGCAATGGATCCGTCCCAGTACTTCATCTCGGCGAGCAGGTCCTCGTCCCAGATGCCAATATCCTCCAGTTCCCTCACCAGCGCCTCGTTGACGATGGTGAACTCGCCGGAGAGGTTGCTCTTCACGAACAGGTTCGTGTACAGCGGCTCGATCGACTGCGTCACGCCCTGGATGTTGGAAATGGTTGCGGTTGGCGCGATCGCCATCGTGTTGCTGTTCCGCATGCCATGCTCGCGAATAGCGGCCCGAACCGGCTCCCAGTCCAGTGAGACGCTACGGTCGACATCGATCGGCGCGCCGCGCTCTTCGGCGAGGAGATCCAGTGTGTCGATCGGGAGCAATCCGCGGTCCCACTTCGATCCTGGGAACGACGCGTACGCACCCCGTTCGGCGGCGAGGCGGGATGACGCCATGATGGCGTGCCAGGAGATCAGCTCCATGGAACGGTCCGCGAACTGTACCGCTTCAGCCGACGCGTAAGAAACGCCCATATCCCAGAGGCAATCCTGGAAGCCCATCATGCCGAGCCCGACAGGGCGATGTTGCTGGTTCGCGTTCCTCGCTTCCGGCACCGGGTAGAAGTTGATGTCGATGACGTTGTCCAGCATCCGCATCGCAGTGGAAACGGTCTTGCCCAACTTCTCTTCGTCCAGCTTGCCGTCCCGCATATGCGTGCCCAGGTTGATCGACGCAAGGTTGCAGACGGCGATCTCCTCTTGGCTGGTGTTGAGCAGGATCTCGGTGCAGAGGTTCGAGTTATGGACGACACCGGCGTGATCCTGAGGACTCCGAACGTTGGACGGATCCTTGAAGGTGATCCACGGGTGGCCAGTCTCGAAGAGCGCCGCGAGGATTTTGCGCCACAGCTCAACCGCCCCAATTTGGCGGGCTGAACGGATCTGTCCCTGCTCGGCCCGTTCCTCGTAGTGCTCGTAACGCGCGCGGAACGCCGCTCCATAGATATGGTGCAGGTCCGGCACATCATCTGGGCTGAAGAGCGTCCATGACCCGTTCGACTTCACCCGCTCCATGAACAGGTCCGGTATCCAGGCGGCGGTGTGCATATCGTGTGTCCGGCGCCGATCATCGCCGGAGTTTTTGCGCAGGTCGAGGAACTCCTGTACATCGGCGTGCCAGATCTCCAGATAGGCGGCAACGGCACCCTTGCGCTTGCCACCCTGGTTCACCGCGATCGCAGCGTCGTTCACCACCTTCAGAAACGGAACGATGCCCTGGCTCTCTCCATTGGTGCCTTTGATCCGGCTGCCCAGCGCACGGACATTCGTCCAGTCATTACCGAGTCCGCCGCTCCACTTGGAGAGCAATGCATTGTCGCTCACACTCTTAAAGATGTGCGCAAGGTTGTCCTCGACCGTTGTGAGGAAGCAGGACGAGAGTTGCGGGTGGCGGGTCCCGGCGTTGAAGAGTGTTGGGCTGGAGGAGCAGACGCGGAAGGTCGAGAGTGCGTCATAGAACTCAATGGCGCGATCATCTCTCTCTTCCGGAGCCTCAGCGAGCGCGAGACCCATCGCGACCCGCATCCAGAAAGCCTGCGGCAGTTCGATGCGACGCCCGCCGACATGGATCAGGTAGCGGTCAAAGAGCGTTTGGAGTCCGAGATACTGGAACTGCAGGTCGCGCTCCGGGGCCAGCGCAGCTCCCAGCCGCTGAAGATCAAACGCCCGCAGCTCGGGAGCAAGGATCTCCGCCTCGGTCCCTTGCTGTATGCCGCGCATGAATGTGCCGGCATAGTGATCGGCGACGTCGCGCACCAGGATGCGCTGGCCGATGACATGGCTGTAGATGGTGCGCAGAAGCGCACGGGAAGTAAACGAGTTGTAGGCGAGGCGGCGCTCGATACGCGCACGTCCTGCCAACACGATCGCGCGGTCCAATGCATCGAGATCCATGCCATCGCGGACAGAGGATATGACCTCGCGCTCGATCTCATCGTGGTCGATGTCCACCTCATTGGTGTCGGCGCCTGCATCGGCGAGCCAGCCGCGAATGACGGCGCGGTTGACCATGACCTGGGTTCCGTCGTCCGTGCGTAGTCGAATTGTTGATCCCTGACGTGCCCGGGCGCGGGCATCACGGTAGAGGATATATCGACGCGCTACAGCATGCGCGCCGGCGATCATCAGCTGGCGTTCTACGACATCCTGGATCGCTTCGACATCCACCGCGCCTTCTACATCGGCGATCTCTGGGAGTTGCGCGATAACATCATTCGCAACAAGCTCGATCTCCTGTGCCGCCACGGCGTCGAGTGCATCCGGATATGGCACACCCAGCTCGGCGCGCCACGCCATCTCGATAGCGTGGGCAATCCGGTCGCGCGTAAACTCCACCACGCGCCCGTCACGTTTTCTCACCTGCGAAAGACTGCCGCTAACCGGAATACTGACCATGGTACTCTCCCGACTCAAACGTTCGGAAGAATCCTGAACCGTTGCCCGCTGCCATACCCGGAACGATAGGTGGGGGAGCAGGGGCAGCGACAGGGATGGCGGGAAAACACGCAGGGGATGCGTGCATGGACCGGCCAAAGCATGATCGTCTGACCCATCGATCTCACCCGCGAAGATCGTGGTCTGGGCTCACCACGCCTAAGGCGTGGTGAGGTTCGGCAGGTCTCCGGGCTTGGGGCAGGCCGGTCAGTTATGACCGGTTGGCCTTCCACTCGTCCCTTCCCGGATACCCATCACAGGCATCCAGTGGGTCTGTACGAGCGGTCGTTCCCTATACCGTCGCGGGGCGGCTCCGGATTCTCACCGGATTCCCTCTTCTCGACGCAACCACCAGATATGGTGGTTGCGAACCGAAGTTCCCACAGCATAGGGCGCTCACGGTCGGATGTCAATAGTGAACGGACAAAAGCGCGTATGTGGCGATGCTGTGTAGGTTGGCATCCATATTTCATCGTGAACGTGCACGTAGGAACCGTGTGGAGAACGCGATTCACGCGACCTACCGTTCCGCGATGTTCGGGAAGAAATCACGGAGCCGTATCTGGATCGGGCTGGTCTGCTTTACGATGCCGGCATTGCATCCGCAAGGTGAAACGCCCTGGACTGCCGGGACCGGTCTGCTAGGTCACCAAGGTGTGAAAAACTGAAACCTGATTGGCCTGTACGTTGGATGACCGGCTGTACATTGCTAAGACTGGCCAGAGCGCATGACCTTCGCCACCAGTTCAGCCCGACTGGAGACCTCCATTTTCGCCATGATGTTGCCGATGTGGGTGGTGATGGTGCGCGGGCTGACGCTCAAATGGTCGGCCATGCTGCGGGTGGAATAACCCTGGGTCAGGAGCTGGACGATCTCGCGCTCGCGGGGAGTAAGCCCGGGATCTCCCTCGGGTTCACCGACCGTTACCAGCACAAAGGGGGAAGGAGCCGCCGTTCCGGCATTTCGGCTCGCCACCCGCTGGGCAAACCAGGTGAGGTTGCGCAGGTATTGCTTGGTCGTCCACATTTCACCCGCCTTGCGCTCCTGTTCGGCGTTCGGCAGGTGGGTGTTCACCATCTGCTCCACCTCGTCAACCCGTTCGCGCGCGGTTTGTTCCACAACCACATCGTTTTCGGCCGCGTACGCCAGCGATTTCGCCAGCATTGCGGCCGCGTCGCCGTATCGTTCCTGCTGGGCCATGGCGTGGGCCAGCAACCAGCCGATTTCCGCATACGCGCGGGTTCCTTCCTCCGGGGTGGTGACAGCAAGTGCCTGCAATAACCATTCGCCAGCGGTTGCCGGGCGCTTTGTCACCAGGGCAACATCGGCCAGCGTTATGCAGGCAATGGCTTCCAGCATGTGGTGGTTTATTTCCCGGGCCAGGTGCAGTGCCTCCGACCCAACGCTCTCTGCTTCCTCGTACTCCTTGAGGACGATGAGGGTGCCTGCCTTGTTCAGCAGGGGATAGAGCAGGTCCTTTGTGCTGCGGGTTTCGCGGCTGATGTGGATGGATTGGTCAAGATAATCCAGTGCGTCATCCGACTGCCCGAGGTTGATGGCTGCGGCGGCCAGGTTGGAGAGCACCATGGCCAGCGCATGGGAATCCCGCAGGCGTTCCAGGATTCGTTTCGCCGGGAGAAATGCGTCGATCGCTGCCTGGTAGTTGCCGCGGAAGAAGGCGATAAAGCCCAGGCTGGCGTTGGCGATGGCAGCCTCACGCTCGTAGCCCCTGGTTTCGGAGAGCTCGAGAGCCTGCCGGTAAAATCCCTCAGCGGTGGCGAAATCCTGTTGGTCCTGGGCGATGTTGCCCGAGCGCAGGAAGAACTGGATCTGGTAGAGAGGGTAGTCCTTGCCCTCCAGCAACGGGCGCACCTCGTCGGCAGTTGCCGTTGCCTCTGACAGCCGGCGGGAGTCTTCCAGCAACGTGAGCTTGGCGATGAGCCCGGCAATGAGAACCTCTTCTGGCAGGGAATCCCGCCAGGTGAGTGCTTGGTCGATCCAGGAGCACTGTCCAGGCAGGCCGGTTCGGGCCGGTCAGTTCCTCTTTGGTTTGCTCCGCGAGATGGAGGACGTGCCTGGCAACTATCGCCTGGGCGGCATCGCGTTCGCCGCTGCTGTCCAGCTCGGCAAGGCAAAAGGCGCGAATCGATTCCAGCATTACGTACCAGGGATCAGCCCCGGCTGTGGAACGGCGCATCAGGTTGAAATTGAACAGTTCCCCAATGATATCGACCGCCGGGGTTTCCAGCCCCAGTTCCCCGACAACCTCTTCGGCAATGGCGAGGTTGAATCCAGACGTGAATGCGCCGAGGAAAAGGAACGCACGCTTGAGCTCCGGCGGCAGGAGCTGGTAGCTCCAGGAGATGGCCGAATGCATGGTGCGCTGGCGTTCGGGCAAATCCCGGCGCTGGCTGGAGAGGATCTGCTGCCCGTGTTCCAACTGGGCCAGCACGACCTCGGGTGATAACGTGGCAACCCGCGATGCCGCGAGTTCGATGGCGAGGGGAATGCCATCGAGCTTGCGGCAGATCTCGGCGATTGCGTGGGAAGCAGAACCTTCCTGGAGCGAATCGGCAAACGCGACATCCTGCTCGGTAGCACGGTCGATGAGCAGGCGGACGCTGGGCGAGGATCGCAGTTCGTCCATTCCGGCGTCTGGCTCGGGCACGGCCAGCGGATACAGGCGGACAACCCGTTCCCCGGCGATGTGCAACGGCCGTTGGGACGTGACAAGCACAGTGAAATCGGGGTTCTGCGGCAGCATGGAGGCGATCACCGGTGCGCTATCGATCACCTGCTCGAAGTTGTCCAGCACCATAATGCCGCGCCATTCGCTGAGCCGGGTGCGAATGGCATCGACAAGGTCATTCCCCACCAGCTCCAGTGCCTTGGCTATTTCCGATGGCACCATGGCAGGGTTGGTCACCGAGGCCAGCGATACGAAAATCGCGCCATCGGGACACGTGCGCTCGGCAATGCGCGCTACATATGACGTGAGGTGCGTTTTGCCCACACCACCGGTACCGGTGACAGTGACAACCTTCACAGCCGGATCTGAGATCAGGCGCATGAGGATGTCGATTTCGTCGTCTCTGCCTACTAACTGCGAAGCGTATTAGGGCACCTGCTGCAGTACCGAATCAGCACACATTTGGACTGCTCCCCACCCGCGGGATCCCATCGAGAACATACAAGTCATCGTGAATACAAGAAGTATAGCCGACGAATTTGTGTGAGACGGCGGGTTGAGGCCCTTATTTTTCAGATTCCCTGCATAGAGCAGCACAACCGCCTGCGGCGCAAGGCGGTTGTGGGTTTACCCGTGGGTATGAGGGGGTAAGATGCCGGATGCTTTACAGCCCGGCGAGCACCGCCTGTGCGCCCTCGATCTCGTCATCGTTGATGGTGTGGTCCATGCCCGGGTAGATGCGGACATCGACATCGGCGCCGGCCTCCTTGAAGAGATTGGCCGAGTTCTGGGCCGACTCGGCGGGAATCCAGCTATCGTTGGTGCCGCAGCCGATAAACATCTTCAATCCGGAAGCATCCGCCAATGGCGCATGCGGCTGGTCGGCAGGACCGATGAGCGAGCCGCTGAAGGCGATGACCCCGCCGATCTCCCGGCGGCCACGGCTGGCGTACTCCAGGCTGAGCATCGCGCCCTGGCTGAAACCGCCCACCACGATCTTGTGAGGAGGAACGCCGGCCTCGGTGGCGGAATCGACCAGTTCGTCGATCACCATCAGCGCGCTTTCCAACCATGGTGCGAGCTGGTCCTGCGGCACGAACCCACTAATGGGATACCAGGTGTTATTGGTGGCCTGCGGCGCAAGGAAGGCGACATCCTGCGTGCCGGGTTCTACCAGCGCGCCGCCGAGGCGGATGATGTCGTTGGCGGATGCCCCGCGGCCGTGCATGAGGATCACAACCTTGCTTGCGCCCTCCAGCGGGGCACCGGCGTGCAGCACCTGCGCGCCGCCATGGGGATGGTTATTGTTGGTCATTCGAACTCCTTTGGGCAGTAGAAAACGGCGCCACCCGGGCCAATCGGCCCAGGTGGCGGTCAGTGGCTAGACGGAGGCTGGCTCGGGAACCTCTTCGCCGTACTCGGTGGTAACACGGGCGAAGCTGGTATCCAGCGGCTGCAGCATGGGCTCAATGCGATCGCGCATCGGCGCGAATGCCGGCGGCAGCGTCAACTGCTGGCCCATGGTTTCGTGGCTTTCGTCGGTATCGAAGCCCGGGCCATCGGTGGAAATCTCGTACAGCACTCCGCCCGGCTCGCGGAAGTACATGGCCAGGAAGTAGAAGCGGTCGATCTCATCCGTCACATGCACGCCCTGCTCGCGCAGGTAGTTGTTCCAGGACGTAAACACCTCGTGATCCTTCGTACGGAAGCTCACATGGTGAACACCGCCGGAGCCGTTGCGGGCCATGGGCAGGTCCGGGCGGACGTGCACGATCATCAAGCCGTTCGGGCCACCGGTGTGGATCTGCAGCAGCACGATCCGGTGGTCGGGATGCTCCGGTCCTTGCTCGTCCGCAATAATCTTGAAGCCCATAATCTCGGTGAGCATATGCAGCGTTGCGTCCGGCCGGCCAGTGGTAATGCTGACGGCGCCAAGGCCGATAATCTGGTGCTCGGCTGGTACGGTACTGTGTTCCCACGGATTGCCGGCAGGGATGGTGACCTCGCCACCCTCATCGGACATGAGGGCAAGTCGCTGGCCTTCCCAATCCTCGAATGGCAGGAACAGGTGGCCCTGCAGGCTCGTCTCTTCGCCATACGTCACGCCGAATTTATCGAACCGCTGCTTCCACCAGGCGATGCTGTCGTTGGTGGCCACGCGAAGGATGCTCTGGTTAATCTCGCCAGCGCCCTCGCGGTTCTTGGTCACGCCGGGGAAGGCGAAGAAGGTGAGGTCGGTTCCGGCCTGGCCATCGCCATCGGCGTAGAACATGTGATAGACGTCCACGGAATCCTGGTTAACGGTCTTCTTCACCGCCCGCATGCCAAGCAGGCGGGTGTAGAAGTCGACGTTTTTCTGGGCATTGCTGGTAATGGCACTAATGTGATGGATGCCGGTAAGCGGATGAATCGGTTTCATGGTTATTGTCCTTTCCAGATATCGCCGTTCGTCAGTGAGCGATCGAGCTTGCGCAGGAGGGTGTGCAGGGTTTCCTGCTCTTCGGGCGTGAGGCTGCTCATGGCGGAGTCGATTGCGGCAACCTGTTCGTCGAGGGCCCGGCGGCGAACGGCCTGGCCTTGCTCGGTAAGGAAGATATGGTTGGTACGTCCCTTACGGCGCCTGTACAGCAGGTTCTCTGCCTCCATTCCATCTAGGAGTTGACAGATGTTGCCCTTGGTGACGAACATGGCGTCGGCCAGTTCCTGTTGCGAGCGTCCTTCGCTAGCGCCGGCATGTACCAGCACATCGAAGCGGGGTACGGAAAGATTGTGCTTCTTCATGATTTCCGCAGTGTTGCGGTCGATCTGGTGGTAGACGCGCATGAGGCGGATCCAGGCCAGCTCACCGACAGTGCGGGTTCGTGTTTGTGGCGTCGTTGTCGACATGCGGACCTCCTTTGTCCTTACATGTCGTAAGTATAGTTCTAAACCATCTTTGTGTCAAGAGGGGAAAAGCGCATGATGACAGGTGTATGGACCTGCACCTGGACCCGCACGTCGATGGTGCAGGTCGAGTCAGGAAGCGCATGCGTTGTGCCATCGTCACCCATCAAGTCGACCACAAAGTTCGGGGCTACCGGAGGGCGCGGGTCGACGAACCGCGTCTCGACGGCAGCTGAGTGGTGCGTGCAATTGGGGAGAAGGGTAGGGCCCGGGAAAGGTGGTTACGATCCTGCCGCGCGGAGGTCGGTGCTGAGCCAGAAGCGATCCAGCAGCGCCGCATTTTCACCCTGGTGCATAAACCGCGGCTGGGTGAACTGCTCGATCTCCACCCCGTGGATGCGGAACCCGATGACGTTCCCGCCGCGGAAGGTGAGTTCCAGCACGTATCCCTGGCGGGTATCAACGCTGAACATCTGGTCGTAGATGTAGTTGCCGATGCCGTAGAAAATCGGCTTGCCGTTGTAGCTCTCCCAGCCCTGGATGGTGTGGGGGTGGCTGCTGACCACGCAGCTCGCACCAGCATCGATGCTCTGGCGGGCAGTCTCAATCGCCCAGTCCTGCGGGGTCCAGAAATACTGCTCACTCATATGAAAGAAGGGGATGACGATATCGTACTGGCCGGCCAGGTTCGAGATATCGGCTGTGACCTGCTCCAGGTTGAGCGGATTGGTGCCGCCGTGGCTGGCGGTGGCCTGTGAACCAGCGTTCGGCACGACGCCGAGCGCGGTTGGCCAGGTTTCGTTACCGGTGATGCCATCCACGCCATACATCGCGATGCTGAGGCCATTCACCTCGGTCACAAACGGTTGCCGGGCCTGATCCAGGTCGGCGCCGGCGCCAAAAACGGGCACGCCGCCATTGGTGAGGAAGTTGTACGTGCCGTGGAATGCCGGCAACCCCCAGCCGGAATGGCTGTACACCGCGTGGTTGTTGGCCATGCTCACGGCATCGATGCCAGCTTCCACCATGGTTGGCACGAAATCGGGGCGGGTTAGGAAATCGAGCGCGTTGGGATCGACAAGTTCCGGGAACTCCAGCGTTTCGCTGATGAAGCACTCGAAATTGGCGAAGGTGAAATCGAACTCGGCCAAAACGCTCTTCGTGCGCTGGAGGGGCAGGCTGTAATCGCCATACTCGCGGATGTGGGCGGCCACATTGCGGCCGGGGATGATATCGCCCACCGCGCCAATACGCACAATCGGCTCGGTGTCGGTTCCCGCGGCCAGCAGGGGGTCGACGCCACTGAGCTTCAGGGTGTTTACGCGGTAATCGATTTGCGACGTTGGCACCACAGCGAACCCGCCCGGCGTGCCGTCCAGCGCCGCGGCCAGCTCGTTGTAGTCGGCAGCAGTGGTTTGCGGCACCAGGCCGCCGGGAACAATGCCGTCGATAGCCATCGGTACGGGCGCAACGCTCACCGCACAACCCAGGTCGCTCCAGTCCGCGACCTCTCCATTGATGAGTGGCTCCACGCTCCCGGCACCAATTCCGACCAGTGGCAGGCGCAGGCTGGTGACCAGCGCGTAGCCGCTGGGGAGTTGCTTTACCTGCTCCTGGGCGAGGCTGCGCTCGGTGGCAATCGGCAGGGAAAACGCCGCGGCGGCCGCGCCGGTACCCATCACGAATTCGCGTCGGTTGATGTTGCGCATGCTCATTGGTGCCTCGTCAGGGGGATTCATCGCCATATTGCTGGCGGTAGTTCTCGATACCATCGGCCCAGCCAACGGCAAGGCGTTGCTGGTTGGCGGGGTTCAGGATGAAGTTTGCATCGTTGGTGTTGGTGACAAACAGGGTTTCGATGACCACGCCCGGCATGTTGGTAGGTTTGATGGTGTATTCGGGTTTCACCACTTCCGGCCCGATCATGAGCAGGAATTGCTCGGCTCCGAACTCGTGCGTATCGGCGCTGAGTTCCAGGTCATCCTTGGTGCCGCGGGCCGCTGCATCGTAGCCGAGGTCCGCGAACGCCACCGACATCTCGCGATACAGGAACCCGGCGAGGTCACGATTCTGCTGGGCGAACTCGCGCTGGCTGTTGTAGTAGATCTCGTACCCGCCCACGCTCTGGTCATCGAACCCGTTGAGGTGGATGCTCAGCATGATATCGGCGTTTGCCTCGTTGCAGATGTTAATTCGCGCCTGCGTTTCATCGCGCATACCCGCGATCAGGCCCTGCGGGGAGGTATCCATCACCTGGCCATCGCCGTTGACATCGTCGTTGCGCCAGTTCACTGCGCCACCGGTTTCGCGCGTCATCACAACGGCGATGCCCCGGCTCTCCAGTTCATCGCGCAGGAAGTAGCTCATGCTCAGCGTGATTTCGCTTTCGAAGAACCACGGCGGGGCAAACACGCCCTGGTCCATGCGCTCGCGACCGTAATCCCAGCCGCCGTGGCCGGGATCGATGCATACCATGAAGTCGCTTTCCACCGTTTCGGCGGGCGCGTGGGTTGGTGCTTCGGTAGCGTTGGCAGGAACTTCCGCTGTGGGCGTAATGCCCTGGGCCAGCTGGGCGGTGGGAGTTGGGACGGGCTCGTCGTCCATCAGCGGGGTGAACGGCAATACCAGCATGCCGACCACAATGGCCAGCAGGACCGCGCCGAAAATAATGGCCTTGTTGCCCACCCGGGCTTTTCGGGATTTGCGCGGCGGGCGCTGGCCGGGCAGGGGAGGAAGCTCGCCCTGGCTGCCGGTTTCGCTGGCCATATCTCGCCATTTGTGGCCCACCCGGTCGCTGGATACGCCCAGCGGTGGCTGCGGCTGGGCCGATGGTTCACGACGTTCGGCCTGCTCCTGCAAGCCCTCTCGCCACGATGGACGCCTGCGCGACGACGCGTTTGGCCTGTCCCGGTCGTTATTACGCGACATTGGCCACTCCGCACCATGGTGTATCGATTTGGAAGCGGGATTCCCGGGCGGGATGGGCCATGGATACCATTGTCTCCATTAAACGTTGCATCGCTTTACAGGATACTACGGCAGCAGGGTGCGGCGAGGTGCAAACCGGCAGGCTTGGGTATACTGGGCCAACCGCATACGTATCGTGCCAGGAGCCCGCAATAATGACCGATAGAGCCATAACAAACACCACCACCGACCATCAGTGGACCTGGCAAGATGTGACACTGGACGATGTGTACGAGGCGCGGGAGCGCATTATGCCCCACCTGCACCGTACGCCATTGCTTACGTCGCATACCCTCAGCCGGATGACGAATACGGATTTGCTGCTCAAAGCCGAGATCTTCCAGAAAACTGGCTCGTTCAAGCCGCGCGGCGCGCTGAATGCCGCCATGAAGCTGACGGACGAGCAGAAGGCACGAGGCATTATCACCCTCAGTGCCGGCAACCACGGCCAGGGCATCGCCTTTGCGGCCCGCATGATCGGTACACGTGCCGTGGTGGTGATGCCTCAAACCGCCGTGCCGACCAAGGTGGAAGCGATTCGCGGTTACGGGGCCGAGGTGCGGTTTGCGCCCTCGGTGGAAACGCTGGTCGAGACGATGGAAGCCATTCGCGATGAGCAGGGGCTTACCTACATCAGCCCGTATGACCATCCCGATATCATCGCCGGGCAGGGAACCATCGGCCTGGAAATCCTCGAGGACTGCCCGGATGTCGAATCGATCATTGTTCCGATCGGTGGCGGCGGCGTGCTGGCGGGCGTTGCGATGGCGGTAAAGAGCCTGCGACCCGAGGTGCGGGTTGTAGGGGTGGAGCCGGAGGGCGCGAACACGGTGAAGCGCAGCCTCGAAACCGGTCGGCTTGAGCGGCTGGAGAAGGTCGAAACCATCGCCGATGGGCTTGCGGCTCCGGTGGCAGGTGCGTTGTGCCAGGCAGTGATCCAGCATTATGTGGATGACATCGTGCTGGTTGGCGACGACGAGATTCTGAACGCGATGCGGCTGATCCTCGGCCGGGCGAAGCTGCTGGTGGAGCCAGCGGGAGCGGCCGCGACTGCAGCCCTGCTCAGCGGCAAGTGCGCCGTGCAGGTAGGTGGCCGCACGGTTTCCTTATTAACAGGTGGGAATATCGACGAGGCGCGGCTCGCCAAACTGCTGGCCGGAGCGGCCTAGCCGGCAAAGCGAATTTCGATAACTGCAGCCGTCACGGTCACCAGCTCGCCGCTGTGGGCAGCCAGCCAGTCGCCCAGTGCGCTCATATCCAGGCCGGATTTGAGCGACAGGTGAAGGCGGAGTTCGCCGTTCACGAACTCGCGAGTCTGGGCGCTCTCCACTTCCGGGCGCTCGCGCAGCAGCGTTTGCAGCTGCTTGGCATTATCGATACTGGCAGCGTGGGCCACGACATCCAGCTCGTGGGGGCCGCGTTCTTCCGCCAGAGTGGTGCTCACCTCCACCGGTACCGGTTCCTCGGCGGGCGGCATCGGCTCGTTATCCGCCGGAGTGGGTGCGGGCTCTTCAGCGGGGGCGGCGGAAATCTCTTCCCCCTTTTCCTCCAGCGCGGCACGGATCGTTTCCGCTGCCCGGGCAAGCGCCTGCTGGCTCGCTTCGATCTCTTCCAGCGCCGTCGAGAGCGCTGCGGTGAGCCGCTGCTTCTCCGCCTGGTGCACCGCGTCCGATTGCTTCCGGTTTTCGGCAATCAGCTGCTCGATGGTCTGGTGCAAGGTCGTTATCGAAGGCGCAGATTCTGAATCAGGCATATTCACTCCGAACGGAAGAAAGGGAGGGCGGGTAATCGCATTATCCCCTAGCATACCGGCCTCATTCGCATGTTGCGAGATACCCGCACCCGCACCCGGTATGGGTGACATTTAATACGGAATGCATCACAATAGCCGTTCATCGATTGCAAGGCATCGATGTGGTATGGATATTTCGCCCGGCCCCCCAACGCAGGCATACACACTCCGCGGGCCGATGTCATAATGGAGATGGAGAAATAACTATGCCAACCAAACCAACCCCACAGGACACTATGGACCCCAACGACAACCCCGACGTACAGCCGGACGAAGCGCCGGAGAAGCCGAAGCGCACACGCAAGCCGCGCAACCAGCGCGTATTGCTGCCGACAATTGTGGTGGACGAGGCGTTCCTGCTTCCCCACCTCACCATTCCCATGCCGATCATGGACGACGATGTCGCCCAGGCGGTCGACCGTGCCATGCACTCCGATCCGCGCCGGATCTTTATCCTCGCCGAGCGCCGTATTTCCGGCCTGGGTGAAGATGTGCAGCGCAGCCCGTTCGTGCAGAGCGGCCTCATGGGCCTGGTGCAGGATGCACCGTTCGAGTTCGATGACATTGTTCGCGAACCCTCCGGATCCGAGACCGAGATCGGCTCGTTCTTCGAGGAGCGCGACGAAGCTGAATACGAGCTGTGCGAATGGGGCGTGGTTGCCGAAATCGCGCAGTACATCCAGCGCCCGGGCGGTGGATCGCACATCGTGCTGAACGGTATCGCGCGCGGCCGCATGAAGAGCCTCATGCAGGAAGAGCCGTACGTGGTGACCCAGGTGGAGATTGTGCCGGAACCAAAGCACGATCCCGCCGAAACCAGCGTGGCCATGGGCGCCCTGGTGAGCCAGGTGGAGAGCTATATCTCCATGCTGCCGCACGTGCCCAACGAAGTGCTGGAGATGATCCGCAGCGTCGATGAACCTGGCTGGCTTGCCGACCTCATCGCCTTTTCGCCGGAAATCACACCTGCGCGTCGCCAGGAAATGATCGAAACCATTGATCCGCTGGAGCGCATTCACAAGCTCAGCCTCTGGATGCAGCAGCGCATGGAAGTGATGCAGCTGCGTAACGAGATTCAGCACGAGGCCCAGGCCGGTATGGATCGCCAGAACCGCGAATACTTCCTGCGTGAGCAGATGCGCGCCATCCAGCGTGAACTGGGTGAGAGCAGCAGCGAGGAGGCGGTTGCTGCCGAACTTCGCGAGCGCATCGAAGCCGCAGGCATGCCGGAAGAGGTGCACACCAAGGCGATGCAGCAACTGGAGCGGCTGGAACAGCAGCACCCGTTCTCTCCCGAAATCGGCGTGATCCGCACCTACATCGAGTGGCTGGTCGACCTGCCATGGTCGACATCGACTGAGGACCGCCTTGACCTGGACGAGACTGCCCAGGTGCTGGACGAGGACCATTACGGGCTCGAGAAGGTAAAGGATCGCATCGTCGAGTTCATTGCCGTGCGCAAACTCGCAGGTGACAAGCTTCGCTCACCGATCCTCTGCTTTGTCGGCCCTCCGGGCGTTGGTAAGACGAGCCTGGGCAAGTCGATCGCCCGCGCCATTGGCCGCAAGTACGTTCGCATGAGCCTTGGCGGTGTGCGCGACGAAGCCGAAATCCGTGGCCATCGCCGCACTTACGTTGGTGCGATGCCGGGTCGCCTGATCAAGGCGCTTAAGGATGCCGGTAGTAATAACCCGGTGATCGTGCTGGACGAAGTGGACAAGCTCGGCGCGGATACATTCCGTGGCGACCCCAGTTCGGCGTTGCTGGAAGTGCTTGATCCCGAGCAGAACACCTCCTTCTCCGATCACTACCTTGAGGTGCCGTTCGACCTGAGCCAGGTGATTTTCATTACCACGGCGAATATGCTCGATCCCATTCCTCCCGCCCTTCGTGACCGCATGGAGATCATTGAAGTCTCTGGCTACACCGAGGTGGAGAAACACGCCATCGCCACCAATTACCTGGTGCCGAAGACGCTGGAGAGCCACGGCCTCACCGCCGAGCAGTTCGAGATCACATCGGACGGTCTGAAGACCATCATCCGCGAGTACACCGAGGAGAGCGGCGTTCGTAACCTGGAGCGCGAGATCGGCTCGGTGGCCCGCAAGGTGGCGCGCAAGTTCGCCAGCGACAACCCGCCCGACAAGGTGGTGGTCGACAGCGAGATGGTCTACGAGTTGTTGGGCGTGCCGCGCTACGATTTCAGCCTCGCCGAGGAGAACGACGAGGTCGGCGTTGCTACCGGCGCGGCGGTCACCAGCGTGGGCGGCGACCTGCTTTCAATTGAGGTGAACACCTACGAGGGCAAGGGCGAACTGATGCTCACCGGCCAACTGGGCGACGTGATGCAAGAGAGCGCCCGCGCGGCCCTGAGCTATGCTCGCGCCAAACGCGAGGAGCTTGGCATCTCGGCAGACTTCTTCGACAAGCACACGGTGCATGTCCATATCCCGGCGGGTGCCATTCCCAAGGACGGTCCGAGCGCCGGTATCACCATGGCAACGGCGCTGGTAAGCGCCATCACCGGCAAGCGCGTGCGGAAGGATGTCGCCATGACCGGCGAGATCACGCTCCGTGGCAAGGTGCTGCCGATTGGTGGCCTGCGTGAGAAGACGCTGGCAGCGCACCGTGGTGGCATCACCACCTTCCTGCTGCCGAAGAAGAACGCCAAGGACCTGAGCGAGCTTCCCGAGATCGTGAAGAAGGACCTTGAACTGATCCAGGTCGAGCACATCCAGGATGTGCTGGATATCGCCCTTGTGAAGGACACGCCGAAGCGCCGCCGCAAGGCGACCGATGGCACCCCCACCGGTAAAACCGACGCCCCGGTGGACGAACCGAAAAACCAGGAACGCACGCCGCGTATCGAGGCGCCTGGTGTGGAGGTCCCGCTTCCTGCACAGATGTAGGGACCAGTAGCGGAAGATTATCAGGACAAACCCGGGATCCGGCCATGAGGCCGGGGCCCGGGTTTTGCATTCGGGAGGTGAACGGTGGCTTTGCGCTGCGGTAGCCGCTGAATGGAACCACGCATCACCATTTTCTCTCTCGCCCTACACAAGGCAGCGCTGCCTTCCGTTTCGAAACGCGAATTGCAATCCTAAATAGGGGATTGACGGCATCCTTACACTTCCGTATTATGCATACAGATCAACGAAAGGAGGCGAATATCGACTCCCGGAATATAGCGGATTCTGGTACCTTGCTGGAGGATCTCCATTGATACCGGAAAGACCGTTATTATGTCGGTTTCATAGGCTACATCGGACGGTCGTCTCGGATTCAAAGGCCAAAAG
>JBHWTK010000056.1:0-47995 GCA_043427975.1 Chloroflexia bacterium | reverse complement strand
CCCGCATCATCGGCAGCGGCGATGATACCGTCCCAATCGAGGATGCCCTCGCCAAAGGCCACGTCCTTGCCAGGCATACGGTCGCCCGCATCCTTCAGGTGCACCAGCGCGACGCGATCCGGATTGGCGTTGATGACATCGGCAGCGACCTTGCCACCAACCTCGGCCCAGAATGCATCGATCTCGAAAATGATCGGCGAGTTCTCCAGCATGTAGTCGTACATGCTCTGGCCATCGGCGGTGCGGAACAGGTACTCGAAGTGGTGGTTGTGGTAGCCGAACTGCATACCGGCATCGTTCACCACCTTGGCCCATTCGCTCAGGTTATCGGTGAATGCCTTGATGTTATCGGCGCTCAACGTGTACTTGGCAGCCAGTTCATCACCGCTCAGGGTGCTGAGCTGGTGGGCGGAAAGGTTGCCGAGGTCGGCCCAGCCGAACTCGCCCGCAGCCAGCAAGCGATCCAGCGGCGGTGCCGGCACGATAATCCACTCGCAGCCGATGATCTTGTAATCCTCAACCACCTTGTGGGCATCTTCCTCGAACGCCTGGTACGGCACGTGGGCGCTTGGCGCCTTGAGGCCGTACTTGTCCAGCAGGTCCCGCATCTCGGCGGCGGAAAGGCCCATCAGGCCTGCGAGCTCCACATTCCGGTAGCCGATATCGGCAACGGCCTTGAGCGCCGCATCGAAATCGGTGGCGGAAATATCACGGAGCGTGTACATCTGCACGCTCAACTGGTCCGGTCGCATACTGTCCTCCTTGGACTCTCTTTCCACGTTCACCTAGAACGCAGACTTAATCTCGATCGTCTCGCCGGTGTGCAGCGATTCCTCGGCTGCCAGCATGATCTCGAGGACATGCTCGGCATGGGCGGCAGTCAGCAGGTTTTCGGTGCCGGTCGCCATCACATCGAGCGCGTGCAGGATGCCGCTCCCGAGGATGTCACTTGTTTCGATCGGGTTCGGCACCGGGGTATCGTTGTTCCAGCCCTCGGCTTCGCCGCTCTCCGACTCATCGCGCACGTAGATATCAGTTGTGCCGTTACCGTCGTACCACTGGTGCGCACCGATCACTACCGAGCCCATGCTGCCGTACAGCTCGAACATCGGCGATTTGGTAGCCGGCATGGCAAAGGTGTTGAACAGGTTGGCGTAGCGGTTGTCATCAAACTCGAGGTTGATGCTGTACAGGTCCGTGGCTTCGACCGGAATCTCTTCGCCGAAGAAGTGCGGCTGCAGCAGTTTGCGAGTCGGGTTCATGATGCCGCCGACTGCGCTCACCTTGCGGGCCGGACCAAACAGGCCGGTCATGGTGTGCAGCTGGTACACGCCCAGGTCGATCAGCGGCCCCACCTTTGGGGTGTAAAACACGCGCGGATCACCGGAATAGGTTCGCCAGCTGGCCGGGCCCATACCGCCGTGATGGCTCTTGATAAAGTACGGGTTCCCGATGGCGCCGCTGTAGATGTACTCCTTCAGCCACATCATCCGGGCGGTCACCATCATCGCCGGGGCGCAGAAGAAATGCAGCCCCTTCTCATCAGCAATAGAGACCAGCTCGTTCGCCTCACCGAGGGTCGAAGCGATCGGCTTCTCGGAGTACACGCTGTACCCGGCTTCCAGCGCTTTTGCGGTAATGCTCCGGTGCAGCGGGGCCGGGGTGAGGTTGAACACCAGGTCCATCTTCTGGGCATCATGCCCAAGGAATGCATCGTAATCGGTATACCCGGCGGCTTCCGGGAAGAACGCCTTCGCATCGGCGACGCGGCTCTCGACGATATCGAATACCGCTACCACCTTCGCGCGATCGGAGAGTGCCACGAGCCCTGGCATGTACGAGTGGGTGGCAACATCGCCACAGCCAATAATCCCTACGTTAATCACCGGCGTTGTCCTTCATCCATCCTGCCTCACGCCACCGTAGGCGCGAAGTCCTCTCCCCTAGTCTGCAACTTCTGCCGTTTCTGACAAGGGGCCATCGCCATCACCATACAGGTGGCACCGTACCCAGTGATCCGGCGCGATGGTGACTGCGCCAGGCATCTTCTCCCGGCAAATCTCCATGGCAAACGGACAGCGGCGCGCGAACGGGCACCCCGGGGGTGGATCGATAAGCGATGGAATTTCGCCTCGAGATCCCACTTCTTCGGTGCGTAACCCCGCATGCGGGTTCGGCACGGCGCTCAGGAGCAGTTTGGTGTACGGGTGCGCGGGTTCGTGTACCAGCTCGTCGCTCGGGGCACCTTCTACCATGCGGCCCGCGTACATCACATTCGTATGGTTACTGATATAGCGCGCACTGGCGATATCGTGGGTGATGTAGAGGAAACTCAGGCCGCTTTCATCGGCAAGGCGCCTCATCAGGTTCAGCACACCCACGCGGATGGACACGTCCAGCATGGAAACCGGCTCATCGGCCAGCATCACCCGTGGCTCCACCGATAGCGCCCGCGCAAACGCCACGCGCTGTCGCTGGCCACCACTCAGCTCATACGGGAACTTCGCGGCCACTTCATCGGCCGGGCCGAGGCCCACCGTATCCAGCAGCTCGTACACGCGCTCACGCGTTGCCTTGCGGCCAGACGTTTTCTTGTGAATTTGCAGTGGCCGTTCCAGGTGATGGTAGATGGTGTGGGCAGGGTTCAATGACCCGAACGGGTCCTGGAAGACCATCTGCACATCGCCCCGGTACTCCAGCGATGCACCGTTCTTCTCGGTAGCGAGTACGTTCTTGCCGTTGTAGATAATCTCGCCAGCGGTCGGTTCGATCAGGCGGGCAACCAACCGTGCGGTTGTGCTCTTGCCGGAGCCGGATTCGCCCACAAGCGTCACGATTTCCTTGCGCGGCAAGCTGAACGTAACATCGTCTACCGCGTGCACCTGGCGACCACCACCGATGGGAAAGTACTTGGCCAGATGGTTGATTTCCAGCACCAGGTCTTTCTTCTCAGACATCAAAGGGTTCCTTCCGGCTGGGGATACAGGTGGCATGCCACCCAGTGGCCTGGTTTGGCCTCAATCAACGGCGGCACGATCTTGTCGCACGGCTCGAAACGATACGGACAGCGCGGGTGGAACCGGCAACCGGATGGCGGCGCGATTAGGTCCGGCGGCGAACCTGGAATACCTTCCAGCTGCTTGCGCGGGCCGGTAAGCGCCGGGAACGACGCCATCAGGCCCTGCGTGTACGGGTGCAGCGGCTCATCGAAGAGCTCGCGGCTGTCGGCCATCTCAACGATCTGCCCCGCGTACATGATGGCGATGCGGTCGGAAATCTCGACCAGCAGGCTCATATCGTGCGTGATAAAGAGAATGCTGAACCCAAACTCCTCACGCAGTTCGGTGATTTTGGCCAGGATTTCCCGCTGCACCACTACATCGAGCGCGGTCGTCGGTTCGTCCATGATCATCAGCGGAGGTTGCAGCGACAGCGCAATGGCGATTACCGCGCGCTGGCGCATACCGCCCGAAAGCTCGTGCGGGTAGCTGTCGATGCGATCGGCTTCGATACCCACAATCCGCAGCATCTCACTGGCGTGCTCCCGAGCCTGGGCTTCAGTCACCTTGCGATGACTCAGGATCGCGTCAACGATCTGGTCGCCGATGGTCATTACCGGGTTGAGCGAGTTCATGGCGCTCTGGAAAACCATGGAAACCTCGTCCCATCGGAACTTCTGGATCTCGCGGTCGCTCATGGCCAGGATATCGCGACCCTCAATGAGCACCTGTCCACCCGTGATAATGGCCGGCGGTTGCAGGATACGCATGATCGCCTGGGCGATGGTGCTCTTGCCCGAACCCGACTCGCCGGCGAGGCCAACGACCTCGCCCTTGCCGATGTCCAGCGACACACCATCCACAGCCCGAACCGAACCCCGGCCAGCGAGGTATTCCACCTGCAGGTCCCGAATCTGGATCAGCGGTTCGCCCTTCGTGACCGCGGATGTGTCCTTCTTCTTGATAATGGAGGCCATGCTAGCTCTCTCTTCCTTCACGGAGCACCGGCGTGGAGCGAGACTTACGCACCTTCGCCGGCTGACCCTTAAGGATCTGCGCGGTTTGGCGCTGCGATCGCAAGCGCGGATTGGTTACTTCATCAATGGCGTAATTGACCATGCTGAATCCAAATGCCACCAGTGCAATGCTGAGGCCCGACGGAATCAGGGTCCACCAGGCACCTACCAGCATGGCGCTGTTGTTTTGGGCCCAGTACAGGTTGTTACCCCAGCTCACATTGCTCGGATTACCAAGGCCCAGGAACTCGAGCCCGGCTTGCGCGCCAATAGCGTAGTTCACGGAACCGAGGAAACCGGCCACAACGATACTCATCATGTTCGGCAGGATTTCCCGCAGCATGATGCGCAGCTTGCTCTCGCCGACCGTTACCGCCGATGCGACGAAATCTTTTTCGCGCAGGCTCATGGTTTGCGACCGCAACACGCGCGCACCCCACGCCCAACCGGTCACGGAAAGCACGAAGACGATGCTCCAGAATCCCGGAGGCAGGAACGCGGCCAGCACGATCAGCAGCGGCAGGCCCGGAATAATCAGCACGATATTTGTGAGCGTGGAAAGGAAATCGTCCACCCGACCGCGCATGTAGCCGGCGGTCATGCCGACCAGGATGGCGATGACGGTGACGATTGCGCCGACGATGAGGCCGGTGGAGAGCGACGAACGCGCACCGACCACGGTTTGCGAGAACACATCCTTGCCGGAGCCGTCGGTTCCGAACCAGAACTCGCTGCTTGGTGGCGTGTGACGGCGGCCCACGATCTCAGTTGGATCGTATGGCACCAGGAATGGACCGACATACGCGACAAACATGTAGAACAGGATGATCGCGGCACCAACGGCAGCCTTGCGATTCTGCAACAGCAGTCCGGTGACACCGGATGCGCGCTTTGCCCTTCGGACCTGTCGCTTCGATGGATCAGGCGTTGCGGGCTCTTCAGCTTCGATAACGGCCGTATTAAGCGGGACGTTCGCGTTTGCGCTCATAACAGCCCTCCGCTACTTGCGAATGCGCGGATCAAGCCGCACGTACAGGATATCGACGATGAAGTTGGCGAGGAGCACCGCAAAGGTGATCATCATGAACAGCCCCTGCATGAGCGGGTAATCAAGACCGCGCACGGAGTTGATCAGCAGGTAACCGAGTCCCGGATAGGCGAACACCATCTCCGTGAACAGCGATCCACCAAGGATGAACCCGAGGCTCATGCCGAACGAGGTCAGCGTAGGCAGCAGGGCATTACGGGCACCGTAGCCGAACATCACGCGGCGGCCGCTGAGGCCCTTGGCCTCGGCCATGGTCACGTAATCCTCCGAGAGGATGGCGATCATGGTATTCCGCATACCCAGAAGCCATCCGCCCACGGAGACGATCACCACGGATATCACCGGCAGGATCATGTGGCTGATCACGCTTGAGATATACGCCCATGTGAAGCTCGGTGAAAGATCAGTGTTATATGCGTGGCGTGACGGAAAAATCTCGAAATGGAAGGCAAACGCGAATAGCAATAAGGGAGCGATCCAAAAATATGGCAGTGACCCGAGGAACACAAACACCGGCGGAGTGACGTTATCCATCCAGCTGCCGCGCTTCCAGGCGCCGATGACGCCGAGGATGCTGCCTATGGCAAAACTGACAAGGAGCGCCGCGCCCATCAGGATCACTGTCCAGATAAAGCCGGTGCGAATTACCTCGGTGACCGGGGCCGGGAACCACGATGTGGAAACCCCGAACTCGCCGGTGAGGATATTGCGCATGTAATCGAAGTACTGGGAAATTAACGGGTCATCGGAAACGCCATAGGCTTTCATCATGGCTTCGATGACTTCAGGGCGAATATCGCCCTGGCCACGGAGTTTGGCCAGTAACACACTACCGGGATCGCCCGGCATCAGGCGGGGCAAGAAGAAGTTGAGCGTGATGGATGCCCAGGCAGCGATCAGGTAAAAACCCGCCCTCTTCAATATATAACTCATCGTTCGTCCATTTCCTTACAACCCCGCCCGAGCGATGCAGGGAGGGGCACCACCTGCGGTGGTGCCCCTGTTTCTACCTTGCTAGGCGGGCGTCGCCACTGGTGAAGCGGACGGCGTGTAGGACGGTGCATCCATCGGCACGTTACCTTCACCTTCCGGCTCGGCTACACTCCAACCTTCTGGCTGCTCGCCAGCCGGATACACAGTGTTCAGCGTAATCTGCAACACGGCCTGCCACGGGGACAGTTCTGCGTACGGGTTCTCCTCGTTCGGGAAGCCCTCGAAGCGCATCGTGTTGTATTCGCCCCACATCGGTCCCGGGAAGAGCGGTGCGCACGGAGCGAGCTCGGCGAATCGCTTCTGCATCTGGGCGAAGACGGCATTCTGCTCGTCAACGTCGGAGATCGCTACAGCTTCCTGGATCAGGCGGTCGACTTCCTCGTCCTTGAAGCGAATCCAGTTCTCACCCGCCCGGTTGTCACCAATCGGGTAGTAGCTGAGTTCGCTCATCAGCGCGCGGAAGTGGTTCAGCTGGGTCGGGCCCTGGAAGCCCCAACCGATGGTCATGGTGAAATCGCCGTTGTTCAGGCGCTCGTTCCATGGGGTGAAGTCGTACGGGGTCACAACGGCCTCGATACCAACTTCCTTCAGGTGGCCAGCCATGAGCTCGCAGCTCTGCACCCAGTCACTCCAACCGGACACCACGTTCAGCTCGTACTTCATCGGATTGCCATCCGGGCCGATGCGCCAGTCACCATCGCGGGTGAAGCCAGCCTCGTCGAGCAGGCGGTTCGCCTCATCGACGTTGTACTCGGTCCAGCCAGCGTTGCGGGCTTCCTCGTCCTTCACAGCGTCGAACGCGTCGGAAAGACCAGTCGTATCGGCCGGATGCGTGTAGCCGTACATGGCAATGTCGCAGATCTGCTCGCGATCAATAGCCATGCTGATAGCCTTGCGCACGTTCACATCGTCGAACGGGGCGACTTCAGTGTTCATGTACAGGGCCACGGTGGCGCCAGTCGACGGGAAGAAGTAACCGAAGTGCTCCGGATCCTTCGCTACGTAGACCTGATCGATATCGGGGATGAAGTTTCCGCCCCAATCGATCTCGCCGTTCAGCCATGCAAGGTGAATGGAATCGTTGCTCGGGAATGCCGGCATGCGCAGGCCAGGAATGTACGGGCGGCCTTCCTGCCAGTAATTCGGGTTGGCCTTCAGCTCGTAGGTCTGGGATTCAAAGCGCTCCAGCATCCACGCGCCGGTACCGACCGGCTCCTCATTGGCGAACGTGACCGGATCATCAACCTCTGCCCAGATATGCTCCGGAACAATCACCTGAGCACCCACTTCGTACATCGAGGTGGTGTTGACGGTGTGGTAGTTGAACTGGACGGTGTAGTCGTCAACCTTAACGATGTCGTCAATGAACCGAAGGGCCACGCGGCCGCCGTTACCAGCGAGGGATTCGTTGCCCTGGAGAAGTTTCCAGGTGAACACAACGTCGTCGGCGTTGAAATCTTCGCCGTCGTTCCACTTCACGCCTTCGCGAAGCTTGAAGGTGAGGACGGTGCTGTCTTCGTTGAAGCCCCAGCTGGTGGCGAGCCACGGGGTGGCCTTGTTCTGGAGCACGTTCCAGACGAACAGTTGCTCATGAATGCCGAACTGGGCCATCCAGCGGATCGATCCACCGGCCGGGCCAAGCGGGTTGAAGTTCTGGATGTAGGTCGCCTGCTGCTCGTTGTTGCAGGTGAGGTATCCCTTTTCCAAAGCGGACTGTGCAGCCGCCAGCCGGGTGCCCAGGGTGGCGGAGCCGGTGGCTACCGCCAGGCTGGCCACACTGGCACCTGCGCCGAGCGCAGCGAAACGCTTGCCGAGTTCGCGGCGGCTAATCTTGCCCTGTTCGAAATCCTGAACGATAGAGAGAATTCGTGACGTCTTCACGGTAACTTCTCCTTTTGGCGATTTCTGGTCGCCCTTGTCAAAAGAACACCCGGTTCCGGGACTCACGATGCTGGCACACCTCCTTGCATCTGCGTGAGAGCGCTTTCCTTGCACGATCCACGCTGCACCAGGGGCGAGTCCAACAAAACGGTTTGCCCCGGAGGCGCGCGCCCTTCCACGCGATCGATCAATAAGGCAACGGCATGCTTGGCAAGTTCGGATACGTGCTGCTGGACCGAGGTCAGGCCCACGCGCTGGCTGAATTCGGGGTCGAAGTCGTCGAATGCGGCCACGACCATATCTTCCGGAATCCTGATCCCCAGTTCCGCGGCAACACGATAGATGACCGGCGCAATCCAGCCGTTCACGGCGAAGATCGCTTCCGGATGATTGTTTTCGAGAAGCGGACGAATTAGTCCCTCAGCGGACTGGACCGAGTGCGACGTAAGCACGATCTGCGTGCGAGGGATTTCGCCCTGGAACCCCTCGATCCGGCGGCGCGAAGGAACATGGGCCAGCATGGCGGTCACAGCGCAGGCGCTGCTAACGCCATGCTCTTTCATCAGCCGGCCAAGCATGGCTCCACCGCCGCGGTTATCGTTATCAACCCAGCAGGTGCCAGGAATATCGGATTCAGCAATGAGAACGGTGGGCACATCGCGCTGGAGCAGCTGCAAGGTGAGGTAATCATCGTAGCTGTGTTGCAGGAGCAGGAGGCCATCGACCCTGCCCGATTGCACGAACTGGGAGATAAGCCGTGCAGAGGCATCCGGGGAGAACGTGTCCTCCATGATCAGTACCAGGCTCTGGCCTGCGTCACGGGATGCCATCAGCGTGGCCTCGATGATAAGCGGGTACCAGGCATCGACGTGGTTCTGGGCAAAGTCTTCCGGAACCAGCAGGCCAATGGCATGCGAACGGTGCGAGGCTAATGCACGCGCGGCAGCGTTGGGCCGGTATCCGACCCTGTCGATGGTGGCCTGCACCAGTGCCCGCGACCGCTCGCTTACGTTCGGGTCGTTATTAACCACCCGAGACACGGTCGAGCGGGAAACACCAGCCAGTTTTGCGATGTCCTCCAGGTTCACTGTGGCCCGCCCGTCTTGTCAGCGTTCTTGGGAGCGCTCTCATGAATGAGCGAATCTTAATCGAAACGCAAAGATAATGTCAACAGGGCACTGTATTCAGTATCCGGTGCGGTAGCGGTGTTCCCCGGCGGGTAGGACAAACTTTTCCCGACATTCCGGGGGTTTTGTCCCTCTGCTACCATGTGGTGAACGGTTCCAACAGACAGGAAAGGCGAGCTTCCCGTTGAAATCCATGCCCTTGCATCGCCGGGTTCTTATGGCCTGGCACGTGCTCATTTTGGTGATGCTGGCATGGATGATTACCCGCGACCGTGATGGCGGATTGCATTGGATATGGATTCCTGTAGCGCTATCGCCAATGCTGGTCCTCGTTACCACCTTCGCCCCGATTGGTTCCCGGCGGCGGGCGGTGCTCTACTGGCTGCTGGCCGTGATCACGATCCCCACCGCCCTCGGCGGGTTGGCCAGCCTGGTGGGGCCGGCCTATATCGTTTCGGTGATCCTGCTGATTTGGGCGGCGCGGCGTGAGAACCCGGCGTCCGAAATCGTGCAGTTGTGAGGAGGACAACGACATGCTGACTTTCGCGGCCAGCCGTACCGTTGTGGTGGTGGTGAACGCGATGATCATCCTGACGATGATCCTGCTCCAGTCGCGTGTGGCTGAGCGGTTCGACACCGATGCCTGGGTGATCGCCATGCTGTACGGCCCACCGTTGCTGGCAATCGCGGTCGCGATCGCGCCACTGGAGCGAAAGCCACAACTGTATGGGTTCCTGCTGGCAGCAGCGTTAATGGTGCCAGCCGCCGGCTTCGGCATCTTCGGGGGCTGGGGGTTGCTCTACGTCATCGGGATGATCTTCACCCTCTTCACAGCATGGCAAGAGAACGAGGGGACTCCATGACGCGAACAGGCGCATGCTCACGCGACGAGCCGATGAGCCGCGGTGTTCGTGAGGGAAGCATGTGGTAAGCCCGCACCTCGCCGGAGCGATGATGCGGGCCAACGATTGCGGCTGACTTGGGGCCGGGAAGACTAGTCCTCGTTCAGGTACTTCATGGCGGCCGTGGCCATGGTGGCCATGCCGTTGACGAACCCTTCTTCCTCCACATCAAACTTCGGATGGTGGTGACCCCACACAATCCCGCGCTCTTCGTTGCGGGTGCCGCAGCGGAAGAAGCAGCTTGGAACTTCCAGACTGAAGTAGCTGAAGTCCTCCCCACCGAGGCCAAGTTCGCTCTCGACCACCATGTCCTCACCAGCTACTTCGACTGCCGCCTGACGCACGATCTCCGCCATACCGGCATCGTTCTGCAGGCTGGGATATCCCTTGATGTAGGTGATCTCGGCCGTGGCACCCATTGTTTCCGCGATGCCGCGAATCACTTCCGGCACCCGGGTCTCCATATGTTCGCGCGCATGGGTGGAGATGGTGCGCACCGTGCCACGAAGCTCTGCGCTATCCGGAATCACATTGAACGCCTCGCCGGCGAGCACGGCGGTGGTGCTAAGCACGACGGAATCCATGGGATCCGTTTCGCGGGAAACAAGGGTTTGCAACGCCAGGATCGCCTGGGCGGCAATCACCACAGGGTCGACGGACGACTGTGGCCGGGCGGCGTGCCCACCCTTGCCCTTGATCACCGCGCGGAAGCGATCCGAACCAGCCGAACCGGGACCAACCCGCCAGCCAATCTGCCCGGCCGGCATATCCGATGCCACATGGAGGCCCAGGGCCGCATCCACCCTCGGGTCCTCCAGGGCGCCGTCCTTGATCATCGCCTGGGCACCGCCTGGCGGAACCTCCTCTGCCGGCTGGAAGAGCAGCTTCACTGTGCCCTTGAAGTTCGCCTTGTGCTGCATCAAAATGCGCGCCACACCAAGCAACATGGCGGTATGGGCATCGTGGCCGCAGGCGTGCATTTTGCCGTCTACCTGGCTCTTGTACTCGGCATCGACCTCTTCCAGGATGGGAAGCGCGTCCATATCGGCGCGGAGCATCACCACCTTGCCGTCGCCCTGCTCGCCGCGGATAAGGCCAGTGACACCAGTAACGCCCACGCCGGTCTTGATGTCTTCCACGCCTAGCTGTTGCAGGCGCTCGGCGACATACGCGGCCGTCTTGAACTCCTCGAACGCTAGCTCCGGGTTTTCGTGGAAGTGACGCCGGTCCGCGACCACTACTGGCAGGATTTCGTCGAACTCGTTCTTGATACTTGTTGCGATTGCCATACGGGTGTTCTCCTGTGCATTAGGCTCCCATGTCGTAGGGGCGGACCTGGCAAAGCCTGTGTCCGCCCGCACCGGGCGCCCTGGCGAATACATTTGACTCTGCCTCGCGGGCGGACACAGCCGCCTGCGGGCGGCGGGTCCGCCCCTACGTCGCTTGACGGCGAACGGTGCTCTTATCCAACCAGTGAAGCGCGGTACTGGCAAGGGCATGGACACCAACCGCGAGGCAATCCTCGTCGATATCAAAGCGGGGATGATGATGGCCGTAGTTCACGCCATCGCGTTCAACAGCGCACCCTATGTTGAAGTACGCGCCGGGAACCGCACGCAGCATATGCGAGAAATCCTCGCCACCCATCACCGGTTCCGCATCGAGAACGTTTTCAGCGCCGAACGCATCCTCCAGCGCCTCGCGGCAGAGCGCTGCCATGGCATCGTCGTTAATCGTGGGCGGATAGCCGCGCATGATCTCGACGTTCGCATCGCAGCCGAGGCCGCTGGCGACATCCCGCGCGATCTCGCCGATGCGCCGTTCGATGTTCTCCCCTACCTCATGCCTGAAGTAGCGGAACGTGCCGCCGATTTCGGCGGTATCGGGAATGACGTTGAATGCCTCCCCCGCCTTGAAGGTACAGACGCTCACCACAGCCCGGTCCATGGGATCGGTGTTTCGACTGACAATGCTCTGCAACGCCGAAATGGTTGCGGCGGCAGCGATGATCGGGTCCGTCGCGGTGTGGGGCTCGGCGGCGTGCCCGCCCTTGCCCTGGAAGGTGATATGGAAGAGGTCTCCACCCGCCATGACACCGCCCGGCGCGATATAGACCTTACCGGTCGGCAGCGATGCGGCCACGTGCAGCGCAAACGCGGCATCGACGCCCTCCAGCGCGCCTTCCTCGATCATGCTGATGCCTCCACCCGGTGGCATTTCCTCGGCCGGCTGGAAGCAAAGCGTGACCGTGCCCGCAAACTGATCGCGACGAGCCATAAGAATCCGGGCCGCACCGAGCAGGATCGCCGTGTGGGCATCGTGGCCACAGGCGTGCATCACGCCATCGTTCTCACTGGCGTACTCCTTGTCCGATTCCTCGAGGATCGGCAGGGCATCCATATCTGCCCGGAGCAGCACATTGCCGCCTTCCGCAGGCGCAGTGCCGTGGATTTTCGCGATGACGCCCGTGACGGCTACGCCGGTAAGGATGTCCGCAATCCCCAGCGATTCCAGCCTCTGCCGTACAAACTCCGCGGTTTTGAACTCCCGGAACCCGAGTTCCGGGTGCTGGTGTAAATACCTGCGATCGGCGATGAGACCGGGCTGGATCTCGTCGATGTCGTTGGCAAGCGTTCGTTGTTCAATCATAGAGGTGATCCTGACAGGTGGTTTTGGATGCGGATGCGAAGGTTCTTCACGGCATGTGGCGCTAACAAGGTACGGCAGAGGTTCATACCCGGGCGTGGGGCGGACACACAGGTCCGCCGCTACGTAAAGGGTCGAAGCAGGGCTTTATCCCTCAGCGTTCAGGTAATCCATCGCGACGTTTACCAGCGCGGCGACGCCAATTCCAAGCGCTTCCTCATCAATGTTGAACTTCGGGTGGTGATGCGGCCACATAATGCCCTTCGCCTCGTTGCGGCAACCGGTCATGAAATAGCAGCCAGGGCGTTCGTTGAGGAAGTAGCTCATGTCCTCCGCGGGCATGATCGGCTTCATCTCGAACACGTTCTCCTCACCCACCACCTTCCGGATCGCATTCGCGGCCAGTTCGGCCATGGCGGGGTCGTTAACGGTTGGCGGATAGCCGCGCTCGTAATCGACGGTCACCGTCGCGCCCTGGGCCGCAGCAATACCCTCGGCGATCTGCTTCAGGCGATTCTCGGCAAGGTCCCGGTTCTCGTTGCTGAAGGTGCGCACGGTGCCGCCCATGACGGCCTTGTCCGGGATCACGTTGTACGCCTTGCCGCTGTGGAACCCGCAGACGCTGACCACCACAGAATCCAGCGGGTCGACATTGCGGGAAACGATGCTGCGCAGGCCGGAGATGATATCCGCACCAACCATGATCGGGTCTACGGTTTCATGCGGCATGGCGCCATGGCCCCCCTTACCCTGCACCGTGATCTCGAAGCTGTCAGCCGAGGCCTGGATCGGCCCGGGCGTTACACCGATATAACCGGTCGGAACCGGGCTCATCAGGTGCTGGCCAAAGCAGGCATCTACATGCGGATCCTCCAGCACCCCGGCATCGATCATCGGTTTGGCACCACCACCGTTATTCTCCTCACTGGGCTGGAAGAGGAGCTTGACGGTGCCACTGAACTGGTCCCGCCGCTCCAGCAGGATGCGGGCAGCGCCGAGCAACATGGCGGTGTGGGCATCGTGCCCGCAGGCGTGCATGACACCGGGCGTTTTCGAGGCGTAGTCGGCTTCGACCTCTTCATCAATGGGCAGGGCGTCCATGTCGGCCCGCAACAGCACGCATCGCCCGGGACCTGGTTTGGTGCCGCGCACCAGCGCCGTGATGCCGGTTTTCGCGATACCGGTACGGATATCCTCGGCACCCAGGGCTTCGAGCCGCTGGGCGACAAACGCTGCCGTTTCCGTCTCTTCGAACCCCAGTTCAGGGTTCTCGTGGATATGGCGGCGGTCGGCGATCACGCCGGGTACGATCTCATCGATGTCTGGCGGCAAGGTCGGCAGATTTTGGAGCGCGGGCAGTGCCATGCGTTTGTCCTTTCGTTCGTTGATTGGCGTAGGGGCGGATCCGCCGGTCGCAACCGGGGGTATCCGCCCTTGATGCCATGGCGAAGCTGTTGCCGCCATCTCCATCGCGGGCGGACACCGACTGCGGTCGGATCCGCCCCTACAAAAAGCGGGACACTTTTCCTAGCCGTTCAGGTACCGGAACACGACATTTACCATTGTCTTGATACCGTAAGCCATGCTTTCCTCATCCACATCGAAACGGGGGTGATGGTGCGGCCAGGTGATGCCCTTCTCCTCGTTGCGGCTGCCGGTCATCCAGAACGCGCCGGGCCGCTGCTCCAGGAAATAGCTGAAGTCCTCAGCACCCATGCCAGGTGCGAGCGGCTTGCTGAGGCTTTCGCCAACGGCTTCTGCCGCCGCCTCCCGCACCAGCTGCGCCATGGCATCGTCATTGATGGTTGCCGGGTAACCGCGGTTGTACGTCACCTTCGCCGTGCCACCGAATGACTCAGCCACTGATGTCGCGATTTTCGTCAGCTGCTCTTGGGCTACATCGCGCAGATCCGGATCAAACGTGCGCACGGTGCCGCCGATCTCGCACGTATCAGGGATCACGTTATCCGCGAAACCGGCATGAATGTTGCAGACCGAAACAACGGTGCTCTTCATCGGGTCCGTGCCGCGCGACACAATCGTCTGCAGCGTGGAGATGATATTGGTAGCGATAACGATGGGATCAATCGCTTCGTGCGGCGATGCGCCGTGGCCGCCCTTGCCCTGGACAATGATCTTGAAACTGTCTGCGGCAGCGGCGATCGGGCCGCCACTCACCTGGATCTCACCGGTGGGATCGCCAGAGCTTACATGCTGGCCAAACACCGCATCGACATAGGGATCTTCCAGTACGCCCTGCTCGATCATCGGCAACGCGCCACCAGTGCCCTGTTCCTCGCTCGGCTGGAAGAGGAGCTTCACGGTGCCGCTGAATTTATCCCGGTTCGCCATCAACACGCGAGCGACGCCGAGCAGCATGGCGGTGTGGGCATCGTGGCCGCAGGCGTGCATCACACCCTTGTTCTGGCTGACGTACTCGACGTCGTTCTCCTCCACGATCGGGAGGGCATCCATATCGGCTCGAAGCAACACGCACTTGCCGGCACCCTCCTTGGTGCCATGAATGAGCGCCGTCACGCCTGTCACCGCAATGCCGGTCCGGATATTGTCCACGCCCAATGCCTGGAGACGCTCAACCACGAATTTCGCGGTTTCCTGTTCCTCGAACCCGAGTTCCGGGTGTTCGTGGAGATGTCGACGGTCGGCGATCACGCCGGGAAGAATCTCGTCGATCTCGTTCCTGATCTGGTCGGTGATCATGCATTTCTCCGTGATGATAACGGTGTTGGCCGCTTGTAGGGGCGGACCTCCGCGTCGCAACGCGGTGTGTCCGCCCTTCCGTTCCAGTTCGAGGTCATGCGACCAGGATTGAGCCCTCGCGCACAATAGCGGCCATGTAGGTCCGCCCCTACTTCGGGTGGTGGCGGATTACCGCCCCAGGTAAGTCAGCACGTTCATCGCCATGGCGGTGAGGCCGTGGCCGAGCGCTTCCTCATCGATATCGAACTTCGGATGGTGGTGGCCCCACTTGAAGCCCTTTTCCTCGTTGCGACTGCCAACGAAAAAGTAGCTGCCCGGTGCTTCGAGCTGGAAGTAGCTCATGTCCTCGGCACCCATGGCGGGCGGCTTCGGAATCACGTTCTCCTCGCCTACCGCAGCGGCGGCAGCCTCGCGGGCCAGTTCGGTCATCGCTTCGTCGTTAACCGTGGCCGGGTAGCCGCGGGTGTACTCCACTGTTGCCTTGGCACCCATCGCCTCGGCAATGGTGGTGGCCAGCTCGGTGATCCGCTTCTCCATCAAGTCGCGGGTCTCGTCCTTGAAGGTACGCACGGTGCCCTTGAGCACCGCTGTATCCGGGATGACATTGAAGGCATCGCCACTCTGGAACACGCAGTTGCTCACCACCGCGCTGTCCATGGGATCGGTATTGCGGCTGACAACGGTTTGCAGCGCCACAACGATCTGCGAGCCAACGACCACGGGGTCGATGCACCCGTGGGGATAGGCACCATGCCCGCCCTTGCCGTGGATGGTGATGGTGTAGCCGTCCGCAGCGGCCATCACCGGGCCGGAGCCGACGAGGATCTTGCCGACCGGCGTTTCGTTGGCGAGGTGCAGCCCGAACACCGCCTCGATCGGCGGCTCGATCATCACGCCTTCTTTGATCATGGCCTGGGCACCGCCCGGCGGCAGTTCCTCAGCAGGCTGGAAGCAGAGTTTCACTGTGCCGCTGAAGGTGTCTTTACGATCCGACAGGAGACGCGCCAACCCGAGCAGGATGGCAGTGTGGCCATCGTGACCACAGGCATGCATGACGCCATCGGTCTTGCTGGCGTATTCGACCTGGTTTTCCTCATGGATCGGAAGCGCGTCCATATCGGCGCGCACCAGCACGTTCCGGCCCGCACCCTCAGCGGTGCCAGTGACGAGCCCGGTCACCCCTGTGCCACCAATGCCGGTCCGGATGTCCTCGACGCCCAGCTGCTCCAGCCGCTGGCGGACAAACTCGGCGGTCTTGTATTCCTGGAATCCGAGTTCCGGGTTCTCGTGGAGATGTCGACGATCGGCGATGATTCCTGGCAGGAGCTCATCGACCTCGGAACGGATTTTTTCTACCTGCACCATCTGCTGTACCTCGTGCCCTTTATGGATGAGTGGAATCAAATCAGTTGCGCGACGGACGCAGGAAGCCTGCATCCGCCGGGCAACATGTGCAAACTGCCACTCCGTTGTGTGTTGCTGGTAGCATCATTACAGCGATTGCGGGTGCGCGCAAGAACAGGAATGGACGAGCATGGCTACACCACCGGAACTGACGGAACAGACATCGTACGAGCTGGTTATGCGGGCACTGGAGAGCCTGGGCGGCCCGCAAACGGTGTATCGCAACCCGCGCATGGCGTTCGCGTTCAATGCAGTACGCAACCTGGAGCTCGAGGGTTACGAGATCGAGATCCGGTACGGCGAGATCTCCACACCTGCCATCGCCACGGTTCAGGGCTGGGTGTGGGAGATTCACGACCAGGATATCGAGCTGTTAATGAAGCCGTTCAAGAAGAAGGGGTAATGCAGACCCGCGGCACATTTTGGCCAAGGACGCAGACAAACGTAGCGTCGGCCCTTGTGGCCGACCTATTGGGTCCATTATCCGGCGCGAGGTTTTGAAGCACGAACTCGCACCACCGTTCCCCGGGCACAGGGCCCGGGGCTACCTGGATGGGTTCACGATTGACAATGATTGATCGTCTTTACACCGATGTACGCACGGCGGTGCCGCTGCACGTCACCATCAGCATGCCGCCCTGGCTGCCAACCGTCTCGTAATCGAGGTCGACACCAACCACGGCGTTCGCGCCCAGCTTCTCGGCCTCTTCGGTCATCTCCCGCAAGGCGATATCCCGTGCGGTGCGCAGCTCCTTTTCGTACGCCGCAGAGCGCCCACCCACGATGTCGCGGAATCCCGCGAAGATATCCTTCATTACGTTCGCACCGAGGATCGCCTCACCGGTCACGATGCCTAGATACGAGGTGATCGGCTTGCCTTCGACGGCCGGTGTGGTGGTAATGATCATTCCCTATCCTTTCTTCCTGGTTACACATACACCTGCATACCAACACATGACGTGACTACGGCGTTCCCGCTACCGGTCGCCCTTCTTGCCGGAGAAGAACCCAAGCAACGGCGAACCGGCTCCGAAGAGGAACCCGGCATCGTACCAGTTGCCGGAACGGACAACGTCGTAGAGCGGCTGGTCTTCCAGGAAGCCGAAGATGTGGGCGATCACCACAATCCAGCCAGTAAAGCCGTTGAAAAACCCCCAAAGCAGGTCATGCCACCACATGATTAACCCTCTCGCATAAGCGCCCCACGTTTACTGACCCTATGGTAGCGGTGGATGAAAGAGGAATCGTTCCGGTTAACCGGAAAACATAGGCACCACTTAGCGGATGGAACGGTAACCCGCTCAGTTAGACGATAGAGAGGCGGAGGATTGACACGGCCTCGGCGAAACCGGGAGCCTCCGGGGTAACGGGCTGCACATCGATGCCGCCATCGATGCTGTACCGGCCCTCATACAGCGCGAGGCAAATGCACTCCGGGTCGAACCGGCTGCGGTAGCGGATACCGGAAAAGCGAGGCTGCCCGGATTCACTTTTCATCGACCACACCCAACGGCTGATCGCCTGGGTGAGGTCTCGGTTATGGCTGAGAACCTGCCCAAAATCGAGGTCGTCCACGCCCAGTGCAATCAGCGACACAGCGAAAACCTCGCGGAGAGATTGAACCGCGGATGGACTGGCGAGATCAAACAGCGGTACATCGAGAGAGATAGACGCCTTGCTAAGCGCCATATTCTCTACCCATACGGCAGCGATCTTCCCTGCATGGCTAAACAGTTGATCTCGCTCCTGCGTATCAAGCACCATCTCGTTTGCAATGCTTTTGAGTCTGGATATGGGCAACCTGAACTGATACAGAACTTCCAGAAATGCCGCCTTGGGATTCGTTGCAACATAGAGCATGGCGAATCCATCTGATTCCTGTGTTAGACCGATGGTGGGATCGTCGAACCGACCTCTTCCCTGAAGATCTCGTGGTGGCACGGAGAGCGGGTCAAACCGACTGGAACCTACGCGAAAAATGGGACTGGTGATGTCAACCCCAAATCTCCCAAGGCCATAATCAGGCACTACGAGTATCCGCCTGTGATCAGCAGCTTGGCAGCACCTAGTGCATCTTTGTAATCACCGTTACGGATTGTCGTCGCGGGTGACTCATCGTCGAGTGAGGGATTCATACCGAGCATGAAACTGCGGATAGTCTCGTTGGCTTCGTATTGCTGCATCAACGTCACTATCTGATAGGCAGCAAGCAAGCGCTCCTCCGAGTAACGGTCGCGAACAGACGTAACTTCGCCATTTGCCCAACGACTAACTGTCTTCGGGTTTCGGACGTGGACGATATACGCAGTGACGACTCTTCCAAGTGCGTCAACCAGCGTCGATGCCATCTCCTGCAGGCTGGCGTTAACTGTCTTGCGATGAATATCTATTGCACTCGACATGCTGTGGCCTTTCCGGGGAAGGGCAGTCAATGTCCCTCTAATGTCCCCTCTATGTCCCAAGTATGCCAGATAGGGCGATGAAACGCGCCAGCGACCGATCATCTCAAACGTACAATCCCGGCCACGTGGGCCGGGATTCCGGTTACGCAATGAGTTGTGAGTGCTGTCGGCCACACGGGCCGACGCTACCGGGCAGAATTGAGTCCCTGCCTAATTCCTCGCTATGAACCAATCTGGCGGAAATGGAGGTTGTTGGTGCGACCGGTCTGCTTGTACACCGGCACCGATCCGACGATCAGGCCCCAGTCGCCTTCCTTGCCCAGACCCCGGCGGACAAGTTCCTGGCCGGCATCACGGAAGGCCTGGTCGGGCTCGTTGCTCACATCGAACACGATTGCCCGCACGCCCCACACAACACCAAGCCGGCGCGCGACCGCTTCATCGTCGCAGATAGCAACAATGTCCCCATTCGGCCGGTACTTGGCCACGCGCACTGCGCTGGAGCCGGACTTGGTGAGGATAATCAGGTGCTGCACCGGCGTGTCATCGGTAAGGGCAATGGCTGCCTGGGCAATTGCATCGGCGAAGAGATGGGCTTCATCGATCTCACCCTCGTAGCCCTTGTTGGATGAGGTTGTTCGCACAACGCCTTCCTTTTCCGCCTCGCGGATTACGCGGTCCATAATCGCGACCGCCTCCAGCGGATACTGGCCGACGGCTGTTTCCGCGCTCAGCATTACGGCATCTGTTCCGTCCCATACCGCGTTCGCCACATCGCTGGTTTCGGCCCGGGTTGGAACCGGGTTCTGGATCATGCTTTCCAGCATCTGGGTGGCAGTAATCACCGGGGTGCCGGCGGCGTTGCAGATGGCGATGATGTGCTTCTGGGCGCGCGGCACGCGCTCCGGTGGAAGCTGCACGCCGAGGTCACCCCGGGCCACCATGACCACATCGGATTCGGCGGCGATATTGACCATATCGTCGAGGGCCTGCGGGCGCTCGATCTTGGCGACCAGGCCGGGGCAGTAGGTGCCATGGCCATGGGCCAGCGCAATCTCGCGGGCCTTGGTGAGGTCGGTGGCATCGTTGAGGAAGCTCAGGCCGATGAAATCGATCCGGTGGTCGACCGCAAACCGGATATCGTCGATATCCACCTCCGTCAGCGCCCCGCCCCTGATCGGTGCACCGGGCAGGGTGACACCCTGGCGACTGAGCACGTTGCCGGGACGCGTCACAACGGCCATGGCATGGTCGCTGTGAACTTCCTCTACAACGAGTTCAATCAGGCCATCGGAAATCAGCACGCGGGAGCCGGGCTCCACCACTTCGAGGAAGGAATCGAGGTTGATGCCAATCTCGGCGTTGGTGCTGACCACCGGCCCGGGCACCAGGCGAATCTCCTCGCCGCGGTTGATCTCCATCCCGAACGTACCTTCGGGAAGCGGGCCCGTGCGAATCTTAAGGCCCCGCAAGTCGAGCAGAATGGGAACGAGACGATCCAGGCTGGCAGCCGCCTCGCGCACCATATTGATGATGTTCAGGCGGTCGTCCTGCGATCCGTGGGCGGCATTCACCCGCACCACATCCACGCCGGTTTCCATCAGCGCTCGCAGCATTTCAACACTGCTCACTGCCGGACCCACGGTGGACACAATTTTGACTTTTCGTCCCATACCCTGCTCTTGCCTTTCACCATTGAAACGCGTTACGGGATTACTCCCTCGCTACCCGCCAATGGTACAGGATAACGAGACTGTATACAGGTGTTAATGCAATCGCGCTCCTTCCGCTGACAGCGGAAGGAGCGCGATGGAAAGAAACCTACTCGTAGCGCAGCGCTTCGGCCGGGAGCGTGCGGCTCGCCTGGCGGGCGGGCAACCAGCTCATCAGCAACGCCATGCCTACGGCAAGGCCCAGTGTGATCCCGATCGTCGTCCAGGGGACGATGAAGCTCACCGGGTTATCGCCGGTCATGCCAGGATCGCTCGTGAGGTTGTAGCTCACGATCAACCCAAGTACCACGCCGGCCAGCGACCCGAGGATCACGATGATGCCGGTTTCGATTACGAATGCGCGACCAATGGTGGTTGCCTGGAACCCGAGCGCGCGGAGCACACCGATCTGCTGGCGTCGTTCCACCACGGCGCGATACGAAATCACGCCCACAGCGGCGATACCCACGATCAGGCCCAGACCCATGAACCACTGCAGCACGGTCATGAACCCGCTCTGCTGCGCCTGGAACTCCTGCATCATCTCGGCGATATCCACGCCCTGTGCACCAAACTGCAGCAGCGCCCGCTCCATATCGGCGGCAACATCACCAGGATCGCGACTGCCGTCTACCGTGAAGTAGTAGGTTGTGACGATCGGTGTCTCGTCCGGTGCGATGCCCTCCAGCGTGGGGGCGCTCAGGTAATAGCCCGGCAGCATGGAGTATTCGGATTCCATGACGCCGATCACCTTGAGCTCGATTTCCTCACCGGCTTCGCCCCGGGCGATGACCGTGTACGGTGCAAAGGTGTCGTCATCGATCTCTTGCAGCGAAATGGCGTCCTCGAACGCGAAGCTCGGTCCGGCCGTGGTGTTGGTATCGGTAGCGATCATTGAGGAGTTCACCACCACCACATTCGGCTCGGTCTTCATTGCCTCCCAAATCGCTTCGTCCGTGTCGTACCCTTCGGCGCGCTGGCCGAATCGCAGGTTGGTTAGATCAATCCAGTTCTCATCTACCGCGGACATGGTCATCGCGGGAACCCACGTTTGCTCGCCATCCTTCTCAACGCGTACTTCGTCCAGGATCGGGCCAAGCGCATCGACCCTGCCCGGGGCGCTGACGCCATTCATGTTGACGTCGCGCGATTCCAGTTCGGCGGTGACATCGTCCAGCGGGTTGGTATTGAACATCGTCACCTGGACATCCAGCCCGGCCATGGCGTCTCCACCCATGAACGACTGCGTGATGATGTTGTTGACCGATGCCATAACTACAATGGAGAACACGATGAGCGAGAACATGGCGATGGTCATGCCGCTGCGGCCACCGTTTGATTTCGGGTAGGCCACGCCAAGGCGTACGGCGCCGAGCCATCCCTTCATCCGGCTTCCCAACCCCTGCACCACCCGAAGCAACACATCCATGTGCTGCATGAGGATGAGCGTGCTGGCCGCGACCATCGACAGGCCGCTCAGCAGGAACAGCTCAATTCCGCCCGTGCCCATATCTCCGAAGATGCTGTTGAACCAGTCGGTGGGCATGGCCCACACGGCCAGCACAAACAGCCCCACAACCGTGAGCACCCATTTGCTGCTGATCCCGAACCAGGTGGTGATGGCGGCAATGGCAAACGGCACAATGGTGATACCGATCAGGAAGAGCGTGATGCTCGGCGCCGTCTCGCCCTGGTAGATGAGTACCGCGCCCAACAGGATGCCCAGCACCCCGAAGATCAGCGGCTTCTTGCTGTTGCGCGGACGATGAATTTCCGGGATATCGCGCAACGCGGCAACCACGTTCAGTCGGCTTGCCCGCCAGCTGGAGAAGATCACCGCCATAAAGGTGATGATGACGCCGAGCGCGTAGGCAATAACAAGTGAACGCGGGTGCACGAACATCTCGATGGCGAAGAATCCGCCCGTCATGCTGCTCACTGCGCGGGCAATCACCCAGGCGGCTCCAACACCCAACGCAGTACCCACCAGGCCGGAAAGCAGCGTATACCCCGCCCCTTCCGAGAGGAACTGCTGGATCAACTGACGTCGCTGGCCGCCGACGGCGCGCATCATTCCCATCTCGCCCCGGCGTTCCGCCGCAAGCATGGTGAAGATAAGCACGATCAGCAGCACGCCGACGGAAATGCTGAACAAGCCGAAGCCGATGAACATGGTGACGAACACCGATCCCGCGAACTCGGCTTCCTCCAGGAACTGAGCCTTGAAATCAGAGGCTACCAGTCCGGAACCGGCCAGGCGTTCGTTGAGGCCGGTCGTGACCTCATCGGAGTGCTTTGCCCCCTCGCGGGAATCGCCGCTATTGGAGACAAGGACAGCGTTCCAATCCTCGCTGATACCTGTCACCTCGCGCATGTGCTCGTAGCCAACAATAATTCCCGGGGAGTTGGGCGCATTGAACGACCCCGTCAGGGCCTGGTTCGGCGCGATCCCAATCACCTCGGCCACATAGAAGTTGTTGTTCAGCACATACACCAGGCTGTCGCCCACACCGATATCGATGGTATCGGCGAGCTTTTCGGTGATGTACACCTTGTCGGACCCGAGCTGATCAACATCAACAGGGTTGCCATTGACGTCTTTCACCTTGAAGTCATCGTAGGTTTGTTGGGGTGCCGACACGATGCCGACCATCGGCTCCGAGGCGGTACCCTGCTCGAACAACGCCATAGGATTGCCGGTCGCGGGATCCGGTCCGACGTTTATTGCCGGCGCGAATGTCACCAGCATGCCGCCAACGGCATCGACCTCCAGGTCGGCACTCGCGGCGCGAACATCGTCTATCGCCGTTGCCGGAACCGTGTTGGTTACCACCGACTGGATGTTGACGTCCTCGTCATCGGCACTGCTGCCAATCACCAGTTCATCCGTTTCGCCAAAGAGGTGGTAGATCTCGCTGCCGATGGAGTGGTTCAGGGTGTCACCCACCGATAGCGCCGCCGCGCTGATGAGGGTGGCCAGCATGAGGCCGATCACGATAAGCAGGCTTTGCGTTTTCCGCCGTGGGATGTTGCGCATGCCCATGCGGAAGAACACTGGCCGGCGCACTGCTACCCAAATAACGGCTGCCAAACTCATGAATAACAACACCAGCATCACGATCATGATGTTGTTCATTGGGATACCGAATAACTCTTGCATGGTGAGGCTCCTCTGCTCTCCGGTCTTTGCGCCTACCGGACGGCTTCACCAATGAGGTCGGCATTTTGGGTGATGAACAGGTCACTTCCCTGGGGGAAATCCTCGCCAATAATCTCGCCGTCGCTCATACGCACAATGCGATCGCACATATTACCCACGCCATGGTCGTGGGTCACCAGCACGATGGTGAGGCCCTGCTCCCGATTGAGATGCTTGAGCAGCTGCATGATGTCGGACGCCGATGCGGAATCGAGCGCGCCTGTGGGCTCATCGGCCCACACAATCGCCGGCTCGTTCACGAGCGACCGCGCAATCGTTACACGCTGTCGCTGGCCACCGCTGAGCTCGGCTGGCCGGTGGTCCGCCCACTTCGCCAGTCCGACGCGTTCCAGCGCTGCCATAGCCTTCTTGCGGGCATCGCCCGGCCGGACGTTGGCTACAAGCAACGGCAGTTCGACGTTCTCCACTGCAGAAAGCACCGGCAACAGGTTGTAGACCTGGAAAATGAAGCCCATTCGCCGGGCGCGATATGTGGTTCGCTTCTTGTCGCCCATCTCGGCGATATTCTCGCCCTCGATCGTGACAACGCCGCTGGTGACATCATCCAACCCGCTAAGGCAGTTGAGCAGCGTGGTCTTGCCGCAGCCGGATGGCCCCATCACCCCGACCATTTCGCCCCGCTGAACCGTAAAGTTGATGCCCTTTAGGGCTTCTACCTTCGTTGACCCCATGTCGTACGTCTTGACGACATCGACGGCCGACACGATTGCCCCACCGGTATCGCTGCTATCGGCTGGTGTTCTTTTCTTTCGCGAAAACATGACAGTCTCCTGTATATCCATACCCCGGGCAGTCGCGGCGAAACGGGCACTGAGCATCGGCCTGCGACGTCCTGGCTCGAATATACGGGGTTACCTGTCACAATTGTGTCAACCAGCGTGCATGATTTGGTGAATTTGCAGTTATCCCCCAAGGCACAGGAAAGGAGGACCGGTAACCCGGTCCTCCCATACCTTTGGACTATTAAATTGGTGTTAGCGGTTCTTCATCACTGCGTTCTTGATCACAACCAGGATCGCAGCGAAGATTGCGGCCACGATAATCGTGACGATCATGCTTCCACCGATCCAGTCGGTGACAAGGCCGGCAACAAACGCACCAACGAGGCCGAGGATAAGGTCACCGACGATGCCCCGGTTCGTGCCCGTGATGACACCGGCGAGCCAACCTGCAGCCACACCAACAATGATCCACCAAAGGATGTCCAACATCGCGCTTCTTCCTCCATCTCCTGTTCTGAGCGCCCCAACGACGCCCCCACGGGATGCATGAAGCATTTTCCGTGCCATGACCGGGAAAGCGGCCTGGAGGAAAGTGGCTGCCTAGTTCGGTGTTTGCCGGAGGCGGGCGCGCCGCTCGCGCATCCGGCGGATGGCCTCGGCCCGTCCTCCGGCTTCGCTCGGAACGGTGGTATCACCCACAGTGCCAAAGTCATACACCGCCGCATCCTCCTCCGGCTCGGGTCCGGAGTCTGCGTCAGGCACCTCCGTCACATCGGGCGAAGGTTCTTCTGGTTGATCCGCCGGGGGCGTGTCCAGGGAAACGTCAGGGGCATCTGAATCGGCCTGCGCCGGCACAGCCGGTACCGCATCGTCACCGAGGTTGAGGCGCTTCTTCGGGACGACGTTGGCCCCCGCGGTGGACAGCTCGCGTCGGCGTTGCGATCGGGTTGCAGACGACCTGCGGAATCCGTAACCACCGTTGCGGGACCACACGCCAGTGAGCCCGTAATGCCTTACGTACATCCAGCACCAGAGCACAACTGCCACCAGGATAAATGCCCAGATCGCCAGGGCAATCAGGCCACCAGTTTCGTCATCCGGGTTGACCAGCACCACCACGAAGGTCATGAGGACCATGGCAGTTCCGGCAATGGCGGTAACGCCACCAAGCCCCTGGATAAATCGAACCCAGAAGCGCTGTTCCACCTGGAAATCCACGTCATCGTCTTGTGGGGGGTGGGAATACTTGAGTTGGGGGCCAAACGTCCGCAGGGCCCAACCCAGGAGCATGAGGGACGCTCCGTACCCCATGCCGAACAAAACGTAATCCACCGTCGCTCCTCACCCGGTCACGTATCTCGTAAAAGTCTACCCTGCCAGGGCAGCCGGGGGCAGGTGGCAGCGCTATTCGGCGGCTGGTGGACTCTCGAACCGGTATCCCATGCCGGGGTACGTGGTGATAAGGGTGAGGCTGTTGTCGGGGGGTTCCAGCTTGGCTCGCAACCGGCTCACCCATGTACGCAGGTATTGCGTTTCGTTGCGGTACTCTGGGCCCCAGATGCGGCTGAGCAACTCTGTATGCATCATTACCCGACCAGCATTGCCCGCCAGTTGGCCGAGCAGATCCCACTCGGTACGGCTGAGGCGTACTTCCTCGCCCCTGGCGGTGACGATCTTCCGCTCCAGGTCGATATCCAGGCCCGGATAGTGCAGCACAGTTTCCGGGTTTGCCTGTTGCGCCCCAAGGGTTCGGCGCAGGATCGCCGCAATCCGGGCTTCCAGTTCGTCCGGGTTAAATGGCTTGGTGATGTAATCGTCGGCGCCGCCCTGCAGGCCCTTGAGCTTGTCCATATCGCTGCCACGGGCAGTGAGCATCACCACGGGCACCGTACTGGTCTGGCGGATACGGCGCAGGGTCTCGAACCCGTCCATATCCGGCATCATCACATCCAGCACCACCAGGTCGGGCGATTCCTGCTGCAGTATCTGCAGCGCTTCCTCACCGTGGCTGGCCGTTATTACCTCGTAGCCATCCACACGGAGCTTCGCCTTCACCAGCCGGACGATAGGTGGCTCATCGTCGACCACCAAAATCAGGTTCTTACGCATGCAATGTTCCTTCCAGCACATCCTCGCCTTCGACGTCGGCAACCACCGGCAGTTCCACAGTAAACGTGGAGCCCATACCGGGGCCGGGGGATTCAGCGTGGATACGTCCGCCCATGGCATCGACCAGCAAGCGGCTGAGATAGAGCCCGAGCCCCATTCCGCGCACTGTCGGGTCGGCCCCCGGACGCCGGAAACGCTCGAAGACGTGCGGCACGTGCTCGGGCAATATCCCGAGGCCCTGGTCGCTGACATGAATATGGACCCAGCCCTCGTCGCAATGCGCGATGGTGCGGATCTCCCCGCCTTCAGGCGAGTACTTGATCGCGTTCTCGTACAGGTTCCGCATGATTTGCGACAGCCATGCGGGATCCCCTTCAGCCAACGGCAACTTCATGTCGGCTTCCCAGGTGAGGGTGTGATTGGGCGACCGCTCGTTCATCTCGTCGATCAACTCGCGCACCAGCGGCTCGACCACAATGGGTTCGGTTTCACCCTGGAACCTGCCCGCCATGATCTCCGCCACGCTCAGCAGGTTGCCGAGCATACGGTCAAGGCGCGAACTTTCGGTACTGATATCGTGCAACAGTTCGCGGCGAGTCTCTCCGTCCAGCTCGTCCCACTGCTGCTCCAGCAGCAGCGCTCCACCGTGGATGGCCGTAAGCGGCGTACGGAACTCATGGGAAATGAGCGAAAGAAAATCGTCCTTAATCTGCTCCGCCGCCCGCATGCGGGATACATCCTGGAACACCACCACCGCACCTACCACCTCGTTCTGCGATGACAGCACAGGCGCGCTCTGCACCAGCACAGGAATACGATCTCCATTGGCGTTCACCATGGTGATCTGCCGGTTTCCCACCCGCTGGCCTTGCAGCGCCATCATGCCGGGATGCGACGCCCGTGGCAGTTCCTTGCCATCAGCGCCTTCCCATGTGAAATCGCGGAACACCACAGGTATGGCTGAATGCTCGGTTGATCCGCCAAAGATCATTTCCATGGCGGTATCGTTGGTCATCTGGATCCAGCCATCCGGCGGCTGGATCACCAGCACACCCGCCGGCAAGTTATCCAGCACCTCACGAATCTGCAGGAGCTGCTCGCGCGCGCGTTCGTTGCTCATTTCGGCCTGGTCGAACATGCGCGCCCGCTCGATAGCGGCAGCGGCGTGCTCGGCAAGCAGCCGAATCGCATTGAGGTCATTGGTATCGAAGGGGCGCTGGTCTTCCCGACCAACGAGGAGCAGCACGCCGAGACGGCGACCATTGCTTCCGATTGGGACGATAAGGGCCGACTGATCGGCCAGCGGGTTTGCCTGTGCATCCGCAGGAAAAATCGAGAGCCGGGGCATGATCATGGGCTCGGACGCCTGCGGTAACGAGCGGAGAATGCCGGTAAGCAGGGGTTCGATCACCTCGACCACGTCGGGCGGGGATGTGCCGAGGGATGTAGCCAGGTACGATTGCGCACCCGATTCTCCCCCGTGCTGGATGGCCGCGTACCGGGCTCCAACCACGGAACGCGACATCTCCAGGATGCGCTGCAACACGGTTTCGATGCGCACTTCCGAGGCAACAGCAAGGGCGGCCTCATAGGCCGCGATCACAGCAAGGCGACGCAGCGGAGGCGTATCCATCTGGAGAGAGATGGAATTGTCATGTAATGCCCTGCCAAAGAACTCGTATGACGACATCTGGATAACACCTTGCCAACCCGGAGCGCGAATCCGGGCTATGTAGAGCCAGTGTACGAGCCCAGGCGTGTCAGGGAAGTTCATCGCGCCGCGCCTGTATATCAAAACTGCAACAGAAACGGGCCACGGCCCCCGGAGGGATCGCGGCCCGTGATGCAGGTGCACCTCTTAGCGGGCGAGCCGCTCCAGCAGGCGCGCATAGGCCTCGCGACCGCGCAGGTACTGGCGGATGCTGTGCCATTCGTTGGGCGCGTGGGCCTTGCTCCCTTCCTGGGAGAACCCGAGGGTGATGGTCTCCGGCCAAGCTCATCCTGGAAAATGCCGGTTGCTGGCACGGTGCCACCGGTGCGCACGATGACCGGATCCTTGCCATACAGTTCGGACACGGTATCGCTCACGGCCTTATAGACGAAATGGTCCCGATTCACCGCATACGGGCGGGCACTGCCCTCGGCGAGCTGCACATCCACCGTCGCGCCTGGCGGGCAATGCTTCTCAGCGTGGGCCGCAACCAGCCGCTGAATCTCCTTCGGATCCTGGTCCGGCACGAGGCGGCAAGTGATTTTCAGGTGGGCCTTCGCCGGGGTAACCGTCTTCACGCCCTCGCCCTGGAATCCGCCCCAGATACCATTCATATCCAGCGTGGGCCGGCCCCACTGGCGCTCCCGTAGCGTAAACGCCGATTCCCCGAAAAAGCCGGTGACCGCCATGCTCTCCTTCTCGCGTTCTTCGTCAATCGGTAACAGGGCCATCTCATCGCGCTCGGCCTGCGAAAGCTCCCGCACGCGATCGTAGAAGCCTTCCACCATCACCCGGCCATCTTCGTCGTGGAACGTCGCGGCCAGCTTCACCATGCGCTGCACAGCGTTCGGCATGTACGCACCGTAGCCTCCGGAGTGCATATCCGTGTTGGCGGTGGTGAGGTTGATCTGCAACCCGGCCAGGCCCTTCAGCGCCACGCCCATGCTGGGCGTGTCGGGACCATACTGGCCGCCATCGGCAGAAATCACGGCGTCGGCGGCGAGCATGTCACGGTTTTCGCGAATGATCTGCACCAGGCTGGGGCTGCCGATCTCCTCTTCACCCTCGAAGATGAAGCTCACATTGATCGGCGGCTGGCCACCGTTGGCAGAAGCAACTGCTTCCACACCATGAATGACATTGAGCAGGTTGCCCTTCATATCGGAGCTGCCGCGGCCGTACACGATATCGCCGTCCACGGTTGCCGAGAACGGAGGTGCATCCCACAGTTCCAGCGGCTCGGCCGGCTGGACATCGAAGTGGCCATAGATAAGGATGGTCGGCTGGTCGTCGGAGACGTGCCAGCGACCAAGCACCGCCGGGTGGCCAGCCGAGGGTGCAATCTTCACCTCCGGTACACCGGCCCGTTGCAGCCTGGCGGCAACCCACTCTGCGGTGGTTTGCATATCGGCCTTGTGCACCGGCGAGGTGCTTACGCTTGGGATGCGGATGAGTTCCAGCATCTCCTCGATGTGTTCCTGCTCGCGCTTCGCGAGGTCGTCTTTCCAGCTCATGTTCCATCCTCCATGGTGCGACGTCGTTTCGCCTATCGTCCACGAGCAACGAATCATGTCAATATCCCCGACAACGGAACGAATTCTATAGGAGACGTGTTAAGATCCTTGGAGGACAGCGACCCCATGTGTTCTGGTCAGGTGTTGCCCAGGTGATGACCATTCCCAACGAACAGGATCCCAACGAAGAGGATCAGCGACTCATCCTGCTCGCGCAGCAGGGTGATATGAACGCGTTTAACGCCATTGTGGAACGCCACCAGCGGGCGGTGTACTCCACCTGTCTGCGTATGCTGCGCGACCCACATCTGGCGGAGGATGCCACGCAGGATGCCTTTGTGCGCGCATGGAACGCGATCGACAGCTTCCGTGGCGGTATTGTGCGCCCCTGGCTGCTGCGAATCGCCACTAATCGCACGTATGACATGTTGCGCTCCAAGGCCCGCCGCCCGGCCCAAAGCCTGGATGCCCAGGCATTTGAATCGGAACCGGAATGGACCACCCAGGTCAACGTGGCCGAACACCCGGAGCACTATTCCACACGCGGCGAAATGAGCGAATTCCTGGAAGCGGCACTCGCGAGCCTGCCGGATGACCAACGCCTGGCCATTGTGCTGAGCGATGTGCAGGGCTATGGCTACGATGAGATCGCCCAGATCATGGATATCGCTGTGGGCACCGTGAAATCACGGATCAGCCGTGGCCGGGGCCGCCTGCGTGACTACCTGCAATCGTCACCCGCAGGCATGGAACTTGCCGAACGGTTTGGACGTCATAACTAGGACTGAACTACGTAAAACGACGTAGTCAGTGAGCGGACGTACGACCGTCCGGATTTCATTTGTGTGAAAGCCGTTCACCATGACACATCAACACCTGACACATGAGGAGATTAATGCCTGGCTGGATGGTGAATGCACCACCAGCGAGCAAGAGCGTGTTGAAACCCACCTGGCGGCGTGTGCCGAGTGCACGCACGAGGCTGAGGATTTCCGCACCGTGAAGAACATGCTCGGCGCACTGGGCGAGGCAGAATTGCCACGCTCGTTTACGCTGCCGGCCGACTTCGCCACAACAGCACCGCTCGCCAGCCCAACTACCCGGCAGGCTGGACATGCTGCCGGGAGCAAGCTGCGCCGGTTCGAGCCGGTGGCACGCATTATCAGCATCGCCGCCGTGCTGGCGTTCTTGCTGCTTGGCGGTGGCCAGATGGCCGGCTGGATCGGCAACGATAGCGACTCTGGCGTCAACACCGCGCTCCAGGGGGAAACCGATGCGCCGGCAAGCGCGTTGCAGGATACAGAACCAGCCGTTGAGCGTGGTGAACTGCGCGAGCAAGGCGATTCCGCCGCAACTGGCGCCGGGTCACTCACAACCGATGTTGCCCATGTCGATACACAAACTCAGGCCGATAGTGGCCTGACTGCACTTGAAATCACGACTATTGGCATCGGTGTGGTGGCTCTCGCCGCGATCGCAAGCTGGGTTCTCATTCACTTCCGGGCTGGCTCAACCAGCTAACAGAGTCGGAGAACCATTGATGATCAAGAAATTCCGTATTGCAACCGTGGCGCTTTTCGCCCTGCTCACCATGGTGGCAGCGCCACTTGCGTCCGCCCAGGAAACCGTTCCCTATCCGGAACCCCAACGCACCATCAGCACCACCGGCGTCGGCGTTGTTACCGCCGAGCCAGACATGGCCCGGTTTAGCGTCGGCATTGAGGCCCGCAATGAGGAGATGAAGCCGGCGCAGGATGAGGTCACGAACGAATCCGCTGCCATCATCGCCATGCTGAAAGAGGCCGGCGTTGAGGACAAGGACATCGTTACGTCCTCCTACCAGGTAACGCCCGAGAACAAGTACGATCGCAACGGCAACTTCGTGCGGGTGGAGAACTACGTCGTTCGCATGTCCATCACTATCACCGTGCGCGATATTACCCTCGTCGGCACGCTCCTGGACGAATCCGTGACGCTCGGTGCCGACTACGTGAGCAGTATTACTTTCACCGTGTCCGATCCCGATCCGTACATCCGTGAGGCCCGCCAACTGGCTATCGCCGATGCGAAGGCCAAGGCCGAGGACTACGCCGCTGGCTCTGATTCAAGCATCACCGGCCTGTTCTCGCTGTACGAGAGTAACTCTCCGATGCCGACAGCCCGTGACGGCGGCTCGGATACCGAAAGCGACATGGTGATGGCCGAGACCGCGCCGTCCGAACCTAATCCGGTTGAAGTCAGCGCCGGCAACACCACATTCGTAGTGCAGGTTGAAACCACCTGGACGATCCAGCCGAACGTCAACAGTAACGGCGTGCTGGAGCCGAGCGCTACGCCGGCCAACTAGCCCCATAGCACCTCAACAAACCGCCCGGCCCTCCTGGCCGGGCGGTTTCTGCTGCCGGTGAAGTACCATTGGCGGCAGCAATTATCGGCAACCCGGAGTGACTGCCCACATGCGCTCGGTACTCAAGAACTACATGGGAATGATCGCGGTCGCCGTTGTGGCAGTACTGCTGGTTGGTGCATTGGCCGTACGAATCGACCGCTCCCAAACCCCCGAAGAGTTGCCGGGAATTGCAGCGACGCCGGCAATACGGGGTAACGCGCCGGACGGGTTGGTGGATGTTCGGTGGTTGATGCAATACGGCAGCCAGGTGGATTACATCTACGATCTCGGCGATGCCCGCCAGTACACCGAAGGGCATATTCCCGGAGCGCGGCACATCTACTGGCAGGATGCCATGCGGTTGCACACCGCCAACTATGGCGAACCCGACGCCATCAGCAGCGAAACGGCCCCGGGCGATGTATTCGGCAACCTCCACCTGAACGTCCCGCAGAATGCCCGCATTGTGCTGTACGACTCCAACAATTCCGAACGGGCAGCCTGGCTGCTGTGGGTTATGACGATCAACGGGTACACGGATGTCCATGTACTGGATGGTGGGCTGCAGGCGTGGATCGGCGCAGGCGGTGACCTGGCAACCGACGAGGTACCGGCCCCGGCAGACACTGTGGTCGCGACGCCCATCTGGAACGAGGACGTCATCATCCGCCGCGAACCCTTGCTGGAGAACCTGGATAATCCCGAACTCCGCCTGGTCGATACACGCACGGCCGATCAGCAACGGGACACCGTGAATGGCACCATCCGTGAGGGGCATATTCCCGGTTCGGTGAATATCACCAACGCCGATGTACAGCGTGCCGATGGCACCTTCAGGTCGCCCGAGGAGCTGCGCGATCTCTTCGCGTCCCATGGCATCAGTCCAGATAACGAGGTCGTGGTCTATAGCCTGTTCTCGATCGATTCCGGCCCGGTGTGGCTTGCGTTCGAGCTTGCCGGCTACGACAACGTGCGCGTTTACCAGGAGGGATATGTGGCGTGGGGTTTCAACACGGACCTGCCGATCACAACCGATCCCTACCCCATGCCTGTTGCCGCCACCCCGGGAGCGTCGCCGATCGCCTCGCCGGCCTCGTCGCCTAATCCGGCTACACCTGCAGGTACCCCGGCCGCCACCCCGGAGGAAGGCCCCACCGACCTGACAGGCGATTAGCGCCGGCCATCGCATTTTGCCCGCGGTCATGTGTAGACCCGTCTTTCGCCGAAGGCGAATCGGGCGGGTTCTATGGCGGACCTTCACCGCTGCGAATTGCTCGCCATCGGCCCGCCCCATGCCCGCACGCCGGTCAGGACGGGCCTAAGGATGTGTAAGCCCGCTGCGCGTTCAGGACGGGCCCACCCGGCACGCGTTACATGGGGATCATGTATGACCATCGTCTTGGTCGAGGGGAATAGCGACCGCGTTACGCTGGAGGTGTTCTCCCGCCGTCTGGGTATCGCTATGCCGTCAATCCTCGCAATCGGCGGGGCACACGCCGCAGGGCGCGTGGTGGCAGATATCCGCCAGGCGAATCCTCACGAACGCGGCATCGGCCTTGTGGATGCCGGAGAACGCCGTGCGTTCGCGGGCGTCGTCGATGCCATCTTCGTCTGCGACCGCGATCTTGAGGATGAGCTCATCCGCGCCCTGGGCACTGACGGCGCCCTCGAGGTGATCGACAAGCAAGGCGAACTCGGCAGCTTCCGCATCCTGCAAAAGCAACCGGCACACCGCGACGGCAGCATCACGGACCAGGTCAGGCAGTTCCTGCGCGGCCGAAGCGGCAACAAGGCCCGGTATGCCGCGCTGTTCGCTGAAGCGATCGGCCTGGATCAGGTACCGGTCCCGATTAAGGAAGTACTCGCCGCGGCCAACGAATCGTAGCCGCAGATCGAACCCACGCAATGCCACCGATAAACGTGTATACGCAGAAGCGGCCCCTGTGGCGAAGGCGGTAGGGCGGATACCGGACTGCGGTCCGGATCCGCCCCTACGTCTGTCGTTGGATGACCTCAAACCTAGGATGTGCGCGCGTTCACCAGTGCTTCGTACTCGTCGATATCCTGGCGAATGACATCCAGGCTGGATGCCCAGAACTCTTTGCTGCGGATATCAATGCCGAACTCCGCCGCAAGTGTTGCCGCATCGGCCGAGCCGGTGCTGGCCAGCAACTTATCGTAGTTGGCCTTAAACCCTTCCGGATCCTCGGTGTAGCGGGCGTACAACCCCAGCCCGAACAGCAACCCGAACATGTACGGGTAGTTGTAGAAGGCGAATCGCGGGCTGTAGTAGTGGCTCTTCACCGCCCACATGTAGGGATGCAGGCTTTCTTCGACAATGGCGTCCCCGTACGTTTGCTTCTGCGCGGCGATCATCAGTTCGTTGAATTCCTCAGCGGTGAGGAGGCCGTTCTTGCGACGCTCGAAGACGCTCTGCTCGAAGAGGAAACGACTGGTGATATCGACCACAATCGCGCCGGCATCCACCAACGCGCCGTCCAGGATGGCGAATTTCTCGTCATCGGTGCCCTGCTGGATCGCCGCCTTGCGCAGGATGGTCTCGCAGAATGTGCTGGCGGTTTCTGCCAGCGTCATGGGGGTATTGCGCCCCCACAGCGGGCTGGAATCTACCTGGCAGAGGTTGTGGTAGGCGTGGCCGAGCTCGTGGGCCATGGTGCTGACACCATCGAAGCTGGGCGTGAAATTGCTCAGCACGCCGCTCTTGCCCGGCGTTGTGCCCATGCAGAAGGCGCCATCGACCTTGCCCGGGCGCGGGCCGGCATCGATCCACCGCTCGTCGATTGCCTGCTGCACCATGTCACGCATCTTCTGGCTGTAGCTGCCGAACTGCTCCATGATGAAGTCCATGGCTTCATCCCACTGCCATTCGCGGTTGTTCTGTCCCACTGGCGCGGTGATATCGAACCACTCCAGCTTCGGCACACCCAGGGCTTTCGCCTTGGCAGCCCAGTAACGGCGAAGATCCGGGAACGCATCCCGGGCAGCAGACATCATCGCATCCAGCGTTTCCTGGTCGATGTGGTTCTGGTGGAGCGACGACTGCAACACGGAATCCCAGCCGCGCTTTTCGGCAATCACCCCGTGCTCGCCCTTCACGCCGTTCAACGCGGCGGCGATCGGGGTTTGCCACAGCTGCCAGGCCTCGACCTCGGCGAGATAGGCACGTCGGCGGATGTCGCGATCCGGGTCGTTGGCAAGATTGCGCACCTCGCTCATCGGGATGGTGACGGTCTCGCCGGGCGTTTTCTCAAACGTCACCATGATTTGCGAGCTTATTTGCGCCTGCAGTTCGCCGAATGCATCGCCACCGCTCAGGGTTAGCTCGGCGGCGAGGTCTTCCTCCGCCTGGCTCATCAGGTGCGTCGCATCAATCTTGTCCTGCCGCAGGATGAACGCGTGTTCATTGGCGAGGTCAGACGCGTTGATAATCGCCTCCACGTCCTGCTCGCCCAGCCATGCAGTGAAACGCGTCTGGGTTTGCCACAGCGGAATCAGCGCCAGCTGCAGTTCGCTCATCGCCTTAATGGCGGCGGCATCGCGGGTATTTACGGCCTGATGGCCACCGATGTAGGCGAAGAGCAGTTCCAGCCGGCCGGTGAGGCTTTTCCAACGCTCCAGGTAGGCATTGACGATCTCTACCGGATCGCCGTCGGCGAGCGATTCGGTTGAGGCAACCGCCTCGGCGATGGCATCCTTCACGCCCTGGACTTCGGCTCGGAACTCTTCCGATTCCAGCGAAGGGAAGTATTGGGTCAGATCCCAGGTGGGAAGTTGGGTACTCATAGGTGCTCCCTGCGGTTCCAAAAAACGTTGTGTTCTCGAAAAAGAATACTGCCACATCCATAGACGTCGGATGTGGCAGTTCGGTTACAGGGTCACGAGGTCCGCGAAGGCGATCCCTCTATAGGTCGTGTCGCCCATGGTGGACAACAAAGGCGCGGGTCGAGAAACGCAGTTCGCCTGGAACAGCCCTCCACTGGCACGGCGAGGACGAGGCGGACACACAGGTGCGCCACTACGTACGAATTCCGGTTACAACCCCGCGAGGGCGGAGAACGAGACGTTCTTCGCGTTCTCCTCGGCGTACCGAAGGTCCCATTCCGTGGTGAACAGGATCACCGGGTTCCCGTCCCGGTCTTCCGCCCGCATGCGGCCGCGACCGAGGCCGATCTGGCTGATCTCGGCGTCATCACCGGTCACCCAGCGCGCCGCCGAAAAGGTGAGTGGTTCCATCACGGTTTCCACGCTGTACTCGGCCTCGAGGCGCGATTGCACCACCTCGAACTGCAGCACACCGACCGCGGCCATGATAGGTTCACGCGAACCTGACGCCACCGGGTAGAAAAGCTGGATTCCGCCCTCCTCCTCGATCTGCGTGATGCCCTTCAGGAACTGCTTGTATTTGTCCGCCCGGGTATGGCGCAGCCGGGCGAAATGCTCTGGCTGGAAGCGTGGCAGTGGCGGGAAAGTGCCGACATCCTCGCCGCTGATCGTATCGCCGATGGTGAACGTGCCCGTGCTCATCAGGCCCACAACATCGCCGGCATAGGCTTCTTCCACAATCTCGCGGTCCTGGCCGAACAGCCGCATGGCACGGCTGAGCCGGACCTTGCGGCCCAGGCGCGGGTGCCAGGCATCCATATCGCGTTCGAATTTGCCCGATACGACACGGAAATAGGCCACGCGGTCGCGGTGGCGCGGGTCCATATTCGCCTGGATCTTGAACACAAACCCGCTGAAGCGCGGATCAGTCGGCTCCAGTTCTCCCTTGCTGGTCTCTCCCGCCTTCGGGCCGGGCGCCATGCCAATGAAGTTATCGAGGAAGAGTTGCACACCGAAGTTGGTCAGCGCGGAACCAAAGCACACCGGCGTCATCCGACCGGCGAGCACCTCATCGATATCGAGTTCGGCACCGGCGAGCTCCAGCAGTTCGATATCCTCGCGCAACTGGTCGGCAAGCGCGCTACCAATCTTCTCATCCAGTGTCGGGTCGGAGAGATCGCTCACCTGCACCGGCGCCCGCTTGGCGCCGTGCTCCGTACGCTCAAAGAGATGGACGGTATTGGTGGTGCGGTCGAACACGCCGCGGAAATCCGGGCCATCACCGATCGGCCAGTTCAACGGATAGGTGGTGAGGCCGAGCGTCTTCTCGATCTCGTCCATCAGGTCCAGCGGCGCCTTCGCCGGGCGGTCGATTTTGTTCACGAACGTGAAGATCGGCGTATGGCGGCGGCGGCAAACCTCGAACAACTTCAGGGTTTGCGGCTCGATACCGCGTGAACCGTCCAGCACCATAATGGCGCTATCCACGGCGGTGAGGGTGCGGTAGGTATCTTCAGAGAAATCCTGGTGGCCTGGTGTATCGAGCAGGTTCAGTTGCTTTCCCTGGTACGGGAATGCCAGCACGGTACTGGTGATGGAGATTCCGCGTTCCTTTTCGATATCCATCCAGTCCGAGGTCGTTTGACGTTGCGACTTGCGCGCCGTCACCGATCCGGCAAGCTGCACGGCGTTGCCATACAGCAGCAGCTTCTCGGTGAGGGTTGTTTTGCCGGCGTCCGGGTGTGAGATGATGGCAAAAGTGCGACGACGGCTCACTTCGTTGGCCAGGCCGTTGCGCTGGCTGATCGTTTCCTGGTCGGTCATGCGTGTGGGTTCCTGTGATTATTGGGGCTCTTCGGCATCCGATTTCATCGGCCGAAGATAGAGCAAGTATTCATTGAAGCCCACTTTCAACATCCGGTAGATGTGATAGCGGGTTTGGTGGGTTGCATCGCGAAACTCGCCACCAGTCCGGTAACGGCCGATGCGGATATCACGGTCATTTCGCGATACGATTTCATACGTCACGCGAGTGCAATCGTTGCAACGCACGTATTGATCCGGCGATACCACGGCGCTGGTGAGGCCACGCTGCACGAACACCGTATCCTGACTACCGCACCACGGACACACACGACCAGGAGGCGACGACGCAGGTTTGGCGGTTTCCGGGGCGGGACGTTTGCCGGCAGCCTGCCCGGCGGACCGGCGAGCACGTTGGGACACGCTTCCTCCTCTACGTGCAACGAACGGCAATTGTACATCACTCCCGGCCCAATTACCGTGGCCGATCCGGCGCAATCCGGCTTGACGATGATACCCCATGGGGGTATCATTAATGTCACGAACTTATCATTCCTCAGTAAACGGACAGGGACAGCAGCATGGCCACAGGCACACAGGCACGCGAATGGACGACAACGTTCGACGTTGACGGGATGACCTGCGCGAGCTGTGTGCGTCGTGTGGAAAAGGCGCTGGAAAAAGTTGACGGTGTGCAACAGGCGCAGGTGAACCTGGCCACGGAAACCGCCACCGTCACGGCGCTCGAATCCGTCACTCCGGACACGCTGCGTTCCGCCGTTGAAAAGGCCGGGTACACGCCCGGCACAATCACAGAACCGCAACCTGAACCCCAGACTATCGACGACATCTCCGTGTCGTTCGAGGTCGATGGTATGACCTGTGCCAGCTGCGTTCGCCGGGTTGAGAAGGCACTGGAGAAGGTTCCCGGTGTCAGCAACGTTGGCGTGAACCTCGCCACCGAAACGGCCACCGTGCATATCGACCAGTCGGTGACTGCCGATGCGATCGAGGCCGCCGTTACGGGCGCGGGCTACACCCCCGGCACGATCACTATTCCCATAGCCAACGCACCGGACGCACCAGTCACCGTGCCGACCGCGACCGAGCGCGATGCGGAAGCACGCGATCGCGCCCGCGACGCACATATCAAGGAACTCAAGACAAAGAGCCTCGTCAGCCTCGCTATTGGCGTCACGATGATGGTGCTGATGTATGTGCCGCTCCCGATGAGCGAGCGCACCCTTGCGCCCTTCCTGCTGATTGCCGCGGCTTTCGTGCAGGTCTGGGCCGGCAAGGAGTTCTACACCGCCACCTGGGCCGCACTGAAGCACGGCGCGACCAACATGAACACGCTCGTGGCCGTGGGTACGAGTGTCGCCTTCGGGTACAGCGCGTTTGTGGTGCTGTGGCCGCACCTCGCCGAGCGGTGGCAGATCCCCTATCACCTCTATTTCGAATCCGCCGTGATCATCATCGCGCTCATCCTGATGGGCCGCTGGATGGAAGCCCGGGCGAAGAAGAGCACCGGTGACGCCATCCGGGCGCTGATGGGCCTTAACTCGCCAACTGCCCGTGTGGTGCGCAATGGTGTTGAGGAGGATGTTCCCACGGAGACTGTTGTTGTGGGCGACATCATCCGCGTGCGTCCCGGCGAGAAGATCCCGGTGGACGGCGTGATCACCGAGGGCACATCGGCCATCGATGAGAGCATGCTCACCGGCGAACCGGCCCCGGTCACCAAGTCCGCCCGCGATGAGGTTATCGGTTCCACCATCAACACCACCGGTTCCTTCCTCTTCCGCGCGACTGCGGTTGGCAGGGATACGGTACTGGCCAGCATCATCCGCCTGGTGGAGGATGCCCAGGGCAGCAAGGCCCCGATGCAGCGCCTGGCCGACAAGATCAGCGGCATTTTCGTGCCGGTGGTTCTGGTGCTCGCTGTGCTCACCTTTATCGGCTGGTACGTCTTCGGGCCCGACCCGTCGCTGAGCTATGCCGTCACCACCCTTGTGGCCGTGCTGGTGATCGCCTGCCCGTGTGCGCTCGGGCTCGCGGCACCGACCGCAATCATGGTCGGCACCGGAAAGGCAGCCGAGAACGGCATCCTCGTTCGCGGCGGGGATGCGCTCGAAATCGTGCGCAAGGTCGATACGGTGGTGCTCGATAAGACCGGCACCATCACCCGCGGCAAGCCGGAAGTAACCAGCATTTCGCTGCTGGGAGACCTCGACGAGGCGACAGTCCTTGGGATTGCGGCCGCCGCGGAATCGCAATCGGAGCATCCGCTGGCACAGGCAATTGTGGAAGCCGCGCGGTCGAGCGACATCGCCATCGCAACTCCAGCCCGCTTCGAGAGCGTCACGGGCCAGGGCATCCTGGCAACGGTGGATGGCCGCGAGATCGTAATCGGGAACGGCACGTTCATGACCGGCAACGCCATCGAGCCGGACGCGTTCAAACAGGCGGTGGCGTTTGCAGCCAACGCCGGTGCAACGCCGGTGATGGTGGCCATCGATGGCGCACCAGCAGCCGTTATCGGCATTGCCGATGCCCTCAAGCCGGAATCCGCCAAAACGGTTGCCGACCTCAAGGCGCTGGGCATGGACGTGTGGATGATCACCGGCGATAACGCCGCCACCGCCCACATCATCGCCCGTGAAGTCGGGATCGAGAACGTGCTCGCCAATGTGCTCCCGCACGAAAAGGCGGCCAAGGTGCAGGAACTCCAGGCCAGCGGCAAGACGGTGGCAATGGTGGGCGATGGCATCAACGATGCGCCTAGCCTGGCCACCGCCGACCTCGGCATTGCTATTGGCAGCGGCACCGACGTGGCTATGGCGGCATCCGATATCACCCTGATCGGCGACAACCCGCACGGCATCATCACCGCCTTCGCGCTCAGCCGACGCACTGTGGATACGATCAAGCAGGGCCTGCTGTGGGCGTTCGGCTACAACGTTGCCCTCATTCCGGTCGCAATGGGTGCCCTCTACCCGGCCTTCGGCATCCTGCTCAACCCGATGCTGGCCGCTGCTGCCATGGCGATGAGTAGTGTGAGTGTGGTGACCAACGCCCTGCGCCTGCGCAGCTTCAAGACGCCGGAGAACCCACGTGACATCCTGCATCCAACTGCAGGCCAGCGCGTGCAGCAGGCTGGTTACCTGGTAGGTATCGCCCTGCTGGCGTTGGCGGTTGGTGCGGCGATGTGGTGGATCACCGAAAAAACCGGGATGAGTATCCTGGATACCGACTCCGGCCCGGGCACAACCGATCCCGGCCACGGCGGTCACTAAAGTTGCGGTTTACTGGATAGAACCAGAAAGGACAGGACCATGGAAACGACAGTACAGCTTCAGGCCCCGGATATTTCCTGCGGACATTGCGTTGGTTCGGTAAAGAACCGCGTCGGCAACATCGAGGGCGTGAGCTCGGTCGATGCCAATGCCGAGACCAAGCTCGTTGACATCACCTTCGATGCCGACAAGGTATCGCTGGAGCAAATTCAGGCCGAGCTGGCCGATGAAGGCTACCCGGCAAACCCGGTTTAGCGCAGCGCATACACATAAAAAGCGGGCCCGTGCGTATGCACGCTGGCCCGCTTTTTATACGTGCATTCCTTGCGAAAATAGCCGAATCCCATCATGCTGAAAGGGTGAGAGACCCGGAAACAGCCGTGTGAGGGGGAGAAAAACCATGCCCAACCGGACAGATTCGACTGCCGAGGCAGACGTAACGGAGCGCAACTCCGCCGAGCTTGAAGCCCGTGTCACCGAGCTGCTGGCAGAACGTCCGCTGATCATGGTGTCGAATCGCGGGCCAGTGCAGTTTACGGAAGAGCGCAACGGCTCGTTCAGCAGCCGGCAAGGGAGCGGCGGGCTGGTAACTGCGGTCAGCACCGTACTGCAACAGCACGAGGCGGTATGGATTGCGGCGACCATGGGCAGCGGCGACCGCGCCCGCTGGCAACGCGCGCTTGATAACAATGAAGCGTTTATTCCACCATCGGAAAGCAATACCAATTTCCGCTTGCGGTTTGTCGCGCCCGATGAGGATGCCTACAACAAGTACTACAACGTCATCAGCAATCCCCTGCTCTGGTTCCTGCAGCACTATTTGTGGGACACGCCGCGCTCCCCGGATATCACCCATGAAACCTGGGACGCCTGGACCAACGGGTACACGGTAGTGAACCAGCAGTTCGCCAACGAGATTGTGGCAGCCTGCGAGAACCTGAAAGACGATTCTGAACCGGTGATCATGCTGCAGGATTACCACCTCTACCTCTGCCCGGGCATGATCCGCGCGATGCGACCAAACGCGATCATCCAGCACTTCATCCACATCCCCTGGCCGGATCCGGATTACTGGCGATTGCTGCCCAGCGAGATGCGGCAGGCGATCTGCGAGGGCATGCTGGGGAACGATATTGTCGGGTTCCAGACCACGGGCCATGCCCGCAGCTTCATGTACACCTGCGAGGCATACGTTCCAGGCGTGGAGATCGATTACACCAACCGCCGCATTCGCTGGAACGATCGCGAGATCTGCGTGGCGGCGTATCCCATCTCTATCGACCCCGCCGCGGTGCGGCGCATCGCCTATAGTCAGGAAGCGCGCGCCTATGAGCGCTACCTGCCCACTCACTGGAACGAATACACCATCCTTCGTGCCGATCGCGCCGAACCAAGCAAGAACATTATTCGCGGCTTCCTCGCCTTCGACCGGTTCCTGGAGCTTCATCCGGAGTTCCGCGACCGGGTGAATTTCATCGCGATTACGCAGCCCAGCCGCCTGGATGTACAGGAATACCGGGACTACCTCGACGACATCAGCGCCGTGGTGGGCCGGATCAACGCCAAGTACGCCAATGTGGAAACCGGCTGGCACCCAATCCAGCTGATCATGGGCGAGAAATACGCCCGGGTGCTGGCCGCAATGAAGTGGTACGACCTACTGATGGTCAATTCGCTGATGGATGGCATGGCCCTGGTGGCCAAGGAAGGTGCCCTGGTAAACGAGCGGAGCGGCGTACTGCTACTCTCCGAGGGTGCAGGGGCCGTGGAGCAACTCGGTGAGTGGGCGTTGGTAGTTTCGCCGGCGGATATCGAAAGCCACGCCGAGGCGATCTTCCATGCCCTCACCATGCCCATGCCGGAGCGTCACCGCCGGGCGTCGGCCATGAAAAGGGCCATTGAAAGCCACGATGTCACCATGTGGTTCCGTGATCAGCTTGGCGATGTTATCGCGCTGGAGGATCGGCGGGCAGGACTGTAGTTCGCGTGGTAAAATAAGCTGAAAGCACTGTACGTACTAGTGACGGAACCTCACCACGTGAAGACATTCGCGATGCACCGACCCGCATACAGCAATCGCCCGGGGATGAGATGGATTCCCGGGCGATTCCTTGTCCCGTTCCTGGTAGCCGTGGCATGTATCGCCGTTGTGATGCTGCAGCCGGGCGACGTTTACGCGCAGGATTCCCGGGAAGTTGCCGGCATCATCCGCGATACCGATGGCCAACCGGTCGCCAACGCCTGGGTCACCGATGGCACCAGTTACACCTTTACCGATAGCCAGGGCACGTTCGTGTTCGACAGCGGCAAGGTGGTTCCAGGATCGTCGCTCATCGTCAACGGATCCGGGTTCCAGCAAGAGCGCATTGTTGTACCGGACAACGGCGATCCCGTGAATATCACCATGACCGACTCGGCAGTACGCGGCATCTACTTCAACCCCATGCTCAGCAATACGCCGGAAGGTGTGGCGAGCTTTATCCAGATCGCCAAAACCACCGAGGTCAACGCGGTGGTAATCGATGTCAAAGAGCATGTCGTCTATTTCGATACTGACAACGAGGTCTTCCGCGGCGCCAACATGGTACTGCCCATCCTCGACCTGCCGTGGTTGATCGACGAGTTCCACAAGAATGGCATCTACGTTATCGCCCGCATCGTGGTGTTCAAGGACAGCCCGGTAGCCGAGCATTACCCGCAGTACGCCGTGCTGGATTCCTACACCGATGGACTCTGGCGCGACCAGAACGGCGCTGCCTGGATAAACCCGTTGAATCGCGAGATGTGGGATGCCAATATCCGCCTCGCTGAGGAAGTGATCGGGCTCGGGTTCGATGAGGTGCAGTACGACTACATCCGATTCCCTACCGATGGGAACATGGCACGGGCATGGTTCGGACCGAATTACTCGCCGGAACAACGCGAAGCGGCGATCGAGGGGTTCCTCAGCGAAAGCCGAAAACGCATCATCCCCCTCGGCGGCAGGCAATCGGCCGATGTGTTCGGCTATACCGCCGTTATCGACCACGACCTTGGCATTGGCCAAAACTTTGATGACCTTGCCGGTACCGTCGATTACATCAGCCCGATGATCTACCCCTCGCACTGGCCAGCAGGATCCCTGTACGGCATCCCCGGCCACCCGAACGATTACCCCTACCTCACCGTCTCGATCAGTATGGGTGCGGCCGTGAATCAGCTGGATGGCAATCGCCGCCAGATTCGGCCATGGCTGCAGGATTTTGGGCTTCCGGGCCAGCGCACCTACACCTCCTACGACGTTCGGGCGCAGATCGATGCGCTCAACGACCTGGGAATCGATAGCTGGCTTATCTGGAGCTTCAACGGCTGGTACCACGTGGATGCGTTCCGGCCAGACACCAGCCCGGATATCCTGCCCACCTCGGTACCGGCACCTGTTACCCCGGTGTCGACTCCTGCAGCGCAGCCATCACCTGCCGAACGGTCAGCCACCCGCCGCCGAAAATCTTGTTGAGCTGTGTGCTGTAGGTAAGGGAGTCGGCAAGCACCCGTTCCGGTGCTCCACTGGCCACGATCCCGCCATCGCCCAGCATCACCACCGTGTGGGCAAGCTCCGCGGCCATCTCGATATCGTGGGTCGCCATCAGGATGCCCACACCACGTGCTTGCACCCGTTTAAGTACCCGCGCCAGCTGTCGCTTGTGCCACGGGTCCATTCCCCGGGTGGGCTCGTCCAGCAGCAGGACCTGTGGATCTCCGGCCAACACCACGGCGATAGCCGCCCGCTGGCGTTCGCCAACACTGAGTGACGATGGATGCCGTTCCGCCGCCCACGCCAAATCTACATCCGCCAGGAGCTGATTGATATCTACCGGTGCGCCACGCTTGTGCGCCGTAAACTCCAGTTCCTCACGAAGCGATTCTCGGAAGAACAACGATGATGACCGCTGCGGCACATAGGCGATAGCCGCCGTCCCGTGTTCGATGCGGCCGCCCTCATGCTGGACGAACCCCATAATCGAGCGCAACAAGGTGGTTTTGCCGCTCCCGTTCCGGCCCATGAGCGCCACCAGTTCACCGGAGTGAACCGTCAGGCTCGCATCCTGAACGATCCTGCGACCATCCAGCGAAATGGTTACGCTGTCCAGCGTCACCACCGGCTCGCCAACCGGGGATCGGGCGGATAGCGGCGACACCCCGGCGAGCGACACGGCCAGGTCCTGGAATCCGGGGTGTTGCCGCGCCTGTTTGACTGTGAGAGGGACCTGCGGCCAATCCATGCCGCGGGCGACCTGCGCAACCGGCGGCAACGCCACAGCATTTACCTCCCCGGCAACCATTACTGGTGTGCCATCGGTGGGTACGCCGCTATCGTCCAGCAGGCGCACGGCGTCAGCATGGTCCAGCACGCGTTCGAGGCGATGTTCACTCATCACAACGGTCAGGCCGAGGTCACTGTTCATGCGCGTCAGGGCAGCTATCACCTCTTCCGCGCCCCACGGATCAAGCTGGCTGGTCGGTTCATCAAGCACAAGCACCGGTGGTTGCTGCGCCAGGGCGGCGGCAATAGCCACACGCTGGCGCTCGCCACCCGAAAGCGTGGCCGGCGCCCGATCGCGCAAGTGGGCGATACCGACAAGATCGAGCATCTCCTCGACCCGCTTTCGCATCGTGGCCGGGGCAATGCCCATTTGCTCCATGCTGAAGGCAATGTCCTCCACCACCCGGCCAGTGAGCAACTGGGCCTCGGGATCCTGAAACACGAAGCCAACGTGCTGCGCCATATCGCGCGGCGGCGATGTGCGGGTATCCGCGCCGTTCACCGCCACGTTCCCGCCAAAGGTGCCACCGGAGAAATGCGGCACCAGCCCGTTTAGGGTGCGAAGCAGGGTCGATTTTCCGGAACCCTAGCGGCCGATAAGCAGCACAAACTCGCCGGGGGCGATACGCCAATCCAGATGTTCAAAGGTCGGCTGGCTGCTCCCGGGCCACGCGAAGGAGAGATCGGTAATCTCAATCATTCCGGCCGACCCTTTGCCGGATAGAATGCCGGCGCGAGCAACAATGCCAAAGCCGCCAGCAGCCGGTAATCAACCGCTGGAAGGACGAGGTTCGGGTAGGGATTGAAAGTAATCGCGTCGAAATCACGCAACGCTACCGCCAGGAAGGTGATGAGCGACGCCGACGCCGACGCCATGACAACACCATCGGCGCGTTGCAAACGATGCTCCCGGTATCGGGTCGTGCGTGCGACAGGCTGGGGAGATCGGGCCACGCCCACTGCGCCAGTAACGACAAGCGCAATCGCGGGCCAGAGTAATCGCATATCTCCGAGACTGGTGGCGTAGGCCAGTGAAAGCGTGCCCAATACGAGCACGGCGCTCCACAGGATGGTCAGGCTCCGCCGCGGCGCAGGCTGGGGGACAGCGGCACCGAACCCACGCGCTTCCAGCGCTTCGGACATCGTCAGGGCACGGCCCAGCGATCCATCCAGCAGCGGGACCACAACCGGGAGCACGTCACGCGCGCCGCGAACATGGTGCCCGCGGGCAGCCTGGGCCTCGCGGATATCACTAATCGCCTGCGACGCACCGGGCAGGAACGACCATGCCACCGAGCCGGAAACGGCCAGGGGCGCAAGCCGCTGCGGCAGTACGCGGGTGAGCGCGGTCCAGTCCAGCCCGGCAGCGGTCGTGATTCCGGCCAATACCAGCGTGATCATGGCCAACCCGCTTACCAAGCCATAGGCAATAGCGTTCCAGGAGATATCCCAACCGGGCCACGGAAGCCGGAATGCTACCTGGTTGCCGGTTCGCACCGTAAGAGCGTTGAACACAACACCGATACCAGCAAAGAGGATCGCCAGCCGAAACATCCACGACCAGCGCATGGCCGCTGGTGGCAGGCAGGCCACCCGGACCGTGAGGATGACAAGCAGGAGTTCAATCACAATGAACGGGTGCCGGCTCATGAGCAACGGCACCATGCACGCCACGCCCCACACGAGCCAGGTCCGGCTGTCCAGCGCTGTCATGCGGCAGTCTGTTCGCCGGTTTTCGCGCGGTAAATGAGCACACCGGAGGCCAGCGCTACAATCCCGAGGATCACCGCGGATGGGCCCCACGCTATCGCGGCATCCTCGGCGTGCAACTGTCCCTGGGTGCGATATGCCGGTTGCGATGCCCCCGGTTCAGTACCGGCGTTACCGGCCAGTTCGTCGATATCTACCACCGGGAGTACCGGCTCATCGTTGCCCCAACTAAGGGCGTAAATCTCGCCGTGTTTCACCTTCTGGCCACTGATACCATTGCCGGCCATACGCCAGGAATCGCCATCCAGCACCAGCAGGCGCCAGAACGGCGATGACGAGTTTGTTTGGCACACCTTGCGTCGACAGGCATCTACACTGCAGCCGCTGGGACCGATCTGGCAAACAGCCTCTCCGAGTCCGCCGAAGCCAACCGTCACGATCTCCAGGCCGGAACGCTGCAGCAACTCATGCACCGAAATTTCGTCCTCTTCGAATGGGACATACACCCAGGTCGTGCTGCCGTC
>JBHWTK010000055.1:0-20772 GCA_043427975.1 Chloroflexia bacterium | reverse complement strand
CGCATGGATTCCAGCAGCCGCCGTCCCTTAACTTCAGTGCGGGTGACAATGTCGATGATCACAAGATCCGGCTGGAGATCTCGTACATAGGTGACCAACGCCGTGGGTGTGCGCTGGAAAAGGTCCAGCGTCACCTGATGACCTTCATAGCCGAGCAGATCCTCGAACAGTTCGTTCGTTGCCGGGTCATCATTGATGACGAGGATATTTTTCCCGGAAACGGGATTGTACGTCATTAAGGGCTCCAAGATATGAAGGTGTCCAGGTAGTTCCAAGTATATCACCCGCTTGAATCGGTCGGTTTTGAGGGGTATTTGGTGGCAGTCGAGTTCTTCCGGAAGCGCTTGCGAAGGCGACCGCTGGCCCGGTCCGCTCCTTCCCTCCAAAACCCGGCAGTGTTGCCGCCTTGTGCCGGCTCGCCTTATGGATGCATTGCGCGCGTTTGGTCTGCGAACCGGATGCCGCCCCTACGCCGTTCACCAATCGTGCGCCCTCGCACCGCATTGACATCCCTGAACGAACGTCCAATTTCTCCTGAGCGCGCACTTGCGCCCCATTTCACCCCCAAACACCCCCACTCCCGATGCGTATAGAAGCAGGAGGATTCTCGCTCCTGCCGCGATACCACCAGGGGGGACACATCACGAATGCCTGATCTCATCACCCACTACGAAGGGCTGACCAACAGCCACCTCGCCGAGCTGAACACGCTCAGCGCGATCAGTGCGGAACGTATCCGTGCCCGGTATTACCAATCCGTCACCGCCGACCAGCTGCCGCCGCAGTTCGCCGATTACCAGCGTCGCGATGGGCTGCTCATACCCATCCACACCGTGCGCGGCAGGATCGAGAGCTTCCAGCTCAAGCCAAACGAGCCCCGCCTGACCAAGGACGGCAAGCCGATAAAATACGAAACCGCCGCCAACGCCCCGCAGGTGCTGGATGTCCCGGCCAGCGTGCGACCACACCTCGCCGATCCGAAAATGCCGCTCGTCATCACCGAGGGCGCCAAGAAGGTCGATAGCGCCCTCAGCGCCGGCCTGAAATGCACCATCGGGCTGCAGGGCGTGTACGGCTGGCGTGGCAGGAACGAGCACGGTGGCAAGGCCGCCCTGCCCGATTGGGAGCAGATTGCCCTCAACGGCCGCGAGGTGATGCTCGCCTTCGATAGCGATGTGATGACCAGGGCCAGTGTCCGCGATGCGCTCGACCGCCTCTCCGCCTTCCTGCGCGGCAAGGGCGCGAAAGTCTGCTACCTGGTGCTGCCGCCCCTCAGCGACGGCGCGAAATGCGGGCTGGACGACTGGTTCGCGCGCGGCAAGCGCACAGCCGCCCTCGGGGATTACATCGTGGCCAAACTGCCCCCGCTGGAAGGGGCGGCATCATCCACACCGGTGGCCCCTCCCCGCCTCGCGTTCCGCTACATGCGCGATGTGCAGGAGCGCGAGATCGACTGGATCTGGAACGGCTGGCTCCCCAAGGGCATGCTCACCCTGCTCGGCGGCTACGCCGGCGATGGCAAAAGCACCCTCACCACGGCGCTGGCGGCGGCGCTCAGCATCGGTGGCACCCTGCCCGATGGCACCGCTGCGCCGCTGGTGAAAACGCTCATGGTCACCACCGAGGACGATGTCGAGACCGTGGTGAAACCGCGCCTGGCGGTGCACGGCATGAACCCGGACAACATCATCACGCTGGATGGCGTGCCCCTGCCCGAGGGTGGCGAGCGCGCCTTCAATATCCGCACCGACCTGCCGTTGCTGCGCCAGGTGGTGGTGGAGGAAGGGATCAGGCTGGTGGTGATCGATCCGCTCAGCGGCGTGCTGGCCAGTGGCGATCGTAACAGCGAGGGCGAGGTGCGCGATGCGTTGACCCCGCTGATCAAGATGGGCGAGGACACCGGCTGCGCGGTGCTCGGCATCATGCACATCGGCAAGAACGATGGCCAGGCCAAGGCGCACCAGAAGCTGATGGGCAGCACCGCGTTTACTGCGCTGGCCCGCAGCGTGTGGATGGTGCACGAGCTGCCCGCCGAGTTCCAGGCCGACGGTGATCCCGTGCGCAAACTGGTGGAAGTGACCAAGAGCAACTACGCCGTCGCACCGAAAGCGCTGCAGTTCTGGCGTCCGCTCGATGCCGCGCTGGAATGGCTCGGCGAAAGCCCGATTGGGTTCTCGGAAGCCGCCGCCTGGCGCAAGAAGGTCGAGAAGGAAGACGCCACCCCCACCGAAACCGACAAGGCCGAGGAATGGCTGCTGGAGTTCATGGACGGGCGACGCGTGCTCGCCAGCGCGGTGGAGGCGGCAGCGAAGGAGGAAGGGATTGGTATGTCCGCCATTAAGCGGGCGAAGCTGAAACTGGGGGTCAGCAGCAAGAAGGAGAACCAGCAGTGGTTCTGGTATCCGGCGGCTGAGTCGCAGGCGAGGACAGCCTAGGAAGCAAGGGACTAAGAGATCACCATCCCCCCTGCCGGGAAACACGTGGTCTCTTGGTCCCTTGATCGGTTCGCAGGCGTAGGCCCGGGCCCCGTGCCCGGGCAACCGACCGAAGGTCGGTATCGGGGGATGAAGAAACAGGAATTAGCTGGCCCTCCCTTTGGGTTACGGGCATCCTCTACTACTTATACGCATCGAGACGAATTGGAGGGCAAGGGACCAAGGGATCAACTGTTCCGGGGCCGGGATAATGCTGGTCCCTTGATCCCTTGCCCCAAATACGTAGCGGCGCACCTGCGTGTGCGCCCCGAACCGGGATGAGGCGCACACATGGGTGCGCCGCTACGGAATTACTGGTCGAGATGGCCTGAATCCCGCCATGTCGGCGGTCGCTGTGGTGCCCGCCCGATTCGGCTCGCAGACCGAAGGACGGGCCTACGACGTCGTCCGTAGCGTCGGCCACGGGGCTCGCTCCGCTGCTCGTGCTGCGCACTCGGCCGCCTTCGGCTGTGGGCGACCCCGGCAGCTGTGTTGCTACAGGGGGATCGCGCCCCAAAGCGGGCGGACACCGGTATACGGACCAGCTCCGCCCTGCGTGCTCCTCCTGAAGCCCCCGCCCTGCATAGGAATAATCATCCGAAGAGACAGAACGTGGACGACTGGCATATGTCGACAGGGCCTTATCGCTCTGCTAGCATCATTTCAGGAAGCCCAATCAATTCTCAAAATCGATGTGCAGGAGTGGCCCGATGTTTAACCGCCGAAATGCCTTGCGGCTTGCCGCATTGTCCCTGGTTCCGGGGCATTTACAGCCAAACTACGATGTTGCTGCCGCGAGGTTACCGCGTCTGCAGGCTAACCGCGAGGAATTTGCGCAACGTGGGAACCCTGCGAGAACCGGCGAAATGCCTGGTAAAGGCCTCACCGTCTCCGATCCGGTCGTTGTTGAGGGGCATTTCGCCGATGAACGAGGCGGTTCAATGCGCCTCGGTATGGAACCCGCCGTGTACTCCGATGTTGTTTTCGTTGGCGGCTATGAGTTTACGGCCCACTCAGGCCTGCGGAACGCCAACTGGTATAGCACTGAACCCGACAGGTTCAGCTATGCAGCAGTGGGAAGCGATGTCGTCGTTGTGAGTAACGGCAAGACTGAACTCCACGGATTCGACGTGTGGTACGGTGATCCACTTTGGGTATGCCCAGGGGTTTCGGGGGCCACAGCACGGTCACCAGTGATTGCCGATGGTCGCGTGTATGTCGCCAAATCCGGCGCCTCAGACACAGACATCCCTGTGGCACTGGACGTGAAAACGGGAACTGAAATCTGGAGCTATAGCGGCATAGACCGTGTTGAGACCCCGATGAGCGTGTTTAGTGACCAGGTGCTCTTTCTTGATGGGGACTCACGGTTGGTCGCGCTTGATGCCAGTACCGGGAACAACCAATGGACCCGTGATGTCTCATCGAGTTCATATGGACCCATAGCCATTTCTGAAGGCGTCGCTGTGCTTGGCCTCTGGGCCTTCGACCTATCGTCGGGCGACAGACATTGGGGCCGGGGTGATTTTGGTTCCGAGCAGTTTTCCGACGCCGCGGTCGCCGACGGAGTGGCGTGTTACGGCCGCAGTGATGGCCATCTCATCGCGCTAGACCTCAGGACCGGCGAGCAACTCTGGGAGTTCAATTCAGGGCTGGAGCAACGGTTGGGTGAGCGCTATTTCCCGAACCCAGCCATTGCGAATGGGATTGTCTACTTTGGCGTCAACCTGCACCTGTTTGCGATCGACCTGAAATCTGGCAAGGAATATTGGCGTTACGCATTTGAGGGGTACGAGTTTGAGGAACTGGGCTCTCCCGTGTTGGGCAATGGCTACCTGTGGGTCACGGTGGGCCATGGCCGGCTCTACGGGATAACCAACCAGGTTAAGAAGTACGCACTGGCAATCGACGGCGAGATATATGCGGAGCCAACATACAAGAGCGCGGTTGTGGCCAGTCTCCTTAGCGGCACCGAATTTGACGACGTGGGTCCAGTGGAAGTCCATGACGGTGGTGAGTGGAGAAAGGTAACTATCGGAACCATTACCGGCTGGGTCGATGAGTGGGCCGTCAGACATACCGTTTCGCCGGAGGACTATGAGGACCTGGTTTACACGCCTTAGGGAGCTGGTGTTCGGTTATCACAACCTCGCCAGGGGACAACCCGTTGAGGAGTGGTGCCAAACCTGCCATCACCCACCCGACCGCTCCAGGTTGGGCGCCAGCAACCGACCGGGATTCTCCTCTTCCTCCACCTTGGCCACATTTTCCACGGATAAATGCGCCCATTGTGGGGTCATTGTTTTCTTTGCCACTTCAGTCTGACGCTGCCCGGAGCAGGGTCGAACCCTAATACTTGAACATAGAGTTCTGTGCTCGGGTCTTTCAGTTTAATACTGGCGATGATGACTGCATGATCATAGGACCAAAGCGAGCCATCTTCCCGTTCGAGCAGATCGATCAAATACCGTCCGCTGCGATTGAGAGTAATGTACTCGTCCGTAGCGCCACGCATGCTCTCGACCAGATCGCGCCGGGGCGCGAATGCAGGGTCCACGTTTATCTCTGATACAGGGATCCGGTATCGTTCTATAAGGGATGGATTCTGGTCGGTTGCGATGATCGCTTGTATAAGCGGCTCGTATGTCTTCTCTTCGGCCCATTGCAGTTCGGAAGCTGGCACCCACACTTCCTCGAACTCGCCGGTTTTCTCATTGCACATACGTGCCCGAATCTTCTCTCCCATCTACGCCCCCAACTCGATTTCCATCGTCACCCCAACCCCGGTAGCGCCGCCGGCTGGTGCTGGCTCGCCTTCCGAATGCCCTGCGCCTTCTTGAACGTCGCCTGCGTGGGCAGCAATTTAAGAGCTAATACAGGTTTCACAAATTGTCGTCATGCTTGAATTGAGCTTCCACACTCCGGGCAAAAATTGACTGCTCCCTCCAGTTTGCTGCCGCAGTGAGAGCAGAACTTTGGTGTGGGTTGGGTAGGCGCTGATTGGTTCACCGTCACCACATCACCGGCCACGTCCTTCTTCTTCGTAGTGTTCTTGCTCTTCAAGCGCCGTTCGTACCGGGCAATGCGAACGTCCCAGTCTCCCGGCCAGTCCACAGCTAAAGCCTCTTTACACACATCAATCGCCGACTGGAAGTCCTTCATCTTGTCGTAGATGATGGCGAGTTGTTTGAAGCCTCTATGCTCCGGCAACCGAAACTCGCGGGGAACTGGTTCCCACCCGCTGTAGTCACCCCATCCGTGTCGCTCCCAATCGCGTCTCGTCCGTTCATAATTCTGTTTGGTGTATTCCTGGTCGAAGTAGTGATGAAACTCAAATGCGACTTTGGCTTGCGGCGCGAAGCTGATCTGCTCTCGGCATAGCGGAATAGTTGGCTCTATCCCGTCTACTTCTCGACGGTAGTACGTTTCTCCAATAGCGCGATCAAGGTTCCAGTGCCGATGGCAGACTTTCAGCACCTGGCGCCAACGTGGAGTGTCGCGAAACCACTCTTTGTCACGAAAGAAGAACTCTTCATAGTCCTCCCACGTTGAGTTTGATGGGTCGGCCCACTGACTCCGCTGGTTCTCGTTTTCAGAATGTTCAATTTCGATAGTCACTGGAAAATAAGAGGATGTGTCGGACACCTGCGAGTGGCTATCTGAGTCCTTGTTCTTGCCGAAGAGTTTGCGAAACATCACGTTCACCTCCGGTCGATGGCGACCAAGTCGCAGCGCATCGACACCTGGCAGTGCAATGGCCCAGCCGATATTTTGTGGTTTCTGGGTTCATAGTATAGCGGTGGGCACCGTAGCGCTACGTTAAAGTCGACCACAAGGGTCGACGCTACCGGTTGTCCGCTCCTACGACCGGTGGTGCCGCGAAGCAATCGTGGCCCAGGATTCATCTACCCAGCACAAAACCCGGGCGATTCGCGTTGCGACGCGAAGCCCGGGTCTACAAAGCGCTACTGACGACTAGCTACTTGTACGGCTTACACGATGGACACTCATCAATCGTGTACCCCTGCTTGCTGGCCCACGCCTGGAGTTCCTCCAGCCGATCCGAGCACATCTTGCTCTTCCCGACAGTTCGGGTCGTAGCATCGTCCTTATAGTTGATGTGCATACAGCGAGAGGTATGCGCCATGTAGTTATCCGGCCTGTCCCGGCGGTTGAGCACATAGCCGTGTTCGTGGTTCTGAAGCCACTTCAGGTATTCCTGGTCCTCATTCTCAAAGGTGATCATCGGTTCCTCCGTGGGCGAGATCGCGCGGGGGCGAATTCCGGCGAGATGGGTCATTGGTTGGGTTCCTGTATGTCCGGATTATAGCCCCACGGAGCGTCAGCAAAAGAAGGGACGACGTGGACCCATTGCCCCCACGAACGGGGTGTTGTGGTTCGTAGCGGCGGACCTGCGTGTCCGCCTCATCCCGGGTTGCGGCGAGCATCCCGATTGGCCACGAGGCGATAGCGGCACGACGCGCGTTCTGCCAACACAAAACCCGGGCACAAGGCCCGGGTCTACGTGGGGGTGGCGAATTGTGGGTGGGCGCCGGGGGGATGAACCCCCGGCGTACGATGTCTCGGTGAAAATCGCTGGCTGCCTACACGCCCATTGCGTGGTAGCCGCCGTCCACCAGGATCACGTCACCGGTGATGCCGGCCGCGCCATCGCTGCAGAGGAACGCGGTCATGTTGGCGACGTGCTCCGGCGTGAACACGTGGCCCAGCGGGGCCTTCTCCACGGCCTGCTCCTGCATGCTGCTGAAGCCGGGGATGCCGCGCGCCGAGGCGGTCTTGATCGGGCCGGCGCTCACCGCGTTCACGCGGATGCCCTGCTGGCCGAGGTCGGCGGCCAGGTAGCGCACGCAGCTCTCCAGCGCGGCCTTGGCCACGCCCATCACGTTGTACTTGGGGAACACGCGGTCGGAACCGAGGTAGGTCAGGGTCACAATGCTGCCACCCTCGCCCATGATCGGGGTCAGCTCGCGGGCAACCGCCACCAGGCTGAAGGCGCTGGTTTCGAGGGCGATGTTGAAGCCCTCGCGGGTGGTCTCCAGGAAGCGGTTGGTCAGTTCGGCGGCCGGCGCGTAGGCGATGCTGTGGATCAGGATATCCAGCTTGCCGTAATCGGCCTTGAGGCTCTCGCGCAGGGCGGCGATCTCCTCGTCGTTGCTCACGTTGCACACGTAGGTGCGCATGCCGGGCACGGTTTCGGCCAGCTTCTCGGCGTTCTTCTTCGCGCGGTCATCGATGTAGGTAATCGCCACATCGGCGCCGGCCTCGGCCAGCGCGGTCGCGATCTTCCAGGCGATGCTCCACTGGTTCTGCACACCCATTACCACGGCTGTCTTGCCGGCCAGCATTCCCTGCGTCATTCCATGCTCCCTTTCGCTTCTAGCTTGTGCGCGATGCGTGCGCGCTACGCGTATCTCGTGCATGATACCGGAAAGCCGCGCGTCAACGGGAGTTGATGCCATTCGCGTTACCCAGGAGCACCCATGAGCGAGAACCCGATGATCCCCGTTTTCGATGGCCACAACGATACGATCCTGAACCTGCTCTCCACCGGGCGCGATTTCTATGCCGGCAGCGATATCGGCCACGTCGATGCCCCGCGTGCCCGGCAGGGCGGGCTGGCGGGTGGATTCTTCGCCTGCTTCGTGCCCACCGCCGGCGACCAGTGGACCCCGAACCTCGATGCCATCCTCGGTGGCGGCCTGAAGGGCATTGAGCTGGCCGACGAGAACGGCAGCCCCAGCCTGGCCTACGCCCAGCAGTTCACCAACGCCATGATCGCCCGGCTGCTGAACCTCGAATCCGGTGGCGGTAACCTGCTGAAAGACCTGGATGTGGAAGACGGCCACGCCTGGACCGACGAGCCGCTCTCCATCATCACCTTCGCGGAGGACCTGGAGGAGAACGTCGAGGCCGGTACCTTCAGCGCTATCCTCCATTTCGAGGGCGCGGAGATGATCGACGAGAACATGTACGCGCTGGAGATGTACCACGCCGCAGGATTGCGCAGCATCGGCCCGGTGTGGAGCCGCAGCAATATCTGGGCGCACGGGGTGCCATTTGGCCACGGCCAGAGCCCGGATACTGGCCCGGGCCTCACGGATCGCGGGCGGGAGTTGGTGCGCGCCTGCAACCTGCTTGGCATCATGCTGGATGTGAGCCACCTCAACGAGAAGGGCTTCTGGGACCTCGCCGCCATCACCACCGCGCCGATCGTGGCCACCCACAGCAACGCCTGGGCCATCTGCCCCAGCACCCGCAACCTCACGGACAAGCAGCTGGATGCGATTGCTGAAAGCGATGGCATGGTGGGCGTGAACTACAACGTGCCCTTCACCCACCCCGAGGGCTCGCGCGATGCCGACATGCCCCTCAGCTACCTGGCCGACCATGTGGATTACCTGGTCGAGAAGTTGGGGATTGACCGCGTCGGTTTCGGCTCGGATTACGATGGCGCATTGATGCCGACCGACCTGAGCGATGTCAGCAAGCAGCAGAACCTGATCGAGGAACTCCGCCGCCGCGGCTACGACGATGAGAGCCTGCTGAAGCTGGGCTACAAGAACTGGGCCCGCGTCCTCACCGCCACTTGGGGGTCTGTCGCGCCGTAGGCCCCGGGACGTGGGGGTGGGATCCCGTGTAGACCCGTCCTGGCCGTATGGCCATGGGGCGGGTCCATCGGGCCGGTTGGATTTCCGCAAATTGTCAATCGTAGAGGCGGATGGCACCCGGGGATGAACCCCGGGCGTACGATGACGGAACATTTTCCATTGCATGGGCGGGATCCCATGTAGCCCCGTCCTGACGCCCGCAGGCGGCATCGGGCGGGGCCAACAGGGCGGATAGCTATTCCGGGCGTTCCCGCACGTGCCGTTGGGGGTACCGACCTCCGGTCGGTTGCCCGGGTATGAAACCCGGGCCTACGCGTTTCGGTACACCCTCGATCGCCGGGCGTACGATGACGGCACCTAATCGTCGGCGGCGCGATCCTCATGGGCGTGCACATCACCAACCGGTGCCGGCCAGCACCCCTCCCCCGCCGGCGACACGTACCACTGCCCGCGTTCGCCATCGATCAGCAGGTCCAGCGCGGCGTGCGCCAGGCTATCGACCGGCGTATCGTCACCATCACTCCTAATCACCAGGCCATGTCCATGCTCGGACCCACCATGCCCCGCGCCAAAGGTCACGAACGGAATACCGTGCTGGCGGGCGAGGGAGTCCGCGGCATTCCCTTCCCCTGCGCTGTCGTCACCGGTGCCAGCGCGTATCACCGCCCAGGCATCGCCCTCCGCCAACCATCGTTCGATCTCGTCACAATCCCACCCCGCCGCAACGGTGGCGGGGATATGCCGGGCATGACACGCAGTGGCTATCGCCCCGGTCAGCAGCGGATCGGCCGGAATCACGAGGATCCGCCGCGCATCGGCAAGATCCACCCTGGCCGCCGCCTTGTGCGGGCGCAGCAGCCGATCGGGCCACCGCCACCAGCCGGGAACATCCAGCACCGGGTGACTATGCGTGCCCCGGGTCGCGAGGTCGCGCGTCATGCGGGCCAGGGCGGTCGGGCGCGGCTCGGGACCACGGATATCAAACACGCCGGGTTCATACCTGCCCCGGTCCTCGGTGACAAGAGAATCCCAGTCGTACAGGCCAAGCAATGCCCACACGGTAATGGCCCGGATATCCACACTATTCCGCCGGGCACGTCCGGCCTGTTGCCACACCTCGTTCAGCCAGCGCAACTGCTCCTCGCGCGTGCTGCCGTTGTGCACCTCGGTTATCGCAATCGGCAGATGGTAGCGATCCCACGCCTGGCGCAGCAGCGCCTCGACGCCGCCAAGCGGCTCGGCCAGCACCCGCACAGCGGCAACATCCACGTATGAATGCGCGCTGTTGCCACCGGCACGCTCGCCGGGATAGCGCTTGATCCGCCAGTCCAGGTACCGCTCGCTGGTGAGGTAGTAGTTGATTCCCAGCACGTCCGGCGGGCACGGGTTATCCAGGAACCATTCCAGTTCGCCACGGTCGATCCCGCACTCGAGCAGCCAGGTCCACATCCGCCGGTCCGGGGTCAATTGGCCGGCCAGTAGGTCGTAGGTCAGCCAGCGACGCTCGTTCTCGAACTCCGCCTGGTAGGCAAGCTTTGGCGTGCTGTGCACCATGCCCAGCTCCTCGGTCTGGATCAGCCGGGCATCGGGGTTCACCTCGCGTACCGCCTGCATCGCCAGCACAATGGCACGGCACTGCACCATAAAGGCGCGCGCAAAACTGCGATCATCGCGCTCATGCGGGTACCAGTGCCCATACAGCGCCGAGAATCGGGCCGTGGTGAGCGGTTCGTTGACCGGCGTGTAATCCTCCAGCCACGGATACCGGCGGGCGACAGCGCCCGCGTAGGCGGCCAGCTTTTCGGGGAACCGCCTATCCAGCAGGTTGGTATGGATCGGGCCGCTGCCGTGATGCACGAGGCCCACAATCGGCCGGATCCCCAGTTCGCGCAGCCGTTCCAGGCGAGCGTCGGGCCAGGCCCAGTCGGCATCGTCAATGGCGCCGGGGGCGATCTTCTCCCACAGCAGCGGGTACCGAAGGGACGTCATCCCCAGTTCGGCAAAGCGGTCGAGGTCATCAATACGGGTATCGTGGCCGGTCTTGGCAAGCTGGTCGAGGTAGTCATCCCCCACCCGGTTCACCGTGGGCTCCACGCCGCCCCATACCTCCAGTCGCTGTGCGGGATCAAAACCATCCTGTTGCCGTGACTGCGACGTGCGGGAGGGAGAACTGATCATGAGCGTACCTACTCGATTCTGTGTCCGTTGGGTTCCGGGACACCTACCCGGACAGGTTCGTAGCGCGATGAGAGCTTCTTGAGCAGGGTCAGTGCCTGGGCTACCACCTGGTCCATGTTGTAGTACTTGTAGGTGGCCAGCCGGCCCACGAAGTGCACGTGGGTTTCCTGCGCAGCCAGGGCTGCGTAGCGCTGGTAGAGCTCCTGGTTCTCGGGTCGGGGTACCGGGTAGTACGGGTCACCCTCGTCCTTTGGGTACTCGAACACGATCGTGGTGCGGTCGTGCAGCTGCCCGGTGAGGTACTTGAACTCGGTAATCCGGGTGTAGGCGTACTCGTTGGGGTAGTTCACGGTGCCCGCCGGTTGGTACTGCGGCACGTTATGCGTTTCAAACCGGAAGTCCAGCGAACGATACGGCAGCGCACCGAAGCGATGGTTGTAGAACGCATCAATCGGGCCGGTGTAGATCATCTCCCGGAACGGGATCATATTCACGATATCCCGGTAATCCGTGTTCAGCATGACCGAGATATTCGGTTGCGCCAGCATCCGCTCGAACATGCGCGTGTAGCCATGCAGCGGCATCGCCTGGTAGGTATCGGTGAAGTAGCGGTCGTCCCGGTTCGTGCGGTTTGGCACGCGTGCTGCCACCTGCGCATCCAGTTCCGAGGGGTCCAGCCCCCACTGCTTGCGCGTGTACCCCCGGAAGAACTTCTGGTACAGGTCCCGGCCAACCTTGCTCACCACGGCATCTTCCGATGTCACGATCCGCTCGCGCGGTTCCGCCACCTGCGCCAGCCACCCGGGTAACTCATCGGATGTCAGTCGCAGCCCGTAGAGCTGGTTCACCGTATCCAGGTTGATCGGAAACGGCACAAGCTGGCCATCCACGCTGCCAAGCACGCGGTGCTGGTAGGGGCGCCATTCAGTGAACTGCGAGAGGTGCTCGAAAATCTCCGCACTGTTGCAATGGAAGATATGCGGGCCATACCGGTGCACCAAAATGCCGGCGTCGTCGTAGTGATCGTATGCGTTTCCGCCGATATGCGGGCGCTTTTCCACAACCAGCACCCGGGCATCGTGCTGGCTCGCCAGCCGCTCCGCCAGGATGCTGCCAGCGAATCCCGCGCCGACGATAAGGTAATCGAACATCGTTAGTCCGCCATTTCCGCACGCATGGCCATCGCCGGCACACGGTGCAGCGTTCGCCGGCCGCTGATCCCGTTCACCGGAACCGGGGGCATGCAGCATTCGCCCAGCACGCCTTCCAGCAGGTGCGTCATGCTGGCCGCGATGACGTCCCAGTCATGCTGGTGCAAGACCTCTTCAACCTTGCGGGCACGGGCGCGCTTGAACTGGTCCGATTCACCCCACAGGAACTCAATCGCCTGCACGAACTCCTCAGGGCCATCGGCTATCTCAACCACATCGCCGTAGAGGTCGATGACATCCTTGATCGCCGTCGACACCACCGGCTTGCCGCCGGAGAGGTACTCCAGCGTTTTGGTGGGCGAGATAAAGCGCGTGGCCTCGTTCATCGCAAACGGCAGGATCGCCGCATCGAATGCAGAGAGGTACGCAGGAAGCTGATCGTAGGTACGCATGCCGGGATAGTGGATATTGGCCCGGCGCGGCAGGTCGGATTCCTCGATCTTGGCCAGCGGGCCGATCATCAGGATGGTCCAGTCGGGCCGCAGGTCTGCGATGCCGGCGATGAGATCGAGGTCGATACGCTCGTCGATCACACCATAGAACCCGATGATCGGGCCGGTAAGGTGCGCGATGTCGTCCGGAACCTTCAGGCCGTCAGCACCAAAATGGGCAGCATCCACACCGGAGGGGAAGCAGTGCGCATCGGGCCGGCGAACCCTTCGCGCCTCGTAGAGGCTCGGGCCACCGGCAAACACGAGGTCGGCCTCGTGCAGCAACCGCTGTTCCTGGAGCCTCAACTCCGCGGGGGCACCGCGAAAGTTCGAGAGTTCGTCCATTGCATCAAAGATGGTTGCGACTGGCTCAAGGCTGGACGGCAGGGCGCCCATCGCCATGGGCGTGTAGTACCAGGCAATCACCTCCGGCCTGGACAGGGTGGCCTCAAACCAGTCAGCCAACAGGACGCGGATCGCCTCATTATTGTCGGCATTGAATCCCCAGGTATGAAATTCATCGGCGGAAAGCACCGGGGTCAGGACCGTGACACCATGGTTCACGGTTTCGCGCAGGCACGATGCTCCCTCGTCTTCTGCCCGCAGCGGCTCTTCAACAAAGTACACCGGGCGCTCCCGGGTGATACGGGTGAGCAGGTGTTGCGGACGTTGCCACACGAAGCTCCAGCGAAGGTGCGACAAGCACACGATTGGCATGGGGCCACCGGCATCATCCCAAAGCGTATCTGAAGTGAGGTCAACAAACCTGGCCAGGGGGGTTCCCAAAGCCCGAGGATCGTTCATTGCAGGAGTCCTTTGCCAGCGGCGAGGTCGCCCGGTGGCTCTAAATTGGTACGAAAGATATTCCGGGTCGGAGAACCCATTCCTCCAGAAGTAGAGGAGAAAAGCGAGCACTTCTTCCTGAGTAGCAGACCTTTACATGGTCGGCTCTGGCAGTTGTGGCCTTGGGTCCCGACACTTCAGTTATGCAATACGTGTGCCACGTGATGGGGCGCCCCGGTAGTTCGACAAAAATGCCTGTTCCTGCGCCCCAATTCGCGGGCAACGGCACCATGCGACCAGGGATTCAGGCGGCGCGGGACCTGGGGTTCACAGCCGCACCATCTGTCGCAACAGTTCTGTCACACCATCCAACGCATCGCCTTTTATAATGGAGGCAGGAGTACGAACCACACCACGAGGCCGCCATGACCACGCAATCCACGCTCCCCCGCTTCGCCCGCCTGTTGTTGCCCCTCCTCCTTCTCGGCATGGGCCTGCTTTCGGTGTCTGCCCAGCCGGCCACCAGTTCCGTGGCCGTCATCGAAATCGATGGCACCATCACCCTGGCCATGGCCAGCTATGTGAAATCGAGCATTAAGGAGGCCGGGAATAACGGTGCCGAGGCGATTGTGCTGCGCATCGATACGCCGGGCGGCCTCAGCACCGCCATGGACGATATCGTCACCTCTATCCTGGAATCCGAAGTGCCGGTGATCGCCTGGGTGGGGCCGGGCAATGCCCGCGCCGCCAGCGCCGGGGTGTACATCACCTACGCCGCGCATATCGCTGCCATGGCGCCGGGCACCAACATCGGCTCGGCCAGCCCGGTGGCCGGCGACGGCTCCGAAATGACCGACACCATGCGCAATAAGGTGACGAACGATGCTGTGGCCCGCATCCGCAACCTCGCCGAACTGCGCGGTCGCAATGTCGATTGGGCTGTTGCCGCCGTGCGCGATGCCGATAACATCACCGCCACCGAGGCGCTGGAGCTCGGCGTGATCGAGTTCATCGCCCCGAACATCGAAACACTACTCAACGATGTCGACGGCACCACCGTCACGCTGGACGATGGCACCGAGGTGACGCTTGCCACCGCTGGAGCCAGCCTGGATACCATCGGCATGAACGCCTTCGAGCGCTTCTTGCAGATGATTTCCGATCCCACCATTGCCTACCTGCTGCTCAGTTTCGGCAGCCTCGGCATCTTCCTGGAACTCAGCAACCCCGGGACCATGGTGCCCGGCATCATAGGCGTCGTCAGTTTCATCCTCGGGTTCTACGCCCTCGGCACCCTGCCCGTGAACTGGACCGGCGTGGCCCTGATCACCCTGGCATTCGCCCTCTTCTTCATCGACCTCTTCGTCTCCAGTTTCGGGCTACTGCTGGTAGGCGGCATCATCTCGTTCGTGTTCGGCAGCTACATGCTCATCGACGAATCCGTGCCCGGCTACGGTGGCGTTTCACGGCCGGTTATCTGGCTGAGCGCCGGGCTGGTGCTCGCCAGCGCGATCGTCATCGGCATGCTGGTGATCAAGCTGCAACGCAGCGAGCCAAAGACGGGAAAGAAATCGATGATCGGCGAGGTCGCTACCGTGCGGTCGGCGCTCAAACCCAACGGCATGGTCTTCTTTGACGGCGAACTCTGGCAGGCCACGCTGGAAGACCCTGCGGGCTCAGCCCCGGCGGGTGCAAGCGTGCGCATCACCGATGTACATGGCATTCGCCTTACCGTGGCGCTTACCGATGAAGCGGAAGTGAACCCGGTGGCATCCACATCGCGACGGGAAGCGCTCTTCCCGGTGTCGTAATCCAAATACGCGTACCATTTTGAGGTAACAGTGTGCGGGGCGCGTGCTTCCGCAACGAAAGGGAGTTTGTATGGAGCTTATTCTGATCGGCGTTGTCGTCGTATTCCTGCTGCTGGTGCTCATCAGCGCTATCAAGGTGGTGCAGGAATACGAGCGCGGCGTTGTGTTTCGACTCGGCCGCCTGGCCGGTGCCCGCGGACCGGGCCTGATCCTGCTGATCCCGTTCCTGGAGCGGATGCAGAAGATCGACCTGCGTACCGTCACCATGGATATCCCGGCGCAGGAAGTGATCACGCGGGATAACGTCACCGTGCGCGTGAACGCCGTGGCCTACTTCCGCGTGATCGATCCCAACGCCGCCGTGGTGAACGTGGCCGATTACATCCGCGCCACCAGCCAGATCGCGCAAACCACCCTGCGAAGCGTGCTCGGCCAGAGCACGCTGGACGACCTGCTGAGCCAGCGCGAGCAGATCAACCAGGAGCTGCAGAAGATCATCGACGAACAAACCGAGCCGTGGGGCATCAAGGTCTCCGTGGTCGAGGTCAAGGATGTCGAGCTGCCGCAGAGCATGCAGCGCGCCATGGCCCGCCAGGCCGAAGCCGAGCGCGACAAGCGCGCCAAGATCATCCATGCCCAGGGTGAATACCAGGCCGCCGAGCAACTTGGCATGGCCGCCGATATCATCAACCAGAACCCGGTGACCATCCAGCTGCGCTACCTGCAAACGCTGACGGAGATCGGCACCGAGAAGAACACCACCATCGCCTTCCCGATCCCGATGGACATGTTCGGGCAGTTCATGGGCAACGGAAACGGAAACGGATCGTCCGGCAATGGCCCGGCCAGCAAGCTGGTGAAGGTCGAGGAGCCCACCCCCGGTATTCCCGGCAATGAGCGAACCGGGGAAACCGGCTTTACTGCGCCGGATTTGGGCATGGACGATGAGGGCACCACCGAGGATCGCGAGTTCCCCCGCCCCCGCCCGGACCTGAAGCAAACGCCAGGGTTCGAAGACGGCGACGGTACGCGTCGCAACGTCTAGGATTCTGTAGATATGACGCCCGGGGAATTATCCCCGGGCGTTGTTGTTTTCTGCATCGGCCAGATGGAGCACCGTCCTTCGAGGCCGCAGGCCGACGAATCGGGCGGTGCCAGTGTGCGAATTGGGCCTCCGGGCAGGTCCGCATCTGACACCGCCCGATGCCCGGCTTCGCCGGCCAGGACGGTGCTACATGTCACATCATCTCGTCACAATACAGGGCTTGCGGGTACTGCTTGCCCATCACGCACGCCATGCCACCCAACCCCGTCCACACGCGCTGCGGCGCTGGGACGGGGCTACGTACACCACCGACCCCTCTGTAGACCCGTCCTGACCGACCGGAGGGAGGGCATCGGGCGGGTCCAACGTGGGCACATGACACCCCGTGCCATCCAATTGCACCCATACCCCTACGATGCGTACCGGCGGACCTGCGTGTCCGACCCCGTGCTGGCACAAGGCACGCGATGCCATCACACCCCGCCCATACAGGCGCATTCGCGCCTTAGGACGGGGCTACAATTCGCCGGACACGCACCCTTCGTAGACCAATCCTGGCCCACGGGATCAATAGACACCTCATGCCCCAAATGCCTGATGACATACACCCCGTCTGTCGGATATGCTGCTGTCAGGGACCATACAACCGATGACGCCACAATCCGGCGGGGAGACGTTATGAGCATCGCGTTCCGTGCACCGAAACCCACTGCGACCGTTTTTCGCCTGCTTGCCGTGCTTGCACTCCTGCTGACCGGCATGGCTGGCGGGGAAACCACCATGTCGGCGCAAACCGGCGACACGGCGGATATGTCGATCTGGGCACGCGGATGTGAAGACAATTACCCCTGTATAGGGGCCGTGTTTACGGTCACCACCACCGACGGTACCTTTATCGGCTCCTGCACACTCACCGGTGACCCTAATAATAGGGACTGGATTCAGTCGTGCAGTGTCACTGTCCCGTTATGGACAACGGTCGTCGTGACCCAGGATGTCAGCACGATTTCTCCTGGCACCACGCCGGTAGAGAACCCGATCTCCTTCGAAACAGGAGATGGCAGAACGGTTGCATCCCACTGGGGTGTGGGATTTGAGAACGTACCCCGGTCCACCACTACTGATACATCGAACGTCGCTATCGTCACCATGCAGGCACAGCATGGCGCGTTCTACGATGCCTGCTATGTCCTCGTGGGGTTCAGTAACGAAGGCTGTGACGACAACCGCGACGGCTCCGTGACGTTCATGGATGTGCCAGCCGGAACCTACACGGTGCATCAAACCCGTGATCTTGGTTCCACCGCACATGTCCCAGATTTCGAGATCACCGTCACCGGCCAATCAACTGATGGCTGGGAGACCTTTGAAACATGGGTGACCCACCGGTCCGCGGATGCCCAGGCGAACCATGTCGCGATCCAGACCACCGAAAATGGGCAGCCCGCCTACGACGTTTGCTATATCCTGGTCGGGTTCAGCAACGAGGGCTGTGATGACAACCAGGACGGCCAGGTAACGTTCCTTGATGTCCCCTTCGGCACCTACACCGTGCATCAGACATCTGACCTCGGCCCGAACCGCGCTGTACCCGATTTCACCATCGAGGTTTCGGATAGCGGCCTGAAAAGCGGCTGGCTGACATTCACCGCCACCGTGCAACCACAAGCTGTGGACGATGCAGACAAACCGATCGACATCGCGCTCATCACGCGAGATCCGAAGGATGGCCACCTGCTCCATGGCGCCTGCTACGTACTCGTGGATTACAGCAACGAGGGCTGCGATGAGAACAACGACGGTCAGGTGACGTTCGAGCAGATTCCGCCAGGCACCTACACCGTGCAGCAAACCACCGCTCCCGCCGGATACGCGAAGATCAACGGCTACGAGATCAAGGTTCAGCCCCTGGGGAACCTGCCACGAGGCGAAGTGATGCAGGTACCACTCGGGTTTGTGGTTCGGCAGGCACCGGAGCAAAATGCACCGAACACACTGAATGTTTCCGTAATTCTGATCGATTACACCACTGGAGAGAAGCTCGATACAGGCATCTGCGTGGAGTTGGTTGGTGCCAGCAATGTCGGCTGTGATGAAGATCTCGTCGACGGCCAGATCGATTTCCTCGATGTTCCGGCAGGTGGTCCGTACGAGCTTCGGTTCAGCAATGTCCCAGAGGGATACCGCGTGGGCGCGGGGGCCTCAGAGCCGTACAAGGTTTGGATCATGCCAGACACCTGGGAAACATCCGTTGTGTTCGGCTTCATCCTGCTGGATAAACCCGGCAACGTCTCTGCTCCCCCTGCCCCTCAGAGCGCCACCCTCAATATCACACTGCGAGGATGCCCGGAGGGTGTTGATCCAACCACCACCAATCCGGCGACTGCCTGCACTATCCCCCTCGATGCGCCAGATGCGGCAGCAGTCACGTTTCCTGATTCCATGGGCCACGAGATGTTCATTCCCATGTCGACGGTGCCGAGGCTGTACGACGGCACATACCAGGCAACGGTTCCCGCCAACCTGGACCTCCAGGTGTCGTACTTTGAGCCGGATGTTCGCGATACCTTCATGTCGGCCGGGCACGAATGGGTTACCCCGTATGGCAATCCGGTAATCAACCTCGCGCCAGGCGAGACGGGCCACATAACCCTTTACTACTATTTCTACGTCACCACTGGCCAATCAAGCGGAACATCTTCACAAGCCACAACCGGCAATGCCACCCTGCTGATTACCATGCGTGGATGTCCCGATGGTTTCAACCCGAATACCGACGACTTCTTCGCCAACTGCACTGAACCGCTGGATGCACCCGACGCCTCATTCCTCTATCACGGCGGTGACGGGCAGGGCGGCATGAATATCATGTGGATGGACCGGCAGTCGGACGGGGCATACATCTTCAACGCCGGCCCAAACACCATGAACGTCACTCTCAGCGGCCTGGCACCAGTCGTTCGTGATGGCTACACCGTCGTCGGCGCAGACAGTGTCTACGGCGACCAGGCGACTATCAATCTGGTGAATGGCGAAACCCGGCACGTGTACGTCTTCTATTACTACCTGCCGTAGTTGGGGGGTCTGGCAGGATTCCCGGCATGGGCAGATACACACCATTCGTAGACCCGTCCTGACCGACCGGAGGGAGGGCATCGGGCGGATCCAACGTGGGCACATGACACCCCATGCCATCCATTCGCGCCGCAATTCGTAGAGGCGGACCTGCGTGTCCGCCCCCGTGCTGGCAAAAGGCCGGCCATGCCACCCAACCCCTCCTACACGCGCTACGGCGCTGGGACGGGGCTACGCACCCTACCGTCCCCTCTGTAGACCCGTCCTGACCGACCGGAGGGAGGGCATCGGGCGGGTCCAACGTCGCCACATGACACTTCATGCTATCCAACCGCACCCACACCGTCGCGATTCGTAGAGGCGGACCTGCGTGTCCGCCGTCGTGCTGGCAAAAGGCCGACCATGCCACCCAACCCCGTCCACACGCGCTGCGGCGCTGGGACGGGGCTACGTACCCCACCGACCCCTCTGTAGACCCGTCCTGACCGACCGGAGGGAGGGCATGGGGCGGGTCCAACGTGGGCACATGACACCCCATGCCGTCCAGTCGCGCCGCAATTCGTAGAGGCGGACGTGCGTGTCCGCCCTTACGCTGGAATCGGGCCCGCCATGCCACAAAACCCCGCCCACACGCGCTGCGGCGCTGGGACAGGGCTACGTCTCATCGCTCGCACCCAAACGGGCGCGCATGTCGTCCAGAACCTCCATCGCCTCATCGCGACTGTTCCGGCGCATGGCGTCCGTGACCCACCATCCCAGCGCGGTGAGCTGGTAAATGGTGCCCCGCAAACGGGCCGCCCGGTCTGGACGGATCGCGCCGTAGGCATCCAGAAACTGCTCGTAACCGGGTTCGGGGTGGGATTCCAGCGATTCCGTAACGAACACACTCTCCGCATACGCATCGGCAAAGCGGGCAAACTCCAGGTCGATCAACCCGGAGATCACCGGTTCGCCATCCTCACCGGGTTGCACCAGCACATGCCGGGTGCCGAGATCGCTGTGGATCAGGCGGGGTGTGTCGATCTCGTCCAGCTCGCGTGTCGATCGGTCAACCAGCTCGCACAGGCCGGTGAACGGCTCCAGCGGCAGGTCATAGCGACGGGCATCCGTCAGCAAACCAGTGACATCCCACCGC
>JBHWTK010000054.1:0-9139 GCA_043427975.1 Chloroflexia bacterium | reverse complement strand
CGTTCCTCCTCGATCCCATTCGTCCTGAGGAAGAGGGCGAGGGGTTCCGTGATCGCTTTATCAATCGCAAGGGCATTTCCGAGGAGCAGATGGAGCAGATGTTTGCCCGCGTCACCGAGGTGGGCAAGCAGTTCGGGCTGGATTACCACTTCGAGAACATTGAGGTGGCGGTCAACACCGTGCCGGCCCACGTACTGATGGAACTCGCACCGGCCGACAAGCGGGTGGAGTTGATGGATGCCCTGATGACCGAGTACTTCGAACGCGGCACCAACATTGGCCTCCCCGATGAGCTGTTGCGCATTGCAGAGGGCGTGCTTGGCAAGGAAGTAACCGCCGAACTGGAAACACCGTTGCGGGTGCAGGAGAAGGAGCCGGAGGTATCGGCCATGATCCAGCAGGTGCAGCAGTCCGGTATCAGCAGCGTGCCCTTCACGATTATCGATGGCAAGTACGCGGTCAACGGTGGCCAGCCACCGCAGGTGTTCCTTGGCGCACTCATGCAGGCGTGGGAAGCGAACAAGGCCAGCCGCGATGCTGCCGAATCCGTAGCGGAATGAAAGCCGCGGTGATGACCGGTATCGGGCAGATGGCGTTCGAGGAGCGCCCTGTTCCGGTGCCAGGACCGGACGATGTGCTGGTGCGCATCGAGAAGGTCGGCATCTGCGGCAGCGACCTGCACTACTTCGAGCATGGCCGCATTGGCGACTACGTGGTGGAACCGCCGTTCGTGCTCGGGCATGAGGCGGCAGGCACCGTAGCCAAGGTGGGCGATAATGTCACCCACCTGGCCGTTGGCGACCGCGTCGCGCTTGAGCCGGGCATCACCTGTGGAAAATGCGAGTATTGTCGCTCCGGAAAGTACAACCTCTGCCCTGATGTCGTCTTTTTCGCGACGCCACCCGTTGATGGTACGTTCCAGGATTACGTGGCCCACCCGGCTGGCCTCTGCTTCAAACTGCCGAATGCCGTCAGCACGCTGGAGGGCGCGCTCATTGAGCCGCTTGCAGTCGGCTTCCACGCTGCGAATCAGGGCAGGGCCCGCATCGGCCAGACGGCGGTTGTCTTCGGCTCGGGATGCATCGGCCTCGTGAGCATGATGGCGCTGAAGGCGATGGGCCTTTCCAACGTATTCATGGTGGATGTCCTGCCGGCCCGGCTCCAACGGGCACGCGACCTTGGTGCCAATGCGGTGATCAATGGCGCAGAGACCGACCCGGTCGCCGAGGTGATGCACCTCACCGGAGGGCGAGGCTGCGACCTGGTGATCGAAACATCCGGCACCGATATCGCGGCCAGGCAGGCGGTGCGCATGGCTCGCAAGGGCGGCACCATCGTAATGGTTGGTTATGGCAAAACGGGCGAAATCACCCTGGCCATGAGCCTGGCGCTGGACAAGGAACTCCGGTTCGAAACCGTGTTCCGATACCGCCATATCTACCCAATGGCGATCCAGGCCGTGGCCGATGGCCGGGTCGACCTGGCAGGTATCGTGTCGCATACGTTTGCGTTCAACGACATCCAGCAGGCCATGGACGCCAGCATCGCCGACAAGGCTACCGTCGTTAAAGCCGTGGTCGACCTCACCCGGTGACAGTTGTTCCGGCGGGCGCTAGAGGCGCTCGCCGAACCACTCGATGATCCGATTGTAGAAATCGATCCGGTGCGCCGGCGGCCCCTGCCGCAGCATCATGTGCGAGCCGCCCGGATACCGCACGAATTCCGCTTCCACGCCGTGCTTCTTCAGCGCCACAAACAGTTCCTCGCCCTGGCCGATGGGGCAGCGATCGTCCGCCTCGCCATGCAGGATGAGGGTTGGTGTAACGGCATTATGGATATGCGTGTGCGGGCTGTGTTCCAGGATCGCCGGGGCCGTTGCCGGATCCAGCACGCTCTCGCCCCACTGTGTATCGCACCAGACATGGCCGATATCGCTGGTGCCGTAGAACGAGGTGAAGTTGTACACCGGCGCGCCCACGACCGCCGCCTTGAAGCGGTTGGTGTGACCGATAGCCCAGCTGGTCATGAACCCGCCGTAGCTGTACCCGAAAATGCCGCAACGGTCAGCGTCGGCATAGTCGCGTTCCAGCACGGTATCGAGCACTGCCAGGATATCCAGCCAGTCCTCGCCGCCCCAGTCGCCCCACACTTTCTCTGCAAACTCCCGACCATACGTACCGGATCCGCGCGGGTTCGGCGCAATCACGATGTTCCCGGCAGCAGCCATCAGGTGCGCGCCACGGTTCCAGGTGAACCCGTGGTGCCCGTGCGGCCCGCCGTGGATATCGAGGACCACCGGGTACGTTTGCCGCTCGTCGAGATCCGGCGGCAGGTAGACCCAGGCGTCGATGCGCTCTCCGGCACGCTCTACCGTAATCTGCTCCACTGAAGCGAGGGAACCCGGTGGCAGCAGGTCCTCATTTGGATCGAGCAGCGTGGTGACCTCGTGGGTCTTCATATCCACCTTCACCAGCCGCCCCGGGGATTCTGTGCTGTCGGCCACCTGCACAACAGTGGTATGGGCATCGTCCATGCTCAGGCCGGAGTGATTGGATTGCCAGATGGTGATCTGCACGTCCACGCCATCGGTCACATCGAGCCCGAACAGGCTGGTCATGCCCTGGAACCCGGCGTTGATCAGCACCTTGTCGCCATCAATCCACACTGGCTGGGCAGGGCCACTGATGGTGGGGAAACCGCTTTCAGGCGTGAAATCCAGCCCTTCGGTGCTCTGCACGATCTCGCCCGTCGCGGTGATGTAGCGCCAGAACTCGTGCTGCGGCGAGTTGGTGGGGTAGCCGCTGAACAGAATCTGGCTGCCGTCCGGGCTCCAGCTATAGACCCCGATCACGCCGTGTTCCCAGCCGAACTCCTGCGGTTCGCCGCCCTGTGCAGGGAAGAGGTGCACCACATTGTGCATGCCGTTGGCATCCGATACGCGCACGGCAATGCGCGATCCGTCCGGGCTCCACTGCGGAAAATCGTGGTCCTTGTAGGCGGAACTGAGTTGCTTCGTTTCCCCGGTGGAAACGTTCAACACGTGCAACTGGTGGCGGGCGTTGCTCAGGTAGCCGCGGTTATCCTGCTTGTAATCGAGGCGGCTGGTCGCCCGCACGGGTGCTGGCGTGCCGGAAGGTCGGCTGGCAGCAGTGGGGTTTTCGGGATCGACCTTGAGCGTATAGGCGATGCGGTTGCCATCCGGGCTCCACGCCAGCGCCATGGGCGGGTTGATGTGCGATACCAGTGGGCGCGATTCGCCGCCATCGCGGTCCAGCACCCGAATGGTGTTCTCGCGCCCATCCCAGGCCGAAAAGGCGATGCGACTCCCGTCCGGGCTCCATACAGGCGAACTTACCCGCTGGTAGTTCCAGGTAAGCTGGCGGTTATCGCCACCATCGACGCTCATCATCCACAGGTCGTTGTGCGATGTGTGCGAGCCCCGGTTCGTGTACCCGAGGGTATAGACGATATGGCTGCCATCGGGGCTGATCTGCGGGCTACCGACTGATTTGGTGTCCAGAATGAGTTCTTCGGGCGTAAGCATAATTTGGCCTTCCTGACGGTTCGTTATTTCCAGGCGCCGCGCACGTGCTGGACCGCATAGGGGGCGTCTTCCACGGGTACCCCGAGTTCGGCGGCGGCCCGCTGGGGCCAGTGCGGCTCGCGCAGGGCAACACGGGCCAGCAGCACGGCATCGGCCTGATCCTGCACCAGGATCGATTCGGCCTGCGCCGGCTCAGTGATAAGCCCAACCGCGCCGACCAGCACATCGGTTTCGTTATGGATACTCTGCGCCAATGGCACCTGGTAGCCGGGACCAAGCGGGATATCGGCTGGCTGGTTGCCGCCCGAACTGGTGTCGATCAGGTCTACACCGTGGGCATGCAGTTCGCGGGCAAGGCGGACGCTATCCTCAATGGTCCAGCCGCCTTCGGTCCAGTCCGTTGCCGAGATACGCACAAAGAGCGGGCCGCTCCAGACCTCACGTATGGCATCGGTGACGGCGAGTAACAGGCTGATCCGTCCTTCGAAATCGCCGCCCCATTCGTCATCACGGTGATTGCTGAGGGGCGAGTAGAACTCGTGGAGCAGGTAGCCGTGGGCGGCATGGATTTCGATCACATCGAATCCGGCATCGCGGGCGCGTACGGCGGCGTCCCGGAAATCGCCGATCACGCCCTCGATGCCTTCAGCGTCCAGCGCATGCGGCGTGCTGGCATAGCCGGGGAATGGATCGGTGCCTGGCCCGACCGGATCCCAGCCACCATCATCCTTTGGCACCACGCCGCGTTGCCCGGGAACGAACCCGGAGTACACGCCCGCCTTGCGGCCGGCATGCGCCAACTGCGTGCCGATTTTGGCTCCCTGCGAGTGGACGAAATCCACGATGCGCGTCCAGGCGTCGCGCTGCGTGTCGTTCCAGATGCCGGCATCCTGCGGGCTGATCCGCCCTTCCGGGCTGACGGCTGCCGCCTCGGTGATGATGAGGCCGAACCCGCCCTGGGCGAACGCGCCGAGGTGGACCAGGTGCCAGTCGGTCGGCACGCCATCACCGGCAAAGCAGGAATACTGGCACATCGGTGCTACCCAGATACGGTTGGGAATGGTCACATCGCCGATAGTAAGAGGCTGGAAAAGTCGACTCATGAAGGTAAGAATCTCCCGGTGGGTTCTGGATCAGGCAGTGCCGCACCAGTCGATAGCGAGTTGCGTGAGTGCCGCGATCGAATCCAGCAGCGGTTGGATATCAATGTACTCGTCGCTCTGGTGCGCCATATGCAGTTCGCCTGCACCGTAGAGCAGGGCAGGGCAATCGGCGAAGTGAATCCACAGGCGGGCATCGGTGCCGGAGGTAAGTGCCCAAACGTCGGTCTCGGTGTCGCTTACCGCGCGGTGGGCGGCCAGCATCGCGAGTGTAAGCGGATGGTCCTGCGCGATCTCTTCCGCCACGAACTGGCCGCTAAAGAACTCCAGCACCGGCGGATGCTCGCGCAGCCATTCGTCCTTCTCGGCCACCGCGTTGATGCGGGCCCGTGTCTGCTCCATCATCGATTCCATCGATTCGCCCGGGATAAATCCCAACCGTCCTTCGGCCACGAGTTTGTCCGGTACGGTGCTGGCCCAATCGCCGGAGTGAACCTTGCCGACACTGATGGGGAACTTGTTCTCGAAGTGATCGTAGAGCGGGTGCATCACCGTGCGCTGGCGCTCGGCCTCCCACGCCAACAGGTCCTGGAAGATAGGCACGAACTTCTCGATGGCGCTCACGCCATCATTCCGCTTGGCGCCGTGCGCGGCCTTGCCGGTAACGGTGATCCGGAACACCAGCGAGCCGCCACTGGCGATGCCAACCTTCTGGTACGTCGGCTCGGTGATCACCACGCCGTCGGCACGGTAGCCGTGCAGGATCGTGCTCATGGTGCCGAGGCCGCCGTCTTCCTCGCCGACAACGGTATTCACCAGCAGGTCGCCCTGGAGCTGAATCCCGAGATCCTCGAGGATGCGTGGCACTACCATGGCGGCAACGACGCCGCCTTTCATGTCTGTGCTCCCGAGGCCGTAAATGCGGTCGCCGACCACCTCGCCCTCGGGCGCATACGTCCATTTGGCACGGTCTTCTACCGGCACGGTGTCCACATGGCCGCCCAGCATCAGGCTTTTGCCACCGCCGCTTCCCTTGCGAATAGCAACCACGCTGGGGCGATCCTCGAACGATGGCTGTTCGCCAACGTGCATCACGTAGTCGGCGATCTCTTCGTCACTGGAGAGGAACGAATCCACGTCCAGCCCGAAGCTTGCCAGCGTTGTGGCCACGTAGCGCTGGGCGTTGCCCTCGTTTCCGGTAACAGATGATGCGCCAACGAGCGCGAGCAGCATCTGCACGATTTCATCGCGCCGCGCGTTCACTGCGGCATGGATCGCCTCTGGCGTTGGAGAAGGCATAGGGTTACTCCTGGGTATGGGTTTGTTCAAACACGTCCGGGTTCACGATATGCGGCGGTATTTCGCCACGTAGCACCGCAATAAGGTTCCGCGCCGCCAGCGAAGACATGGCGTTCCTGGCGGTAATTGTGGCGGAGCCGATGTGCGGCAACACCACACAGTTGTCCATGGTCACAAGCGGGTGATCGGGTGGCAATGGCTCGGGCGTGGTGACATCCAGCCCCGCTGCCCAAATCGTGCCCTGGCGCAGGGCATCGACAAGGGCGTCCTGGTCCACAACTTGCCCCCGTGCGGTATTGACGAGGATGGCGCTTGATTTCATTAGCGACAGCGCAGCGGCATCAACCAGGTGGTGCGTATCCGGTGTCAGGGGTACGTGAATGCTGACGAAATCCGCCTCGGTCAGGAGGGCGTTGAATTCCACGAACTCCACGCCTTCGGATGGTTTGGTGTGCGGCGAACGGTCCCATGCCAGCACACGCATGCCGAACCCGCGCGCCATCCGGGCTACCTCCTGGCCAATGCGCCCGTAGCCGATGATGCCAATGGTGGCGCCAACGACCGGCTGACCAAGCATTTGTGTCGGGCCCCAGGTGCGCCACTCGCCGTTCCTTACAACATCGATCGCTTCCGGGATACGGCGGGCGGCGGCCATCAGCAGCGTCCAGGCAATCTCGGCGGTGGCGGCCGTAAGGACCCCCGGCGTATTGCATACGGCCACGCCACGGGCGGTGGCGGCATCGACATCGATATTGTCGTACCCGACCCCGAAGTTGGAGAGCACGCGGATCGACGGGTGCCTGTCCAGGATCTCGCCCGTGTATCGCTCGGAGAGCAGGCTAAGCACGCCATCGGCGTCTTGCAGCAAGGCATGCCATTCGTCGGCTGTGGGAGGGGCGTCGGAATCGTGAACCCGCAGGTCGATGTCATCCTGCATGCGCAGCAGGTCCACGCCTTCCTGCGGGTTGCGGCGAGTGACTGCTACCAGGTACCTGGACATGCGAACGACCTCCGGCTGCACGGCATTTCTGCTGCCATACAACCAGAGGTCGCTGCGATCCGCAAGGGTAGGTCGACTAGTCGCCAGCCCGCCCAGCGCGCTCTACCGCGGCCTTGCCGGGGAAGGTGCGCTTGAGATGGGTCGGCTCCTTGGCACGGGTGCGAATGCGCATGTTGATCAGTTCCACCATCACGCTGAACGCCATGGCGAAGTAGACGTAGCCTTTCGGCACGTGGACATGGAAGCCTTCCGCCACCAGCGTGGTACCGATGAGGATCAGGAAGCTGAGCGCCAGAACCTTGATGGTCGGGTGCTTCTCCACGAACCCGGCGATGCTGTTGGCCGAGGCGATCATGACGCCGATGGAGATGACAACGGCGGCGATCATCACCGGCAGGTGGTCGGTCATGCCCACGGCGGTGATGACGGAGTCAATACTGAACACTACATCGAGCAACAGGATCTGGAAGATAACGCTGCCGAAGCTCACGTTGCCCTTCACCTCGTGGCCGTGCTCTTCGCCTTCGAGCTTGTCGTGAAGTTCCATGGTGGCCTTGGCCAGCAGGAACAAACCACCGGCAATCAGGATAAGGTCCTTACCGCTGAATTCCCGGTCGAGAATCTCGAAAAGGGGATCGGTGAGCGACACGATCCAGCTGGCGAAGAACAGCAGGATGATACGCATGATCATTGCGGCGGCAAGACCAACGATACGGCCGCGTTCCCGCTGATGCTCCGGCAATTTGCCGGTAAGGATCGAGATGAAGATGATGTTGTCGATACCGAGCACGATTTCCAGCAAGGTCAGGGTGACCAGGGCTGTCCATATTGCCGGATCCGAAATCCATTCCATAGTCCGAAGTCCTCTCCCATAGCCCAGGTGGCGTTCGCGTTGATAGCGGTGTGCGTGCTGAAGGTAGTAGTACTTTATGAGCGGTCATTGTGTCGAGAACAGCAGAACAGGCAATCCGGTTGTGCCGATGGCACAAAACGTGATGACGGCCTTGGAGACGAACGCATGCAGCGGTAACTGTTCGTAAGTTACACTACGTTGGTACTTCTCACTGCGTGGTGTTTCACGTAGCGTCCCCTGGAGGGGAGTATTCCTCTGTTGTGGCGTCGTCACTACGGCTGGTACGTTCCGGCCCGGCGCACAGCGATCCGTAGTTGATCGTGGAAGAGACCTCCGGACCGGTTCGGTTTACCAGTTTCTGGAGGTTATTGCGTGCACGTTGAGCTTTGGGTATGGGTGGTATCCATCCTCGTTGTCATTGGCCTGTTCTTCTTCGATTTCTACTCCCACGTCCGAACTCCGCATGAACCGACACTAAAGGAATCGGCGATTTGGTCTGCCGTATACATTGGTTTGGCCATAGTGTTCGGTATCGGTGTCTGGATTGTGTGGGATGCCCAGCACGGCCTGGAGTATTTCACCGGCTACCTGACCGAAAAGGCCCTGAGTGTCGATAACCTGTTCGTGTTCCTGCTCATCATGAGTGGTTTCGCGGTGCCACGCATTTACCAGCAGAAGGTACTGCTCATCGGCGTGGCCATTGCCCTGGTGCTGCGGTTCATCTTCATTCTCCTGGGCGCGGCACTGATTAACAACTTCTCCTGGGTGTTCTACATCTTCGGCCTGTTCCTGCTCTTCACCGGCCTCAAGTTGGCCAAGGGTGAGGAGGAAACGGACGCGGAGAACGGGTTTATCCGCTTCATGCGGCGTGTATTCCCTGTGACCCAGAACTACGTAGAAGACCGCATGGTCGTGAAGATCGATGGTCGTACCTGGATCACACCGATGATGCTGGTGATGGTCGCTATTGGTAGCACCGACCTTCTCTTCGCGCTCGATTCCATCCCGGCCATTTACGGCATTACTACTGAGCCATACCTGGTCTTCGCGACCAACGCCTGGGCATTGCTCGGCTTGCGCCAGCTCTACTTCCTGCTGGGCGGGTTGCTGGATCGCCTCATTTACCTCAGCTACGGCCTGGCGTTCATCCTGGTGTGGATCGGCTTCAAGCTGATCGTGCATGCCATGCGCCATAACGAGGTGCCGTTCATCAACGGCGGTGAGCCGATCACCGTGATTCCGGAAATCCCGACGCTGCTGTCGCTTGCCGTGATTGCCCTGACGATCACCATCGCGGCCGTCGCATCGCTGGTGGTCACCAAGAACCGGGAGCGGGCTAGCTA
>JBHWTK010000053.1:0-43353 GCA_043427975.1 Chloroflexia bacterium | reverse complement strand
CCGCAGTAGGGGCATTTGATGATGCCCTTTCCAGCAAGCTCCAATTGGCCGCCGCAGTTGGGACACGTTGAACGCGAGGAAAGCGCGGAGGCATCTACCGAATAGAGCACTCCCTTACCCCAATCCACATATCCCGAAAACAGGCCGCGGCCTACGAGGTCGTAGATATCATTTCGGACCTTGTCGGTATTGGCGTTGAGTTCCAGTACCAGGTCGGAAATGGCCACTTGCCCGCGCGTCTTTACCATGTCGAGAAGTTTGCGCTGCTCGCGCACACGTGCCAAATCGCGATCCTCATCAGCACCCTTCTTCATCAGGTAAAGGCCTGCGCCCACAAGCGGCAGCACCAGTACGCCCGCAAATATCGCGCCACCAAAGGCGGCGCCGGAGGCCTCCAGCTTGTCTTCCTGAACACCGAAGAAGAGCCATAAACCGAGTGCCACAGCGAGGATCAACCCCACGGCCACAAGGATCAGGCCCACGGTCTTTCCGCGTGAGTGCACACCATACTCCTTTACGATGCGATTGCCGTTATTTCAGAAGATTCTCTTCTAGCACTATACGCGTTTTTCGCCCCGACTGTTCCCACGTAAAGCGCGCACTCCATGCAAGGCCACCCGAGATGGCGGCGGTTCTGCTGCTCTCGTCGTCCAGCAGCCTGGCGATCACGAAGGCCAGCTCAGCAGGGCTATTGTGCTCGAACCGGAGTGCCGCCGGGCCGCCGATTTCATCGAGGGAGCTGCCCCGCGCGGCAACAACTGGCGTGCCACTGGCCATCGCCTCGAGTATCGGCATGCCAAAACCCTCAAACCGCGACGGTTGGGCGAAAACTTCGGCGGCCCGGTACAGCGCAGGCAGGTCGGATGAGGGCACGTAGTCCAGAATGTGGAGGCGATGGCCAAGGCCGGCTGCCTGAATGTCGCGCTCCACCTGCTCGTGCATCCAGCCTTTCCGACCGGCGATCACCAGGGAGACGTCGTGTTGCCGGACGACGTTGGCCATGGCCTCGGCCAGGGTACCCAGGTTCTTGCGGGGCTGCATGGTGCCGACCGCGAGCACAAACCGGTCGGGCAAGCCGTAACGCTGCCGGAGTGTGGTATCCGTGTCATCGCGCCGTGGTGACATCGCTGGATCGATGCCGTGGGGGATCACGGTGATTTTGCCCTCGGGCACCTTGTAGGCATGCACGAGGTCAGTTGCGGTTTGCGAGCTCGGCACGATGATATGCCGGGCTACCCGGGCACTCCACCGGGTAGTGAGATCAAGCATCCTTACCTGGCTGGCACCATGTGCCTCCGGCCAGTGAAGGTAGCCAAGGTCGTGAATCGTTACAACAGACGGCGGATGGTAGAGCGGAATCACATGAGCCGGGACGAAAAGTCCATCTATACGGCGTTGGAATAGTTCTCGCGAGAGCCTGATATGCGTCCAGAGCCTGGCCGCCGGAATGTTGCGGTGCTCGACGGTATGGCCCTGTGGCAGCCCCACATCCTCCGTACTGGCGTTGAAGTAAAGGCGCCAGTCGAAACCTGCGGGTTCGCCAACGAGCGCGCGGATAATCTGGACCGAGTAGTTCTCCGTGCCGGTGCGGATTCTGCCAACTGCTCGGCTGGCATCGATTCCGATGACCGGGCGCGAGGTGACCACGGCCTATTTCGCCATCGGGCTTGGCACGAGGGCAAACATCAGTTCGCCCTTGCAGGCCAGTTCTCCATCGACCGTAGCGGTGGCCGTGCAGGTGCCAATGCCGCGGCGGAACTGCCCAAGTTCGACCGTCATAACCAGTTGATCGCCCGGTTTCACCTGGCGCTTGAACCGGACTTTGTCGATACCGGCGAACATGGCCAGCTTGTCCCGAAACTCGTCCTGAACCATCAACGCCACCCCACCTGTTTGGGCAAGTGCCTCGACGATCAGCACACCCGGCATCACCGGATACTCGGGGAAATGCCCCTGGAAGAACGGCTCGTTCGCGGTGACATTCTTGATTCCTACGGATCGCACCCCCGGCTCAAGCTCGATGATCCTGTCGACCAACAGGAAGGGATAGCGATGAGGCAGAAGCTCGCGAATGGCCATGCTGTCCAGCGGAAGGGCGATTTCCATGCGTAATCCTCTCTACGGGGCGGATGCCATAATGGCTGATGTGAGCAGTCTACGGAGCAGCAGCGGAGCGCGTCAATGACACAGGCAAGGCACAGGCTGGCGGTGATCGGCTCGGGAGCGTGGGGCACAACGCTGGCCATGACAGCGGTGCGAGCCGGGACGCATACCACCCTTGTCGTTCGAAACGACGAGGTCTTCGCGAGCCTGCGCGACCGCCGAATTCATCCCCACTCACTGCCGGGGATCGAGATACCAGGCAATCTCGTCGTCGCGCAGGATGTGCAGGCGGCGATTGCTTCAGCCGATATCGTGCTGCTCGCCGTTCCCACGCAGAAGCTGCGGGCAGCCGCCGAACCGATTGCTGCGTTACTTCATGGAAAAATCGTGGTGACGGCGAGCAAGGGGATCGAAGTCGGTACATCCTTGCTGCCCATCCAGATATTGGAGGAGGTGCTGGTAGACCATGCGGATACGCCTCTTTGTGCGTTGTCGGGACCGAACCTCGCACTGGAAATAGCCCAGGGCAAGCCCGGCACAACGGTGATAGCGAGCAGGGACGTGGATGCAGCCACGGCTGCCCAGGCAATGCTGGTGAGCGAATCGTTCCGTGTCTACACCAACCACGACACCACGGGCGTGCAAATCGGCGGGGCGCTCAAGAATATCATCGCGATTGGAGCCGGTATCGGGGACGGGATGGACGCAGGTGACAACGCCAAGGCCGCATTTATGACGCGGGGCATCGCGGAAATCGCGCGGTTGGGCGTTGCGCTGGGAGCCGAACCGCTTACCTTCGCTGGCCTCAGTGGCATCGGAGACCTGATCTGCACGTGCTCCAGTTCCCTGTCGCGGAATCATCAGGTAGGGGTTGGACTTGCCTCGGGCAAAACGCTCGAGGAGATTCTTGGCATGATGAAGGAAGTTGCCGAAGGGGTGGAAACGACCCGAGCGGCGGTGGTGATGGCACGCAACGCGGGCGTGGAAATGCCCATCGCCGGGCAGATGTACGATGTGTTGTTCCGGGGCAAGCCGCCCCTGGACGCAGTTCAGTCGCTGATGCTTCGTGAACCGCGCCATGAGCATTTTTAGCGGGAGAGCAGTTGCTCGCGTGCTGGTCCGACGCCGACGTAGGTCACCGGTGCCCCCACGATCTGGCCGATGCGATCCACGTACGCCAAAGCCTGTGCAGGTAACTCATCGAACGATCGCATGCTCGTCGTGTCTGTCTGCCAGCCGGGCATTTCCTCCCAGCGCGGGGTGGCCCCCGTTAGCCGGTCGAGTTGTGCTGGCACGTGGGTAAGGGTATTGCCCTGCAGTTCGTACGCGGTGCACATGCTGACGGTCTCAAACGTATCCAGCACGTCTACCAGTGTTACCGCTACTTCGGTGACGCCGTTGAGTCGGCCCGACTGCCGTGCCGCGACGCCATCAAACCAGCCGGTCCGACGTGGCCGGCCGGTGGTTGTACCAAACTCGTTGCCTCGTTCACGGATGAGGTTACCAACGTCGTCCTTGAGTTCGGTCGGCATGGGTCCAGACCCCACCCGGGTGCTGTAGGCCTTGTACACGCCAAGCACGCGCTCGACCTGGGTCGGCGCCACCCCCGCACCCTGGCATGCACCGGCGGCAGTAGGTGAGGAGCTGGTGACGTACGGGTACGTGCCGTAATCGATATCCAGCATGGATCCCTGTGCGCATTCCACGATGATGTTATCTCCGGCCGCCAGTGCATCCTGCACCAATACCTCAGTGGGCGTAATGGCCGGCCGGATGACCTCCGACCATTCCATGAGGTTGTCGTACAGGTCCTGGAAATCGATCTCCGGGGCGCTGAAGACGTTGGCGAAGATCGCGTTCTTGCTGTCTACCTCTACGGCCAGCTTGCGGCGGAGGATCGATTCATCCAGAAGGTCGCACATGCGAATGCCATGGCGACTCACCTTGTCGGCATACGCAGGGCCATTGCCTCGTAGCGTTGTGCCGATCTCTTCGCCCTCGCGCCGGCGTTCTTCCAGGCCGTCCAGCTGGGCATGGTAAGGGAGCACGAGGTGGGCGCGGTCGGAGATCCGCAGGCGACTGGTATCGATTCCGCGCTCGGCCAGGCCGCGGAGTTCGCGGGCGAGTGTCTCCAGGTCGATCACCACCCCGGCGCCAATGACGCAGTCCACGCCCTCGTTGAGGATGCCGGAAGGAATGAGATGCAGCTTGAACGTGCCCTGATCGGTTTTCACCGTGTGGCCGGCGTTGCTGCCACCGTTGGCGCGCACCACCATGCTTGCCTGTGAAGCGAGGGCATCGGTCAGTTTACCCTTGCCCTCGTCGCCCCATTGTCCGCCCATGATGATGGTTGCCGGCATCTCAGCCCTCTCCGTACGTGGTTCGTGATGTTGTCCGCTTGCCGATCGCGCTTGATCGCACTGGCTATTGTCGCATGCCCTGCAGTTCGGCAATCTTCTGCTTTTCCTCGGCGGTGAGGTTGGTGGGCAGTTCTACCTGCACCGTCACCAGCAGGTCGCCAGCCGCTTGCTTCCCGGATGCCGGCATACCCTTGCCCTTCAGGCGGAATACCCGGCCGTTCTGGGTACCCTCCGGAATACGCAAGGCGATCCGCCCATCCAGCGTTTGGACGATTGTTTCGCCGCCGAGCAGCGCCGTGTAGAGCGGCACCTGGGCGGTGGTGCGGATGTTTCGGCCATCGACGCTGAACCGCGAATCCGGAATGACATCGATAAGCAGGTATACATCGCCGTTCGGCCCGCCATTTATGCCAGGGCTTCCCTGACCCGCAATGCGCACCCGGGAACCGGATCGTACTCCCTGCGGTATCCGAACCTCCAGCGTGCGGGTCTTGCTCACCTGGCCAGTGCCGTTACAGGTGGGGCAGGTGGTGCCGCGCGCAGTGCCCAGGCCATTGCACGTCTTACAGACCTCGGGGGTCTGGAGCGTGAGCTTGCGGTTGGTGCCCTCAAACGCCTCACGCAATGTGATTTCTGCCTTAACTTCGAGGTCGGTACCACGGGTGGGGCGGCCGGGTCGGGAAGTGGTGCGACCATCTCGCTCCTCATTACCGAAGAGGAGATTGAAGAAGTCAGAGAATCGCCCGCCGCCCTCACGGAAGCCACCGTCCTGGCTCCATTCCCAGCTGCCACCCGGCGAGCCGTTTCCGGTAAACCACTGTTCGAAGTCCTCATCCGCACCTGCGGACGGGTTGCGGTACACGGTTCGGCCGCGGCTTTGGCCGAAGGATGTGTCGTCCGGATCAATGCCGGCGTCGCGATAGCGCTGCCAGTCTTCGCCGAACCGATCATACATGCGGCGCTTCTCCGGGTCGGAAAGCACCTCATAGGCTTCGTTAACTTCCTTGAAGCGTTCTTCGGCGTTGGGATCGTCACGGTTGGTATCGGGATGGAACTGGCGCGCCTTGGCGCGAAACGCGGTTTTGATTTGTGCTTCGGTGGCGTTGCGCTCCAGCCCCAGCACACCGTAATAGTCCTTAAATGCTACGGGCATGGCTTCTCCTCATATCTGAAACTACTATGTTCAGTTTACAAGGTTGAGTCGGTTTGTGTCAACTCTCTTCACCGGTTCGTGCATTGTGCGCATCGATCACTGGCCGGAACGGTGCCATAACGCGTGACCGGCCCGACCGCATCCGCACATACATCCGGTTGAGGTACCAGAAGCCGGCCGGACCAGCCAGGAGCACACCCCATGGAAGGAAGATCGCCACCAGCGCGAGGACGGCGGAAAGTGCATCTTCGACGAGGCTAATGATGGGATTACCCAGGTTGCGTGTTGACGCAGTGATACCTGGCCGGGAACTTGCCTTGAGCCAGTGGACCGCCCCTGCGATCACCAGTCCGAAAATCATGGCGAGCACGAGGTGGATCTGTTCGTTCTGGTGGGCCACCGCCATGAATGCGAGCGCTCCCGCGCCGGGACGGATAGCGGTGTGGATGAGGTCGCTGATGTGATCCACGCGCGCGATCTTGTCGGGAATGAGTTCCAGGGGAAGCAGGAGGAGAATGACCAATAACCCAACGTTTGATGACAGCCAGTTGTAGGGCGTCGGCAGGTCGACAAAGCTGGTCGTGCGGTCGGCGAGGGCAAGGATGAGGATAGGGAGGTAGGCGTTGAGTCCTGCGCTCGCCGCGAGTCCGGCGCCGGTGAGGAACAATGTGAACATGCGAGGGTGTGCTCCAGGTTACGGGGTGAAAACCGCAAATGCGGCAGTCTTCGATTATACGAAAACTGCCGCATTCCCGCCCCGCGCAGGTGCTGAAGGCCTAATCGATCTGGCGAACCACGCTTACCAGCCGACCCATCACACGGACGTTGTCTGCAGTGGTGTAGATGGGATCCATGGTGACATTGGCCGGCTGCAGGCGTACCTGGTCGCCTTCCAGGTAGAACTTCTTCAGGGTAGTTTCGCGTTCGGATTCCAGCCAGACAGCAACGGTTTCGCCGTTCTCGCAAGTGTTCTGCGCGCGGAGCACAACAATGTCGCCATCGTTGATCAGGGCGTCGATCATCGAGAGCCCCTTCACCTTCAGCGCGAAGAGACCTTCGCCGTTGCGAGGCGCGACTTCGGAACTGACCTCGACCATGCCGAGAACATCGTCTTCCGAGAACGTTTCAGGCACTTCAATCGGCAGACCGGCGGCAATCTGGCCGACGATCGCGACGGGCACGCTCTGGCTGCTGCGCTGCGGCGCCCGGCCAACCAGCTCAATTCCGCGGGAGATATTACGGTTCCGGCGGATGAGGTTTCGCTCTTCCAGCACCTTCAGGTTGTAATCGACAACACTGGTGGAGGAGATGCCAAGCTCGTTCTTGATATCCCGGATGGTTGGAGGGTAATCGTTCTGGTCGAGGAATGCCGCGATATAATCTAGTACGGCTTGTTGGCGTTCCGAGAGTTTCTTCATGATCAGGGCCTCATCATCGCGCGGAGCCTGACGGGGTGGCTCATGGCTTATCGACACCCCGAGTATATTCTCGAACACTTGTTCGTGTCAAGAAAAAACAGATCATCTGTTCGATATCAACGTCATCTGCTCCCGAACTCACGGGATGCCCTGGAACCAACCATGATTTCCCATCACACACTCAACAAACTCGAATTCCAGCCCGTGCTGGATATGCTGGCGAAAGAGTGCCGGTATTCCGTAGCATCGGCGCGTGCCCTCGAATTACGGCCGTCCAGCAACCCGCAGCAGGTTGAGGCATTGCTGGACACGACCGCCGAAGCGGCCCACTTCCTTGTCCAGTTCCCGGCATTCTCCATCGGCGGCGCACGGGATGTGCGTGAGATCGTTGCCAAGGGTGAGCGAGGTTTCCGGCTGCAACCCGCAGAGTTCCTGATGCTGATGGATACGTTGCGAGCGTCACGTGAAAGCCGCAACCACTTTCGGCGCTTGCCGGATGCCTCCGAGCGATATCCGCATTTGCTGGAGTTCGCCGACGCGATAGAGAACTTCAGCACGCTGGAAGCAGAGCTCAACCGCACAATCGGCCCGCGCGGCGATGTGCTTGATGGTGCCAGTGCTGCGTTGGCCCGCATCCGTCAGGCGGTGCGGGTTGCCCACTCGCGGTTGCATGACAGGCTCCGCAGTTTCCTCTCCGGTAGCCGGCATAGTTCTGCGCTGCAGGAAAACATCGTCACCATGCGGGATGGCAGGTACGTGGTACCGGTTCGTGCCGACGCCCGCGGGCTGATTAAAGGCATCGTGCACGATACGTCGGCCAGCGGCCAGACGTTATTCATCGAGCCGTTTGATGTTGTTGAACTCAACAACCGCTGGCGTGAACACCAGATGGAAGAGCAGCGGGAGATCGACCGAATCCTCGATGCGCTGAGCGGTGTGGTAGGTGATAACCGGCCCGCGCTGGATCGGATGGTGGAAGCGCTGGCTTCTATTGACCTCGCTCTTGCCAAGGCCCGGCTGGCGGAACGCATGGAGGCGACCAAGCCAAAGGTCTTCCGTGCGCCCAGGGGACAACGAGTGCGCAGCGAGGATTCACATCATGCTACGCAGTACATCCGGCTGGATTCCGCGCGTCATCCGCTGCTGGATCCGGAAAAGGTTGTGCCGATCAGCCTCGCAATAGGGGAGAAGTTCCGCGTCCTGCTCATCACAGGCCCGAATACGGGCGGCAAGACCGTCGCGCTCAAGACCGTCGGCCTGCTTACCCTCATGGCCCAGTCAGGCCTGTTTATTCCGGCGCATGATACGTCTGTGGTGAGCGTGTTCCCGGATATCTTCGTTGACATCGGCGACGAACAGAGCATTGAACAGAGCCTGAGCACGTTCAGCTCGCACATCACCAATATCATCGGCATGCTGGAGAAGGTCCATGGTGATAGCCTGGTGCTTCTGGACGAAGTCGGTGCGGGCACAGATCCGCAGGAGGGTTCCGCGCTCGCGAGGGCCATTATCAACGACCTCCTGAGCAAGCGGGCCATGGTTATCGCGACAACGCACTATTCCGAGGTCAAGGCATTTGCGTACGCGACGCCCGGCGTTGAGAACGCCAGCGTGGAATTTGACGTGGCGTCGCTTCGGCCCACATATCGGCTTATGATCGGTATTCCTGGCAAGTCCAACGCGCTCTCAATCGCTGCGCGACTCGGCATGCCAAAGCGGATTGTTGACCAGGCGGCGTCCCTGCTTGATCCTGATGATGAAGACGCCGCCCAGCTCATCGACGACATCCGTACCCGACGCGATGACATTACGGCCGAGCTGGACAAGGCTCGGCAGGCGGATGAGGACGCTCGCGAGCTTCGCCGGCGGGCCGCCCGCGTACTGCGTGAGGCCGAGGAGATCAAGCGCAACGCCCGTGCAGAAGCGATTGCCGAGGTGGAGGCAGAACTCCAGTCCGCACGAGAGGCTGCCCGCGAAATCGAGCGGGCGCGCAGGAGCGGCGCGACGTCTGTTCCCGATCGGGTGGAATCCGCCCGCCGGATCAAGGCGGCTGAGGAACAGGTGCGCGAAGTAGCCCGGCGTAAGCAGCCCAAGGCACCGGAGGTTCAGGTGGACCGCACCGTGATCAAACCCGGTGATCGCGTGCGCGTGCTGGCGTTCGATGAACTCGGCGATGTTGTGGGTATCTACGGCAAGGACGCCGAGGTGCTCATGGGCAGCATGAAGGTTCGCCAGCCGCTCTCCTCCCTGGAGAAGGTGGGCAAGGCCAAACCGACCGGCAGCGTGGCTTCGGCGGCGTCGATCGCCCGGGAACGACAGGCCGCTACCAGCGATATGCCGATAGAACTCGACATCCGCGGCAAACGTGCCGATGAGATCGGTCCGATCGTCGATAGCTACGTAAACGATGCCTATCTACTTGGGATGCCGTTCGTTCGGGTGATCCATGGCAAGGGCACAGGTGCGCTGCGCACGGTTGTGCGCGATTTGCTCAAGGACAGCCCAGCTGTGGCAAGAGCCGAAACAGCCGGGCCGACCGAGGGAGGCGATGGTGCGACCGTGGTGCACCTGCGCCAGACCTAGAATTCTTCGTTAGCCTGCATTTGACGGCGGAGGAGATCATAGAGCACGATCGATCCCGCCGTGGCTGCGTTAAGCGAGTCCACATGCCCCCGCATAGGCAGGCTGAAGATCACCTGGCACCGTTTTCGCACAATCGGGCTGAGGCCGCTGCCTTCCGCACCGATCACCAGGCCGACCGGCGTGGGCACGTCAGTGGTGAAGATGTTGTTGCCGGTTTCGTCTTCATCCAACCCGACGATCCACCGACCAGATTCCTCGATTTTATCCAGGGCGCGCGCCAGGTTGGGCGTCAGGGCCACCTGCAGGTGTTCCACTGCACCAGCCGATGAGTTGACGACAGCGGGTGTGACGCTTACTGACCGGTCCTGGGGAATAACAACGCCTGCGATGCCGCTGGCATCGGCGGCGCGCAGCAACGTGCCGAAGTTCTGCGGATCGTTGAGGTGGTCCATGATCAGGATCGTGCCAGGACGCTCGATAATGTCCTCAAGCTCTGCATACGCGAACTCGCCGCTCTCCAGGGCAACGCCCTGGTGATTGCCGCCCTTCGTGAGGTCGTCCAGCAGCATACGTGGCACCCGTTCCAGGAGCACGTCCTGCGATCGGGCGAGGTCGATTGTCTCCTGAACACGCTCGTCCTCGCGTACGCCCTCGGCGACGAAGAGCCGTCGATGTTCCCGTTTCCCTGCGCGGAGTGATTCCCTGACGGCATTCCGGCCATAGAGGAGGTCCCCACGAATCTGCATGCCTGCCGGGCGCTGGCGTGGGGGCCGTGCACCGCGCGGACTCTCCGCTTCCTGGCGCTGTGGCCGACCTTCAGGTCGTGGCCGCTGATACTCACCCTCGTTGCGGAATCGGCCGGCCGAGGCAGGTCCTCCACGGCGTTCACTGGCGGGAGTACCGCGCCGATCGTCTCCTACGTCGCTGCGGAATCGTCGATCCTCGCCGGGGCCACCCCGGCGACCACCAGCAGCACCCGGGCCGGTGCGTCGACTGTCCCTACCGCCAGGGGCATCGGTACCGAACCGTCGCGGTCCACCGGCGTCGCGCCGACCCTCACCGGAAGAGGTGGATTCGGAGCGAGAGGTTCGATCGCCCCCGCGGAACGGACGACCTTCCCGGTCGATTGGGGTGCCGTCCGGGCGGAAGCGGCGGTTGCCACCTCGCCCCAGGTTCGGTTTACGAGGACTTCCAGATCGTCCCCTGTCGGGTGTCTTCAAGTGTTACTCCAAGTTCTGCGAGCTGGTCCCGAACCTTGTCGGACAGCTCAAATTGGCGGGCGGCGCGCAGGTCGTTGCGCAGTGAGATGAGGAGTTCAATGAACGGGGCGGCATCGCCGAGCGTCGACGCTGTCTCAACCACAAGCTGCAGGCCGAGGATGCCAGCCAACTCAGTCAGCTTATTACGGGCATCCTCTACCGAAACGGAGACGGTGTCCTGCGCACGGCTGCGGTTGATCGCCCGCGCGAGGTCGTAGAGCGCGGCGACTGCGACGGGAGTATCGAAATCGTTCCGCATTGCGGCGTGGAACGCCTCGTCAGTTTGCCGTGTCAACGTATCGAGTGAATCGTCACGTTCACCGGTTGCCGGGGCAGGGAGGGGCGATGCAGCGGCGCGGAGCCTGTCGAGGCCATTCTGCGCTGCCTCCAGGCCCTCCTCACTCCAGTTGAGCGGCATGCGGTAGTGCGACCCGAGAACCTGCAAACGGAAGGCCATCGCCTTGCCTCGTTCCACGAGATCTTTCAGGCGCACCACATTGCCGAGCGATTTGGACATTTTGTCGTTGCCAAACTGCAGCAGGCCGTTATGCATCCAGTAGGTGGCGAACTGGTCGTGGCCGAAGTACGCCTCCGACTGGGCGATTTCGTTCTCGTGGTGAGGGAAGATCAGGTCCGCACCGCCGCCATGGATATCGAGCCTGTCACCGAGGTGATGCGCGCACATGGCCGAGCACTCGATATGCCAGCCTGGGCGGCCCTTGCTCCAAGGACTTTCCCACCAGGGTTCTCCGGGTTTGGCAGCCTTCCACAGCGCGAAATCAAGCGGATCGTCCTTCGATTCACCGGCTGCAATCCGGGCGCCAACCAGTAGTTCCTGGATATCACGATGGCTGAGTTTGCCGTAATCCTCAAAGCTGCGGACACGGAAATAAACATCACCATCAGACTCGTAGGCATGGCCCTTTTCGATGAGTCCCGAGATCATCTCAATGATCTGGGGCAACTCCTGCGTGGCACGTGGGTTGATGGTCGCCTTCTTTACGTTGAAGGCAGCCATTTCCTCGTCCCAGGTGTCGATCAGGCTCTGCGTAAGCTGGGCCGGGTCGATGCCTTCCTGGTTGGCCCGGTTGATGATCTTGTCGTCAATATCGGTAAAGTTTTGCGCGTAGGTCACCTCGTAGCCGCTGTGTTCGAGGTAGCGACGGATGGCATCGAACGCGATGCTGCTCATGCCGTGGCCGATGTGGGCGTGGTCATACACCGTGACACCGCAGACGTACATGCGAACCTTGCCAGGCTCGATGGTCTGGAACGGCTCGATCTGGCGCGTCATGGTGTTGTACACGGAAAGTGGCTGCTGCATCGTTGTCCTCCTGGACGTGGAAACGTTGTCGAGAGAAGGGCAGGGGTGCGCCGGGTGGCGACTTACCCCCGGATACAGGCGCAGCCGAACACACACGCCCACACGTTACCGGTCAGCGAGGGAGTTGCTGTTCGGTTGTGCGCATCTGTGGGCATGGAACTGTTTGATCCTGGCTGATTAGGCAGATACCGGCTCCGCTTTCGCTGCCGGCTTTGACTCCGTGGTATCGGATTTGGCGGCTGCGGGAGCCGGGCTTTCGGTGTCTTTTTTCGATACGTCCTGCACTCCGCCAACCGGATCGCTGGTTGGGCGGGAATCGGTGATGTACCAACCCGATCCCTTGAACACCACCGGGGATGCGTGGATGACTCGGCGAACCGGTAAACCGCACACCTGGCACTCTGTGACGGGATCTTCCGAAAAGCTCTGGCGAACGTCGTATTCGTGGTCGCACTCGATACCGCGATACTGATAAACGGGCATTGACCCAAACTCCTGAACAAACGGTGAACCATTCGGACTCCGCCGTATGGCGGCGAAATCAAGTGTATCAGGCAGCGTCTAGTCGAGTGTGTAAGGCGTCATGTCTTCCCAGTTCGGGCCGGTCCGCATATCAGCGATCACCGGGACATCCAGCGTGAACGCGCCTTCCATGGTGCTCTTTACCACCGGGGCGACATCTGCCAGCCGTGTTTCATCGACTTCGAGGACGAGTTCGTCGTGTACCTGCAGCAGCATGTGAGCCGGTAGGTCGGCTTCCCGCAGTTTCGCTTCCAGTTCGATCATGGCGATTTTAATGATATCGGCCTGGGTGCCCTGGATCGGCATGTTCATTGCCATGCGGACCGCACCCTGTCGGCGCATACCGTTGCTGCTGGTGAGGTCCGGCAGGTAACGCCGGCGACCCCGCAGCGTCTGCACGTACCCATGCTCCTCGCCGAAGCGGATCTGGTCGTCGAAGAACTGGCGTACCTTCGGCAAGCGTTCCCAGTAGCGATTGATAAACTGCTGTGCTTCGCCACGCGGCATACCCGTATCCCGGCTGAGCCCAAATGCCTGCATGCCGTAGAGGATGCCGAAGTTCACCGTTTTGGCGATGCGACGCTGGTCACTGGTGACATCCTCGATGGCGACATCGTTGACAAGTGCCGCCGTTGCCCGGTGGATATCCTCGCCCTCACGGAACGCATTGACCAACGCGGGATCGCCGCTCATGTGCGCGAGAATCCGCAGTTCCATTTGGCTGTAATCGGCTGCAAGCAGGATGGCATTATTAACCAGTTTGTACTCAGGACGGCGATCCGCCACGAACGCCCGTCGGATGCGACGGCCCATTTCCGTACGAACCGGGATGTTTTGAAGATTCGGGTTCGTGCTCGCAAGCCGGCCGGTGGCGGCCACCGTCTGGTTGTATGTGGTATGGACCCGGCCGTCCTCAGGATTCACAAACGTGGGCAGGGCGTCGGCATAGGTCGATTTCAGCTTCGCCAGCGAGCGGTGCTCAAGGATGAGTCCGACAATCTCGTGCTCGTTCTTGATGCCCTCAAGCACTTCGGAATCGACGGAGTAGCCGGTCTTGGTCTTCTTGCCCGGGGTGAGCTTAAGTTCGTCAAAGAGCAAGGTGCCCATCTGCTTGTTGCTGGCGATACTCACGGGCCGTCCTGCGAGCACATCCGCCTCGTCGTCCAGTTCCTGGATACGCTTGCCCATTTCGTTGGCAAATGTGTTGAGCTCCTCGGGATCAATGGCAATGCCGGCGCATTCCATGTGCATCAGCACATTGACGAGCGGCAGTTCTATCTCTCGAAGGAGATCCATTTGATCCCGCGCTTCCAGTTCCGGCCGGAGCACGTCCACAAGGGCGAAGGTGCACTCAACATCGGCCATCGCATAGGGAGCGGCCAGCTCGATGCCGACGGTGTCCATGGTCTTCTGGTTCTTGCCAGTGCCGATAAGCTCCGAGATTTCAGTTTGCTGGATCCCAAGCCGTGTGAACGAGAGGTCCTTAAGACGAATCGAGTTCTCGCCAAGCAGGTAGGCAGCGATCATGGTATCGAAGGTAATCAGCCGGTCGGTGTAGCCGTGTCGGGTAAGCACCTGCAGGTCGTATTTGCCATGATGGGTGTACAGGTCGATGTCCGGATCCGCTATGACCGGATCGAGCAGCTCCCGAACCCGATCGGCGGGCAGCTGTTCGCCCTCGTTGTGGGCAACCGGCACGTACCAGCTTTCGTGGTCGCTCACGGCAATCGCGATCCCAACCAGACTGGCAAGCATGGGATCAGTGGCGGTGGTTTCAACGTCAAGGGCCACCGCTCCGGCATCGCGGATGCGGGCGATCATTGAGGACAACTGGTCCTCGGTGCTCACGACCTGCTGGATGCTCTCGGGCTTCGGTTCGGAGGCGGCAACGGATGCGGACGCTGGCTCCCGCGTCGTTTCCGGCAACTTGTCTACCAAGCCACGGAACTCCAGCACGCGAAAGAGTTCAACGACTTTGTCGCGGTCATAATCGCCGAGGTGGGCGGTCGACAGATCGAAATCCAGCTCCACGTCACGCACGATTGTCGCCAGCCGCTTGCTCTCTACCGCCTGCTCGAACGTACCGTCGACACTCAGGGCGTTGCGGGCGCGAGTTGGCGTGACGTTTTCCTGATTCGCGAAGATCTGCTCGATGCTCCCGAACTCGTCGATGAGTTTCTTTGCGGTCTTGTCGCCAATGCCGGGCACGCCGGGGATGTTATCGGATGTATCGCCCACCAGCGCCTTGTAATCGGGCACGTATTCGGGCCCGAATCCGTATCGCTCAACCACCTCGTCCGGGCCATATTCGCGCAGTTCGCCAAAGCGGCGCGCACCGGGGAGCACGATCGTGATGCCCGGGCCCGCAAGTTGCAGTAGGTCGGAATCGCCAGTGATGACCACTACCTCGTGGCCCTCGGCGGCGAGCTGCCGGCTGAGGGTCCCGATGATGTCGTCGGCCTCGTAGTTCTCTTTCATCTCCACGGGGATACCGAGCGCATCGATCAGCTCACGCACGCGCTCCAGCTGGCCGCGCAGGTCGTCCGGCATGGCTGCCCGGGTGCCCTTGTAGTCGGGATAGAGGTCATGCCGGAATGTCTTTCCGGTTTCCAGTGCGATGGCGACATACTCCGGCTTCCGTTTCTGGAGGACGTCCAGCAACATGGCAGCAAACCCGTAGACCGCGTTCGTCTGTTCGCCACTGGCGGTGCTGAGGGTGGTGGGAATGGCGAAGTAGGCGCGGAAGATCAGTCCAAATCCGTCGACAAGGACAACGGTGCCGGGTTTCGGGCTGGCAGGCATGCAGTTTCTCCGGGTAATCAGAACACGTGTACCAATGGTCCACAGTATAGGAGCAAACGAATGGGCGGGGAGGGAGCCGGTATACTTGTCGTGTTCGTTCGCGGTCGTTTCCAGCCCGGAGTATCACCCCTGACATGGATTCATCCTTTATTCGCTCCCTTGTGGAAACAACGGCCGACAATGTTGAACGCGTCATTATCGGCAAGCGCCGCGAGGTAGAGCTGGTGATGACCGCGCTGCTGTGCAAGGGCCACGTGCTGATCGAGGACGTGCCCGGAGTCGGCAAAACGGTGCTTACCAAGGCGATTGCCCGCAGTATTGGCAGCTCCTACAAGCGGATTCAGTTCACGCCCGACCTGCTGCCCAGCGATATCACTGGCGTCAATGTCTTTAACCAGCAGCGGGGCGCATTCGAGTTTCGGCCGGGTCCCATCGTGAGCCAGATGGTGCTGGCAGATGAAATCAACCGCGCCACGCCGAAAACGCAGTCGGCCCTGCTGGAGGCGATGGAGGAGGCGCAGGTAACGATTGACGGTGCCACGCACCTGTTGCCGCAACCATTCATTGTGCTGGCAACCGAGAACCCGATCGATTACGAGGGCACATTCCCGCTGCCGGAAGCGCAGCTCGACCGCTTCCTGATCCGCATTGGCATCGGATATCCCAGCCGCCAGGGGGAGCTCGAGATGCTGGATCGACAGCACCGCAGCCATCCGCTCGATTCGCTGCAGCAGGTGGCCTCTATTGACGACCTCCGCACGGCCCAGGAGGGTGTGAAATCGGTGCATGTGGCTGCGGGAATCCGCGAGTACATCGTTTCCCTGGTCGAAGCCACTCGAAAGCACGATGAGGTCTTCCTTGGGGCAAGTCCGCGCGGGTCGATTGCGCTGTTCAATGCGGCGCGCGCCTGGGCGGCGGTTCGCGGTCGCGATTTCGTGCTTCCCGACGATATCAAGTTCCTCGCGGTTCCCACACTGGCGCACCGGATCATCGTTTCGCCATCCGCGCGCATGCAGGGGTACGACAGTCGAAATGTGGTGACCGACCTGCTCCGCACCGTGCCCGTACCGCAGATGCCGGCTCCTTCCCGCTCAGCCGCTCCGGTATAGCAATGGGGTGGTCACGGCTGGTCCTGGTGATCGGAGCACTGCTGTTCGCCTCGATCACGTGGCAGCTTGATGTGCTGGACCGCATTATCCTCGCGCTGGTCGTGGTGCTGGTCATCGCCTGGCTCTGGAACCGCTTCAGCCTCTCCGGCCTCTGGTTCGAACGCACCCTTATGCTCGACCGGGTGAACGTTGGCGACGTGGTAGTTGAAGAGATCACGCTCACGAACCGTTCATGGATCCCGAAACTCTGGGTGGAGATGGACGATGCAAGCACGCTACCAAGTCACGACGCGAGCAGGGTGGTAACACTCGGGAGCCGAAAGGCACGGTCATGGCGGGTGGAGACCATTGCGGTACGGCGGGGAAAATACCGGCTCGGACCAAGCCATCTGTCTGCCGCCGATCCGCTTGGCCTCTTCCAGTCCGAGAAGGCGTTGCCGGTTCACCACGACCTGATCGTGTTTCCGGCGGAGGTGGACATCAGCGGAATACCGATGCCAACCTCGAGCCTTGCCGGTGGGCGTGCCGCCCCGCACATGGCGATGGTCAACTCTGCCATGTTCAACAGCATTCGCGAATACGCCCCGGGCGACCCGATGAACCGCATTGCCTGGCGTGCCACTGCGCATCGAGGCCAGCTGATGGTGAAGGAATTTGACCCCGATCCCTCTGCCGATCTGTGGATTTTGCTGGACCTCAACGACGATGGCCAATTCGACCTGCACTACCGCAGTGAGGTGCCTGGCGTGTACCAGCACCTGAACACCACGGTTGAATACGTGGTGTCAATTGGCGCGTCCTTGGCGACAGCAGCACTTGAGGAGGGACGCAAGGTCGGACTTATCCTCAATCGTCAGGATCCGATTCGCATTGAGCCGGATAACTCCGAACGGCAGTGGTTCCGGATTGCCGAAACACTCGCCGTTGTTACAAGCCGGGGGTCCCGCTCGATCGCAGAATCCCTTACAGCCGACCATCGCCGGTTTTCACGGACCAGCGCGCTCGTCGTGATTACCGCCGATCCCCGATCCGATTGGGTTGCCGCCGGGGCTGCCCTTGTGGAGCGGCTTGTGCCGGTAACCGCCGTGGTGGTGGATGCCGGCGGAGAAGGGCAGGACGATGTTGGCCCGCTCATCCGTCGGCTTGGTGCTGCCCGTATCCATGTCCATCGATACCCCACGCATCGTTCGCCGGCGGGTTCCCCGATCAATGTAAAATAGGCTCATGAATCCACCTCCTGCATCATCAACTCAAGCACTTCAAAAGCCATCCCGGTTCGTTGAAACCTGGTCACTTTCGCTACTCATGCTTGCGCTTGTCACGCTCTCCGGCACCGTTGTGTCGTTCTCATGGGATGGCAGCAACGTATGGCGGTTTGGGCTCATCGCGTTCCTGGCGGGCGCGCTTGCCGCGGGGCTGGCCTCAACCAGGGTGCTCGATGGCATCGCCCTCCTTATCGGGATGCTGGCCGGCGTAGGCGTGGTGTGGCTGCTGACCGCAGGTTTTTCGGATTTCCTCCAGGGCGGGTTCGTGGACAGACTGCGTGCACTCCCTGGCCCATTGACTGACGCCCTGGTTCGCGACACCGTCACCGACCTGAACCGCAACCTCACGGCCGATGCTTTGCTCTCCCTGACGATTTGGACGAGTTCCTGGATCGCGATGTGGATGCTGCTGCGGGTCGGCTACGCGGTGCTGGCACTGGTGCCACCATCGGTACTTATCCTCGCCAATGAGCATTTTGTCGGCGACAATCGCGGCTGGCCGTTAGTCGCGGTGATCGCGCTCTGTATCCTCATCGTCGTTCGCCACCGGCTGCGGGATCAGCATCAGCGCTGGGCATACCGCCACGTACCTGTGGCCGACTCCATTGTTGGCAAGGTGCTCATTTCGGGCGTGGCCATCGCCGTCGTCGTGTCGTCCACGCTGGTCATGTCTCCGGCAGCCTGGTCGCAAACGGTCCTGCAACCGTTGGTGGCAGGAGCAATCGACAGGTTTGAGTCCGCGCGACTCGAGGCCGAGTTCTGGTTTGACGATGTGCTCGGCACGGACCTCGCCCCGGATCAGTCGCAACGCTACACCGATTTTTCGGACGCATATTCGGTCGGAGGGCCACTCAACCTCACCGACCAGCCAGAGGTCATCGCGAAGACGGACACGGCTTCCGCGCCATACCTCACTGCCCGGACCTATGACGTCTACACCGGCCGCGGATGGACCTCGAGCGCGTCCGGAGATTTTGCCAGCGGCCGCCAATCGGTCCGGCAATCGCCAGAACTGCTCTACAACCCCAACTGGGAAGTAGCGCTCACCGATGAAGCCCGCAATGAACGTGTCCCGGCGACAGCCACCATCACCATGCTGGGACCCGGATCGGACGTCGTGCTGTCCGTCGATTCGTTCCTGACTGCAAACGTCCAAACGGTCGTAAGCATGAGCTGGACAACAGTCAGTGACATGCCGTTTGAACTGAATCCTTCCACGCTCAACCGGTTGCCGCCAGATGTGCAGTTGCTCGCCAGCCTGCTGCTGCAATCGCAGCTGAACGGGGACCAGACTGCATGGGGTCCTATGGCAGCGAGTGGCGAGATGCAGGCTGCCATTGAGGCGGAAGTGGACGACCTGGCCGGGCAAGGGATTGAAGTGAGGTGGGTCGCGACTCCGGACGGGATCGTCCAGACCCTCTTCGTCACCGGCCGGTTGCCCGTGTTTGACGATGTCGAAGCCGTGTTCCGCCGTCGCACCGGTCCGGACGTCGGCAACACCTATACAGTGCGAGGACTCACAAGCGTCGCAACCCCTGAGCAGCTTGCGGCCTCAGAAGGGGAGTACCCGGCGTGGGTGACGGAGCGCTATCTCGAAACCGGTGACACGATTACTGATCGGACGCAGGACCTTACCCGCGAGATCGTCGGTGCCGAGACAAACCCGTATAACCAGGCTGTGCTGATTGAGCAGTGGTTGCGCACCAACATCGTCTATGACGAGAACGTCAACGCTCCGCCTCGCGGTCAGGATTTGGTGGACTATGTGCTCTTCGATAACCGGCGAGGGTACTGCGAGCACTATTCCGCTGCGATGACTGTGATGCTGCGTTCCCTGGGTGTCCCCGCTCGGGTGGTGGTGGGTTACTCGCCTGGGGAGAACGATCCCGAGACGGGCGGCTGGATGTACCTGCAGAGCAATGCCCATGCCTGGGTAGAGGTCTATTTCCCTGGTTACGGATGGATTCCGTTTGAGCCAACCGCTGCGCGTCCCCTGGGTGAATTCGACGTAGAGCCTGCCGATCCGGGCACCTCGGATGATGCGCAGGCCCCCGAAACGCTGCCCACAGAGGAACCGGTTATGCCGACGGCCGCGGTCTCAACGCCGGATGTCGACGAAGATAACTCGGGTGCCACGCCTGCACCTACAGAGTCCGACGATACGTTGGCACCGCCCGTCGTACTTCCCAACGAACCCCCGTCAGGACCGCCACGTTGGCTTGTACCACTGGGTGCAGCAACGGCGATTGTGGTGACTTGCATTGCGGGACTGTGGCTCTTCTGGCAACGTGGCTTGCGCGACCTGACGCCCTCGGCTGCGCTTTTGAAACGGGTGCATCGAGTGGGCACCTGGCTTGGAATTCGGAGCGATGTCACTACAACTCCACGTGAGTACGCGCGCAAGTTTGAAGAGTCGGCTAGCCCGATTGCCGCGCCGGTGAGGCGCATCACCCGAACGTATGAGATCGAAACGTTTGGCCGCGGCACCGGGCGTGAGGGCATGGTCGAAGACGCGAGCCGCGCGTGGCGGGAAATTCGAGGCAAGGCACTGTACCTGCTGCGTCACAGGAAGAGGTGAACACGAGCATGGGGAAACTGCTGGTCGTCGGGGCGATTAACACCGACCTGATTGCATTTGTAGAGCGGGCACCCGATGCCGGGGAGACGGTGGCGGGCGGCACCTTCGAACAACACGGTGGGGGTAAGGCGGCTAACCAGGCGGTTGCCGCTGCCCGATCCGACGCGGATGTGGCACTGCTCAGCGCAGTGGGAGACGATGCATTCGGCGAGACCCGCCTCAACAACCTGACCGCGGAAGGGATCGATACCACCGGCGTTATCCCCGTCGAGGGGTCAGCATCCGGCGTTGCGATCATCATTGTTGAATCCAATGGAGAGAACCGGATTAGCGACCTGCCGGGAGCCCGTGAGCACCTGGCTCCCGAGCAATGCCTCTCGGTGCTGGATGGAACCGCGCCTGAAGCGCTCCTGGTTGCCAACGAACTCCCGCAGGACTGCAACCGGGCACTTTTTCAGGCCGCGGACGAGCGCAGTATTCCTGTGTGGTTCAATGTCGCACCGTATTCGGACGATGCGCGTTTGTTGGTGCCGTTAGTCGACACCCTTATCGTGAACCGGGGTGAAGCCGAGGATATCCTGGGCGTTCGTGGTGACAAAAAAGAGGTGGCGGAGTTGGCCTCCGGTTTGCGCACGCTGGGGGCAAAGAACATCATCGTAACCCTGGGGGCAGACGGGGTGATTGGATATGACGGCGAGCGGGAGATTGCACTCCCGGCCGAGCAGGTGACGCCAGTTGATACAACAGGTGCCGGGGACACGTTTTGTGGCGCCTGGGCAGCCGAGATCCTGCGAGGAGCGTCATTCGAGGAGGCGTTGGCGTACGGCAACCGTGCGGCGGCGATCTCCGTGACGAGGCACGGAGCCCAGAGTTCCATCCCGACCCGGCGGGAGATCGAAAACCACTAACACGAACGCCCCCGATTCATGGATCGGGGGCGTTCACGTCTCGGCGGAGGGGGCGGGATTCGAACCCGCGAAGGGTTTAACCCCTTACACGATTTCCAATCGTGCGCACTAGGCCGGACTATGCGACCCCTCCATGCGCCTGATATTGTACCGCACACTGTGCGGCGGAGAGGGCGGGATTCGAACCCGCGGTGCCTTTGACAGCACACTGCTTTTCGAGAGCAGCACCTTAAACCACTCGGACACCTCTCCGCGCGAGATTGTACCAGTTTGCAAGGGCTGTTGTCATTCACGACGTGCGTTTGCAAACGGTTCCATAACCCTGACCGACCGGCTGCCTGGGTCAATGCGGACTTTCAACCCCAGTGGCATTGTCATCATGGGAGTGGTGTGGCCGAAGTCCATATTGGCCACCACCGGGAATGGGTAACCGGAGACACGTTCGGTGAGCACACCGATAAACTGCCTGTGTTGCAGTTCGTCGAATCCATACGGGCGTGCCACCAACAGGCCGGCAGCGTGCGTCCCACCGATAGTGGAGAAGACCAATGTCACGTGAGGAGCGCTGAATGCAGCGTGGAAATCCTCAATGCGCTCCCGTACTGACCCGGAGACGTGTCGCCGCTTCCCGAAGGCATGTTCCCCGATTTCCACCTGGTATCCCAGCGACCGAGGTAACTCCACATCTCGCATGGCGCGAGGGACGAATGAGTCGCCGCCGAACCACGACGGGCTGATGACCCGTATGGTATCCCCCTTGATCAGAGGCAACGGTTTGACGATTTCCGTACCGGGCCTGTCCTCGGTCTATCTCCCGGTAACCCTGTACCAGCTCTCGTCTACGCGGGTATTGGCCAGCAGGTTGCCGATATCCTGCAACACTGGTAACCGACCTACGGTGTCCGCAGTTGGCGACAGTTTCAACCCGGCCATGCGTGCGGCAGCATTACGGACGATATCTTCGAGAAGGTAGACCCCGCGTTCCCTTCCCGTGGCGGCATAGGGTTCGAAAGAGAACAGGTGGACCAGGTTGTCACTCAGGGCTACCGCCACGGCTCCACGTTGCCGGTCGTCGTTGATCATAGATGTGACCCATATGGTGGCCCGCTCGCCGATGAGGTTTGCGCGTTCGCTCATGTTGGCGAACTTCTGGCTGGTGATTCCATTGATGGGGAGGGCGACGACCCCTCGACTGTTGACCTCGGCGAACAGCTTCACGAACAGATCGTAATAGGAGTCGGCGATCACGCAGAGCGGATAGACCAGGGCCCATGCTTGCAGGTGCACGCGTTCGCCGCTGGAGATGTCGCCGGAGATAGCCCGGTACCCTACCTGCGATGTTCCCACGGCAGGGTTATACGAGCGCGAAACGGACAACAGGGGTGTGGTGTGTGTGCTCATGTCCTGGCTCCTTTGTAGGGAGCCTCAGTATAGCGGGACAAAAGGAAAATCGATTAAAAGCAAAACAGCCGCTCCGAAGGGAACGGCTGGTTTACAAGTGGTATGCCCGGGAGGATTCGAACCTCCGGCCTTTGGGTCCGCAACCCAACGCTCTATCCCCCGGCAGAAAAGCTTGATTCCATAAGGTTCTTGGCCTTCAGAAGGCCCCGAAAAAGCACCTAGACAATAGGCCAATCCCACTGCCTTGAGTGCATTGTAGTGCAAGTCGGACCTGCTTTAAACCCTTGGTTCAGTGACACCCTGCTGAATCGCTCGTATGCTACAGATGCGATTCAAAACAGACGAGATGGAGTGGGAGATGAGAAAGATCTTCGCGGATGAACTCGCTGAGCACTTAGGCTTGGTAGACCAGTTCCATAGCAAGTGGTACTCCAAGTTCAAGTACAGATTTGCGGGGTTGGTCTTCGTCCTGATCGTAGCTGGAATGGCCCACGTCTATATAGCCTACAAATGGACCCAACCCACAACCTTTGACGAAAAGAATGAGTTCCTTCAACTCGTTAGTACAATTGCGACTGGTGCTGTAGTCATCAGTGGTGTCTATCTCACCTTCCACAGTGTTCGAACCAGTCAAGCCAACACTCGTCTAACTTCATTGACAGTGAAGAACGCTACAGAACAACTTCAGATAGATCGTGACACCAAGATTGCAGAGTTGTTCTACAAAGCTTCAGAGCAACTTGGAGACAAGGACAGCCCTCAACGCCGCGTGGCTGGTTTGTACTCGCTCCAGAAACTCTCAAAAGATCACGAGAATGACTACTACCAGCAGTGCATTGATGTAGTGATTGCCTTCGTTCAAGCAAGCTTCAGAGCGGGACCTGTCATAGGTCATTTACCACAAAACTTCGTGGCACCTACTGACCTTTCGGTTGCGGTCTCAATCCTGTGTCAACGACAACATTGCTATATGGATGGAGAAGACGAGCCGCTGAGGTTTGTTGGAGTGGACTTTCGAGGGGTTGAGTTCAGAGATGGTGACTTCTGCGGAGCAAACTTCATTGGATGCGACTTTACTGGTTCTAAACTCATAACTTCTCGATTCAGCGGTTGCCTTTTCTATGACTGTGCTTTCTATGCACCTTCATGGTTGACTACAGACTTTAGAGGTACAACCTTTGTTAGGGGAACCTACACGAATCTTGACGTGCAGTACAGCGTTGACGCTCCCCGGTTCAGAACAGAAGCAACTCTACACGCTCGTGACCCACACAACCCTCCTAAAGGGCAGCTATCGTATCGCCTGCAGCGGGAGTGGGACCACACCAAGTTCGGTCGCCAACTCTTAGAGAATCTTGACATCAACTTAAGTGATCTCCAGAAGTATGTAGATGACGCGATCTTCATAGACGAGAGAACTTTCTACGACTGGGAGAGTCTAGATCAGCTCTGACGATCCAGACCACATACGAGCACCAGCCTTGATAGCCTCCTTGCCATCCGCTGCTGGTGGCGCGTACCACTCATTGCCACGCTTGGTCGTGCCATCGAGCTCCGAGAGCGGCTGGTTATCCGGATTTTCAAAAGCCTGACCACCTCTCAGGACCGCGACTTGGCCAACCCTTTATGACTCGTGGCGGGGATAATCCCCGAAGTACTGAACACGCCCGAACATTGCGAAAGTCATGAATGGCAACGCTTGCATGCGAGGATTCCTTGAAGTTGGTGCAAGAAGTGGTGTACAGACAAGGCTTAGTTACAGCGGTTCTCCCGAAGACGATCCAGGCACCCCCACAAACACGCTCCATAAGAGTCTTTGGACACTGATCGTAAGGGGCTTCAATATTCGCGCGATCAGATCGACTCTGTGTTTTCGAGTCTAAATGGCACTCCTGTAGCCGACATACCCCTTTGTCGCCCATTCGAAGCGAATCTCGAAGGCGCAAACCCTTCCTGCTATGCCTTGAGCTTAACGTAGCGCTCAGCTCGAATCTTCAAATTGCTGACATCTTCTTCGAAGTCCTCCTCTGTAGGCAGAGCGCTTGATAGTTCGGTTTTTGTATTGAATTCTTGGCTTACGCTGAGCCGGTTCAAGACGTTACTTGCGGCATGGACCAAGCTTTCGCGAGCTGAAGGACCCCAATCAGGGAAATAGTACAGATCGTCCCAAACCTCAACCAATACACCCTTCTGAAGAAACAGGAAACAAGTGATGTTGTCGTCCACCAAAGCACCGAGAATTCGCCCTCTAGCATCTCCCTCAATATCGGCACCCTGATCCTTGCTTAGATCGAACGAATACCAGGGCATAGTGGGGTCTTCGCTCGTTAGAAGCCATTCAATATCGAACAATGTCATTGAGTTGTCGTAAAAGTCCTTTGCGGCCTCCTCAGTGTCAAAACTCAACGAGTAAGCTCCCAAGGATGAGAACATCTCAGATTCGGTCCCCCAATCCTTAAACCATTCAATTTGCTGAAACGAAACGTGCAGCGCCTCAGCGCTCCGGAAGGCCCTTAGGGGTTTGTCAAGGCGCTTGTTGAGATAATCTTGGTCCTGGGCTGCCACCCGCGTTAGGGCGAGCGCAGAGACCGAGCTTAGTACCAATTGTCTCCGGTCAAGTTTCATATCACTACCTCTACTAAGTTCATGTCTTGTCTGTGTTGGTTTAGTTGCCCCCTATGATTTTGAATTCGTCCAAAGTCATCTTGGGGTCAGCAAACTGGTTGTCCCCCCATAGGCCACCAACAGTCGGCATGTTGGCTCTTACTTCTTCCTCGGTGTATGTTTCCCGAACTACGCATTCGTCGGAGCGAACGAAGTGTTGGGTTTCATTCCAGCCATAGTTGGGTGTATGGGACACGTATCTGAACACATAAACGAGCGTACTAACACGCAGTAGTAGTTCGCTCACGTTATCACCCGACTCTGATCGGGTTTCCGACAGAAATACGCTGAACTCCTGCACCTTCTCCTTTGGGAAGTCCACCCAGACTTTAGAATTTGATCTGTTCCCGAAGCTTCCTTGCTCTTCCTCTAACAGCAAGTCTTTTGTGTTCGTCTTTCGAATCGGATCATCCTCTGGGTTCGTCATGAGCCAATCGTAGAACGACGCGTAGCCCTTTTCCGCTGTGCGCTTGTTTTTGAAAGCGAAACAGTCAACCCTTATATCGGCGAAAGTCTCAAAAAACTCCCTCCGGGCGTGCATGGTGATGCCATCAGCGATCTCAGCTTCCTGCGCTGAAAGGTTCGCAATCGCTAGAGGAGCAAGTGATAGAGCCGCCCCTACCTTGCAGAAAAGCCTTCGGTTCATTGCAGTTACTCCTGAGCCACCTACTATCTGGTTGTTGGGATTCCTTAGGAAAGTATGATCTTGTTCCCGGGGTTCGTGCAAGATATGAATAGATTGGTAACAACCTCTTACGTCGTCGGACTGAGATTCTCAGTCTTTCGCTCTTTCCTTACGTTGCTGGCTACCTTCCTTTGTTCGACTGCAATTTCGGAAGATAGCGAAGTGCCCAACAGCGGTGTCACTCTTCACATGGAAGTTATGCACCTCTCTACTCTCATCGCATTGTTTACACGTCTTGTTAGTCATCATCGTTAAAGGCCTTTCGTTCAGTAGCCAACAACAAAAAGAGTAGGGTGGCACCCTCTTAGCTGGAGAGCAGGTGCCATAAAACTCTTTGGGACAAAGACACTTCAACCAAGCAAAAAAGGACGAGCGTAGCGAGTAAGCGGCCTTTGGAGGTGAATCGCTTGCGAGAGGAACCTTTGTGCAAGAAACAAAGGTTCTTCTATATAGTGTTCCAGTTCAATGTTCCACTCTAAAAAGCCCATGGAATAAGTGTTTTCGGGCATCCATAATGACGCTGTTCAACTACTGTTCCACATACTGTTCCACTTGTTCAGGAAGCGAGATGGCGATCTTCTTACTGTTCGGAGGCCCACTAGCGTTGGTGTCGCCAGTTTCAAACACAATCATCTCCTTCTCAACCATGTTTTTCAGTTCCTTCTTGAGGGTGTCTCGATTCGAAAGCACACCCTCGGTTTCTTGCAGCTTGGTCTGTAGCTGACGAAGGCTCGTGATGGTGCCATGAGTGTCAAGAATGTCCAGGATGTTCTGCTCTCGCTGGTTGGTGACTTCTTCCTCCTCTGGAGATACATCAGTCTGCTCAGTGCCACTGAGGTTAAACACAATGCTTGAGTAGTCGTTGCCAAAGTCGATCTCTTGTGCATCGAGTGTGTACTTCGTGTACTTCTTGCCATTGTTCTGCTTACGTACAGTCAGGTAAACTCTCTGGACCTTCTTTGACTATGACTCTTTCATAAAGAGTTCAGTGTCAGCGCTGCCGATGAAAGCTGATGAGCCACGACTCTTCCCAAAGGCATTGACATGGTGCAACAACAAAATCGTCGTGTCATACCGCTTTCTGATTCTGTTGAAGGCGTCCATCGTCGCTTGTGCATTCCAAGAATTGTTTTCATCACCCTCGAAAGATGCTCTCAGCGTATCGACGATCACGAGCTTCGGTTTGATGTCAAGACGATCCATCGTTTCATAAAAGTAGTTTTCATCTTCTGACTTGTTGAACTTGAATGAGTGGTCAATGAAACGAACAGCGTCAATGTCGTAAGCCTTCAAGTCTCTCAGCGCTTCCATGCGTTCTCTTTGTGATTCCCCTCGTTCCGCTGCAACGTAGACCACTTCCCCTTGCGTTACTTCGTTTCCAAAGAAGTCCTTACCAAGCGCTATACAATGAGCCAACTCAAGAGCCACAAAACTCTTGCCAGTGCCCTCTTTTGCCGAGAGAAAAACCAAGGAGCCTTCTCTGATGACTCCACCAACCAACCAGGGCTTTCTTGGTAGGGTGAGGTAGTGGGTGCCTTTGACTACTTCCAAACGTGGTCTTGAATCGATTCTTATCTCATACATGTGTTATCTCCTATCGTTCTTAATACAGAAGAGCGGTCTATCATCTAACGACCGCTCCCCGAATCCCTTAGTTGCCACGTATCGTCTATGAAACTTGTTTGTAAGTGCCCACCTCCTCGAACTCCTCCTGCGTGGGAAGGAGTTTCATCATCGGTTCAGGTTGGTAGGCGTTGGTCGCTCGATTCATAACGCTCCTGAATACCCGATAGGCGTCAGAATCTCCCGAGTGAATGAACTCCCACCTGAACTCATACAAAAGGTTCGCGGCATGCGCATATGCGCGCTGAGTGCTGATGTAAGGATTGGAGTACTCGACGAAGAACGCTTGCCATCGCTCAACGTGCCTGTCCCCATTTATGTTTTCGTCGCTTTCGTCGTATCCGATAATCTCACCTCTAGCGTCATCCTCTAGAGCCATTTCTTCTGCCTCAATGAGTCTGTTGAAGGCATCTTTGATGGTGGTGTATCCAGTGATTCTTGTTTCGAAAACCTCCATGAGGTCATTTCCACTATCAGTAGTCTCCCACCGGCTCTCTACTACCTTGGGTTCAGGGAGGGCCAGGACTTCCTGCCCTCCAAGGCAAAGCACCACACTAGTACTAGCAGCACCCTTTAGAAAACCTCGTCTATTCACGTTCCCCTCCTTCTATTTCACTCTAGTTTGCAACGCCAGAAATTCCATGAGAGCCACCCAAAGCCGCGTTCACGAGCGCGAGAGATGGCACTGGTACATGGCTTTTGTGCCCATCCTATGCAGCACGAACCAAAAAAGACGTCTCCCCGAGAGCGCCCCTAGTCTTGAAACTTTATTGAGCCTTTATTATATCACATTTGTACAGATTTTTCAGGTATTTTCATAAGTGAGTGTTCGGATATCATTCCCTATCGAATGTATGTCACATGTCGCTTGCCACTTGCATAAGACTCGGCGGAACAGGTTTCGAGGAACTAATCACGCTCCGCCTGGAGAGGAGGTGCGCTTCGCAGTAAGTAAAAAAGGCCTTTTGACCAGAAGGACAAAAGGCCCAGAGAAATTGCTACTTCAGGTTGGAGAGGGGAGAAGCTGACGAATGAGACCGAACAAGATCATCACTTTGCATGTTGACGTACTTTCGCGTCATATCCAACGTGGTGTGACCAAGGATTCGTTGCAGCGTGAGCGCATCGCCACCATTGCGAAGGAACATCAATGCGAAAGTGTGACGAAACCTGTGAGCATAGGCATCTTTGACACCAGCTTGAAGTGCCACCCTCTCAATGATTCGTCTGAGGCCACTCCACTGCAATGCTCCACCTCGTTCACTGAGGAAGAGGTTTCCTGAGCTATCTTCGATCTTGGAGCGGTCTTTGACGATGTACCTGTTGATTGCCTTCGCTGTCTCCAAAGAAAGTGGCACTACACGATCTTTCTTGCCCTTGCCTTGCCTCACCTGAATCAAGTGCTGGTCGAGTAGCACATCATCAATACAGAGGTTGGTGAGTTCTGTGGCGCGTAATCCACAGTCCAGAAGGACACACATGATTGCATGGTCTCTGCGGCCATGAGAGGTCTTCTGAGACGTGAAAAGTAGGGCCCTGCACTCGTATTCTGTGAAGGGTTGTTTTTGCTCTTGTGGTGGCGCTGGCTTCTTCACGCGCTTGGTGATGTCTTTGTCTATGAGTTCTTCTTCATAGAGCCACCGACAGTAAGCGAGTAGAGATTCAGCAGCGTTGGTCACAGTTGCGCCTGCGAAGGGCTTGCCCCTCTTGGAGTTTGTTGTCTGGAGAAAGACGATGTACTCCCTCAGCGTGAGTGCAGACCAACTTGTCGGTTCTGTCGGCAACTTGTTGGTCTCTAGCCAGTTGTAAAACCTTTTCATCGCAGCTTCATGCCAGCGTATCGTTTTGTCGGTATAACCGCGAGACTGACGATCTAACAAGAAGCCACGAACCATTGCATCCATCAGAACTCTCCAATCGGAGCCTCTGAAAACCGAAGAGACAGTAGGCCAGAGATGAACTCTGACTTACTGCCTTCTCGTAAAACCCTTATGGCTTCAGCCTTGGTATGCCCGGGAGGATTCGAACCTCCGGCCTTTGGGTCCGCAACCCAACGCTCTATCCCCTGAGCTACGGGCACACGTGCGAGCCACAGTATAAGCCGGTCGAATGCCTGATTGCAAACCTGGCAATCGACCGGAGAACCGGGGCGGAGAGGGAGGGATTCGAACCCTCGATAGTGCTTAACACACTATACTCGCTTAGCAGGCGAGCGCCTTCAACCGCTCGGCCACCTCCCCAGTTGCCGGGATAGTCTAGCAGATACCGCCAGCGTGAAACAACCAAACAGGCGATGAATACCGCAGCACTGTAAAAGTGCCTTTCTGGTGAAGTAAACTCCTCCACGGAGGGGTGCCAGAGTGGACGATTGGAGCGGTCTTGAAAACCGTCGCGGTGTCAAAGCCGCCGCGGGTTCGAATCCCGCCCCCTCCGCCGGGGACCAAACAGACGCCCGAATCAACACGATTCGGGCGTCTGCCGTTTATGCCTCCAGCGCGTGCTTGCTAGGACCCACCGGCTGCTGCTTGCCGATGACACGCTTGCCTCCCATGTAGGGCACCAGCACCTCTGGAACCAAAATCGTTCCGTCCTCCTGCTGGTAGTTCTCCAATATCGCGATCATGACTCGTGGAATAGCGAGGCCTGATCCATTCAGCGTGTGGAGTAGGGCCGGTTTCCCATTCTCTGCACGATAGCGGATATTGCCACGCCGTGCCTGGTAATCCCGTGTATTGCTGCAGCTGCTCACTTCCAGCCATTCCTGGCAACCGGGTGCCCAGACCTCGATGTCGTAGGTCCGCGCAGCGCCGAATCCAAGATCACCGGTGCACAGTTCAAGCAGCCGCCACCGCAGGCCGAGCTGGTCCGCGATATAGGTGGCTTCATCCACCAGCCGATCGAGCTCTGCAGCCGATTCCTCCGGCTTGACGAACTTCACCAGCTCTACCTTCATGAACTGGAACACGCGCTTGATACCGCGCACATCCCTGCCTGCTGACACCTTCTCTCGCCGGAAGCATGGTGTGGTGGCGACGTGATAAATCGGCAGTTGATCATTGCCGAGAATCTCATCCGTGTACATCGCGGTCACAGGGACTTCGGCGGTCGGGATGAGCCATTTGTCCTCTTCGTGATCCTTGAAGAGCGTATCCGCAAATTTCGGCAGCTTGTCGGTTGCCACGAGGGTGGCCGAGTTCACCTGGTACGGCGGCTGCATTTCCAGGTAGCCATGCCGTTCGGTGTGGACATCAATCATCCAGTCCATGAGTGCCCGCTGCATGCGCGCAAGATCGCCGCGCAAGATATAGGACCGTGAGCCGGCGATTTTGACGGCACGTTCAAAATCGATCAGTTCGAGTTCCTCGGCGAGGTCCCAGTGCGGCTTGGGGGTGAAACCAAACTCACGGATTGGGGCGCCTTGCTCAGGGCCGGGCACGTTATCGTGCTCGTCCTTCCCGAGCGGAACCTCGGGATCGGGCAGGTTGGGAATGTTGAGCAGCAAGTCTCTAAGCTCTGCGTCAATCGCGTTCGCTTCGGAGTCGAGGGCGCTAATCCTGTCGCCAAGGTTACCCATTTCCGCGATAAGCTTCTGGCGCTCTTCGGGATCCTTCGTCTTGCCCACCTGCTTCGAGCCCGCGTTCCGCTCGGCTTTCACGGCTTCCGCCTCGGTAATGAGGGCGCGACGTTTCTCATCCAGCGCCAGCAGTTGATCGACATCAACCTCAATCTGCCGGCTTTCGATCCTGCGTTTGAACTCTGCCGGGTTTTCTCGTATCTCACGAATATCGTTCATTATCGGGGCCTTTCTTACAGCCAACGCAAACACAATCAAGCGTGCCGCCTGAAGGCGGTCGCTGACAAGGGGTTTTGCCCCGCGGTGCCGGGCGAGCGGGAGAGAATCCCGTCGCTCAGTCGGCCGCGGGGCTCTCAGAGGCCGAAAGTGAAGATGTAGCGAACTCGAGGCCGGGCAGGAACTTGTGCCAATCGGGTTGATGGGCGAGATCCAGCCTGCGCTCGATGGTGTAGTACGCGCCGGGCCGGGGCTCGTACGGCGTGGTCCGCAGTTCCATACGGAGTTCGCTTAAATGATGACCCGCCTTGCGGTGGTTACACGCCTTGCAGCTGGCCACCACGTTTGTCCACTCGTGCTGGCCGCCACGGCAGCGCGGCACAACGTGGTCTACGGTCAGGTCCTTCGCAACGGTGCCACAGTACTGGCAGGTGAACCTGTCGCGGATAAAGATCTCCCGGCGGCTGAGCTTGACGCGCGGACGCGGGCGACGAACAAATGCCCGCAGTCGGATGACTGAGGGCACGTTGAATATATGTGTCGTTGAATGGAGGTAGTGGTCGCGCTGCTCCAACACATCCGCTTTCCCACCGAGAATGAGCACGAGGGCTCGACGAACGTCGCACACGTTCAGAGGTTCATAGTTCTGGTTGAGTACCAGTACGGCTCCGTTCACCCTGCCGAATCCTTCCGGATCAGGATTGCCTCCGTTCCTCTTCGCACCAGGTACCGAATGCATCCGTTGCGACTGTTCTGCAACCGATAGTAGCAAACGTCACCGTCAATACCAAGAGGTGGACTATGAAATTTCTGTTTTGGCCGTCATTTTCATGCGGCCGCAACGTCATGCAAGCATCGGTTTGAGGAACTGGCCGGTAAACGATTCCGGTACCTGCACGATATCCTCAGGCGTTCCCTGTGCGATGACCTGACCGCCCCCGGCACCACCTTCGGGACCCATATCGATGATCCAGTCCGCGCTCTTGATGATGTCCAAGTTGTGCTCAATCACAAGCACGGTGTTCCCGCCATCGGTGAGTCGCTGCAGCACGGCCAGCAGGCGCTCGATATCCGCGAAGTGCAAGCCCGTGGTCGGCTCATCCAGGATGTACATCGTCTTCCCGGTCGAGCGGCGTGAGAGTTCGCTGCTGAGTTTCACGCGCTGTGCTTCACCACCGGATAGCTGGGTTGCGGGCTGTCCCAACTTGACATATCCCAAGCCAACATCATAGAGCGTCCGCAGTTTGTTGCTGATTGCCGGGTTGTTCTCGAAAAAGGTGAGCGCTTCCTCGACGTTCATATCAAGGACATCGGCGATTGACTTGCCCTTGTACAGGATCTCAAGCGCCTCGCGGTTGTAGCGCGCTCCCTGGCAGACTTCGCAGGGCACGAACACGTCGGGCAGGAAGTTCATCTCAATCTGGATGATGCCCTCGCCCTTACAGGCTTCGCAGCGGCCACCCTTCACGTTAAAGCTGAACCTGCCAGCCTTGTAGCCGCGCGTCTTCGCCTCCGGCATGGATGCGAACAACTCGCGGATAGTGGTGAACACCCCGGTGTACGTTGCTGGGTTGGAGCGTGGCGTACGGCCGATTGGGCTCTGGTCGATCTCGATCACCTTGTCCAGGTGTTTCACGCCTTCCAGCGCATCGTGCGATCCGGGACGCTGCCTGGCGCGATGGAGGTCCATTGCCAGCCGCTTGTGAAGCGTGTCGGTAATGAGCGAACTCTTGCCGGAGCCGGAAACGCCCGTTACGCAGATAAACGTGCCAAGCGGGAACTCCACCGTGACATCGCGCAGATTGTTCTCGCGAGCACCGATGAGCTTCAGGCGCTTGCCGTTGCCCTCGCGTCGCTTCTCAGGCTTTTCGATCTTCCTGGCCCCGCTAAGGAACTGGCCGGTAATCGATTCCTCGCTAGCCTTGATCGCTTCCAGGGGGCCCTCGGCAACCAGGTGGCCGCCGTGCTCGCCAGCACCAGGCCCAATGTCAACGATCCAGTCAGCGGCACGCATGGTGTCTTCATCGTGTTCAACCACGATCAGGGTGTTGCCGATGTCGCGCAGGCGTTCGAGCGTCTTGATTAGCCGGGCATTATCCCGCTGGTGGAGGCCGATGCTCGGTTCGTCAAGGATGTACAGCACCCCCATCAGGCTGGAACCGATCTGGGTGGCGAGGCGGATACGCTGCGCTTCGCCACCCGAGAGGGTGTTGGCGCTGCGTTCCAGCGTCAGGTAATCCAGGCCTACGTCCACAAGGAAGCCAAGCCGCTCGGTAATCTCTTTCAGGATCTGGCGGGCAATGAGGTACTCGCGGTTGTTAAGGACGGCATTCGGGGCTTCGTTCGGGTCGACATTAAGCGCATCGAACCAGGCGCTTGCCTCATGCACCGGCATGCGGGAGGCCTCGATGATGCTGCGGCCGTTCACGGTGACAGCGAGGATCTCAGGCCGAAGCTTCTGGCCGTGGCAGGTGGGGCAGGGACGCGTGGCCATGTACCGCTCGATCTCTTCCCTCATCCAGTCGGATTCAGTCTGGTTGTACCTGCGTTGCATGTTCGGGATCACGCCCTCGAATGCGACGTCGTATGTGCGCATGCGGCCGGAGCGGGGTGCGTACTGCACCTTCACCTTTTCGTCACCTGTACCATGCAGCACCAGGTTCACATGCGCCGGATCCATGTGCATAACGGGTGTATCAAGTGAGAACTCATATCGGGCCGCAACGGCCTTCAGCAATGCGCCATACCACTTGCTGTTCTCGAGACCGGTTTTCATCCATGGCAGGATTGCCCCCTGGGCGATGCTGAGGGCGCGATTCGGGATGATCAGTTCCGGATCGAGCTCCATGGTGGTGCCGAGGCCCATGCAGGTCTCACAGGCACCATGGGGGCTGTTGAAGCTGAAGTTGCGTGGTTCAAGCTCGGCGTAACTGAATCCGCATACCGGACAGGCGAACTTCTCGGAGAAGGTCAGCTCATCGCCGTCAATCACTTGCGCGATGGCGATGCCGTCGCTCATGCGCAGCGCCACTTCCAGCGAATCGATCAGGCGAACCTTGTCCGGGTGTTGCTCACCCTCGGGCAGGTCTTCGGGGTGGCGGATCACCATGCGGTCGACCACAACTTCAATGCTGTGTTTCTTGGTCTTTGCCAGCTTGATCGTTTCTTCGGTCTCGCGAATCTCGCCATCCACACGCACACGGGCGAACCCCTGCCGCCGGATTTCCTCCAGTGTGGCGAGGTGCTCTCCCTTGCGGTCGCGGATCACCGGACCGAGGATCATCAATCGGGTGCCGTCCTCCAGCCCCAGGAGGATATCGGCCATCTGCTGCGGTGTCTGTCGTTCAATCGGTGTGCCGTCGTTCGGGCAGTGGGGGTGGCCGGTACGCGCCCACAACAGGCGCATATAGTCGTAAACCTCTGTCACCGTACCGACGGTCGAACGCGGGTTCCTGCTGGAACCCTTCTGGTCGATCGAAATCGCCGGTGACAGACCTTCAATCGTGTCGAGGTCCGGCTTTTCCATCTGGCCGAGGAACTGCCGCGCATAGGCGCTGAGCGATTCGACATACCGGCGCTGGCCCTCGGCGAAAATCGTATCGAACGCCAGCGAACTCTTGCCCGAGCCGGAAAGGCCGGTGAACACAACCAGGCTATCTCGCGGGATATCGACATTGATGTTCTTGAGGTTGTGTTCTCGGGCGCCACGGATTTTGATCTGGTCGTACTGGGGCATGCTGACCTCGGTGGAGTGGGCAGACAGAATGCGAACATTTATTCGCATCTGGCAGTGTACCACGCAGGGCTACCGGCGATACAGGGGCTTAACAATGGTGCGGAACGGGCCGCCAACCACTTGACGGGATTGCTATACTTGCACCAATCCTGCGACCGGGAGGAGTAGGTGGCAAGCGGTTCCAGAGAGCGATTCACATTGGTGCAAGAATCGTACGCGCAGCCACTGAACGTCGCCTGTGAGGAGCATCGGTGAGGCATGTAGTAGCCGGTGACGGGTTCGCCCGATAACGCGATTCGAGTGCGGTGAGAAATCGCCGAAGCGAGGTGGTACCGCGGTCCCTTAATGGGTTCCCGTCCTGGCATATGTCAGGGCGGTTTTTCGTTTTTCCGGACGATACCCGGAGTAACCGGTACCACCGATTTAACCGCCAATAATTTTGAAGGCTACATAGCGGAGCAACGCACCATGACAGGGACCCGACCGGCGGAACTCGCCAAAACCTACAACCCGGCAGAAGTCGAACGCGATCTCTACGACTGGTGGGACGGGCAAGGATACTTCCAGCCCAATGACAAGGACCTGACCGAAGGGCGCAAGCCGTTCGTCGTCATCATGCCGCCACCGAACGTCACTGGCGTACTGCACGTGGGCCACGTGATGTTCGTCGCCCTGGAAGACATCATGGTCCGATGGCACCGCATGATGGGTGACCCCACCCTGTGGGTGCCTGGTGCCGACCATGCAGGCATCGCCGGCCAGTGGGTCGTCGAGAAAATCCTTGCCGAAGAGGGGCTCACCCGGCGCGATCTCGGGCGCGAGAAGTTCCTGGAGCGCGTCTGGCAGTACATGGACGAGGTCCGCCCGCAAATCCGCACGCAGATGAAGCTGTTGGGTGCCAGCGCCGACTGGAGCCGTTTCACGTTCACAATGGACGAAGGTCCGGCGAAGGCAGTGCGCAGGGCGTTCAAGCACCTGTACGACAAGGGAATGATCTACCGGGGCGAACGGCTGATCAGCTGGTGCCCGCGCTGCAACACCGCCATCAGCGACCTTGAAATCAAGTACCAGGACGTGAATACCAACCTGTGGCACCTGGCCTACCCAGTGGAAGGGAGTGACGAGAAGGTCATCGTTGCTACCACCCGGCCGGAGACCATGCTGGGCGATACCGCCGTTGCCGTGAACCCGAACGACCCGCGCTATGGCCACCTGGTTGGGAAGCACGTGCGATTGCCGATCGTGGGTCGACTGGTGCCGATCATCCCCGACGAACATGTCGATATCGAGTTCGGAACCGGGGCTGTGAAGGTGACGCCAGCGCACGACCCGAACGACTTCGAGATCGGCAAGCGCCATAACCTGCCGTTTATCACCATGATGAACAAGGACGCGACCATCAACGAGGAGGGCCGCGAGTTCGAGGGGCTGCCAGTCGACGAAGGCCGGAAGGCCGTCGTCAACCGGTTTGAAGAGCTCGGGCTGCTGGTGAAAATCGAGCCGCATAGTCACAGCGTTGGCCATTGTGATCGCTGCGGCGCAGTGATTCAGCCGATGGTGAGCGAGCAATGGTTCGTGCGCATGGCCGATCTTGCCAAACCCGCCTACGACGCTGCCCAGGATGGCCGGCTTACGTTCGTGCCTGAACGATTCAAGGGCGTGTATGACAATTGGCTGGAAGGCATCCATGACTGGACCATTTCGCGCCAGCTGTGGTGGGGACATCGCATTCCTATCTGGACGTGTGCAGACTGCAACCACCAGTGGGCCAGCGAACACGAAGCCGAAACCGCGTGTGAGAAGTGCGGCAGTGCCAGTATCGAGCAGGATCCTGATGTGCTCGATACGTGGTTCAGTTCCGGTCTCTGGCCGATGAGCACCCTCGGCTGGCCAGACGACACCGAGGATCTCCGCCGCTTCTACCCGGGGTCCGTCATGGAAACCGGCTACGAGATTCTCTTCCTTTGGGTGGCCCGGATGGTGTTCTTTGGTATCGAGCTCATGGGCGAGGTGCCGTTTCACACCGTCTACCTGCATGGCATTGTGCGCGATATCGAAGGCGCCAAGATGTCCAAGACAAAGGGCAATGTGATTGACCCGATTGAGGTGTCGAACGAGTACGGGGCGGATGCGCTTCGCTACACGCTGGTGACGCAGGCGAGCCCAGGCAACGACAGCCGGCTAAGCATACAGAAGGTGGAAGCAAGCCGGAACTTCGGCAACAAGCTGTGGAATGCCACACGGTTTGCGCTGCGAACCATCGGTGAGCACGAAATCGCCATGGACGACCAGGGTCCGGCGCGGCCGACAGGCAAGCTGGAACTGGCCGATCGGTGGATCATCAGCCGGCTCGACGCTGTGACAGAATCTGCCACGAACCTCATGGAACGCTACCTGTTCGGGGAGGCGGGCCGGCAGGTAAACGAGTTTATCTGGAATGAGCTGTGCGACTGGTACATCGAGGCCAGCAAGGTGCGGAAGGACCAAGGCGAGCCGGCGATTACGGCCCAGGTTCTGGCCTACACGCTCGAGCGAAGCTTGCGGCTGTTGCATCCGTTTATGCCGTTCATCACTGAGGCGTTGTGGCAGCAGTTGCCACACCAGGGTGAAAGCATCATGGTGGCCGCATGGCCGCAGGCCGGAGCGCGCGATATCGCATCCGAGCAGGCGTTTGAGGCACTTATGGGCCTTGTCACGGCGGTCCGTAACGTCCGTGTTGAAGCTGGCGTGGAGCCCGCACGCTGGATCGCCGCCGATGTGTATCCCGGCGCACTTGCCGGCGAGTTCGAATCGGCACGCCGGGAGCTTGGCTTCCTCGCCCGCATTGCGGATGACCAACTCCGGATTCATGCCGGAGCGCCGGTGAACGAACCGAACACGCTCAGTGCCCGTTCGGGCGATGTCGTTGCCAGCCTGCCGCTGGCCGATATGGTCGACTTGCAGGCGGAAAGAACCCGCCTCGAGAAGGAGCTGGCCGAGGCCGAGGAAGAGAAATCCCGCGCCGAAAAGCAGTTGGCGAATAAAGGTTTCGTGGACCGCGCTCCGGAGCATGTCGTGCAGGTGCAGCGAGACCGCCTTACGCGATCGCAGGAACAGATCACGTCGATTCGCGAGCGCATTGCGGCACTTGCCGGTGAATAGGGACTGGCTGGCTCGTCACCCCGCGGAAGTGGCATTCGACCTTATCGGGTGCCACCTCACCGTTAGCCGGGATGGGGTAGTGACGGGCGGCCGTATTGTCGAGGCGGAAGCCTACTCCGGCCTCGATGATGCGGCTTCGCACAGCTTTCGTATGAAGGGGCCACGCGAGGTGATGTCGCGAGCGCCGGGCACGATCTATGTGTACCGTTCGTACGGGATTCATACGTGCCTCAATATCGTTGGCCACCGTCCCGGTGAGACAGGCGGAATCCTCATACGGGCCGTCGAGCCGTCACTCGGCATCGAGTACATTCGGGCGCGGCGCGGAACCATGCCCGACCGCCAGCTGCTGCGCGGTCCCGGGAACGTGGGCAAGGGATTGGGCGTACTCCTCAGCGACCTCGGTGACGATCTCTTCGAGGGGAACGTTTTCTCCCTGGAGTACGGCGAGTCCGTCGTTGTGTGGAGTGGGCCGCGAATAGGAATTAGCAAGGCCGTGGATCATCCCTGGCGGTTCTTTGATCCCTCATCCGGCAGTGTGTCTGCAAACACGCGGGGCGAGGTGACCACCATTGAAGCTGTTCAGGCCGCAATCCGTAACCACGCTAGAATAGAAGAGACTGAGTAGAAACCTATCGGAAACCTCATGCCCATCCAACTCCTTACAGATGAGACTATCGGCAAGATCGCGGCGGGCGAGGTAGTAGAACGCCCGGTATCGGTGGTGAAGGAACTCATCGAAAACGCCATCGATGCCGGCGCGACCCGTATCGATGTCGAGATCGAGGAGGGTGGCAACAGACTGATTCGTGTCACCGATAACGGCAGCGGCATGAGCCGGCAGGAATTGCCGCTCGCCGTTACGCGCCATGCGACGAGCAAGTTGACGTCGTTCGACGACCTGGAACGGTTGCACACCCTCGGGTTCCGCGGGGAGGCGCTGCCAAGTATCGGTTCGGTGGCAGACCTGCTGATCCGGTCGGGCAGTAGTGATGGAGGCGGATCCATTGCCATCGACTACGGACGGGTCGGCGAGGTGCGTGTCGCCGCAGTGCCGCGAGGCACGACTGTTACGGTGCAGGATCTTTTTGGCAACGTCCCAGCCCGGCGCAAATTCCTCCGTCAGCCGGCTACCGAAGCCACCTATATCAACCGGATGATTGGCGCCTATGCCTGTCACCGAAGCGATATCCAATGGAGCCTCACCAACGATGGCCGTCCGGCCATCAAGACAGATGGCCGGGGTGACGACACCTCGGCGGCAATCGGTGTGTTTGGCGCCCAACTTGCCGGCAGCGTGCTAGTGCTGGGTAACCTGGACGATGACATGCGCGTCCCGGGTGTGACGGTTTCTGGCTGGATTAGTGCTCCGGACGTGAGCCGCTCGCATCGCCAGAGCCAGCATTTCTTTGTGAACGGCCGGCTGATATCCCACCGGGCCCTGACGTACGCGCTTGAAGACACCTACCACAGCCTGTTGATGGTGGGGCGGCACCCGATTTGTATGGTGCGGATTGAGGTCGATCCCGCTGCAGTGGATGTAAACGTGCATCCAACCAAGGCTGAGGTCAAGTTTGCCGACGAACGGGCGGTGGCACGTGGGGTACAGCGGGCAGCCCATGCTGCGTTGCTGGGCCAACGCAACGATGTGCTCCCCGAGGTTCAGTTCCAGCCTGTACCCCGGGCGCAGCTGGAGCACAACCAGATCACGTTTGCTTCAGGAGCGGATCCTTTGCCGCTGGATGACCACCAGGTGCTCGATTCGCGGTCGCGTATCGAACACCCCGGTGAGACGCAGACCACGGAAGCGGGCAACCCGTCTGGCATTCCTGTATTGCGCGTTCTGGGTCAGGTCGGAGCCACGTACATTATCGCCGAAGGGCCGCAGGGTATGTTCATGATCGACCAGCACGCAGCCCACGAGCGCATCATGTACGAGAAAATCCTGGCGCAGATGCAGGCGAACGCGGTTGACCAGCAGCCGATGCTCGATCCGCTGGTGGTTGAGCTTCCTCCCGATGAGCTCGCGATCTTCGAGAAGTCTTCAGACGAGCTGAATCAAATCGGCTTCAACGTCGAGCGGTTCGGGGATACGACGATCATCATTCGCGCGATTCCGGCGTTGATTCGTGGCGTAGATATCTCGGTACGGATCCATGACATTCTTCGGGAACTGGTGGATGGTGGAGCGGGGGATAGCTGGATGGATTCTGTCGCGATTAGCGCCAGTTGCCATACCAGCATTCGAGCCGGCCAGGCGTTGAGCTTGCCGGAGATGCGGGAGCTTGTGGCGCAGCTGGAACGCTGCCAGCACCCTCGCGCCTGTGGGCATGGTCGTCCGACAATGCTTCACATGAGCCAGAACGAACTGGAGCGCCAGTTTAACCGGCGGTAGCACGCCACCGCTGGAGCCATTCAGCGGTAGCCTGCTGAAATGCTGGTTCACGCGCTTCCTGAATTGCGATCATCCACGTGAGCGCTTCAAGGTCACGCAGCTCTTGGAGCACGTGGATCGCCTCGTTGGATATGCGCTCGTTACCAGACACCTCGGCATACCGGTCCAGGATGCGATCTGTATCGAACTCCGCGCGTTTTGCCAGGCAGGCGAGGTCCCACGCCAGCGGGCCGATTGAACACTCCTCGAAGTCGATCCAAACAGCCCGGTCGTCAATCAGGATCGCATTTTTTCGCTGCGCGTCCCCGTGTATGAATCCTTGCCGCAGGTCAAAGGTGCTCACCTGGTCCATCAGGCGCTGGTAGTGACGATCCATGAGGGCGAGGGTGTCGGCGGCTACCAGGGGGCGCTCACGGTAGATCGCGAAAACGTCATCGAAGTGACTTATGATGGTGGCGAACCAGGGCGCGTCGAGCGCGACGCCCTCACCGAGCCGGTGAATCTCCGCCAGTGAGTCGACGAGTTGCATCTCGCTGGCAGTTCCCATCTCGCCAGGCACCGCGTGCCAGAGAGAAACTGGCACAGATGAGCCCCCCGGCATAAAGACACGGCCCACGTATGGCCGCTGCACCGGCGCACCTTTCGCCCTTAGCTGTCGGCATGCAAGGAGTTCCAGCTGGTACCAGCGCGCGGGGCTCCTTCTGGCCAGATGCCCGATTGGCGCTGCCTTGCCAATCACGCCGGAACTGCCGAGTTGCGCGACGGTATTCCAGCGTTCGGACAGAATGACTAACTCAGTGGGCAGGCCGTACGCTGACGCAGCCTGCCTGATTGCCTCGCGGCCTTGGGCGCGTAGATCAGTATCTCCCACGGAGGTCGTTCCACTTCACCTTCAGCACATCTGCCACGTTCTGGATGGTGTCGGTGACGGGATTCACCTTGCTATGATCGCCGTACTGCCACGTCACCGGGATTACGGCGATTGCGTGGCCCTGCTTTCTTGCGATGTAGAGCAGTTCCACATCAAAGGCAGTTACCCGGGCTGTACGAACCTCTCGCGCATCCTGGTACAGCTGCTGGCGAGGAAGAATGTCGTCCAGTGCCTCCCGGCTGAACACCTTGAAGCCGCACTGCGTGTCATGGATGCCCGGCAGGAGCAACCACCGCACGAGGCCATTAAACACCCGGCCCATCACGTGGCGGTACCACGGCTCGTCGACCCTGATAGAGCCGATCCCCTCACGTGAGGCGATCGCGACGCCAGCCCCCTGTGCGATGGCGTCTGAACACTGTTCCCATGTCTCGAGCGGAGTAGCAAGGTCGGCGTCCATGAACCCCACCAACGCCCCCTCTGCTTCGCGGAGCCCCGCGAGCACGGTCGCTGCCTTGCCGCGGTGCTTCTCGGCCAGCACGCGCACACCTTTGTGGTCGCGGGCAAACGCCCGAACCATGGCGACCGTTGAATCGGTGCTGCCGTCATCGACAATCAGGATCTCCGCATCGCGATCACGAAAGTAGCGCCAAACCTCATCAAGCGTTCGGCTAATTCGATGCGCTTCGTTGAAGACCGGAATCACGATGCTGATTGCGGTAGGTGTGCTCATATGCTGGTTACACGGCTCCTGAACAATGAGTGTCGACCGGAAGTCTAGCACGATGCGGATTCGATCCCCCGGTCGCGGGTACACTGGGAACAGCGAAACGATGTTAAGAAAGGGTCACCGTGATCACTGCCTATTTGTACAACTCATGTTCTTCCTGCCGGAACGCGGAAGCGATCCTGAAGGAAACGGGCGCGGATTTCGAGAAGCGGGAGTTCTTCAAGGAGAAGTTCACCCGTGAAGAACTCACGGGTCTTCTCGAGCGCACCGGCCTGACTGTTGCCGACCTGCTCTCCACGCGGAGCACACCGTATCGCGAACGCGGTTTGGCCGATGAGGACCTCACCGACGACGAAATAATCGACCTCATGCTCGAGGAACCGAGGCTGCTAAAGCGCCCCATCATGGTAAGCGGGTCGCACGCCGTTATCGGCTACAAGGCAGATGAAATCCGGAAGCTTGTAGCTATGGAAAGCGCCGTATGACTCTTGAGTTTGGAACCCATGCGTCGGCCAGCGGCGGCGTCCACAAGGCGCTGCAGCGGGCCGTTGATGTGGGTGCGACCAGTTGCCAGATTTTCAGCAAGAACGAGCGTCAGTGGCTTGCCAAGCCGCTCGATCCCGGCGTTGTGGATCAGTACCATGCTGAACGGGAACGGACCGGCCTGAAACAGATGGTGGTGCACGACAGCTACCTGATTAACCTCGCCTCCCCGAAAGATGACATCCATGCGAAATCGATGGATGCATTCACCGATGAACTCGTGCGGGCGCAGATCCTGAACATCGAATTTCTGGTAACGCACCCTGGCGCGCATACGGGGAGCGGGGTCGATGCGGGAATCGCGAAGATCGCAGAATCGCTGAACCGCATTTTTGATGCGTTGCCGGACAACACCACCATCACGTGCCTGGAAACGACGGCGGGTCAGGG
>JBHWTK010000052.1:0-3348 GCA_043427975.1 Chloroflexia bacterium | reverse complement strand
ACCGCCCACCATCAGCCAGGCGCCGGTAGCCCGTGGAATACGCAGGATGTGTGGCGCGAACACGGCCAGCAAACACCCGGCGGCGATCTCCCAGGCGCGGGTAAAGGTGCTGAAGTAGGCGACCGTGGCCTGCGTTTCCGTAGATGTGATGCTCCACCAATAGCTGGTGACAAACATCACGATCAGCGTCACCGCGGTGATTGATCGCACGGACCATCCGGCCACCTTGCGCGCGACAAGCGCGATGACCAGCATAATGAGCGGCCAGGCGATGTAGAACTGGCCCTCAACCGCAAGGGTCCAGTAATGCTGCAACGGCGAGGCGGAACTCTGGGCACCGAGGTAATCCGTACCAACAGATATGAACCGCCAGTTGGCGAGGAACAGCGAGGTCCACTTGGCATCCTCGGCTACCGTGTTCCCGGCAGTGGGGCCCATCCAGTAATAGGTAGCCAGCACCGTGAGGATGATCACCAGGGCGCTCACGGGCAGCAGGCGGCGGAAGCGCCGGCCCATGAAATCCCAGAAGTTGATCATGCCGCGGTTCTCAGCCTCGCGCAGCAACCCGGCGGTGACCAGGAACCCGGAAAGGACGTAGAACACATCCACGCCGGTGAACCCGCCGGCCATCCAGGAGATGCCGGCATGATAGAGCATAACGGTAACGGATGAAATCGCCCGTACGCCCTCGATATCTGGCCGGAATTTACGGTCCTTCGCGGGTGCAACCGGTACCTTCGCCATACCGTCAGCCATCGCCGTTGTCCTTCCCCAAAATGCGCTGCTATGCGCGTAGTGTAGCGGAAGGAATCGTACTCGCTGCAGGTTGCGCGTGCAGCCAATTGCTGGAGGTTTGGGGATGCGCCCCGGCTAGATGTGGCGGACGGGAGTCGGCACGGGTCCGCGCCAGTGCCGGGCGATGCGGCCCACGTTTACCGCGAAGATCGCTCCGCCGGCCAGCAACCCGATGCTCCAGCCCCACCACACCGGCAGCCAGCCGAGCAGCATCATCGCGACGGCGATCACGCCTGCCATCCACGCTACAAGCCCGACGAAGGCAAGCCTGCGGTCGTACATGGCATCCAGTTGCGGCACCGGCACCTTGCCGGCAAGCGGCGCGTAGGTGTGCAACCAGATCAGGAACGTGGAGATCTTGTAGAAAAAGCCCTGGATTGCGACCAGGAAACAGCCGACCAGCGCCAGCCAAACGGTGGTGACGGTGAGGCGGTTCGCCATGGGCGTGGCCTCGAACGTAACCACCACGAGCGAGATCGCGCAGGTGAGCAACACTATCAGAGCAGTGATCGCGAACGGCATGTGCACGTCAGTCGATTTGCGCATGCGTTTGCGGTACATGCGCGCAACCTCCAGCGCAGCGATCACCACGCCCCAGGTGACCAGCCCGGCGGCGATGCTCACCAGGATGCGCGGTTGCCGAGACACGATGCTGGTCACCATCGCGATGGTGCCACCGGCAATCAACACGCCCGAGATCTTGCCGCTCAGTTGGTCGATCGCACGTTCCGCCAGGGTGAACATGCCGATGAGCTTGTAGCCCACGCCCAGCAGCGTGAGGCCCACCCAACCGGCGATCATACAGATGATGTGCGCGGCCATAATCGGCAGCAGCATGCCGCCGAGCACGCCGTTCACGTTGGTGAGCGCCAACATCCAGCCAAGCAGGAACCCGATTACTGCCAGCCACGATGCCGCCAGCAGGTGGAACGCCACCACATCGCGATGCCGGGAGGCGCGGACCATCGCGGCGATTGCGATGGCATATCCCACCAGCACCGTGCCGAGCAGCGTCGCGCCCGGTACCAGCAACGGCCGGATCTCGCCGGCAAACCCGATTTCGAAGAGGACGATACCTACAACCCAGAGGTACCAGGACACCCCGGCGATGTTGACTGCCGGGAAGGGCACCTGCAACGCGACCGGCACCAGTTGCACGCTGGCCCCGAGGATCATGCTGCCGATGCAACCAATAGTGAGCAGGTGTGTCCATGCCACCACCGGGTAGGAGAGTGGCGCGTCCGCCAGATCGGCCAACATCGATGGCGCCAGCCCCAGCCAAACGAGCAGGCTGAGTACCGACACCACCATGTAACGGGCCGGAATGTGCAACGGCACCGCAGTGGTGCCTGACACAGGCATCATGACGGGTGGACCGGCTTGGTGATCACCAGCTGTACTCTGTCGGGCCCGAGTTCGGTGGTGGTATGGGCGTAGCCGAGTTCATCGAGGCGCGGGTAGAGGTGCATGGGCCGTCGGACGTGGTGAACGGTGAGTTGTCCGCCATCGGGCAGCGCTTCCAGTGCGGCGAGGATTTTCATCATTGGTTCGGGCGGCACCAGTTCGGAAACGTCGATCGTCACTTCAGCGGTGACGGGTGCGCCGGTTTCGACGGTTGGCACGGGTTTGGTGGCCCGGGCCTCACGGACACGGTAGAAGAGGGTGGTCCAGTCGTCACCTGCACCGCTGGTGTAGGCCTCGAATCCCTGCTTGCCCAGCACATCGCGCAGCGGGATGGGATCGAACGGCGAGCGCAACGATAGCACCTCGCCGACCGGGATCGTGCTTGCTGCCTGGTTAATAGCCTTGAACGGTTCCTCGCCGCGCTCGAGCATCGGGCGCACATCCAGTACGTGGGCAACAGGTGCTGAACCCGCCCAGTCGGGTCGTTTGGCCACCGGTTTCTCTGCCGCCGTGGTTGTTCCCTCCACAGCCTCGTGACCCACCGCGGTGTTCAGGCGGTTAAGGAGCACTGTTGGATCGATCCCGGCGATATCTGCCGCCTGGTGGACGGTAACGAGCTTGCTCTGCACCTTGCGGATAAGCGGGTTGCGTAGCTTGCCAAAGGCCGGGTGCGAGGTGGCAAGCGTCTCCAGTAGCTCCGGATACTCGTCCAGCACCTTGCTGATCTTCCAGTCGGCCTCGATGCGTGGCTTTACCATCCCAGTTGCCTCTTTCCCGCCTCGGTGATCATATCGGTATTCCACATGGGCTCCCAGACGAGATCGACGCGAATGTCCGTGATCTGCGGGTGACGTGTTTCGATCACCCGGTTCACCGCTTCCTCGATGGTGGCGTGCAGCGGGCAACCGGGCGTGGTGAGCGTCATGGTGATGACCGCCGCCGTGCCGTGGAGTTCGACGTTGTAGATGAGGCCGAGGTCGACAATGTTCACGCCGACTTCCGGATCGATGACGAACATGAGCGAATCGCGAATGTCGTCCTCGGTGACGGTGGTAGTGGGTTTGGCGGGCAGGGGATTGCGCTGCTGCAGTTGCCCCTCAGGCGTGATGAAATCCTCCCGCCAGGGCGGGTCGTTGGAGATCTCGAACT
>JBHWTK010000051.1:0-17925 GCA_043427975.1 Chloroflexia bacterium | reverse complement strand
CGGCCCTTGCAGCAATGCAGGGGCTGTGTGCTGACTACGAAAAAGCCCATTAAACATCCGTAAAGAACTTGACGGCAGCGAATAAATCAACGATGATGACACTATCCACGGCCAAGCGGACAGCTTCGCCGTGGATTTTGCGTTGTCCAAGCCTGCAGAAAAACGCAGTGAAAAAGACGCCTTCGAATGGAGTGCTGCTTCATCGGAGGCCGCTGTGCTGTTGGCGGAAGATCGCCTGACAGACGCGGCTATTGCCAAGAAGGTCAACGTTAGCGCTTCCACGCTTTACAGTTGGAAACGCCATCCAGACTTCAACGACAAAGTAGCAACCCTTCGAGACGAACTCATAGAGCGTGCCCGACGCAGTGGGTTGGCCCGCCTTGATCGCCGCATGGAGGCGTACACCGATCGCCACAAGCGGATGACGCGACTTGTGAAAGCCAAGGACGCCGAGTTCGATCCGACGCTCTATCGGGAACTCCGTGAGCTCGAGAAGCAGATTGCCCAGGATGTTGGCCAGTTCGCCGAGAAGCGCGAGATCAGTGGTCCCGATGGTGGACCGATCCCCATTACCACCCTTGAAGTTGCAATCGATAAGGACCTGGCGGAATGAGTGCCGCCGTGGCTATGCCGTCACCCCCGCAGCTGGTGGAGATCGCTGGCGGACGAATGCGGCTCAACCTGCATCGTGGCCAGCAGCGGGCATGGCTGAGCAAGAAGCGGTTTGTCTGCGTGATCGCCGGATCGCAGAGCGGCAAGACTGCGTTCGGCCCTCACTGGCTTCACCACGAGATTCAGCAACGCGGCCCGGGCGACTACATGGTGGTGACACCGACATTCCCGCTCCTGGAGATCAAGGCGCTACCAGAGTTCCGCCGCCTGTTCGAACACCAACTGCAGCTTGGCGAGTACAAGGCATCACCGCCACGTCGGTTCGAGATCTCTGACGAGGGCGCGATCCGGTTATGGGGTTATGTCCCTGACGTTCCGACCACCATCTGGTTCGGGTATGCCGCCGATCCCGACTCGCTGGAATCCGCCACCGCGAAGGCGGTGTGGATGGACGAGTGCGGGCAATCGAAGTTCAAGCTCGCCAGCTGGGAAGCGTTGCAGCGTCGTCTCTCGCTCCACCAGGGCCGCGCCCTGATGACCACCACCCCGTACAACCTCGGGTGGCTCTACACCGAGATCTGGAAGCCATGGAAGGCTGCCGAGGAGAACCATCCCGACATCGACGTGATCAACTTCGAGTCGATCGCCAACCCCGCGTTCAGCCAGGATGAGTACGAGCGGCTCAAGCGTGAGCTGCCGTCGTGGAAGTTCGACCTGTTTCACCGTGGTGTCTTCACCCGCCCGGCTGGCCTCATCTACGACAACTTCGATGAGGCCGACGTGATCGAGCCGTTCGTGATCCCGGATCACTGGCCGCGCTATGTGGGCAACGACTTCGGCGGCGTGAATACGGCGGCGCTGTTTGTGGCCGAGGAACTGGATGAGCGCAACCAGCCAACCGACACCCTGATCTACTACCGCGAATACCTCGCCGGCAACCTCGCCACCGATGAGCATGTGCTCCGCATGACCATGGGTGAACCTCGTAATCCCGATGGCACCACGACGCTGATTGGTATCGGCGGTGCGCCCTCGGAAGATCAATGGCGACGGGAGTTCACGCGGGCTGGCCTGCCGATCTATCGACCACCGGTGGCTGACGTTGAAGTGGGGATTGACCGCGTGTACGCCGCGCACGGCAAGCGACAGATCAAGGTGTTCAACACCCTGAAGCGCTACCTGGAACAAAAGCGGACCTATCAGCGCGTGGTAGGGGACGATGGCGAACCCACCGAGAAGATTGAGGACAAGGAGAAGGCGCACTTGTTGGACTGCGAACGCTACGTCATCTCACATCTACGTCGGCCGCCGGCCAGGAAAGCGAGTATTGGCTAATGGGGATGCTGCAACGGATCGCGGACTTCGTCACCATGCGGGACCACATTTCCACCCGCATGCTGCAGGGGCTGGATACCCGCGCCGCCATCTCCGGCCAGCTGCCCAGCTTCGTGGTAGGACGGCCGCAATGGCCGAGTGACAACGTGATCGTCATGACCCGCGACGGCTATTACAAGGCCGTGACCGCGTTCGCCTGTATCAACATCCTCGCCGACGCGGTCGCCGAGGCGACGCTGCGGGTATGGGAGAACGAGGGCAGCGGCAAGAAATCCGATATCCCTGACCACCCGTTGCGCCAACTACTGCAGCGTCCGAACCCGGACATGAGCGAGGCCGAACTGCTTGCCCACATCGTGCGCACGGCGGCGCTGGGCGGGTTCACGCTTATCGAGAAGATCCGATCAGCCCGTGGCAACGTCGTGCAGCTCGGGTTCATCCGCTCCGATTGGGCCAAGCCCATCCTGCGTGACCAGGCACCGCCCGACTGGGAGATTCGTATTCCAGGGCGCGATCCGGTGATTCTCCACGCCGAGGATGCCATCGTTTATCGCTACCAGGATTCGCCGACGCTTGACCCGACCGGCGACACCCCCATGCGGGCGATCCTGCGCGAGATCGGGATCTCAAATGACCTCACCAGCGCCGTGAAGCTGATGCTGGAACGCGGCGGCGCGCCGAACATCGCACTGGTGGTAGAGCCGCCCAAGGAAGGTGAGGTGGTGGAGCCGCTGACGGACGATGAGCGAGCAAAGATTCGGCAACAGTGGATGAGCCGGTACGGCGGCGTGAACAACTGGGCCGGCCCGGCGGTTATTGAGGGCATCCGTGTCGAGCAGGTGAGCTTCGACCTCAACCAGATGGCGTTTGAGACATTGACCGACAAGGTGGACCTTGCCGTGTGCCGGGCGTTTCGGGTGCCCCACACCGTCGTTCAGGTGATGGCTGGGGTGAGTTCCAGCTACGGCAAGTTGCTCGAAGAGAGCATGACCATGCTCCAGATGTACACGGCGCGTCCGATCCGCACGCGGCTGGATGGGGCGTTGAGCCGCGGCCTGCTGCCCGAGTTCGACACGCGCCCGAACATCGACCTGGGCTTCGATGAATCCGATGTACCGGCGCTACAGGAAGACGAGGACGCCACCCATGCCCGGATTCGAGAGGACTTCAACGCCGGTGGCCTGACGTGGGACGAGTTCCGCATGCGCATCGGTGAAGAGCCGTGGAACAACGGGCTGGGCGGCTCCGTCAAGCTGGCGTTTAGCACCATCCCGACCCCAATCGATGTGCCGGTGGTCACTATCCCGGCTGTACCAGCTGGCACGACACCGCCCGCGTTGCCTGTCGGTGACAGCGAGGACCGCGCCGCCCTGCCGCCTGAAACCCGCGCTGCCGAAACGCGCCTGGTGAAGATGCACCGCACGCTTATGGATGCCATGGCGTTCAAGCTGGGGCCAACGGTGGAGACGTACCTTGCTGACCAGCACCGGCGCATCAAGGAGCAACTGGGTGTCATGCAGCGTAGCGGCCCGATCGATCGCCGCGATGCGTTGCCGATTGACTGGATGACCGAAGAGGAGTTCCTGCGCTCGGTGTATGAGCAGTGGTACGAGATCGTGTTCGGCGAAGTGGCCACGATCAATAGCGAGTTCCTGGGCGTCTCTATCGACTGGACCGGGCGGCTGCCGTACCTGTCCAGTGTGCGCAACGTCATTGGTGAACGTGTCGGCATGGTGACCGAGGAAACCCGCAAACAGTTGGAAACCATCGTCACCGACGTGTGGCAGTCCGGCGGCAGCTCGAAGGATGTTGCCGAGGCGATCGACGGCTTGTTCGAGCAGACCTACAAGAACCGGCACATCACCATCGCCCGGACGGAAAGCCAGGTTGCGGTGAACACGGCGGCGGGGCTGAGCTACGCCGAGGCCGGAGTTGAAGAGGTGCGGATCTACGACAACCCGAATTGCGACCACACCCGTGGCTCCGATGGGTTGACCTGCAAGGAGCGCAATCAAATGGTCGTGCCCGTCACTGATATGCAGAAGCACATCGCCGGCGAGCATCCTCGAGGTTCTATTTCGTTCAGTCCTATCGTCAAGCCGCTAAACGATGACGGGAGTATCGGCTAATGGACGAAACCCGGGTGCTGCGGAACGCGCAATCGAACCTTATCGCCATTCAGACGGTACGAATTGCGCAGTTGGAATCAAAGCTCGACGCCGCCATGAAGGCGATTGCGAACCTGCAAAAGGAGAACGAGAAGCTGAAGCAGGCGGGCAAGCCGAGTGACACGAAGGCCAGCTGCTGATGAGCACCATGATAGCCACCGCCAAGATCACGGACGAACACGGTGTTCGGGTGTGGCGTTGCCCGAACTGCAACCAGAAGCTGGCAGAGATTCACGGCTCCCGTATCGTGATCCGGGCCGGGCAGGCTATCATTTCGGTACGGACTCCCGAAATCGAGCAGACCTGCCCCCGTTGCGGTGCCTGTAGCGAAGTGGTTGCGGCGTAGGATATACTGGGTACGTACAAGTCAATCAGGTGATACACCGCCCGCCTTATGCAGAGCACGAATGAGTGCCGTGGTGACCAGTTCCGAGCAGGGACCAGTCATCACGGCATTTCTGTTTGTGCGAGGCACGTATGAAGTCACCAATCGAGTTCCGCTCATTCCACGATGTGACCCAGGACGCCGACGCCGGCGGATTTACGGGCTATGCGTCGCACTTTATGTCGGTCGATTCCTACCTCACCGCATTCCGCCACGGCGCGTACAAGAAGTCCATCGCCGAGCGGGGTGACCGCATCCCGGTTCTCTACTCCCACAATCCCGACTGGAATATCGGTGTGCCCGACGTACTGCGTGAAGATGATCGTGGCCTCTACTCCGAGGCCCGTATCTTCGATGACGGCGCTGAGGGAACTACCGCGCTCAGACGATTGCGCCAGGGTGCGCGGTTTGGCCTCTCGGTCGGATTCCGTACTATCCGCGACCGTGCAGCGCGTGAAGATGATGCACTTGACCTTAACGGCACCGGGGCGACCACGCGGGATGTTCGCATCATCGAAGAAGTGAAACTGATGGAATTCTCCCTGGTCAGTTTCCCCGCCAATGAATCTGCAACCCTTACCAGCGTCCGCTCCGATATGGAGATGGAAACCCTTTCCTCAACCCTGGAAGCACTGCGTGCCGGGCGTCTGGACGATGCCCAGCGCGCGCTTCTCGCGGAGATCGTCGCCGCATGGCAGGCCGCGCCGGAACTGCATCCGCAGTCACCACGCACCGAGGCCGAGGCACGCGCTGACCGCGAAGCCGCATTGAACCTCATGTTGGCCGACATCGGCCTCACCGTTGGGGACATCCTCAACGCCGCCTAAGCACAGGAGAATACACGACCATGCCACGCGCACTGAGTGAGATCAAGGCCGAGATCGCGGCCAAGACGCGGGAAATGGCCCCGCTGATTGAGAAGGTCGTCAACGGGCAGGCGTCCGGTGACGAATACAAGGATTTCGAGGCTCGCAAGGGCCAGATCGAGCAGCTGAAGGCAGAGGAATCCGACGCCCAGCGCAACGAATCCCTGCGCGGTGACGCTGAAGAAATGCGCCGCCTGGCCGACGAGTACAACAAGCCTGTCGGTTCGGTGTCTGGTATGCGCGCCCGTGAAGGCGCCACGCAGGGCGAAACCACCTTTCGAAGCATTGGTGAGGCGTTCGCCAACTCCGAGCAACTGAAGGAGTTCCGTGGTCGTCTTGGTGCCGGGTCCAACAGCCGCGCGTTTCGCGTCGGATCGGTGTTCCCGGAGAACCGCCAGGAGAGCCTGCGACGTGACGACCTCGATCCCGAGGTCCGTGCGCTGATCACCTCTACCACGGTATCGGTTGGCATTGAGCCGGATCGTCGGCCCGAGATCATCATGCCGGACCAGCGCGAGCTTCCGGTTCGTGCGCTGTTCCCGAACGGCACCACCGATAGCAACAGCGTTGAGTTCGTCAAGATGGGTGCGTTCACCAACAACGCTGCCGAGGTTGCCGATCCGACCAGCCTGACCACGGGCCTGAAGCCGGAATCCGGGTTCACGCTGACCGAGGATGTCGCGCCGGTGGTGACCATCGCTCACCTGATGTACGCCCACCGCAACGCGCTCCAGGACATGGGCCAGCTCACCATGCTGATCAACCAGTTCCTGCTGCGCGGCCTCGATGAGCGCATTGACCGCCAACTGCTGCTTGGTAACGGCACATCGCCGAACCTGCGCGGCCTGCTTGCCCACACCGGCATTCAGGTAGCGGACGCCGCCTACTGGACCGCCAACCCGCTACCGGCGGACGCCAACAAGTGGGACCGCCTCCGCCGTGCCATGACCATGGTTCGCCTTGACGGACGTGGCCGCACAAGCGGCATGGTGCTGTCGCCGGAACTGCTGGAAGAAGCGTCGATGGCCAAGGACGCCAACGGCAACTACCTCTTCCCGGCCGGTGGCCCGTTCGGTACTGGTGGCTTTACCTCCCTGTGGGGCGTGCCGGTCACCGAGCAGGAAGACCTTGCAGCCGACCAGGCGATCGTGGGCGACTTTGCCCGCGGCGCGTCGGTGCTGGATCGCATGAACAGCCAGATCTTTGTTAGCGATTCCAACCGTGACCTGTTCGAGCGCAACATCATCACATTCCTCGCCGAAACCCGAATCGCCTTCCCGGTCTACCGACCGGAAGTGTTCGTGAACGCCACGATTTCGTGAACGTGAACCCGAGGGCTGTGCCCCCTGTGCTGGAACTGATTGATCCGCTGCAGGAGGGCACGCCCCGGACCATTAACCCGATCGGTACGCCGGTGCTGCATGTCGGCACGGTGGCCGCGTATCAGGAAAGAGGATTCACAATGGATAACGATTCCAACTTCTACATCGTTGAGACGACCGAGGTACGCGAAAGCCGGGATGGCAAGACACGCACCCAGTTCGCCGCAGGCACCCGTGTGCCGCTGCACGTTGCCTACAACTACGGCCTGGTGGACGAAGCCGGTGTGGCCGTTGCCCGACCGGAAGACGAGAAGCCGGATATTGCCGAGAACGACGAGCCGGTCTTCAACCAGCGTGCCGAGAAGGCCGCTCCGGAAAACCGGATGGAAGCCGCGCCGCAGAATCGCAGCAAGAAGGCCTAACCGATGGCAGAGATGCGTTTGGCCAGCCAGGACGATGCCGTACGGCATCTGAAACTCGATGCGACCAAGGATGCTGCTGACATAGCGCACCTGATCCGCATTGAGAACGCGCTGGCCGACGTATTCGAGGACCGTTGCGGCCGCCAGTTCGGCGTCGGTGTGGTTCCACCGATCACCCGGCGGGTGATCACGACACAGGGCAACGTCGTGATTCCGCCGGTGTCGCTGCGCTCCATCGCCAGCATCACCCACGTTCGCCAGCTTGATCCGCTGGTGAGCGAGCCGGTCAGTACTGCTGACTGGTTCCCATGGGGCGTTGGGAGCGATGGCGGCTATGTCGGGATCTGGTTCACAGACGCGCTGCGATCCGATGCCGTGCTCGATATCACCGGCTGGTGGACTGACCAGGACATCGAGAATGTACCGGCTGATGTCCGTGAGGCCATGACACTGCTCGTCATCAAGACATGGCGACGCTACAAGTCGAGCCCTGCCGAGATGGTTGGGCCGGACTTTGCCGCGATTCCGACACCGGACGGCTGGAACGATTCGCTGGTCAAGAACGCGATCGCGCATCACCGGGTGAACCGGCGAAGGGTAGGTGTCTAGGTGGACCAGGAATACCGCTTCGATGACGCATACCGACTAGCTGGCCTTATGGCGCAGGCGCCCGAAATCGTCAAGGAAGAGATGCTCACCGCCACGAACCGGAGCCTCATGCAGGGCATTGCAATGGCGCAGGCACAGATCACCCAAAACGATTCTGTCGTGACCGGTGATATGCGCCGTTCGGTTGCTATCCAGGAATCGGCGTCGTTTGCCGGTGGTGTCGCCAGTGGCGCGTTCGGGCCAAGCGTCGATTACGCCTACCTCGTTGAGAAGGGGCGCGGAGCGGTGATTGCCAAGGAGGGCGGCGCACTCGTGTTCACTCCCCATGAGAAGTACGGCATCCCCGTGAAGAAGAAGGGCAAGTTTGCCGGCCTGGCGGTGTTCAAGAGCGTGAAGGCAGCCAAGCCGAAGCCGTTCATGGATCCCACTGCTGAGAAGTTGCGGCCCATTGTCCGGGATGAGTTCCACGGCGCGGTGAAACGCATGATCGTGCGGGTGATCACATGATCGACCCGAGCGCCACGCCCTACGAACAACTCGCCCAGGCGATTGCCGACCACCTGCTGACCGTGCCAGGGCTGCGAGCCTCGATCTATCCGCCCACGGATTACGTGGAGCACGCCGAGACGCCTGCCGCCATCGTTTACCTCGGCTCCGGCAATGCCGAGAGCCGGATCGATATGGACATGGACGGTGACAGTAACACGCATTTTCCGTCCGTGATGGTGAGCGTGATGGTGCCGCGCAAGGGCGATACCGCCAAGGAGTTCGCCCGCGTCGATGCCCTCATCTGGCCGATCTGCAAGGCGTTCAACGACATGACGGCGGTGAACGCCGAACCGGCGTTCAAGCCCCTGCCGTTCCACGTGGACAAGTGCCGTATCCCGCGATGGCGCGGGGCGCGGCTCTACACCTATGGCGACACACGGTATTACGGCGCTGATTTCTATTTCGATATCAAGTTCCACGGTTAGGAGGAACGCAATGGACACCGAGAAGATCCTCTATCGCTACGTCGGGCCGGATACCTTCCCAGGCATCCCGGCTGCCGACTTGACCCAGGCGGATTTCGACCGCCTGCCGATCCTGCGCCAGCTGGATGTGAAGGCGAACGCCTCCTACGAGCTGGTTGCAGAGGAATCCACGCTTGCCGACCTGACCGTGAAAGACCTGCAGGGGCTGGCGCGTGAACGTGGCCTTGAGGTAGGCGGCACCAAGGACGAGTTGATCGAACGCATTGAGAAGGGGGCCAGCTAATGAGTGGCGTAACACACATCCCTAACGAGGTTGGCCTGCGCAAGGCGCTGGGCGGCTGGGAGCCCGATCCCGGTACCGCGGTTGCGCCCACATTCGTGCTGCCTGGTACCTACACCAGCAACGACAACACACCGCATGAGGCGCAACCGGAGGCCACCGGCTTCCTGATGAAGCGCCGCACGCCCAAGCGCGGTGCGACGGCCTACGACACCAGCTACACCGACAACCTCTCGTTTGAGTGGCTTGCCCGGTATATGCGACTTGGCATGGAAGCCGGGGACGTGGCCACGCTGGTAGGCGGCTCAACTGGTGCCTATCGCCGTGTGCAATCGCCGGTGGTGGATCGCTTTGGCCATGATCACATGAGCGTTGAGCACTTCGTGGACGGCCTCGGGTTCAAGGATCGCGGTGTGACGTTCCCGGTGTGGAACATCAGCGGTGATGTGGACGACGCCGACGCCAACTGGAAGTTCGATGCCAGCCCGAGCATCCGGGCGCAGGGCGAGCTTCCCGGCTCGTTCGAGGGCGTATGGACCAGCGCCACCACGACCACCGGCACCATGACCGGCGCGGGCTGGACGGTGGATGAGCACGCTGGCAAGTACATCAACCTCGGCGTGAACAACACCGCCCCGATCCGCCAGATTGTCAGCAACACGGCAACCACGGTCACATGGGGTGCGCCGGTGGATGTGGCGCCGGCGGTTGGTGAGCAGTTCCGTATCGAGGGCAAGTTCACCAGCGGTGTAGCTCCGGTGGGCCGCACGCTTATCCCGACCCACGGCACGAAGCTGTTCATTGATCCGGTGACACGCGCCATTGGCACCACGCGGGTGCTGAAGCGCTTTATCCGCTTCAACGTGAGCTACGAACTCGTCAACACCAGCAAGTTCTTCATGGATAACGCACCAGGGGAGATCGAGCGTCTGAGCCCCGAGGAAATCCGGGTGACGTTCCAGGTACGGCTTGAGTTCGATCGCCGCGATGAGTTGCTGCAGATGCAGCGGCTTGACCACTTCCGCCTGCGCATCGAGCAGGAAGGCCCCGAGATCGACAGTGGCGTGAACAACCTCGCGCGGCTGGATATCCCGGAAGCGTTCTGGAGCCAGGCGACCAAGGACGAGCGTGGCTCCAACCTCACCGTCACGATGGCCGGCGAGGCGTTGCTGCCGCTGTCCGGCAGCGGGTTCGATGTTGAGACGATCAACGGCTGGGCAACCACGTAACAGATGACCGGCGGGCCTACTGCCCGCCGGCGCAGGGGAGTACCCGAACGATGGCACCACGCAAGCAGACAGCCGAACCGAAACCATTGACCGGGTTCGCGGTCGGCAAGCATTCGGGCCGAACGAAGACCTACGTCTGTGACCTGCCCGATTTCGAGGGATTCGAGATCAAGGCCAAGCGCCTCACGTTCGCCGAGTTGCGCGACCTGCCCGACCTTGAGGCGACCCACGATGAGGTGTGGCAGCACATCCATCCCTACGTCGTCGGCTGGAACGCGCAGGCCGAAACCGAGGCGGGCGATTGGGAGGATGTGCCGCCGCCCGCCGAGGCTGGCCCCGAGGTGTTCATGCTCATTGAGCCGGAACTCAGCGTGTGGATTTATGCGCAATTGAAGTTCGGCTACCTGGGAGGTGCCGCGCTCCGAAAAAAGCCGACGACACCCGAATCTACTTCCGGTACAGACGACGCATCGAGCTAGGGCTCGAAGAGGAGCCGGAAGACCCGGCAGAGCGGAAACACCAGCCGGAAGGCATTGATCGTTACCTGCGGTGGGATGTCAGCCCGTTTCGGCCATGGGAAGAGGATCTGATTGACGCGGAGGACTGGATGACGGCGGTGGCAATCCAGACAGCGTGGCGGGCAGGAATCGACGAAGCCAACGAGCAGGCGAAGGAACAGAAGAGGTAAGTGATGGCTGACGAACGGCTGCTGATCACAATCGAAGGCAAGGACGGGGTCAGCAAGACGTTCGTCGCGGTTGGCCAGAGTGCCGACGCGGCCGGCAAGTCGGTGGAGAAAGCCGGCAAGACCGGCGCCAACGCGATGAAGGGCCTTGCCGACGAGACGAAGCGCACCGCCGCCACCGCCGATGAGCTCGAACGTCGGTACACCGCCATCGGTGCATCCATCGGTACCGCGCTGGGCGTGGTCAGCAAGCTCGGCGCGTCGTTCCGCGACCAGCGCCTTGACCTGCAATCGCTGGAAGCCCAATACGGTTCCGCGTCTGACACGATCGTCCAGTTCACCGAGACAATCCAGGACTCGATGAACCAGAGCAACGACGCGGCCCGCGACAGTGCGCTGGTGTTCGCCACGCTGTTCCGTAACTACGAGATGGGCGAGCAGCAGATCATCGACCTTATGGGCCGGTCGGCGGATATCGCTGCTGCCCGTGGCCGGTCGATGACCGAAGTCTCGCAGATGATCCAGAACGCCCTGCGCGGTGAGGCCGAGTACATCGAACAGATCGGTGTCACGCTGAACGACACCTATGTGGCGTCAGAGTATGCCGCCCGCGGCCTCGGTAACTGGAACACCCTCACCGATGAAGCCGCCAAGGCGCAGTTCCGCTACGTGCTGTTGATGGAACAGACGGCGGACACGCAGGGCCGTGCCGCCGAGGAAGCGGATCGTGCCGGTGGCCTCATGCGCCGGTGGATCAACGAGGCGCAGGACGCCGGGCAGGCGGTCGGCGGCATGCTCGGGCCGTTGGGCGAAGTGGGTGCCGAGTTCAGTCAAATTGCGCTCGGATTGCCGATTATTGCTGGCGGGTTCGGCAAGCTGATTGGCACGGTGCAGAACTCCTCACGTGCTATGTCTGCGCTTAGCCTGGCGATGAACCCGTGGGTGCTTGGCGCAACGGCTGCCGTGGCTGCCGGTGTGGCCCTGTGGAACAACTACCGCGAAGGCGCGGAGGTCATTGAAACGTTGCGGGACGCGTACCTTGATCTGCAGGCAGCATCGCAACAGGCTCTTATCTCGGGCAATGCCGATACTGCCGCGTACCTGAATCAACTGCGGTTCCAGGCGGAATCTGTCCGTATGGAAGCCGACCTGATCCACCAGAAGATGCAGGATCAGAGCCAGTACGTTTGGAACGGCGTTGATTACAGCCGTGACGACTGGATCAAACTCACAGAGTCGTATGAGATCACTGGCGAGGAGGCGGAACGACTTGCCGCATCGCAGCAGAAGCTTGGTGCGGCATTGCAGGATACCCGCCTCGATGGTGCGGCCATTGCCGCAGAAATGGACAATCTCTATTGGCAGTTCATGCGGGGTGAAATCTCGGCGGATGAATATATCTTCCGCATGGAGAACCTGGCCAACACGACGTCGCAGTATGTGAAGTCCGCTGAGCAAGCCACTGAAGCCACCACAGGCCTCGGCGCAGCCTTCAAGCTGGTAACCGACGAGGCCGACGGCTGGATTCAGAAGCTACTCCAGATCAACGCGATTACCGAAGACGATTCCTTCCTGCAGAAGTTCATGAAGACCCTCGGCGTCAACGCCACTGACCGCGCTGCCGTCAACGAGACACTGGGCGCGTTCACGGACATCTTCACCATTGGTGAGGACATGCCCGGGCCCGGTGCCAGCCATCAGGAATGGATGGACTGGGTAAACGAGATGGAGCGCGGCACGTACGCCTGGCACCAGCGGGTGAAGATCGCTAACGAGGCGATGGCCGCAAACGCCGAGGCGACCGACGATGCGGCAGAGACGACACGGGAAGCGACCATTGCCCAAGCCTTGCTTGCTAAGGAAATGGAGAATATTGAAGCCCACGCCGAACGGCAGGCGGCAGGCTGGGACATGCTGGGACAGGCCGTCGAGGATTACAACGACCTCGTGCTGGAGAACATGAACCTGCTCTTTGAAGTGGCAGGCTACGGCGATCCCCTCAGCCGCTGGAATCTCAGCGGCCATGCCACAGCCGCCAGCGTGCTGGCTGACAACATCAACGATGCGGCCACCGCGCTTGATACGGTATTCCGCGTCGCCATTGGGAACACCAATGCGATCGCGCAGCAGGCCGATAGCGTGAAGTCGTGGGCCGATGAACTGATCAACGTCGAGGGCGAGTACGGCAAGATCGACGACCTGCTGGAACGCGGGCTTATCACGCAACAGCAATGGACGGACGCGCAACAGTCGTACAACAGCATCGCGCAGGATACCGCCAGCATCCAGGACTACGTGCTGAAGATACAGGCGATGCAAGCCCCGCTGATTGCCGAACAAACGTCTGCCCTCGAAAACCAGATGGAGATCATTTCCCACCTGCCCGCAGAGCAGCAGTTGATTGCCCTCGGCTGGATGGACGCGACCACGGCTGCACGGGCGATGGAGTTCCAGACGCTTGCGGTAGCCGCTGCCAACGGCGAACTCGGTGCCAACGGCGAGGAAGCGTTTACCGCCATGATCACCGGCGCCGTCCGGGCCGACCCGGTACTGAAGGCGTTGCTGCTTGACATGAACCTGATTGAAGAGGGCGCCAACGGCGAGATCACGGTCAACTTCGGCAGCGTGGAAGGTGCGAAGAGCGAAATCGCCATGCTGACCGACAGCATCAACGTGCTGATCATCACCCTCGGTGGCGTGCCGCCGAACGTCGAGACAAGTATCAACGCCAACACCGCAGAGGCGGAAGAGGCGATTGACCGCACGATGCTGGCGCTCATGGCCGCTGACAACGAATCGGCAACCATGAGCCTGTACGTCAACGACTTTGCCTCGGGAGTGATCGACGCGACCAATAATGCCCTCGACGCATTGAACGGCAAGATCGCCACGTCCACCATCCGCACGATCTATGAAACGCAGGGGCTCGGCCCCGGCAAAGCCAGCGGCGGCGTGATCGGCTACGCGGGCGGCGGCGTCATTGCCGAACTCGCGGAAGCCGGTTCCGAGGTCGTGCATTTTGCCAGTGGTGGCAGCGCATGGGTGGGGCAGCGGGGCGTGTACGAACTCTCCCCCGGCGATTACGTCATGCCGCACAACCAGGTGAGCAACAGCTACGGTGCACCGAGTATCACCGTCAACGTCAATGGCCCCGTGTTCGGCATGGACGACCTTGCCGCGCAGGTGATGGGCGAACTGGTGCCCGCAATTGAACGGGCCAGCGATTCACGTCGCCGACAGATGGGGGTGGCATGATGCGCGAGATGTTCGGCAGCGTCGGGTTCAGGATACGTATCCAGGGCAATGAAGCGGTGTATCCCGGCTGGGAACTGGCCACCCGCATCGTTGAACGCATGATCCCCGGTTCCGGTGAGATGGCCCGGTACGACATGGGCCTCGGCATGGCAATGGCCACGGTCACGCTGACCCTGCACCTCGATTCCTTTGACGACTACATGGCATTGCAAGCCAAGCTCAACCGCGCGGACACGCTGGTGCTGCGCAGCCGCTACACCAACGCCCGTGGCACCAGCACGCACGCAGACGGTGACTTGTGGGAATACCTTGACGGCACCACGCTGGTGAGCCTCAGCCCGCCATCGTTCGAGATTGGCGGCGCGGTGGAAGTGGTTGCCACGTTCCGGCGTCCGTTCAACCCGGCAACCGGGAAGGCATCGTAATGAGCCGTCCCCTGAAGACGCCGTTTAGCCATGTCACGATCAACGGCCACCATGTGCTGTGTACCGCGTGGAACACCACCCACGATACCGCCCGTGGTATCGGCGTGGCTGACCTGACGCTGCCCAAGACCATGCTGCCGTTCATCAACTGGCACGCGCCGGTGGAGATCATCGCCGGGTATGTGGAAACCGGCACCGGCTACGTGTTCACCGGCACGGTCAGCGGTATGCAGGAATCGTTCGGCGAGAATGGCCCGGAATACCAGGTGAGCGCTGAAGGGCCGTTGAAGGCCATGACAATGCCACGCAAGAGCCGTGTGCGCTACATGAGCCTACGCACCGTGCGGGCGATTATCGCCAATGAGGCGTATGCCGCTGGCGTTGCCGGGTTCGAGGCCGACAAGGTGCTGTACCCGGACGCCAACGAAGAGATCGTGCTCGGCGGCAACCCGTTCGTCGATAACGGCTACGTGACGATCGAGAAGGGCGCGGTGCCGCTGGATATCGTGCAGCACCTGGCCACGCAGTTCGGGTATCGCGTCTTTGACCGGCCCGGCCTGCCGCCACGGTTGCAGCGCATCTCCGGTGAACCGACCAATCCCGCGTTCATCGTGCAGCAGGGCGTGGACCTGTTCAGCATCCAGCGCGTGCGGGAGAACACGGGCAATGCGAACTTCTGGATCGTTCGGGGCGCACAGTGGCAGGACGCCAACGGCGTGCCGACACAGGCCATCTCACAGCCTGCGGTTGTGCCATCGTCCGGCTACTTCCTCGGTGGCTGGCGGCTGGCCGAACCGCCCAGTGACCCGTTCCTGGTGAACAACCGCCATACGAAGGCCGTGCGCAACGTCCATGAGATCGACCACACGCGGCCAAGCGATACGGTCACGATCGAACTGGAAGGCGACCACACGATCATGCCGGGCGACGTGGTTACGGTGCTTTCCAACGATGTGCGCATCACCAACGCGCAGAACCGCTGGATTACCAGCGTGTCGCACTCGTTCAGCGAGGCGGGCTTCTGGACAACGATCGACGCATGGACGGGCGGCGGGCAGGTGCTGGCCGGTGGCTCTGACCTCGTGCAGGTGCTGGTGGCATCCGGCACGTACCACCTTGGCAACGTGAGCAAGAGCAACTATGCCAAGCCATCGCCTGACGGCACGCTGGTGAGCCTGAACTTCACCGTGCCGGAACAGTTCCTGGCGCTGTACATCACGGCCCGGACGCACGGTGCCAACTCGTTCTGGCGGGAGATTGCCGGTGACGAGGTGGGGCAGCGGTGGCCGGAACACATCGAGGGCCGGGATAGCCGGATTGAGATCCTGCAACAGAACGAGGTTGTCGCCACGGTCACGCTGCCGATGTTCTACGAGGCGCTGAACGACAACCGGGACTACACGAACGATAGCCACTGGAAGAACGTGCGGTTGCCGATCACCGGCAGCCTGCAACCCGGCGCAGCCACCGTGCGGATACACGCCGCCCGGATCGAGCAGCGGGGCATCAAGGAAGACGTAACGCTGGTGGAGAGGCCGGAGAACGCCCACCTCGGGGCCAAGGCGGTCAGCAACTACCTGACGCCTGAGCCGGTAGCCGTGCAGCGCGATATCCCGTTCACCGTGCCGAAGACGTACACGCAGATGTTCCTCGATGCCCGTACCCACGGCGCGAACTCCATGTGGAAACTCGTGAAGAACAGCGAGACGGATGTGTGGGAACCGGAGCATGTGAAATCGTCCGGCTCCAAGGCCGAGATATGGCAGAACGGGCGCAAGATCGCCGATGCCACGTTCCCGTACTTCTACGAGCCGTATCAGGATTCCCGGCCATTCAGCGACGACATGAACTGGCACAACGTGCGGCTGCGCCTGAGTGCCGACCAACTCTATCCGCTGCAACCGGGGCCGGCCACGCTGCGGCTGACCACGGCGGAAACGACGCAACGCGGCCTGAACAGTGGCGATCCCGAGATTGTGATCCGGGACAACTATGAGGTGAAGAACATGCGGCTGTGGGCCGTGGACGATACCGAACCGGATAGCGTGGTCTACGACAACTTCGAGATCAAGAACCTCGTGATAACCGCGTCGGGCGTGCCGACGACATGGGTGGCACCGTAATGAGCACACCACGTATGCGGCAACTGGCCGACCGATTCATCCAGGCCACAGCGCCTGACGACGATGTGAAGGCGATTGCCCGCGTCAAGGGCGTTGTCCGGCCTGACGGCATGATCCCGCCCGAGCGCGTGCCGGTCACGTTCCCGTGGCAATCGCGCGACTTCCACCTGCCCGGCGTGATCACGATGGGCGCGAACCGTGGCGGCATCCTCCAGTTCCCGCAGGGCGGCACCATCCGCTGGATCGCGGCACGGGCACGCACTGCACCGTCTACCGGCCCTGCCGAGTTCACGGTGACGGTCAACGGGCAGGTGGTGAGTGACACGCTACGGCTTTCCATTCCGACAGGCCAGCGGAGTGCCGACGCGGCGGTGAGCCAGCCGTTACCGCCAATGAGTGATGTCGCGCTGATTGTCAGTGCATCGAACGGCGCGGCGGATGTGACGATCAGCCTGCACGTAGAACCGGGGGTGAAGAGTGAATAAGCAACGCGGGCTTCCCGCCTATCAGCCAATGGCCGTGTATCGCGGCGATACGTTCGAGTTCTCGCTGCGGATCGTCGGCAAGCACCCGACAACCGGCGAGGCGTACCTGCTGGATACGACCGGCTTTACGGCCCGGTATCAGGTGCGGGAAACGGTGGATAGCACCACGGTGCTGACCGCTGCCCCGACCACCGTGGGGATTCAGGGCACAGGCGATACCGCCACGAACCTGACCGTGCGGATACCCGAGAGCGTGACCGCCACGTACCCGCACGGTGCGAACTGGCGCTATGACCTCGAACTGACTGACCCAAGCGGGCGGCGCAGGACGCTTATGTACGGTGAGTTCACCGTGATGGGAGATGTGTCCAAATGACAAGCGTAAGTTACCAACCAACCTGGCCACAGGACGTGTACCTGATTGAGATCGGTATCCCCGGCCCACCGGGCACCGGCTTTACCGCGGCTGAGGCGGCACAGGCCCGCACCGACCTGAACACGCTGCTGGCCCGGCCCAATATCAGCACGCTGCAATCGCTGACCAACGTGCCAGATACCGGCATGACCAGCGGCCAGACGATCATCTGGAACGGGTCTACATGGGTCTATGGCAACCCGAACAGCAGCCTCACCAGCGTGACCGACGGCACCACGTCGGTTCCCAATGCCACCACGCTCACGACCGCTGCCGGTATCAAGGTGGAACTGGCCGCAACCGGCAACGCCCGGCTGGCATTGCAGTTCCCGACG
>JBHWTK010000050.1:0-8018 GCA_043427975.1 Chloroflexia bacterium | reverse complement strand
CGCATGAGAGCTTCGTCAACACCACCTGCCCGCAATGTGGTGGCGCGGCCCGTCGTGAGACCGACACCATGGACACCTTCATGGATTCCAGTTGGTACTGGTTCCGGTACGCCAGCCCGCACGAGGATGGAGCCCCGTTTGACAAGGAACTGGCAAAGCTATGGAACCCCGTCGCGCTCTACTGCGGCGGCATTGAGCACGCAATCCTGCACTTGCTCTACGCACGATTCATCACGCGTGTGTTGCGCGACCTTGGTCTGACAGACGTTAGCGAACCTTTCTCGCGCTTGCGGAACCAGGGAATCATCCTTGCTGCCGAAGGCACGAAGATGAGCAAGAGCCGTGGCACACAGGTAGGGCCGGACGAGTTGGTGGCCGCCCACGGTGCCGATGCGCTGCGCCTGCACCTGATGTTCCTGGGTCCGTGGGAACAAGGCGGGCCGTGGAACGACCGCGGTATCACCGGCATGGAGCGTTTCATCAAGCGTGCTTACCAGGTCGTGAGTGAGCTTGGCACCACACCTCCCGGGGAGCGCAGCGGGGAAACAGATGAAGCGGCGTTGATAGCGCTGATGCACCGAACGGTCAAACGCGTAAGCGACGATATCGATTCGTTTAGTTTCAACACCATGGTCGCGGCGCTCATTGAGTACGTAAACGAGCTGATGAAGCTCAAGGAAACCGCAATTGTGACGTCGCCGGTGTGGCGAGAGGCGGTGGAGTCGCTTGTGCTGCTGATGGCACCCGCAACGCCCTATGTGGCCGAGGAGTTGTGGGAGATGCTCGGCAAGCCGTTCAGCGTGCACCAGCAGGATTGGCCTGTCTACGACGCCGCCCTGGCGGTAGAGGCGACAGTGGAGATCCCGGTGCAGATCAACGGCAAGGTGCGTGACCGTGCGATAGTATCCAGCACTGCGACTGCGGAGGAGCAGGCCGAGGTTGCGAAGGCACTGCCCAGGATCGCCGAGCAGATCGCCGGCAAGCAGATCGTGAAAGAGGTGTCCGTGCCAGGCCGTATGGTGAATCTTGTGGTGAAGGGCTAATCACCAACGACTACATAACACGAAACGCCGGGCAATCAATGCCCGGCGTTTTACGTTAGGTGCCCGTTGAGGCACGTCGGTGGTTAGTCTGCCGCCTGCTCGTCCGATGTCACGGCGCCAGGCGTGTGCTCCGGCAGCCATCGCTGGTTCGGGTTGCGGTTGGCTCCAACCTCGTCCAGGCGCTTGTATTCGGTCGTATGCGGAGCGCTGGTCACCAGCTCCGGGTTGTGCTCCGCCTCGTCGGCGATTTGCAGCATCGCGTCGGCGAAGTAGTCGAGGCTTTCCTTGCTCTCTGTCTCCGTCGGCTCGATCATCAGCGCCTCCGGGACAATGAGGGGGAAGTACGTTGTCGGCGGGTGGATGCCGAAATCGAGCAGGCGCTTGGCCATGTCGAGCGTCTTCACGCCTTGTTTCTTCTGCCGCGTGCCGTTCACCACGAACTCGTGCATGCAGGTGCGCGGGTACTGGATATCAAACCGGTCCTGAAGGCGAGTCATCAGGTAATTCGCGGCGAGAACCGCGTCTTCACTGATCATGCGAAGACCCTCTGCGCCGTGCATGCGGATGTAGGTGTAGGCGCGGACATGCATGCCGAAGTTGCCGTGGAAGCTGTGCAGGCGTCCAATCGTCTTCGGCGGGTCTGCCCACACGTATCTATCGCCATCCTTCGCCACCCGGGGTGCTGGCAGGTAATCTTCCAGTCCCTCGCGGACACCTACCGGGCCGGAGCCCGGGCCACCGCCGCCGTGCGGGGTGCTGAAGGTTTTGTGCAAGTTGTAGTGCATCACGTCCACACCCAGGTCGCCTGGCTTGGCGATACCCAGAATGGCGTTGAAGTTGGCACCATCGTTGTACACGAGGCCGCCACAATCGTGGACAAGCTGGATGAGTTCCTGAATGTTCTCGTCCCAGAGGCCGAGGGTATTCGGGTTGGTGATCATGAGGCCCGCGATATCGTCGCCAAGCAAGGTTCGGAAGTGCTCGATATCCACATTGCCGCGATCATCGGAAGGAACGCTCACGATCTCGAAGCCGGCCATCTTGGCCGTCGCCGGGTTCGTGCCGTGGGCGGAATCCGGGATCAGCATCTTGGTGCGCCCCGTGTCGCCACGCTCCTTATGGTACGCATCGATAATCAGGCACCCGGTGAGCTCGCCGTGGGCACCGGCGGCCGGCTGCAGGGTCACCGCATGGAAACCTGCGATTTCGGCAAGGATTTCCTGCAGTTCGTACATCAGCTCCAGCGCGCCCTGAACGGTGTCTGCCGGCTGGTACGGGTGGATATTGGCAAAGCCGGGGTAGCGGGCGACCGCCTCGTTGATCTTCGGGTTGTACTTCATGGTGCATGAACCGAGCGGGTACATGGCGATATCGATCGCGTGGTTCTTTTGGCTCATGCGGGTGAAGTGGCGGATCACATCGATCTCGCTCACCTCTGGCCAGTCCAGCGTTTCACGCTGCATGTCGGCGGGGAGCTCCGCTGCCGGGGCATCGGATTTCGGGAATCGTACGGCTCGCCGACCTGGCTTGCTCAGTTCATAAATCAACGGCTCGACCGCCATGGAATGTCTCCCTCGAGAACGACGCAATCGCCTGGAAGCGACACGTTTGTGAAACCGTGCACACTGATGAAAATGGTATCACGGCGCGGGGGTTTGCGTGGCTGCCTTCACCGGCACCGCGGTAGCAGCTGCCTCAAATCCTCGCCGGTATCGCCACACAATGACGCATGCCATGGCAAGGGACAACACTGCACTCACAAGCAGCGGCAGCAACGCATTCACACCGTAGAGTGACGCTGCCACGATGGGCGAAAAGCTGAGGGCACCGCCACCAAGAATCTCGACCACTGCGAACGCGCGCGATTGCAGGTGCCGGGGCACGTACTGCCCGACTGCACCGAGCAGGAACGTCCATGTCGCGAACATGCCACCACGAAAAACCCATGCCACTGCGATGATGGGGAGCCACGACGAGGTCGCGAACAGGAGGTACCCGAGCGCAGTGACGGCAATGGACCACGCCGCTGCCAGGAAGGGCGCGCGACGGGCGGCAGGCACGCGAAGACCGATAAACCCGAACGTGAGCGTACCAAGCGCTGCACCGCTGGACAGCAGCGTGATAGTTGCAGGAGAGAAACCGCGCTCGTCCTGGAGGAAGTTCGGCAGCAGCATACTGCCGATGCCGAGGCTTAACATGCTCAACGCGTGGATGAGCACCACGTCGCGGGAGGCAATGTGGCGCACCAGCTGCCCAAGGGTGCCAGAATCACCGGACTGGCGGTGGGCTTCGTCGGCGCTAAAATCCATCCTCGCGACGAACACCGTTCCGAGCGCGCTCAACCCGGCGGACATCAGAAGGCCGCCTTGCATCCCAAACGTATCGATCACCCGGCTCGCGAACAGGGGGGTGACCATGAGCGCTGCCGAAGGCCCAACGGTACATGTAATGCTGAAGGCGCGGGCGGCATCATCGCCCGCATGAACGGGAATATGCGCGTGAAGGGTAGGGAACACCAGTTCACCGAAACCGTAGAGCACAACGGTAAGCAGCAAGTACTCCCACGATCGCGCAAATGCGGCGAATACCACGCCGGAAATTAACATGCTCCGCGCCACAATGAGCAGTCGGCGGGTGTCTACGCGTTCTGCCAGCCAGGTGCCACCCAGCAGAATGAACGGACGCAGCAGCCCACCGAGACTGAGTATGATGCCTACCGTGCCTATACCGGCACCCAGGTGTTCAATCCACAGCGGCCAGATGGTCGCCCATGTCCCGTAGGCAGCCTCGAACAGTGTGAGGGCCCAGAACACATACCCGAGCTCCCGGCCCAGTCCCATATCCCAACGAATTCGCATGTCCTGCCTGTTCTCCACGCCGCTGCCAACATCCCGCAGCGATTGTAGGTGAGGGCCGTTTTGCGGGCCACGCCGCCGCGCGTTCTGCCGTACAATTGGCGCTGGCCGGATGCCGGCTGCCCATTCGAGATCTATCCCGGGAGTTTCCGCACCCTTGAACCCCTACGTCCTTGCCGGTTTGGCCATGTGCCTTGTGATTCTGGTGGCGCTTGTTGGTACCGGTTACCTGGCGGTGTATTTCACACGCCGCGCCAAGGCCGACCTTGAGCGCCTGCTGGTTCCGCTGGCGGAGCGCATCGGTGGTGAAGCCGATGTGGAGGAAGCGCAGGTAGAAGGCCGGTGGAACCGCACGTTGGCCCAGGGGCGCATGGCCCGCGCGGCCGCTGGTACTGTCACCCTGTGGCAAACCGACCTTATTGATGCTGCAGCGGGAAGTGGCTGGAACTTCGTCTATTCCCGACCGAATCCCAAGAAGAAGAATCCTGAGGCGGAAATCGAAATCGTTACAGAGTCGGGTCCGCTTCGGACATGGCTGGAGAGCTGGACGGTGGAGGATCTGCAGCCGATTCGCCCGAACGAAACGGACTGGGTTCAGGTAGAGTATTTGCCCGAAGCAGGGTACATCCGGATTGCGCGACCAATGCACGGGCGCAACGATATCCCGACGCCGGAAGCCTTTGTGGCCGACCTGGAGTTCGCCGAACAGGTTGGCGACCGAAACCGCACTATGCAGGAACAATTTGCTACAAGGGAAAACTGATGAGTTCTCAGCCTACCGTTGTCTATATCGAGTCTGATGTCGAGCAGGCGGCCTGGATTTACGCCAACTACGGGCCCGATGGCGCTTGGCAAACCGTCTCCCAAACCATGCGGGTGACAGACAGCGGTGAAATGCAGGAAGTGCTCGAAATCCGGCGCGCCTCGGGAGAAGTCGACCAGGTCGCCTTTATGGAAGCCTCACGGGATGACTCACTTGAGGGTGAGGGGTACGACCGTACGGCTATCATCGAGGACATCATGCACATTGCCGCCCAGCATGCGGAGGCCAACCCGCCGCATCACCCGGGTAGCCTGCCGCGCTTCCCGGTGCCGGCGAACGCCTATGCCAACTCGCTCGCTATCCCGATGCCGATCCTTGCGGTGGATGACCTGGGACAACGCGGCCTCTATTCTCCGCCTCGGTATGTGGTGCTGACCGTCGGTGAAAACTCGCTCGTAGGATTTGGTGACTTTCCGGGTTTTGATGAGGAACTGTGGCCACCGCCTCGCGTCGGCAGTTGGCCGCCTGCATCGATGACTGATATCCCATCCCAGCAACTGCAGGGGATTATCCAGCGGTTCAGTTGCACCTGGAGCCGGGTGCTTGAGGCGTGGTTCACCAACGTGGATGGGTACTCCGACTCGCTGCGGGCCGATATTGTCGAATCCCTGCGAACTCGTCGGCTTCTGGATACGCCCGGGTTTGAGACGATTTATGAGCGGTTGAACCCGGGCTTCCAACGATGGCTGGAGGCCGCCGAAGGCTAGGCTTCCGCAGGTGCAGGTGTTGCACCCGGCCCTGTTGCCCGCAGTTCCACCGGGATCGCTTCCGGTTCACGGGCGAATCGGTTCATCCACGCCCTGGTTGCGTACCAGGAATAGGTGGTGACCGCGCCCCCCACGAGGATATCGATCACGTAGTGCTCGCCCATGTAGACGAGCGCCGCGCCCATGCTGATGGAGTAGAGCCAGGCCGCGAGTTCCCATCCCCACCCGCGACCGCGTGCCACCCACACCAGGATGAAGGTGATGGCGAAGTGCATGCTCGGCATGGCGGCGATGGGGTTACTCTCGCCCACGATCTTGTATCCCGCCTGGTAGAGGCCACCGCCGAGTTCCATCGCGATCGGTTCCATGATGCGCTGCACCACCGGTGCAGTTGGTGAATCGATCACTTCTGGTGCCATCCACGGCGGGTTGGCGGGCAGGACGAAATAGATCACCAGGCCGAGGAACAGCGTCATGGTCATCGCGACGAGGAAGTGCTGGAAATCCCGCTTGTTGCGCCACCAGATCCACAATGCAAGCGCGTGGGGCACAATGAAATAGCTCCAGTGAACGAAGGTGAAGTAGTAATCCCAGAGATGAATCTCCCCCGGGGTGTAGAAGTTTGCCTGCAGGCGGATGGTTGGAATCTCGCCGTTGAAAAGCCAGCGCTCGAAGTCAACGACCTCGGTGTTGAGGGTCTTCGCAAACAAGGTTTCGTCCGCAAACGATCGCAGGAAGCTGAACACGAACCAGGCAGTAGCGTAAGGGACGATTCCCGCCACGAAATACCGTGCCTTGCCGGCCGGAATCAGTACCACAGCAAGAGAAGCAATCAGGCCCCAGATAAGGAACTGGCGGTCAGTGAAAAGCGAGATCACGACCAGCGCAACAGCGATGGCGATGCGGACGATCCGCTGTGTGGTTAATGCGAGGCCGAACGGCAACCGGCGATTGCCGGCAGGTACTCCAGGTCCTTCGTGCTCGGGTTGCTCCTGCTGATTACTCATGCGCACGCTTTCATGTCAGGTTGGTTCGGTTCCGTTGATCGTTGGCAGGTAGTCTATTCCGCCAGGCGGTATCTGTACAAAGCCTTGCTGGTGAGAGCGTAAACGTCCTCGCCCGAATCCTCGTCGGGCTTCTTGCTCATAAACCCGCGCCGGAGCTGCTCCTCGATCCAGGAATGATCCAGCCCCTGCTTTCCGGCCAGTGTATCTACCTCATCGAGGGTGGCCCTGTTACCGGCCGATTGGAGCCCGGCGTAGAACTCGCGTCGGGTTACTTCAGCGGGGGTTTCCGCATTCAGAAGAAGCCGCTCCGGCACATCTCCGCCGGAGAGGAACTTCACGATATCGGGCACATCGTTCTCTTCGACGTTACTGAAAACGATGTTGTCCGGGTAGACAACGATGTTCGGCCCAATATCGCACAAATCGATCGTGCCACAAGTATTCATATGCACCGTGTGGGTGAGTTTGCGGCGCATAAGTTCGAAGCGCAGCCGGTTGATCACCTTGGCGGCGCCCTTTTGATTACAGTGGTTGCCGGTGCAGGCAAAGATATGCCGCTCGGTCCAGTACATGGTTACTCCTCGTCTGCCGGTGTCACCAGGTGCTGCAGCCAGCCTTCGATAAACGGATCGAGGTTGCCATTCAGCACGCCCTGGGCATCACCAACCGATACATCGGTGCGATGGTCCGTCACCTGGGTGTAGGGGTGGAGCACGTAACTCCGGATACGGCTACCAAAACCGGCCGCAATCGCATCGCCCTTGAGTTCGTTGCGTTCGGCGGCTTCTTCCCGCATCTTCTTTTCCAAGAGGCGTGACCGCAGGATCTTGAACGCGCTTTCCCGATTCTGGAGCTGGCTGCGCTCGTTTTGGCAGGTCACGACAATGCCGGTCGGGATGTGGGTGAGACGGATGGCGGAGCTGGTTTTGTTCACGTGCTGGCCGCCCGCGCCTGAAGCCCGATAGGTATCTACACGCACATCGTCCGGCTTGAGATCCACTTCCGTATCGTTCTCGATCTCCGGCAGCACTTCGACCAGCGCGAACGCCGTATGGCGACGATGGGCCGAATCGAAGGGCGATAGGCGTACCAGCCGGTGACTGCCACCTTCGCCCTTGAGGAAGCCGTAGGCGTTGGGGCCGTTGAACTCCAGGGTAGCGTTCTTGATGCCGGCCTCTTCACCGTCCGTGGTGTCCAGCAGTTCGGCCTTCAGCCCGCGCTTGTCTGCCCACCGCAGGTACATGCGGCTCAGCATGCTGGCCCAATCCTGTGCGTCTACGCCGCCTTCGCCGGAGTGAATCACCAGGATGGCGTTGGACCGGTCGTGAGGGCCATCCAGTGCGGATTCGAGCTCAAGCCGGTCGACCGCTTCCACCAGCGCATCCCGTTCCGGCTCGATTTCGTCGAGGAGTTCCGGCTCATCGGCGGCGAGTTCCAGCATATCGAGGTAATCATCGACCGCGGTTTGCGTGGCGTTGAAGCCATCCACGCGCGACTTCAGTTCACCAAGCCGGCGCATTTCCTTTTGCGCGGTATCCGGATCATCCCAATAGCTTGGTTGGGCGCTACGGTGTTCGAGGTCG
>JBHWTK010000049.1:0-61966 GCA_043427975.1 Chloroflexia bacterium | reverse complement strand
CCTGCCACCTGAACGCGCTGGCGACAGCGAGCGTGACTCTGCTGCTATCGACATGGTGCAGGCCGCCGCACGTCGTGCCCGGGAGCTTGGAGTTGAGCGGGTGCGTACTGCCGTTGTACGCGAGGCGCTACCGTACGTTGTCGAACATACGACCGACTCCAATGACCTGTTGGTGTTCGGACGTACCGGCGGTCGAGGTGAACAGCACAACCGGCTGGTGGACGAACTGTTACGCATTCGCAACCGCGTATTGCTTCTTGCGCCGGATTCGTTCACCGCGCCAGGGTCCTGGCTCATCGCGCTTGATGGTGGACCTTCGTCCGGACGCGCTGTGGAGTACCTTACCGAGAATCCCCTGCTCCGCCCGGTGCCTGGAACAGCGGCAATCGTCGGCCCGGATCACCAACATCGCATCCACTTCCGGGATGCCGTGAGGCACCTGCAAAGCAGCGGTTACCGGATCACTGCCCACGAACTGCAGGGCAACCCCGATGACGTGCTGGTAGCGATCATGCAGGTCGCGCCGGTAGACCTGCTTGTCATGGGTGCCTACGGTCAAGGCAGGTTCCGATCGCTGTTCGAACGATCCACAACCTCTCACCTGCTCGGCGCGTTCAAGGGGCCGGTGCTCGTCGCCCGGACATAATGCCCGGAACGGTGACTCATTCATTGACACAACGCTGGCGCGCTATACTCGGGGTGGCGATTTTCGCCCGGCCCCAGTAGCTCAGTGGATAGAGCAACCGCCTTCTAAGCGGTAGGTCGCAGGTTCGAGACCTGCCTGGGGTACCACCACGGCACCACCCTGGCCTTACTCGAACACATGAACAGTTTAGGAGTTCGGATCAGCAGAATGAGAGCCAGCGGAGAGAGGAGTAAGTTGCATTCGTACTTTGGCGTCGACGGCAAACTACCAGTCTCTTCCCTACGATGCTCATCGAGCCAATCTGAATGGGATCCCGAGACCGAGTAGCTTGCAACGTGCAGCGCATCCCCCGAATGAGAACGCATCGTGTCATAATGGCGTACGCTCGCTCACCCCGGCACAAATGTTCAGACATGAGCATTTGTGCCAGGGTGACGCCGAGGGCAGGCATCATTAGGTGTCGCCCGCGACCTCTGCCTCTCCTGCGGGCTGGTGGTCGAACTCGATGCGATCCGTCTCGTCATCATGCCGTACGACGATGCGGTCGCCCTCGTGAACCCGGCCACCAAGGAGCTCGCTCGCAAGCTTCGTCTCGATCAGCGTCCGGATCTGGCGCCGGAGCTCCCGCGCACCGAACTCCGGCTGGAAGCCGATTTCGGCCAGGTAGTCGATCACGGACGGGTCAAATTCAAGGGTCACACCCTGCCCAGACGCGGTGCGACGGACGCGTTCGAGCTGGAGTTCGACAATCTGCCTGATCTGGTCGCGGTCGAGCGCGCGGAAGACGATGATGTCGTCGATGCGGTTGAGAAATTCCGGCCGGAAGTGCAGACGCAGGATATCCATCAACTCGCTCTTGAGCTCATCATAAGACTTCGCGGCTCCCTCCGGTGCCGACAGTTCCTGCTGTATGATCTCCGCGCCGACATTGCTCGTTGCGATCAGGACGGAGTTAGTGAAGTCAACCACACGCCCCTTGCCATCGGTCAGGCGACCGTCATCGAAGACCTGGAGCAAGATGTTATGAACGTCTGGGTGGGCCTTCTCGATCTCATCCAACAGGATCACACTGTACGGGCGCCGCCGTACCCGCTCGGTCAGCTGGCCACCCTCCTCATACCCGACGTAGCCCGGTGGCGCCCCGATCAGGCGGGCGACGGCGTGCCGTTCCATGTACTCGCTCATGTCAAGACGGATCAACGCGTCTTCATCGCCAAACACCGTCTCCGCAAGGGCCTTCGCCAGCTCGGTCTTGCCCACACCGGTCGGTCCGAGGAAGAGGCACACAGCGATCGGCCGGCTCCCCTCCTTCAGGCCTGAGCGCGCCAGGCGAATCGCCGCGCTCACCGCCTCAATGGCCTCGTTCTGACCGACGACGCGCCGATGGAGGAGATCCTCCATGTGCATCAGCTTCTGGCGCTCCTCAGTGGTCAGATCAGCGACGGGAATGCCCGTCAGATTCGATAAGATCTCGGCAACGTGCTCGGCCCGCACCTCGACCGAGCCCGAGCCAACGCGCTTGCGCCACTGCTCCGTCTGATCGGTGAGCTGGGCATCCTTGTCCGAGATCCGAGTCGATAGTTCCTGCGCCTTGTCGAACTGCTTGCGGGAGGAGGCGTAGTCTTCCTCGCGCCGAAGCTGCTTGATCTCGGCCTCGAGTTCCTGCAGCGCCGCTGGTCGGGACGTCGTACCGATCCGCACCCGGGCGGCGGCCTGGTCGATGAGATCGATTGCCTTGTCCGGCAGGAACCGGTTGGTGACGTACCTGTCAGCGAGCTCGGCCGCTGCCACGAGCGCTTCGTCGGTAATACTCACCTTGTGGTGGGCCTCCAGCCGATCTCGCAAGCCGCGCAGGATCATGATGGTCTGATCGACGGTAGGCTCGTCCACGAACACCGGCTGGAATCGTCGTTCCAGGGCTGCGTCCTTTTCGATGTGGCGCTGGTACTCGTTGAGGGTTGTCGCGCCGATCAGGTTCAGCTCACCGCGGGCGAGGGCAGGCTTGAACACATTGGCGGCATCCAGCCCGCCCTCGCCACCCTGCCCGGCACCCATGATGGTGTGCAATTCGTCGATGAAGATGATGACCTCATCCTGGTGGGCGACGATCTCGTCCAGTACCTGCTTGATGCGCTCCTCGAACTCACCACGGTAGGTGGACCCGGCGACGAGGGAGTTTACGTTCAGCTCGACCAAACGCTTGTCACGCAGGACCTCCGGCACTTCGCCGTTGGTGATGGCTTGGGCGAGACCCTCGACGATCGCCGTCTTGCCGACGCCAGGCTCGCCGATCAGGACGGGATTGTTCTTCTTGCGCCGGGCGAGGATCTCGATCGTCGTCTCGATTTCCTGCCAGCGACCGATGACTGGGTCGAGCTTCCCTTCCCTGGCCATCGCCGTCAGGTCACGGGAGTACTTGTCGAGTTGCGGTGTGGTCGTTTGCGACGGGACACGGCCTTCCTCCGCGCCCTTTCCGACGACCTTGACGACCTGCTGGCGAAGCGCATGAGGCGTGAGCCCGTACTTGCGCAGGAGGTCTCCTGCCAGTCCGTCCTGTTCCTCCGCCAGTCCAATCAGCAGGTGCTCGGGGCCTACGTAGCTGTGCCCAAGCTCCCGCGATGCGTTGAAGGCATGCTCGAGTGCGCTCTTCACGCGGGGCGAGACCGAGATCTCGATCTGCTCATCACGGTCGGGCGTGAGGTCACCGCGCTCGGCGTCCGACTGGATCTGGTTTCTCACCTCGTCGGGTGAGACCTTAACCTGCTTGAGGATGGCTTCGACCACGTCGCTCTCCATGAGCGCGTCGAGCAGGTGTTCGGTGTCAACCTCGCGCTTGCCGAACGCGACGGCACGTTGCGCCGCCCTCTGCAACAGGTCATGGGTCTGCTCGCTGAAGGCGGCGGTGATATCGACGGAAGCCCGCTCCTGCGCCCGCCGCCTGTCGGACCGTTCCGGTCTGGCGAATGCCGAGAACGGGTCCTCGCCAAAGAAGTCCTCAAAACCTGTCCCACGGAAGAGCGACTCGAAGGGTGACGCCTGGCGCTGCTGTCGGACCAGGCGACGGTAGTCGACATCGCAGACAGCGAGGGTTCGACGCTCACCGTTTTGCACGACCTCAACGCGTCTCGTGGCGGGCCGGATGCCACAGATGTCACAGATCGTTGCAGCCATTGTTTGCCTCCCTATTCACGGATTGTTAGCATCGACGCGAAGCCGATTAATGTGAAATTGTCTACGGTGATCGGTGTCGGCAACGCCTCGCGTACGGAGGATTCCGACGTAAGGGGGACCGACGATACACTCGTATGCCTAACCAACCTGGACGACCGCACGCAATTGAATCTTTATCTAAAGAACCAAATCTGACTGTAAGATAGGCCTCGTGAGTTGCTAAGTCAATGCCAAAGCAGTGCGATACCCTGCGCCTATGTCTTAAGCGGGAACGACACCAGACACACCACAACGGAGGTGGCCGACAAGCTCGAGCGGTCCGACAGCGATGGTCTGGCTTTTCTATTGGGAGCAGGAAGCCTACAAAAAGGAAGCTATCCCCGCGCGAATGATGAGGGGACTCGAGACCAGCGACAGGCTATGTTTGGGAAACCGGCGGGTCCACGACGGCATGCTCTTTCCCAGAATCGTCTGGCTGCTCATCCGGCACATTGATTGAGTCGAGTTGCCGGAGGATCAGCAAGCCGGAATCGATTGCGCTCAGGATCTCCCACTCGCTCCCTTCCCCTCCATGCACGACTCTGTTCCGGATCTCCCGGAACTGCGCCAGGTTCTCTGAAAGCGACAGCGGCATGAGCCCGAGGGAGACAAGCAAGTTGGTTGCATCCTTCGCATTGATGCGCGACGCATCCAAGTCGTCGAATTGATCGTCGACGGCCATATGGCGCTGCGCCTTATCGATGAGCGTCTCCTCGATCTCGGCCGCCAGTTGCATCAGCGCTGCCCGGGGCGACACGGCTGCCAGCCGGAAAATATCACTCGCCAAATCATCGTCGTCACCCCGGCCCGCTCCCGTCTCCAGTCCTAGCTCAGACTCACTGAACCCCGGCCCCGATATCCCGGCCCCGGAGGTACTCTCGGCAAGGTCTTCCACCAGATCCGAGAACTCACCTTCCACACCGAAGATCTTCCAGGATCGAGAGCGACGCATGAGCAGTTTGATTTCGTCGCGCCAGAGCAGGCCGATTGTCAGGGCGAGCAGTGGCCATTGAAGTGCCTGGAGCAAGGCGGCGATGGCGGTAATGAGTTCGATCCACTCGGACATGATCGCTCCTAAGCGAATTGACAAAAGCCTTTACAAAAGAGGAGGCTCGGTGTGGAAGTGCCCATCGAGCCGGTCCAGCAAGGTCGCGGTCGCGGATTGGAGGGCCTCCGCATCGTTCCAGAAGCGATGATACGCCACGTGCTGTTTGAGGAAGCGCCAGACCGGTTCGACCACGTTGAGGTGCGGATGGTGGCGAGGCACCCAAGAGGGCGTCGTCCGCCCGTTCTGCTCCGCACACCAGTCCTTCACCACCGGCGAGCGGTGTTGGCTGACATTGTTCATCACCAGTACGAGGTGCCCTGTCGCCACGTCGCGGCCATCTCCTTGAGAAAGGCCGCGCTATGCGCCCAGTGCTTGTCCGGCACGTTCCGGTGGATCGACTTCCAAGAAGCACAGTCTAGAAACGGCACACTGTCCGTTTCCGATCCTCAGCCGTAGCGGCAGTCTTAAGGGGCTGACCCGATGCGGTCCCAACCTTTTGCCATGCCGGCGTGACTGTGGATTTCACATTCATCCACGTCGATGAGCCGGAATCCAGCTCCAGCAGCCCCGTTGTTGACAGTTCCACCAAAACATGCTTGGCGGCGGCGCCTGCCTCCGGGTCTTGGCGATGGGTCAAGTCATGGCGGGGTCGCCGGTAGCGGTAGCCCAGCGGGAGCAGGCTGCGAGAGACCGAGGCCCGGCGGACAGCCCAGCTTCTGCGGTTGACCAGGTCCGTGAATGGCGGTTCGTCGCCGACCCCGAAGGCTGCGGTCCGCGAAGAGTCCGTTGTGGACACCGTCTTCTCATCACCCAGGACAGATTCTCTCCTGCTTCCGCCTGATTGACCTCACCGCTAGGCCAGCTTTGTGGCCAGCACATCGATCTGTTCGACGACTGGCGGCTGTGAAAAGAGTTCGTCGGCTCGTTCCATCAGAGCCGTCCCTACCTGGCCCGCAAGATGCGACTGCCGACCGGCATCGTTGGGAAACGCATCGAAGATGCCGAAGCTGGACGGACCGAACTTGACGGCAAACCACGCCACCGTATCTGGCTCCCCCATGACGATCGTCTGGGCGTTCGTGAGGAATTCTTCGACCTCCGCTTCCTTGCCAGGTTTTGCCTCGACGCGGACGAGCAATGCAACCGTTACCATTGTGAGCTCCTTTACTGAGCGACAGCAGAGATCGACGGGGAATTAGTGGCTCTGGCACTCATGAACAAAACCCGTCCTTCCATATCAATCGCGCCACCAATGAGTTCCATCCTCGGATGGGGTGTCCGTGGCACCGGCGTCCTCTCGGGCGCGGCGACGATCAAGGCGGCGTAGGAAGCTACCTCGAATGGCTCGGCAGTATAATCCACGAGGCAATTCTTGACCACCTGATCCTTGGCCAGACCGGTGATCGGCGCTTGGACGGCGCCGCAACCAGGTATCAGGAAAGATGCGGGCGAGGCGGTGGAGGGTGTCGCGGTGCGGGGTCAAATCCCCGCCGTCCTCCTGAATCTGCCCAGCATGCCGGTGCGCAAGCACTTCTGCAAGTCCGCTTGGTCACTCAACCATGGTCGTCCGCAGGATAGATGATCAACTTCGTCCCAAGCTAGACCTCTTGATCCCCTTTGGTCGCATCGCCACTCCACTCTCGTTCAGCGACTTACGCACCGTGCTATGGGAATAACCAATCTGCTCCACTACCTCCGTGATTGTCAGCCCACTCTCGTAGAGCCATGCTGCGCGATTGGCATCCCGTGGGGTCATGGGTTGCCTCCTCAAGTTGACGCCCTCGGTGCGGAGGAGCCGAAGGAGTCCGCTCTTTGAAATGCCGATCTCTGTACTCAGGTCTCCGGACTCCTCTCCTGCGGTGTACCGAGCCACCAACTCGTTGATGGTTTGCGGGTCGAGGCGACGGCGCAGTGCTCGCGTTGCTCCACCACGGTCTCTAGCGGAAGCGGCCTCAGGTTGCAGCTGTCGGACATGACGAGCCAGACTCTCGAGCTCTATCAGGGGTGGCGGGATGAGGGCTGACTTGTTCGAGTGTGCGTCTACAGCGTGTTCCGCTTCAATCCAGTCACGCGCAGAGCAACCGCTTTCGAAGCAGGATGGCGATGGCACCTCACGCTTGCCCAGGCGCAGGGCCGGTGATTTCGACGCCGTACCGGGCGGCAGTCGTAACGAGCGTGTCAATCTCTTCGCACGCACGGTCGGGGGAAAGACCATCGTGCGGAACGGGCGACTCAAAGAGCTGGACCATCAACTCCTCCGCTCCGGCCGGGGACATCACCATCAACAGCCGCGCGGTTTCCAAATTCACCACAAAGCCATGGGCACACCCCTTTGGCACAATCAGGCTGCTTCCTGGTCCGGCGTGACTGAGCTGGCCGTCCACGTGGAACGTCACCTGACCATCCAGCACAAACAAGAGCAGGTCCTCATGCTGATGCCGGCGCAGGGGCGGTTCACTTCCGGCACGAATCACGCACTCCACAATAAGTAACCGGCCCTCCAACGCTTCGCTCCCGGCAATAATCCTGAACTGTTCCCCGGCCGGGTCAGCCCCTACCGGTACCCATATCTTTCTGTTGCCCATAGGTCTCTCATTTCTGGTAAACACTGCCCAGCCCGGTTGGGGCCTTTCTGAACCATAGTGTGACTGCCGCCAATGCCATTGTCGGCTGACACCACCCTGCCACTGCCCTGACATTCCAGAACGCCCGCCTGTACGTCATAATGTGAGGCGTCAGGACCCACACATAGGAAGGACCCCTGTGGAACCATCAGAGCCGTCAGCATTGGGGGCATGGATTCGTCAGCGTCGGGAAAGATTGGGCCTTACCCAGGAAGATCTCGCCCTGCGCGCCGGGTTAACGGCGGCTGGTTTGGCGTCGATAGAACGTGGCCGCCGCCAGCGCCCCTACCCGCACACCATGCGGGCACTTGCGACTGCCCTGGAGTTACCTGACGAGGAGCGATCGGAACTCCTCGCCATGCCGTCGACATCCACCACGGACCACGCCTTTCTCAATACTGGCCCTTCTCCCACGCTTTCGCCATCGCCCCGTCCGCTGATTGGACGAGACCAGGCGTTGGCGGACATACAGCGACTGCTCCAACTTCCTCATACACGGCTGGTCACGCTCACTGGGCCAGGCGGCGTCGGAAAGACGTCGATGGCACTCGAGATTACCCGCCAGGAAGACGGAATGTTCCCCGACGGCGTGGTGGTAGTGGCGCTCGAATCGCTGGACAATCCTGCGCTGCTGCTCCCATGGATCGCCGGCAAGCTCGGGGTCACCGGGGCAACCCGTGGCACTGAAGCGACTGCTCTCCAGGGGTACTTCAAGGGTCTCAGGATGCTGCTCATCCTGGACAATTTCGAGCATCTCCTCTCTGCGGCTCGTGATCTCTCCTCCCTGCTGGCTTCAAACCCTGAGCTCAAGATCCTAACCACCAGCAGGGCCCCCTTGCGGGTTCGTGGCGAACGAGAGTACCCGGTAGGGCCATTGGCCGTGCCAACCATGGGGCATATTCCAACTCCCGAGGACATTGGTGTGTCTGGAGCGGTGCAGCTTTTTGTGGAACGGGCGCAGGACTCCAACCCCTCGTTCGCCCTCACGCAGGAGAACGCGGCAGCGGTCACGGCAATCTGCCGGCGTCTTGACGGGTTGCCGTTGGCGCTCGAGCTCGCGGCAGCTCGGTTACGAATACTGAGCCCCACGGAGCTCCTTGCCCGACTGGATCAATCGCTCCCCGTGCTCACAGGTGGCGCCCGGGATCTGCCCGAGCGCCAGCGAACCATGCAAGACACGATTGCCTGGAGCTACCAGCTTCTTGCTCCAACGGAACAGGCACTGTTCCGGCGCTTCTCCATATTCGTGGGAGGCTGGGATGCGGCAGCGGCGGAGGCCCTCGGGGCAGATATAGACCTTGGTGGAGAAACTCCGCTCGACGTACTGTACCGGCTGGTCGAGCACTCCCTCGTAATTGCCGAAACAAACGATGAAGGCTCTACCCGCTACCGGATGCTGGAGACAATCCGCGAATTCGGCCGCGAACTGCTGAAGGTTACAGGCGAGGTACACGACGTGGCCTGCGCGCACGCCCGTTGGTTCCTGGCACTGGGGGAAGAGGCATCAGAGCACAATTTTGCCCGGATGAATCCCTGTGGCTCGATCGACTGGAACGCGACCACCCGAATCTCCGCGCCGCAGTCGCTCATGCGCTGGACGTGCAGGATCACCCGCTTCTGCTCCGCCTTGTGTCAGCGTTGGGACGCCTGTGGCTCAAGCGCGAGCATTTCGGCGAGGGGATTGGCTGGATGGAACGCACCGTCCAGATTGTCCACCAAACCGGGCCATCCCCGGAAGGCGCCGTGGTGCTGTTTAACCTCGGCCGCCTGATATGGGATCAGGGGAAGCAGGACACCGGCATGGAGCTCCTCCGCGAGAGCCTTGCTGCATGGCAACACCTGGGCGATGAACGTCACGCCTGCAGCGCCACCGTGATACTCGCCAATATGCTCCGCCTTACCGGTGAGACCCGGGAAGCAGAACGCATGTTATGCGAGGCCAGGTCGCGACTTGAGGATTTCGGGGACGAGCCGTTATGGCTCTCCACTGCGCTGCGAATGCTCGGCATTATGGCGTTGGAGCGGCAGGACTGGGACACATCGCAGGCGTTCCTCGAACAGGCGCTCGAAGCGGCCAGAGCCTGCCGGTACCCGTGGGCTATTGGCTCTGCGCTCCACAACCTTGCGCATCTCCAACACCTTCGCCGCGATCATGAGCGAGCCCTGGTTCTTTTCCTTGAAAGCCTGCAACTCTCGCTAGAGGACCGGGACTACTGGGCGATTGCCGTGACCTTTCCGCCAGTCGCCGAGGTGCTTGTATCGCTGGGAGAAACCGAGCAGGCAGTTCGGCTCTTTGGTGCCTCCAGCAGCCTTGCCGAACTGATGCTGGCTCGCCTTTCCGCTGCCGTACCGGTGGTGGAGAGCCAGGAGCAAGCTCGTGCATCGGCACGTGAGACGCTGGGCTCAGCCCGGTTTGACGTCCTTTGGGAAACCGGACGAGCCCTTACCCCTGAACAGGTCTTGGACGAGGTGCGGCAAACGTCCTTGCGTCGCCTGGAATCCCCTGCCGCTGCGGCGGCAGTGATGGCTCCCGCGGCGTCGTTCCCTGGCGGACTAACCCTGCGGGAAGTTGAAGTAATCAGGCTCGTCTCGAACGGGCTTACCAATGCTGAAGTTGCCGAACGCCTCTTTCTCAGCCGCCGCACGGTTGATTCCCATCTCCGGCGCATATACGACAAGCTCGATCTCTCCTCGCGTACCGAGATCGTTCGCTTTGCCCACGAACACCACCTGTCCTAGCTAACCCTCTTTCCAAAACTGTCTGTTTTGAGTCCCTGCGTAACCAGCAACCAATGCTAGCGCGTTAGGTAGGGCATCGCCTTGTCAATTCGGTAAGGGTGTTAGGTGGGCCTACCGATGCTTGCCATTATCGCCACGATCAGAATGGCATCAGTGGAATCAATCCAGCGAAGCAGATCCGATCACCTAACCATCCAATCGTGGGGAGTGAATGTGAACAAACAACGTCAGCAGCCAGGTGTACATCCTCTTGGGCAATCCGACAATTCTACCTTCCATCATCCGAACAGTTCACAGGAAAGGACACTCATCATGACCGACACGATTTCCACCAGGATCAACCGTCGCTCACTCCTCAAGGCGCTGGCCGGTGCTGGCGCTGCAACGGTGGCGGTTCGCACAGTTGGGCCGGTCTTCGCCGAGCACACGGCACAGACCTATACCGTCAGCGCCAATGCCAACTTCCGTTCCGGCCCGGGCACCACCTACAGCATTCTGGGTGTGGTCTACACGGGCAACCAGTTCCAGGTCAACGGTCAGGCGCAGAACGGTTACGCCGGCATCATCTACAACGGCAAGACCGGTTGGGTGCTTGCCTCGCTGGTGGTGGCCGCCGGTGACAGCTCGTCCCCGGTTGTCTCCGGTATCGGCTGGACGACATCGGCTGTGAACCTCCGCTCGGGTCCGAGCACTACCAACTCTGTCCTGCGAAAAGTTCCCTACGCCGCCCAGGTGGGCACCAGCTCGACCATCACCAACGGATTTCGATACGTCACTCACAACGGGCTGGCCGGCTGGATGTCGTCCACCTAAATCAGCACCACGAACCCGGACGACCAGGACGGGAACTACGCAACGACCACAACTGCGGTGAACTTCCGAATCGAGCCCAGCACATCGTCGGCGATCATCCAGGTGATTCCGGCCGGGGCGAGAGTGCAAATGCTGCACACCCAGGCAGGCGACTTTATCAACGTCAACTACAACAGCAGGCAGGGCTGGGTGCACAAGGCCTACCTCAAGTAGGCAAGCCGGGTGGGAGCAGTACTGACACCTGCTCCTGCCCGCGGCCCATCAACAAAAGGAGTCAAGATTCATGTCCAACCAGTACCTGAAGGAGTATCTCAGTATGACCGTTATCGGCAATTTCCACCTTGAAGCAGCCGTGGCCGAACAGCTTCGTCTCGCCCGGGAAGGGCGTACACGCCGGAAGTTCACCCTCCCGCTGCTGGGTAGTGCACATCGGCCCATCCGGAAAGACCAGGCTGCTCCCACTGTGATGATCCGTGTTCCATCGGAGGCGACGTTGATGAGATGACGATAAACGGAGCATTCGGCCGACCCGGAACTTGATTCCCTCTCCAACCGTTAGGCATTCGGCGAATACAACACCTGCCGGCATTTGACGTAATCCACCACCCCAAGGAGTTCACAGGCCATGAAATACCGTCATATCTTTCCTCTTCTCTTCGCAGTGTTCACGCTGGTACTAACGGCGATCCCGACCAGTGCCCAGGCGCCGGAAAGCTCATTGAACCTCAATGCCTATCACTGTCCAGCCGGTTACGATCAGGTGAGCGACTGCACCAAGCTTGGTGACGTTTACGTTGACGTCTACCAGGACGGACAGTATCTCGACCAGGTCGTCTCAAGCGCGTCGGAAGGAGCCACGCTGGATCTCACGACTGGCGCGTACGTAGAGTTGATCATCGCTGGCGGTGTGCCGGAAGGAACTGCTTTGGAAGCCTCGACGCTCACGTTCGATGTCGTTGAAGGCGTGAATGCTGTCACCCTGGTGTTCGTTGACCAGGAGGTGCCGGCGCCAAGCAGCTACCTTTCTGTTGTCGCGTGGTTCTGCCCGGCGAATTATGAGTACTACGCTGATTCATGCACGCGTCTCGGCGATGTCTACGTTGACGTGACGCAGAACGGTGAGCCGCTCGCTCAAATAAAAACGCTTCCCGTAGAGGTCGCCGTACTCGATCTGCAGGAAGGCGCCGATATTGAGCTGACGATAGCGGGAGGAGTGCCTGAGCGATCCTATCTCGCGTCCGACCTCGACCTCTCATTTACCGCCGTTCCCGGAGAAAACCCGGTGATGATCACCTTTATCAGCCAGGAAGAAGCACCTGACCCGCATGCTGATGCCAATGCCCTTGTAGTCGAGGCGCTTGTCTGCCCCGTCGAATACGCAGGGAACAACTATGCCGACGATTGTGTGGGCGAAGCGGAAATCGGCGTCACCGTAACGCGAGATGCTGACGGCTACAGTGTGTCCGACGTGGCTGGTGCTGAAGGAACCCTTGGAATCCAGGGCCTTGGCGAGGGCACGTACACCATCGAACTCGGTGTACCGGGAGACGCCGCCAGTTTCCTGACTGTCTGCGGAACGCCGGATGGCTTTGAGCCGCGACAGGTCTCGAACCCGGACAGCAATCTTATCGGTGTCTACCTCGGCCCGACGGAGACCCTGACCTGCACGTTCTTCATCATCCCGGCTGACCTCCAGGGTGCACCGGCCGAGACTCCGGTACCAGCGGAAACTCCGGCACCGGCCCAGCCGACGACAAGTCCAACTGTCACCGGCCTGCCTTCAACTGGCACCGGCGAGGCAGCCGCATCGGGCAGCGTCACCAATGCTTTCTGGTATACGCTCGGTACATGCTTCCTGATCGCTGGAGCAGGCGCCCTGATCATCCAGCACCGCCGGGACTAGTAAATCCTCTTCCACTGCTTCAGACACGAACGGCCCCTGCATGGTGCAGGGGCCGTTTGTATGCTCTGGACGTCGGCTTACGGGGAGCACTGTGGAGGGTTTGTCAAATCCGTGGTGCCGGGCCGGCTCACCCATTTGCGACTGGTAATCGGCGTAGCAGGTTGTTGTACGGGAAGTGCGCTACGTACAGCTCCACGTCGGGCCTGTTGGCAATGATCCTCGTTGCCCGCTCCCGCCTGGTTGCGGCGGTTGCAACATCACCTGTTGCCTCTGCCAGGTCGGCCAGGTCAGATTCAATCTGTGCCTCTATCAGACCCAACCACGCATCCTGCGGATCAATCGCTTCCAGGAGTTCCTGTCGCTCGTCTCTCTCACGCATCAGCCGCGATTGCAGCCACCCAATAAGTGCCCGGTGGCCGACAAATGCTCCGAAGAGATGGCCAACGTCCCGATCCAATTCGTGAAAGCGTGCGACGCGACGCGCCACGCCAGTGTCATCTCCTGCAAGGAAGTCGATGAACGCCAGCGGAGCCAGCACCCGGGCATCATTCGCGATGGCGCAAGCGAGTTCAACGCCGAACACGTCGTGGTGTGGCTGGTCCGCAAACGTCATCAGCGGCAGGATACGCTCGTCGGGTATAAGGTCGCTCCACGCCTTGGCCGATTCTAACCTGCCGCGTTCCGCGAGGAACACCGCCACGGATGCCAGGTCGCCCCATCGCTCCTCGTGCTGCAGGCGGCGTTGGTCCAGGTGGGCAAGTGGTACTTCAATGTCACTCGCCTCTGTGCGCCGCAGGTGCGCCAGCAACGATGCGGGACAGCCTGCCCGCACGTCGCTTTCGATAATCTCCCGGGCTGTGCTTGTATCTCCTCCGTTGCTCGCTTGGAGATACGAAAGCCAGGACGCACCCGAGAGAGCTTCAGATTGCGTCAGTTGACGGGACAACTCCTCATGTATGGCACCTCCCCCGTCGAGCCAGGCAAGGAGGAGATCGAACGTGTCCGGGTCCTCGAGGTGCTGCATCGACCGGACGTTCGATATGGCAGCCTCGATCACCGTATCGAGCCCGGCATCAGACCCCTGTAACGAGAGCCTGCATGCCCGAGCGAGGAACCCGTTGGTCACCTTTACCGATTTAGCTGCTTCAAGAACCAATGCTTCTGACTTGCGGCGGAGCGATTGATCATCGAGGTCCGGATGAAGACCGTCGACCTCGTCACGGATGCATGCAAGCAAGGCGCTGGTCGTCTCCTCGCCGGTGAAGATCCCGCGCTCGAAACCGCGCATGATGCTCTGCATTTTTTCTCGCAATCTCCGGGACAGGTTGGGTTCCTGCATGGTTCTCTCCCTACATTGGATATCTCAACCTGCCTGGCAAGGAACGACCTTGCAGGCTAGATGACGCCGCCCTCCCGCATGTAGCAAGCTCCGCACAGCGAATCGTAATCAACCTTGCCTTCGCCCTCGATCGCGACCTGATCGCCCTCGAACACATACGCGCCGTTTATCTTGCGAGTGTTGAACTCCGCCTGGCTGCCACAGAAGCACATGGTCGGCAGCTTTTCGATGTTGTCTGCGATCTCGAGCAGCCGTTTGCTGCCAGGAAACAGGTCAGTACGGAAATCCGCACGCAAGCCATAGCAGATAACGGAGACATTCTGGATCTTGGCGACGTGGTAGAGCGCGCTCACCTGTTGTTCGGCGAGGAACTGCGCCTCGTCTACCAACACGCACGCTACCGACGGAGTTTCAGCTACCGCTCCGGCCAGGTTGAGCGTGGCCTCGGCATGGATATCCACCTTCCGCCGGTGACCTCCACGTGCCGAAACGTAATCGCCACCTTTTGTATCGATCTTTGGTTTGATAACAATGACCTTAAGGCCCCGCTCCTCGTAGTTGTACGCTGTCTTGATGAGCGTATCGCTCTTGCCACTGTTCATGGCGCCATATTTGAAATGCAACTTGGCCATAACGCGATTCTGTGAATCCTCTCCGTAACTTCTTGGTGTATTTCCCTGCCAAGTTTCGACACCTGGTGCAGCCTGCGCGCTACAGGAACTGGCCCAGGCCGGCACGGGGATCCTCATCGGACTCAGGCTCACCTTCAACGTTGTACCGCTCGTTCTCGACGGATAGCCCCAACCGAAGGATGCCCAAAACAGACAGGTTCACGACCAGGCCAACCATGGCCGCAAGCTGGTGGGTAGCAAATGCGAAGAACTGCCCGAAAAACAACGCGACGATCGTCGATGTCGCGAACGCCTGCAACGCTCGTACGCGCGCTCCTCGCATCATCATCACCAGCCCATACACCGCCAGGAACCCGGTAACTGCTCCAGCCGCAAACGATAACCACTCGAAAACCGACAGACCGTCGCCGAGGTTGTACTCCTCGGTGACGAATATGCCGATAACCAGCGTGGCGACGATCTCCACGGCCCTGATGACAAACAGCCCGATTACGACGGGCAGCAGCCATTTCTGCCGAACGAGCTTCCAGTAGAGCCCGGCTGCCCTGTCCCGCAGCGCAAGGATTCTCGACTGTTCGGATTCCTCAACCAGGTCGGCGTTCTCCAACAGTTCCTGTAGCCGTAGCGCGAACTCAGAGGTGTTTCCACTGGCTTCGAGGTTTGCCAGCGACTCCTTCTGCCGGCGCTTGTCCAGTTTCCCGATCGCCTGCCAGGCAACCCCTTGAGCGGCCAGGTAAAGGTGATCCGCTTCGGTGGGCTCACGCTTCCGGTCAAGATACCGGGCAGCAAAGAACAGGACGATGAACACCGCGTACATGATGGCAATGGTGGGTTGGAAAAAGTAATCGTTGTCCTTCGTGATGAACTTGCCCAACTCATCGATGAACGCCCCGAAACCGATTCCTCCAGCCAAAGCCGCGGGTGGTTTCCACACTGAATCGGCGAATAGGAGCAACATCCCGAAGGCAATCACCATGCCCAAACCACCCCAGAGCATATGGGCGATATGGAGCGTGTCTCCCCCAACCTGGGGATACCCGGTAACGTAGAGATAGAGCCGGATGACAAGTACCGTTACAACCGCTGATACGAGCCAGATCTCAAGCAGTGAGGAATTGTTTGGTTCGCGGATCCGGTACGGGTTCCCGCGCACATCGTTATTCGTCAGTTTTCCAGACACCGTTGTTTCCTGGCTCCTATTGCGTTTGAGGGTTGATGCCCACTCGTATGCCGCACGAGATGGGACCCTCCGGTTCAGTTGGGTGCTGCGGATGACTATACTCCGGTCGGCCCGAGGTCGGCCGGGTGCGCCAGGTCCGAGCAACGATTTGGCAGAAGCTCCATGGCAGCCGCCAGTTCGGCGGCGTACTCCTTGTGAATGACGCGCCGGAGGTCGCCGTTCTCGTCTGCAACCAAATCCCACAGGCCGCTGTTGTGCCAATGATGCGGATCGTGCCAGCTGGGCCGGTCGATAATCGGATAGAGGCACACGCCCTGCATCGGTACGCCCATATCCATCGCCGCGCGAATCTCGACGGCCATCTCCCGCAGCCAGGGCACACGTCCATCGCCGAAGTTACTCGTCTCTGCCATGAACATGGGTCGCCCGTACCGGCGCCACACATTGGCCAGTAATTCCCGCACCGGCACCCAACGCGGGTCGCGCGGGACATCGGTCCACCGGAGCCGTTTGCCAAGATACTCCCACTGGTTGTCGTAGTAGAAGTTGACCCCGATCAGGTCCATGTAACGAGGATGACCACCAATCTCCGGATCCTGGCGACCCGCAATGAGATCCCAGGCGGCAAACTGGAGCTCGTGGAACGCAGCCGCCTCTTCGATCAGATCCGGCCTGTCATCAGGCGGAAAGACGTTGATAATCGGCTCGATGTGGCAAAAGCGCGCCCTTGGGTCGACCCGCAGGATCGCTTCGCAGCCGGCAATAACGGCACGTGCGAGGTGGCGCTTCAATTCCACGCCCCGGTTGCGTTCGTAGGGATAGAAGATTCCTTCGTCGCCGGATGCCCAGGCGAAAAACGAGAGTTCGTTGATGGGCGCGTACAGAGGAGGTTCGTCGCTGTATGTGGAAAGGAACCGGGCCGTGGCCTCGCAATAGGCGGCAAACCGACCTATCAGCTCGTCGGAGAAAAGGTCCACGTCCTCGGGCCAGCCATAGTGGCAGAGCGTCCACAGCACCTGCACACCGGCCTTGCGGGCAGCTTCGGCGACCGGAGCGAGTGATGAAAAGTCATAGACCCCGTAGTGGTCTATCAGGTGCCACTGCGCAGACTCACGTACTGTCTGGATGCCTACGCCGCGCACAAGAGCGAAGTCTTCGGCCACGAAACGGTCGTGCTGGGTGGCGGTGAGCATATTCACGCGTATGCCGTGCTCGTTGATGTGACCGGCAGCCTCAAAACCTCCCATCCAGAACGAACGAAACGGAGAACTGTTTAGGTCATCAGCGACCCGCAAGGAGCCAGCAGCGTCCGGAAGCCCGGAGACGCCACCCTCATGGTTGGAATCAGTCACTGGTGGGCGATCTTTCCTTCAATGCACGCGCGGTACGATCCTCGCACCATCGACGGTTGGTTCAAGTGTGCACCGAAAGACCCAATCCAGCACTTGCTAACCAAACCAACGCTGCTTACGAACTTCTTCGTCATACTCGGCGCGAGTCCGCGTTACCGTCTCTTCCTGGCTCACCTCGGCGATGGGCACATCCCACCAGCCCTCGTAATTGGGAACGCGGGCGTCCGGATCGACGCGGGCATAAATCAGCGTCGTCCTCGTCTCGGCTTTTGCCTCCTCCAAGGCGTTGCGTAGCTGCTCAGGATTTTCTGCGGCAATGGCGCGGGCTCCGAGTGACTCGGCATTCTTCATGAAATCGACCGGTACATAGTCGCCTGAAAGTGTCCCGGTAGCACTGTCCCGGAACCGAAGCTCATTGCCGAACGACGGTGAACCGGACGACATCTGCAGCCCGCGAATGCACTGGAAGCCGCCGTTATCAACCAGGACAATGATTAATTTCTGGCCTTCCTGAACCGCGGTAACGATCTCGGTATGCAGCATGAGGTAGGAGCCGTCCCCTACCATCACGAATACGTTGGTGTCTGGCGCAGCCATCTTCACGCCAAGGCCACCGGCAACTTCGTAGCCCATACAGGAGAAACCGTACTCAACGTGATATCCCCCTCGCCGTTGCGTGCGCCAGAGTTTGAGCAGGTCGCCAGGCATCCCGCCAGCGGCGCATACCACCGTGTCTTGAGGGCTGGCAGCGTCGTTGACGATGCCAATCACCTGTGCCTGGGTCATCTGGCGGCCCTCTTCCGTTGCCCGCTGCAGGTCTACCAGGCTGTCCCATTCCTGCTTGAGCGAGGTTACGTGCTGCCCTGTCGCAGCGACGCGTTCGGCCCGCCCCTCGTGCCCCACCCTCGCCTGAAGTGCCTGCAACGTCGCTCGCGCATCGCCGACAAGCGACAACGCGCCCATCTTGTATGCGTCCATACCGGCGATATTGATGCCGATGAAGCGCACGTTGGGATGCTGGAACGCGGATTTGGACGATGTCGCGAAATCGCCAAGCCGCGTGCCGACCGCGATGACAAGGTCTGCATCCTTCGCCAAACGATTGGCCGCGACGCCACCGTTGGCACCAATAGGGCCAACGTTCCACGGATCATCCCAGGGCAGGATCCCCTTACCGGCCTGCGTCTCAGAAACCGGCACGCCCAGCGTGCTGGAGAATTCGCGAAGAGCCTCGCTGCTTTCGGAATAGATCGCACCACCACCGCTGATGATCAGCGGACGCTCCGCTTCGACGATCCATTGGGCGGCTTCGGCCAACGCATCCTCGTCCGGCACGGGACGACGAATATGCCACACGCGTTCATGGAAAAACGCTTCCGGCACATCAAACGCTTCCGTCTGGACATCCTCCGGCAGCGCAAGGGTGACTGCACCCGTTTCTGCCGGGTCGGTAAGCACGCGCATCGCCTCTGGCAAGGAGGAGAGCAGCTGCTCGGGACGATAGATTCGATCGAAATATCGGGATACTGGCCGGAACGCATCGTTGACGCTGATATCCTGGGAGTATGGCTGTTCCAGCTGCTGAAGCACGGGATGTGGTCGCCGGTTGGCGAAGATATCGCCAGGGAGCAGGAGAACTGGCAGCCGGTTGACAGTCGCCAGCGCGGCACCAGTCACCATGTTGGTCGCACCGGGCCCGACGCTCGATGTGCATGCGAACGTTTGAAGCCGGTTTCGCGTTTTCGCATACGCCACCGCTGTGTGCACCATCGCCTGCTCGTTCTGGGGGCGATAGTAGGTGAGCACATCCCTGTATTCTTCCAGCGCCTGCCCGATGCCGGTCACGTTACCGTGGCCGAAGATGCCGAACATACCCGCGAACAAGGGTTGCTTCTCCCGGTCCCGAGATGTGTACTGGGCGGCCAAATACCGCACGATCGCCTGTGCAGCGGTAACCCGAACAGATGTCATGACGTATACCTACTCCCTCTTGCCCGCATCCCCATTGATCCGGTCGTCGATATCGCGCCATGTCGCCAGGCCGTCGTTCATCTCGTCGCGCCAGGTCGATCGAACCCAGGCGTATCGAGGATCGTCCGCCGGCTGCATGGTACGAACCTCATCGGGACCAGCCAGGATATTGAGGTAGTACCCGGTGTACCCATGTGCAACCGCAAAGGCATGGTAGCCCTGCGGCACCAGCAAGAGGTCGCCGTCGTGAATCGTCCAGGCGTGGTCGAATGACCCATCCGCGAAGTAGAGTCGCTGCAGCGCGAATCCGTCGTCCGGGTGAATGCGGTAGTAGTAAATCTCCTCCAGGATCGCTTCCTCCGGCATGCGGCTGACATCGTGCTTGTGCGGCGGGAAGCTCGACCAGTTGCCCGATGGTGTAAACACCTCTACCACCAGCAGCTTGTCCGCCTCAAACTCCGGCTTGATAATGTGGCTGATCTGGCGCGCGGCGTTGCCGGCACCTCGGATTTCGACATCAATGTCACCCGGCTCAATCAGCTTCGGGGGATAGGCAACGGTCGCCCGTGCCGACGTCACGGCAAGCTCTGCGCCACCCTCCGAAAAGGCCGTGAACCTACTCCCCACCGGTAGATAGAGGCAGGTTGGCTTGCCATCGAACATGGTGCCGGGGCGAGAGACGGTCCACTCGCCATGGTCGCTGGTGATCGTTGCGCTGCCCCGGAGCGGCACGATGCAGATTTCATCCAGTTCCGCGGCAAATGCCCAGCTCCCTCCAGGTGCCACCTGCTCGACCGTCAATCCGACATAGGTCCAGCCTGCACTCTCTGGTGTGACCTGCAATACGCGTCCGCCACCGTCTGGTTTGGCGGACCGGATAACCATTTCATCAGGGTTGGGCATGGAGCACCTCCGTTGTCTGGACGGCTACGGGCCGCCCCAGTCGCAGCGATTCCTCGGCGGCAACGGCGAGTCGAAGGGCGGCTCGGCCATCTTCGCCTGACACGGCCACCGGTGTGTCGTCTCGCACTGCAGTCAGGAACGCGATCATCTCCAGCTGGTATGCATCCCGGAACCGTTCCAGGAAGAAATACTGGTGGTCTTCCACAACACCGGCTGCGGTGTACCGGCGAATGGGCAAGCCACGCGATTCACCCACCATCACGGCGCCGCTGGAACCAAAGATCTCGGTGCGAACATCGTAGCCGAAGCCGAACCGACGACTATTCTCGATGGACGCAAGCGCGCCAGACGGGAACCGCAGCGTCACCAGGCTGGTATCGACATCATGTGCTGCCCGAATTTCATCGCTTACGAGGGCACTGGCCATGGCGAACACCTCGACCGGCTCCTCGCCCATCAACCAGCGAACCGCATCGAAATTATGAATCGCCATATCGCGGTACAAGCCGCCTGAACGCGGGATGTATGAGGCTGCAGGAGGCGCGGGATCCCGCATGACATCGTGAATCATCTCCAGCGTGCCCAGCTCACCTCTCTCGATCGAGCGCCGCGCCTCGGCATAGCCAGGATCGAACCGTCGTTGGAACCCGACCTGCAACCGAACACCGGCCCGCGCAGCTGCTGCAAGCGCCCGGTCGGTGGCCTCCAGGTCGAGGGCAATCGGTTTCTCGGTGAAGATGCTCTTTCCATGCTGGGCCGCCAACTCAATGTAGGGCGCATGCGTCTCGGTCGACGAAGCGACAACGATGGCATCGATCGCCGGGTCGGTAATCGCCCCTTCGCCATCGACGGTCCATTTGGCGACGTTGCATGATGCAGCTGTGCGCTCCGCCGATTCCGGGAAGCAATCGGCAACGATCACTAATTCACAGAGAGCACTTAACGACGCGAGCGTCCTGGCATGCAACTGGCCGATACGGCCACACCCGATCAGGGCGATTCGGGGTTTGGCGTTCATGTTGTTGCCGCCGAAGTCTGTTGGAGCAGGTCGCGTGCTGCCTGGGCTATGTGGTCGGGCGTTAGCCCGTATTTCTCCAGGATCGCATCGTTGGGTCCGGATTCGCCAAACGTATCCCGGATGCCAACGCGGCGCATGCGTGTCGGTCGATGCTCTGCGAGAATCTCCGCCACCGCGCCACCAAGCCCGCCGATAATCGAATGGTCCTCGGCGGTCACAATTGCATTGGTGCGTTCGGCGAGCGCGACAATCGCGTCTACATCAATTGGCTTGAGCGTCGGCACATGAAGGACAGACGCCTGGACTCCATCGGCAGCCAAGAGATCGGCAGCGGCCAACGCCCGAACCGATTGCACACCGGTACTGACGATACCGACGTCGTCTCCCGACCGGATCAGTACCGCCTTTCCGATTTCGAAGGAGTAATCATTCCCGAAGATTACCGGGCTGGGGTCGCGGGTTAACCGGAGGTATGTGGGCCGGTCATCGTTCATCATCGCTTCCATGGCCTGCCGCAGTTCCACGACGTCGGCTGGCGCGATGGTAACCACATGCGGCATGGCCCGAAACACAGCGATATCCTGGACCGACTGATGCGTTTTGCCGGTTTTGCCGGTGAGGATGCCAGAGTATGAACCGGCCATCTTGACGTTCAGGCCGGGTTGGGCGATCACGAGCCGGATCTGGTCCAGGGCGCGTTTGGCCAGGAAGGCCGCAAAGGTACTGATCCACGGCACGTATCCGGCTGTCGCCAGGCCGGCGGCTACCCCCAACATGTTTTGCTCGGCAATCCCCATCTCGAAGAACCGCCCAGGGTAGGCTGCCTGGAAGATATCCGCCTTGGTGGAGTTCGCGAGATCGCCATCGAGGACAACGAGACTCTCGTACCTCCCCGCGAGATCGACCAACCCCTGGCCCCATGCGTCCCGCATGGCAACATCGGTTGCACTCATCAATGGTCCTCCGGATCGGCGAGTTCCAGCCCGGCCTTGTTCAAATCTTCTGGCGTCGGAACCTGGGCGTGCCACAGGTAGTTGCCTTCCATGAACGAAACGCCCTTGCCCTTGATCGTCCTTGCGACCACGCAGGTCGGGCCATCGGGGAACGCATGGGCGTCTGTCCATGCGTCCAGCAGGGCTGCATGATCGTGACCGTCAACTTCGATCACGTTCCATCCGAATGCCCGGAACTTCGCCCCTGGGTCATCAATCGGCACGTCGCGTGTATGGCCAGACGGATCCGGCCAGCCGAACTGGGGAAGATCGTTGGCATCGACGATGGCAGTAAGGTTGCTGAGTTTGTACCGCGCCGCTACAAAGGCGGCCTCCCACACCTGCCCTTCCTGAAGTTCACCATCACCCAGGATCACCCAGGTATGGAAATCGCTCCCTTTCAGTCGCGCGCCAAGCGCCATACCGAGCCCAGCCGAGAGCCCCTGGCCCAGTGACCCGGTCGACATATCGATGCCCGGAAGCGACGTCATATCCGGATGCCCCTGCAGCCGGGAATCGATCTGGTCAAACGTCGCCAGTTCCTCGACCGGCAGGTACCCACGCAGGGCCATAACCGTGTAGAGGGCGATTGAGGAGTGCCCCTTGCTTAGGATCAGCCGGTCCCTGTGCTCATTCACCGGGTCATCCGGGCTCACTCGCAGTTCGGTGAAATAGAGCGAGACGAGCATATCGGTCACCGAAAGCGGGCCGCCAATATGGCCAGCTCCTGCCGTGTGTACCGATTCCAGGATCAGGCGCCGGGCCTGGCGGGACAGTGCCTCCAGTTCGGCAATCGTGCGCGTCGTCCTCTGGAGACCAGCGGAAGCTACCATGCGTTACCTCCCAATACCGTGATGCGCCTCAAGGGACCGATGTATGAAGGCGAGGTTCCTTCGTGCTGCCTCCGTCGGGTCGCCAGCGCACGTGTCTTGTTCAACCACCACCCAGCCATCAAAACGGTGGGCAGGCAGAATAGCGATGATCTCCGCCACGTTGGCCGTGCCAGTACCGACCGGCGCAAACACGATTTCCTGCAACGCTTCGAGGAACGTGAGCCTACGTTCGCGGGCACTTGCCACCGCCTGCGCATCGACATCTTTCAGGTGCAGGTAGCCGATACGCCTGATGTTCTCGCGGATGAATTCGCACGGATCACCACCACCGTAGGCGTAGTGGCCTGTATCGAAGCAGAGGCTCGCATGCGCTGGATCGAGATGCCGCAGCAATGCCGCCACTTCGTGCGGTGCTTCGATCCACGAACCAACATGATTGTGATATCGCACTTCAACGCCATACGCGCGGGCAATGCTGGCGATGGTGTGGATTCCGTCCGCGATACGCCCATACGATGCGTCATCCAGCGATTCAGACCCGTCGGACGGTACCCGTCCCGCCAACGCGACACGCCGGGGTCTTAGTGGGTCCGAAACGATCAGGTTGCAGCAGTTGATATCAGCAAGGAACTGGAGTGCCGGCTTGAGATCCTCGTAGGCAGACGGCTGGCCGCCTCGCGCAAGGAAATCCACCCACTGGTAACTTCCAGTCAGCTCCATGTTTCGGGGCCGAAGCGCCTGCAGAACCACCGCCGCATCGGAACCAAACGAACTGTCGTACTCCGTCGCCGTATAGCCCGCGGCCAGCATATGGTCGAGTATGGCTGGGAACGGGGTTACCGGCCTCCAGTTCACCAGGTCGTTATTGTTCCAGTTGACCGGACAGGTCGCGATGTGGAGTGCCCGGTCGGAAGGTTCACTGTCGGTCATGTATTATGTGCCCTGTCCACAATGGCTGGCTTGAGGATTTTTCGAAATCATACGAAGGGACCGGAAGCGCGTCAATCGAAACGGGCAACGCGATTTGGGGCAATACCGTTGCGAAGGTATTTTCCCGACAATTCACGTCGTGCATGGCTTCCGGTTTCGGGCCCCAGCAGACGTACCATGGGGGTGAGATCTTGCCGATTTAAGGGTGAGAGGAGCGCACATCATGGCACACGCAACGGGCTCTCCGCAGGTATTCCATCGATCACACAATCATGCCCAAACGCTGGCCCGGCTCCTCGTCGGCGGCATCTGGCTGGCTGGCGCCGCGTGGAACACGTTCGTGACAGTGAGCATGGCCGATCCGTACGGGTGGTTGGCCGATGATTCAGTGGTTCCCCTGTGGCGCTGGTTCTTCACCGACGTTGTCGAACAGCACCCTGGAATGTGGACGGCGCTTCTGATTGCTGGAGAACTTTGTCTCGGACTGTTTACGCTCGGCAGGGGGCGCCGGGCCCAGATGGGGTTGCTGGGCGGTGCGCTCTTTAGCATGCTGCTGTTCAGCCTCGGTACCCCCTACACACTCATGATGGGTCCCTACGCGCTGCTGCTGCTCTGGCTTTCCCGCCAGGAAGCCCGTGAGGGCCTGATTGATATGCTGCGCTGGCGTCGCAGTTAGACGCACGTTGGAGCAACATCGGCAGGCCGGATCGGTATTAAGAGGGGCCGTCAACGTGCTGATACGCCAGAGGGTTGAACCAGCTATGCGTCCTCGCTGATCTCGATGTCGTACTTCTTCGCCGCCTTGATGATGCGGCTGCGGATGGTCTTGAGGTCGTCTGCGTCGTACTTGTCAGCGTTGCTTTCCTTGTTGATATAGCTCCACGCGGCTCGTACGTGCTTCTCGGAATCGATTGGGTATTTGTTGTTTACCGGGTCAGCGAACTCAACATCGCCGTATTCACGTTCGCCATCATCCGGGTCCACATCGTCGCGACGGTCAATCCTGCTCATCTCATGGTCCTTCCTGTATATCGGGGAAACGGATTGCCACGAGTCTCGCAGGGCGGATGCCACCACTTACCCTTCAACCAGCTCATCGTTCGCGGCACGTTGGCGGTTCACTGTCCACAGGCCAACACCGGCTGCAACCAGGGCCGCGACGCCACCAACGGCCAAGGCGATCCGTGCGCCGGCGTGTTCACCAATAGAACCGACGATTGGGCCACCGATCGGCGTGGTGCCGAGGAACGCGATGGACCAAAAGCTCATCACGCGGCCCTGCATATCCGGCCGTGATGCCAGCTGAATCGTCACATTACCAAGCGAGGTGAAATTGATGCTGAAGAATCCGACGATCACCATGCCGACCAACGCCAGGGTAAACGTGGGTGCCACTGCCACCAGCATCACGCTGCCGCCAAAGAGTGCAGCGGAGAGCGCCAACGCGCCCGCTTTGGTCCGCCTGCGGCCGGCCGTATAGAGGCCCCCAATCACCGCTCCAACCCCCATCGCACTCGTCAGGGCGGCATAGCCGCTGGCACCGCTCTCAAACGTGAACTCCGCCAGCAATGGCAGCACGACGGAGAATTCATAGGTGAACGTGCCGATGATTGCCATCATTACCAGCACGTTGCGCACAACCGGTTCGGTGCGCACGTAATGCCAACCGGCCGCCATTTGTCCTTTAGAGCGCGTCACCATTTTGGATGGTTGAAGCTCGTCGCCACGCATACGCAGCAGCATGGCGATCACCGCCAGGTACGACAGGCCATCAATGATGAAGCACATGGCAATACCAACCGTCGCCACCAGGACGCCAGCCAACGCCGGACCAACAACCCGCGCCAGGTTGATCGTCATGGAGTTGAGCGAGACCGCGTTGGTGAGGTGATCGGTACCAACCATCTCCCGCACAAAGGTCTGGCGCGTTGGGTTATCCAAAACCTTTACGCACCCGTTCGCCAGCGCGGCTGCGAACACCATCCAGAGCTGAATGAGGTCGGTCAGAACAAGAAAGCCGATGCTGAGGCCGATAACGCAGGAAGCACTCTGCGTGACATAGAGAATTCTGCGTTTGGGATAGCGATCGACAATGACGCCACCCCACGCACCAAGAACCAGTACCGGCACGGTTTGCAGCGCGGTAACCAACCCGAGCGCGGTGCCGGAGCCCGTGAGCATCAGCACCAGGAGGCCCTGGGCAACGGTTTGCATCCAGGAGCCGGACATTGAAATCGCCTGGCCATAGAAATAAAGGCGGTAGTTGTAGATGCTCAGCGAATCGAACGTGCGCCTGAGGAAGGCGGTGGTCCAGGCTGTCATGGTCTAAACAAGGGAAGCATTGCGGTAGGCCTCGCGTTTGTGGGCGTATACCGGCAACACCCCGGCTATGCTGGCGTCTCCTTTTACCAGCCTAGTACCGCTTTCAGCATCTCGCAACAACGCGGCACAACGGTTCATCCGTTGTGCCGCGTTTGAAGGCTATTCTGTTTTATTGCCGCTAGACAGTACCGACCGGCTTGCCCTCGTCGTTGGTGATCAGCACCACCGTCGGTCGGGCCGTAACCGCGTGGTCAGGCCACTGGCTGACGGGTTCCTCAACGGTGCCGCCCTCGCCGGGATGCTGAACCGAGGCGAACAGGGCCGTGTTGTCCGGGTTGAACACCGGTCCCGAGCACTCGGCGCCTTGCACAGTGCTGAAGAACTGCTTGGCGAGGCCGCGCTCCGGACCCTCAGTGGCCGCGACGAAGAGGCCGTCGTTTCCGGGCAGGTTGTTCGGCAAGCCGTCCGTGCTGATCCAGATGTTGCCGGTGGTATCGAACGTGATGTTGTCCGGCGCGGCGAAGGAGCTCACACCTTCGGTATGGCCACCGTAGTAGGCACCAGATTCCTCGTCCTCAATATCGCCGGCGAGAATGAAGATCTCCCAGGTGAAGGAGGTGGCGGCATGGTCGTTGCCATCTTCCGTCATCTCGATGATGTGGCCGGTGAAGTTCTCCGGTCGCGGGTTCGCGGCGTCTTCGTCACCAGCCTCGCGCTTCGAGTTGTTGGTGCAAACCAGGTACACCTTGCCGGTTGCCGGATTGGTCTCGAAATCTTCCGCTCGATCCATCTTGGTGGCGCCCACAAGATCGGCCGCCAGCCTGGTGTGCACAAGCACCTGCGCCTGGCTGGTGAAGCCGTTGGCTTCGGTCAGCTCGCCTTCACCGTACACGAGCGGAATCCACTCGCCAGTGCCATCATCGTTGTACTTCGCAACGTAGAGGGTGCCTTCATCGAGCAGGTCTGCGTTGTTCTCACGATTCTCAGGGTCGTAGGGCTTCGCGGTGACGAACTTGTAGGCGTAGTCGAATCGCTCGTCATCGCCACAATAGAAGACCACCTGGCCACCTGGAGCCACGAAGCTGGTGGAGCCTTCGTGCTTGGTGCGGCCGAGGGCTGTGCGCTTCTTGGGCGTGGACTCAGGATCGAACGGGTCGATCTCCACAACCCAGCCGAAGCGGTTGGGCTCGTTCGGCTCCTTCGAAATGTCGAAACGGGGATAGAAGTCTTCCCACAGTCGGTCGGACGGGCCTTCCGGCAAACCGTAGCGGGCGAGCTTCTCCGCAGCCTCAGGATCGGTGGCTGCCAGTGCATCCACATTGGCAAAGTACTGGTTGAAGTTCTCTTCACCTGTGAGGATGGTGCCCCACGGAGTTTCACCACCGGCACAGTTGTTCAGCATGCCGATCACCTGTGTACCGGTTTCGTCCTCGCTCGTCTTTACCAGGTCATCGCCGGCGGCCGGGCCAGAGAGTTCAATCGGGGTCGTGGCGGTGATACGGCGGTTGTACTTGCTGTCCAGAACCGGTGCCCAGGTGCCGTTGGCTTCGCGCTTGACCTCGATCACGGTGAGTCCATGCGCAGCAAGCTCGACGTCCACAATTTCCTGGCTGGTGTGGGCGGTCGCGACGGCGTCATCACCCTCGCCCTCAATCGTGAGGTAGCCGGGGAACATCAGCTCCGGGTTGGTGTACTCGTGGTTAATGGCCAGCAGGCCGTGGTCCGAGGCTCCGGAACCGTATGGCAACGAGTACCAACCGATCCAGTCACAGTTATAGCCAATCTGCTTTTCCTGGGCTTCGCGGGTCTGGTTGTTGATATCCCATTCGGGAGCATCGGCAAATACCGGATCGCCCCAGCGGAGGAACGGTACAGCGGTGTGGCCAGCAGCTACGACCATGTCGTTGCCCTGGTCGAGCTGGATCGCTTCCCAGCTGATGCCGCCACTAACGGGCGATGCAGCGGGGGTCGCCTCCGGACTTCCAGCCGGGGTGGCATCCTGGCCGGAAACGGTCTTCGCTGTGCTCAGCACCAGCCCCGTAGCAAGGCCGGTCCGAACCACTCCACGTCGGCTCCACCGGCGCGCCATTACATCCTGCATGCGCTCGCCGCGCCCATTACCCGAAAGCACTTCCTCGCGATCGCCTTCTAAAAATCCTCGCTGCGCTTGTTACCCACGCTGTGCTCCTGGCTGAAATGGTGAATGAACCTGTGCCACATGTTCGCTTCATGTGCACTGGCTTCATTCCAATCGTTCACAGGGTGGGATTGATGAAACCGGGATTAAATAAGTGTGGTCATCTGCTTAACGCTGTTTTGCTTGGTGTCCAGAGGTCTGGTTCAGTCACTCACGTGTCCGAAACCACCAAAGGTTGATATGGGGAAACCGGTGGAAGGCAACCACCCCTCCGGTAGGGCATGCCGCTCAGGGACATGCTCTTTCGACACAATCGGTTTGTCGTTGGGATCGCTTCAGGATGGCGAAACGCGAAGGTTCGCAGCATTGGCCCGGAATACGAGGAATCCGAATGCGATTGTGGGCTGGTGGCTGTTCAGCCTGTAAGGGGGCGGAAACGTCGCGCCCTGCACCACGCTGCCCGCGTGATGACATCCCACGGTCACCGTCATGGCGGTGAGGGAAGCCGGCTATGTCGGCCAGGTGCGGGTGAACAGCGACGGGTAATCCGCAACGAAACCGTCGGCGTCTACCACCAGTTCACGCTCGAACTCTCGCGTTTCGCTACTGTAGCGAACAGTGCGGTCATCTACGCGCGTGTAGCGTTGGGTCACCGGGCGTACCTGCAACCCTGGCAGGGCGATGTAGGCAACGTGAATCTCATGCTCGTGTCCCGCCACCAGCGGAATGCGGTTGATCGGCAGGGAGTTGGTAAGCGGGCTCCACTGGATATCAACATCAAGGCAGCCGTCCAGCTGGGGCAGGTGGTTCTCGTTGGCGTCAGTCCACCGGCCATCCCCCTCGGTAAGCAGGTGCAGGGCCTCCATTGCGCCCGGCTGAGTCTCAAGCATCAGGCGCACTTCCAGGGTGCGCCATTGCTTGTCGGTGACCAGCGTATAGCCGCCCCGCAGTACCTGGCCCTCGTGGTGGCGCACCAGGATACTGTCGTACGCGTTCCACAACGGGTGGTCATCCTGGATACGCACATGCTCCCACCCCGCCGAATCCAGATGCTGCCAGATCAGTTCTGTGGTCATGTGTTGCCCCCACGGATCAATCGACGGTCGTGTGCCTTTTCACAGGATACCCCGCTAGCCAAAGATGTAAGAGGCAACCCGCGAGATTTTCCATCCATACAGGGGATCGGTCGCCCAGGTGCCGGAGAGGTCTTCCAGCGTTACTACGGTTCCGGCCCACCCTGCCTTGATCACGTTCTCATACGTGACATCGACTCCCTGAAGCTGGGCGGGAAGCGCCACGCGATTCCCGTACACCTCAGCGTGCATGTGTGCCAGCTGCGCCCTGGCCGCGATGGTGCCGTTGGGGAACTTGCCACTGTACGGGTGGCTGGATGGGTCATCGGTTATTCCCAGCCCGGCCGGGTTCAGGCGTTCCTCCCACCACTTGCTCTTCCAGTAGCCGGTTTCCAGTGCCGACTGGGCTATCAGCAGCGAGGGGTCGAACCCGAGCACCGGGGCGAGCCTATAGATTTCGTAGATGTACAGTTCCACATCGGCGATTCGCAGCGATTTCGCGCGCCGCGCATATTCAATGGCCTGCTCTGGCGTTCCACGAACCGGCCCGACAATGGCGTTGGTGTAGTGGTAGCCCATATTGGTGGTGATTGGCGGGTAGAGTTCGGGCTGCGCCTCCACGCTTCCCGGCGGCACCACCTTCAGGTTCTTGCCAGCGGTATCCAGCAGCAGGTAGGTGGAGAAGGTCCATCCGTTCTTGCCGTTGTACGACACGGCATGGAATCCGTTCGATTGCTGGCCCGTCAGCGTGACCCATGCACCTGCGGGCACGACCAGCAGGCGCTTGTACGACGTAGAAGGTCCTCCGCGCAGCACCACCGCTTCCGTCGTACGGGCAGTATTGGTGGGCGTGAAGTTGGCATCGACAAGCTGAATCCAGTCTTTATGCGCCCAGCCGGTAGCACCATTGTAGGTAACCTGGTAATAAACTCCCCATACGCTTCCCAACAAGGTCACGGTGGCTCCCGCAGGCATCGTACGCAGAATCGGCGAGGTTGTATTCGGTTCGGTGCGCAGGTTGAGGGCTTCCGTCACCCGGCCTGTACCCTGGACGCTGGTCACCGGCGGCTTGGGAGCCGGAGGTTGCGGCTTTGGTGCGACCGGTGTTGGCACGGGAGTGGGTTTCGGTGGCACCGGGGTTGGCTTCGGCTTCACCGGCACGGACGTTGGAGCGGGCTTGGGTGGTACGGGAGTTGGTTTTGGCTTGGCCGGTACAGCGGTCGGAGCCGGTTTGGGCGGCACCGTGGTGATGCGGATCCAGTTCTTGTGTGCCCATCCGGTTTTGCCGCTGTATTTGAGTTGGAGGAAATCACCCGAAGTGCGTCCTGTAAGGGTGACCGTGGCACCAGCTGGCATAACCATGATCACGCCGGACGAGGTTGACGCTTGCGAGCGCAGGTTTAGCGCCTCCGTCACCTTTCCGGTTCCGGTTGTGGCGGGTTTTGATGGCACAGCGGTGGGCGCGGGTGCCACGGGCGGCGGCGTGCTACCCGTGCGTATCCAGTCGCGATGGGCGTACCCGCTGTAACCGCCATAGATAATGGCAAGGTAGCCGTTCGAACTGGTACCTGTAACCGTGATCTTCGCACCGGCTGGCAACACCAGGATGGCGCGATGGCCGGACGACGGACCGATGCGCAGATTAAGTGGCTCGGTCACCGTACCGGCCTGGCCTTGGACGGCGGGGGGTTGGGTGACCGCCAGGTAATCACTGGAAGCCCAACCACTGTTTCCCCGGTAGGTGATGGGGGTGAACCCTGCGGAGACCTTGCCCCGCACCACCACACTTGCACCACGCGGTATCACCAGCATTACCCTGGACGAGAGCGTGGGTTTGGCTCGCAGGTTCAGCGCATCGGTGGTGGTGGCAGAGGTCGTTTGCTGAGCGAAGACATCCTGCTGCCTGGAAACGATCGACCCCAATGGTGCAAGAAGCAGCACCACCACCATTACACCTGCCAGCACGCGCCGCATGAATCCCCTCTTCCCTACCTGTAAAGACCCGTGCCCATCGGGTATCCCCGTTGGCACTGGGCCTCCAATACTTGTTCCGTTGTTCCCGCACGAGGTGATTACGATGCAGGAGCAATGCAACACTTCATGTACGTACACTGTACGGGTGGATGTGCCTTACGGTCAAGGATTTGTTCGGATAATTCGGGAATCGGGATTCATTTAACAGGATTATTGACATAAACGCACAATCCACCCGCACCTGTATGGGTGCGGGTGGATTGCGAAGTTCAACTGTGGGCAGATGCCGGGCGGGGGTTCACCAGTGAACGGCTGCTGCCAGTGCATTCCTCACACGCCTCACGGGCCTTGCCATGGATAGCGGTTCCGATGCGGATGAAGGTGTGGCCGATAGCTTCACGGGTGCTTCGGGCTGACAGTGGCCGCTGCGACGCTGCGAAGTCGCGGCGAATTTTGTCGTGGTGCCAGTCAACAGCTATTTCGTACAGGTATGGGTTGAACATGGCAGTAGTCCTTTCTGTGGATTGCTCGCTGGTTACCTACAGCCCCTGGGCTGCCATGGCATGGCGGATCTGGCCGAGGTGGAAAGCGGTGTGCGCCACGATGGCGTAGGATCCGCCGAGGATATCGGGATCGGTGAACACCTCGTCCGGAGCGGCATCAATCAGGCCGAGCAGCTCGTGCTGGCGTTGGCGAAGGGCATCAGTCAGTTCACGCCACTGCTCGTCATCAACCTCAACCAACTTCCACGCTGCACCCCAATCCGGTTTTTCCGGCGGATCATTTCGCATGTAGGCGGCCATGACATCGAAATAGAACACCATGTGGTTTACCTGGCCGGCGATGCTGTTGCCGCCCGTGGCGATGGGCACACTCGCCTGTTCGGCGGTCACCTGCTCCAGCGTTGGCCAAAGCGAATCACCCTTGTCCAGGAACATGCCGATCGCGTTATCGAAGGCTTCGCCGAGGGCCAGCTTTATGGCGTCCTTCACGGCGGAAACGGAGACCGTTGCTGTCATGCTGTGCTCCTTACTCCTGTGCGGCATAGCTGGCTGCATGCCGGATCTGGCCAACGTGATACGCCAGGTGTGTGGCAACCATGATGGCAGCGAAGATGTAATCGTTATCCTCATCGACAGATGGAGAGGTCACCCACTCCTTCAGCTGCGTGCGGGTGGCAGCGTACTTTTCGACGAGTTCCTGCCATTCCTCATCACCCAGTGTTACTGGCTGCCAGTCGGCTCCCCAGTCCAGATCCGGGTACGTCGTTCCGCGAAATTGGGCCTCGTGCATCGCTACCGTTGTAAGCAGGTGGCGAAGCTGGTTCGCCACCGAGTTGCCCGCCCCCGGCAACACCGTGCTGGCCTGGGCACCACTGAGCTTCCGTAGTTCGGCCAACAGGTCTGTGTTCTGGTCCAGGTAGATGCCGCCGGTGCCATCGTAGGCTTCATCAATTGCTTTCACCACGTTCCTCTTCCAGTCTTCATTGCCCATTTCAATCACTCCCTTGTGGCTGGATGTCGTTCATCCACTGACACCAGTGTGCCGAAGGACGTGGACGATGCATGTCCGCATTTGAACAGATGTTCTTGTGACAACTCGACACATCTTGCGCCGTCCATATCCATGCTCTATCTTCTCTGGTATCAGAACATTTGTTCTACTAATGGTAGTGGACACGAGCATCGATTTGGAGGTACACATGGCGATTACCTGTTTGCGTATCCCACACCTGGCCCTCCGTATCGCCCTCCTGGACCAGCCCGAGCTGGATGGCCTGCCGCTGTTGCTGAGCAATCCGCAGAGCGGCCGGGCAGTCGTGCTGGATGCCACCGGGGAAGCGACCGACAAGGGCGTGCGCGTGGGCATGACCCTGCGTGAGGCGACATCCTTTGTGCCGGATGCCGTGGTGGTAGTACCCAACCCCGCCATGGAATCGCGCGTGAGCATGGAGATCCTGCAGAAGCTGGAGCAGTTAAGCCCGCTGGTGGAACAGGATGCGCGTGAACAGGGCTGCTGGTATATCGACCTCATCGGCCTTGATCGCCACTTCCCCAACCCCACCGAAGCTGCCCGCAGCATGCTGCAATGCGTACCCGCCATTTTGCGGCCACGGGCCGGTGTATCTTCCAGTCACTTCACGGCCCGGGTAGCGGCGGGAGTAGCCCGCCCGGCCGATGTGCGCACCATCCCCATCGGAGGCGAGAAAGCCTTTCTCGCCCAGGCTCCGGTCACCTGGCTCCCCTTCCCGCCGGATATGACCAACCAGATGGTGCGCCTCGGCCTGCGGACCATGGGCGACCTCGCAGCGCTGCCCCCTGCCCGCCTGGCGGCCCGCTTCGGCCCCAACGGCCGGTTGGCATGGGAACTGGCCAACGGCACGGACAAACGCCTTATCCAGGCACGCCCACGTGAGGAATCCGTGGTGGAAGAACTGGAAATGCCCACCCCGGCTGTGAGCCGCGACATGCTCTTCCTCGGTATCCGTCAGCTGGTCACCCGGGCCTTTAACCGCAGCGTGCTCACCGGCAAACATGTACGGCAGGTGACACTGCGCGCGTTCCTGGAGAACAAGCGCAGTTGGGAGAAACCGTTGGTCATGAAGGAACCCTGTGGCCAGCAGGCATTGATGCGCGCGCTGGAACTGCGCCTGCAGGCACTGGAACTTCCCGGCCCGGTCGAGGCGATTGCCCTGCAGCTCAGCGGCATTGTCAACACCATCGCCCACCAGGGCATGTTGCCCCTCTTCCAGCCGAGGCACACCAAACCGGTAACCGAGGCGGTCGACCAGTTGCGGCATCGCTATGGCAGCAATCCCGTGTATCGCGTAGTGGAGGTAGAACCATGGTCCCGGATTCCGGAACGACGTCACGCCCTGATCACCTACGAGCCCTGAACCGGCCGAAACCGGTCACGGTGATCTCCGAATACGGCCAGCCCACCATGCTGGTAACGCCCAAAACCGAGGTGCAGGTAATGCAGGTGCAGGATGTGTGGATCGTGCAGGACGAATGGTGGCGCGCCGAGATCGACCGGCAGTACTTCGCGCTGCTGATGATGAACGGCGAACTGCGCACCGTTTTCCACGACCGCGTGGACGATGCCTGGTACGAGCAAACGTATTGAACAGTGGTCATGTGGCAAACGTAGGCCCGCATTTTATATGCGGGCTGCCCGGGTATAAGACCCGGGCCTGCCCGGAATGACGTCAGAAGATGCTGTTCACGGAGCCGGTCCACGGGGCGCTTTGCCCCGCCCCATTCGGCCTGCGGGCCGAAGGACGGGGCTACAACGGGATAGCAAACCTGTTCGTACCGTCGACCCTTGTGGTCGACCCCGAGGGCCATTCTCGTGGCCCGCACATTACGCCAATGACCGTCGCCGCGGGTGACACGCCTGGGGATGATCCTGTGGATTCTCACAGGACCAGGCGTACCATCGGGCCGTACGCCCGGGGTTTATTCCCCGGGCGCCGACGAACCTTAATACGCCCGAGGCATTAACGCCCGGTGCAGAACAAAAACAAACCTATGCCGTACGTTGAACTCCATCTCCATACCGCCTTCTCCTTCCTGGATGGCGCATCCATGCCCGCCGAATATGCGGCGCAGGCGGTTGCCTATGGCTACACCGCACTCGCTGTGACAGACCACGACGGGCTCTACGGTGCCATGGAGTTCGCCCAGGCGATGCGGGCGGCAGACATCCAGCCAATCACCGGCGCGGAGGTCACGCTGGACGATGGAAGCCACATCACCCTGCTGGCCGAGAATCGCACCGGCTACGGCAATCTCTGCCGCCTCCTGACCGATGCCAAGCACGGGCGGCTGCCAGCGCCCGTCGCGCTGGGCGACCATCCACAGGAACCGGATGTACTGGTGACATCGCACCTGGCCACCTACGCCGAAGGGTTGATCCTGCTCACCGGTTGCCGGGAGGGGCAACTCAGCACAGCAGTGGCCGAGGGACGCCTCGCCGATGCCGAACATATCCTGCGCAGTTACATCAGCTGGTTCGGTGCCGATAACGTGATCGTGGAACTGCAGCAGAACTACGTCTTCGGCGATACGCACCGGGTGGCCGGGCTGGTAGCACTGGCTGATCGATTCGGGCTGCGCTACGCCGCCACCGGCAATGTGCATTACCACGTGCAGCAACGGCATCGCCTGCAGGATGTGGTGGTGAGTATCGCCAACCGCGCCACACTGGATACCAGCCACCGCCAACGACGCGCCAACGCCCAGTTCCAGTTGAAATCGCCTGAAGAGATGGCCGACATCTGGCGGCACTACCCGGAGGCGATTCGCACCACCGAGATCGTCGCCGAACGGTGCGCAGCATTCGACCTCACCCGCGATTTGCACTACCAGTTCCCGGATTACGAGACGAACTCCGGCGAAACGCCGGATGAGCACCTGGCACGGGTCTGCTTTGAGTCGTTCGTGCACCGGTACGAGGGCACCCCGCCCGAGCGTATGAAAAAGGCACGCGCGCAGTTACACGAGGAACTGCGGCTGATCGCCAAGCATGGCCTGGCCGGCTTCTTCCTCATGTATCGCGATTTGCTCAACCTGGCGCGCGATGTCTCGGCCGAGATACGCGGCAAGGAGGTGCAGGGCTCCCGCTCGTTCCTGCCGCCGGGGAGGGGTCGCGGCTCGGCCGTCAGTTCCATTGTTTGTTACCTTATCGGGCTCTCACCGGTCGATCCCCTGGCACACGATCTCTATGTTGGCCGCTTCCTCAACGAGGAGCTGCCCTCCGTACCGGATATCGATATCGATTTCCCGCGTGAGATCCGCGAGAAGATGATCGAACGCGTCTACGAGGTCTACGGCACGGACAAGGTGGCGCTGGTGTGCGCGTTCAGCACGTACCGGCTGCGCAGCGCCGTGCGTGATGTCGGCAAAACGCTGGGCCTGCCGGCTGCCGATCTCGACCGCATCGCCAAGCTCAGCGAGCCGCGCAACGCCGATGGCCTCGGGGCAGAACTGGACCGCTTCCCGGAGTACGCCAATCGCAAACACGCCGCCCCGTGGTGTTTCCTGGTGGAGATCGCGCAGCAACTGGCGCGGTTCCCGCGTCATATCACCCAGCATGTCGGCGGCATGGTGATCTCGCAAACACCGCTGAACGAGCTTATCCCTATCCAGCCAGCCTCAATGGATGGCCGCTATATCTGCCAGTGGGACAAGGATTCGTGCGACGATGCACGTCTGATCAAGATCGATTTCCTCGCGCTGGGCATGCTCAGCCTGGTAGAGGAAGCACTGGATCTCATCGACGAGCACGGTCGTCCCCCGGTGGACCTTAGCCGGATCGATTTCAACGATCCCGCCGTGTACCACATGATCCAGCAAGGCGATACCGTCGGCGTGTTCCAGGTGGAGAGCCGGGCACAAATCCAGATGATCCGCCGCACGAAGCCGGAACGATTGAACGACCTGGTAGTGCAGGTAGCGATTGTGCGACCCGGCCCCATCATCGGTGGCGCGGTGACGCCGTTCGTGGAACGCCGCAATACGCCAAACTGGGAACCGGTGTATGACCACCCCAGCCTGAAGCCGATCCTGGAGGAAACCCTTGGCGTGATGCTCTACCAGGAGCAGGTCGTGCAGGTGGCGGAAGTGATTGCCGGCTTCACCGCCGGACAGGCCGACCAGCTCCGCCGCGCCATGACTCGTAAACGCAGTCACGAGGCGATGGAATCGCTACGGCAATCGTTTGTGGAAGGTGCCGCCACGCAGGGTATCGGGCCGGAACTGGCCAACACCATCTTCGATAAACTCGCCGGCTTTGCCGATTACGGCTTCCCCAAGAGCCACGCGGCGGCGTTCGCCTTCCTCGCCTACCAGAGCTGCTGGCTGAAGCACTATTACCCGGCCGAGTTCCTCTGCGCCCTGCTGAACAATCAGCCGATGGGCTTCTACGCCCCGCATGTGCTGATCAACGATGCCAAGCGTCACGGATTGCGGATATTGCGACCCGATGTGAACGCCAGCAATATCGAGTGCACGGTCGAGGGCACCCGCACCGTGCGGTTGGGCCTGAGCCTGATCAAGGGCATCAGCGAGGATGTAGCCATGCGCATTTACGAGGAACGCAAGATGCATGGCGCGTTCGCCTCGCTGGCCGACCTGATCCGGCGGGTGGCGCTACGACCCGACGCACAGGAGAACCTGATCGCCGCGGGTGCATGCGATTGTTTCGGATTGCAACGTCGCGAGATGCTGTGGCATATCGGCCTGTTCATCGCGCCGATGGGCTTCCGGGACAAGCGCACGCGCAAGCATGGTGGCCAGCAGATGCCACTCCCCCTGCCCACCATGCAGGATCATGTGGAGTTGCCGCGCACCACGCTCTGGGAGCGCATGGCCGATGAGTACCGCGTGCTCGGCCTCTCGGTGCTGCATCATCCGCTGGGCCTGTTGCGACGCAAACTGCCGCCCGGTATGAGCACGACACGTGACCTCGCCAACCTGCCAGATGGGGCAAAGGTGTTCCTGGCCGGGCTGGTGGTTTGCCGGCAGCGTCCCGGCACCGCCAAGGGCATCACCTTCCTGCTGATGGAAGACGAGTTCGACCTGGTGAATATCGTGGTCTATCCGGATCTGTATGAGCGGCAGCGGCTGCATATCCGGTCGACGCCCCTGCTGATCGTGGAGGGCAAGCTGCAACTGGCCAACAACAACGTGAACATCGTTGCCGAGCGCGTGCATCCAATCGAGGACAGCCCATTTATCGCACCCGCACCGAACTTCGCCGAGGATATTCAGGGGGAGGTTATCCATGAAGAGGCTGACCCGGCACGAGTCCAGCTGGTACGTATCCCTGCACGCGACCTGATCGAGGTGCCGATCACCCAGGCCGATATCCGCGCCGTCGCACCCGATTCACACAACTACCGGTAACGTGAACTGAACGTAGCCCCGGGCCCTGTGCCCGGGGAGAGAAACCCGGGCTGCCGATAACAACGCGGCGTCGGGGGATCAATAAGGCGCTAAACCACGTAGCGGCGTACCTGCGTGTACGCCTTGAGGTCAGAAAGAAAGGCGCATCGTACTCGTAGGCCCGGGGTTCATCCCCGGGCACGCCGCCAGCGGCGAGGATGGATGGCCCGACTTACGGATCATTCCATACCCTTACCGTCGGCGGAGATCAGTGCCCCGTAGCGCACGGGGATAAACCGAGCGCGTACGACGCACATCGGCTGCATCAATCCTCTATCAACCGGTAAATGCGCACATCGCCATGCTGGAACACCAACTCCCAGCCCTCGCCAGGGTAGTTGGGATCGTTCGCCGTGGGAACCGGCGCGGTGCTCATGTACCCCGGAGCAGGCGGGGCACCCGGCGAGCCATTCAGCTCCACCGGGCCGATGTAGATCAACGTCACGCCATATTTGTCGAGCAATTCCGGCGATGGCGGCCCGGCATACATGGCATTGATGTCGTTGACGCGCTGCGGCAACTGTGCCAGCACCGCATCATCGCCGAGGTGCCATTGCCGCTCGTGCCCGAGCCAGCCGATGATCGTCGGCACGCCGCTGCCACCGGATACCCGGCCCACGGCGCTATCCCACTCGCCCCCGCCGGCCGCGAGGATCACATCGTCCTCGTCGGCGTTCTCGTGCAGCCACTGAATCGCCTCGTACTCGGCTGCCTGCGGTGAATCGGGATTGGCCTTCAGGTAGGCCAGTCCATCAATCCCAACCCAGTCGCGGTTCGGGTTACGCCAGTCCAGCCACTGCTGGCCGCCAACCACCGGGTACACCAGCCCGTACACCAGCAATGTCGCACCGGCAACCGGCAGGGCATAACGGAATACGGCATTGAACCGCACTGATTTCCACAGTGCCACGGCACCGATCCCGGCGGCTACCGACATCAGCAGCCACACCTGATAACTCACCTTGAACACCGTGTTCATACGGCTGCCGGAGTAGATATCACTGATATAGAAGAACTCCGGGACAAGAAGTAGCAAGAGCCCAAGCGCAAAGAGCACAAGCGAGATATTGGCCGGGGTCAGGCGGGCATCGCGCTCCAGCAGCAGCCACACCACGATTACCGGGAAACCGCAGAGCATCAGCAGCGGCATGGGTAGCACAATGGCGCCGATAAAGCACAGCACGCCAAACCCGATCGCCAGGTAACCGGAAACAGGATCGGTATAGGGTCGCTCACCCTGCCGGCGCAGGCGCTGGCTCAGTACCGGCTCCCGGCGACGAAAAACCTCGCCAAGGATCAATGCGAGCATCACCCCGTACTGGAACCCGAAGATGCCAATGAACTCACCCGGCGTTGTGGCCAGCCCCTGGTACAGCCCGATGCTCTCCAGCACACCACCGACCACAGGGATCCAGCCGAGCGCAGCGCCAACCGGTGACTCAATCGGATTGGAGGGTGCATCGAAGTGCAGGTGGAACGGCAGCCAGGCGATAACCGCGGCCGAAGCAAAGACTGCCACTGCGGCAAGCTGACTCCGCCACCCGATGCCCACGGTCCCAATAAGCAATGCCAACACGGCAATACCGGCATAGGTAGGAAAATCCCAGGAGTTGATCGCGTACAGCGCACCGATAAACCCGCCCGCAAGCGCGATGCGTGCAGCCTCCCGCCCGAGCACAGATTCGCCGTGCCGGGACGGACCCAACGTCAACAGCATCCACGCCAGCCCCAGCGCAGTCGCTGAAAATGGCAATGCCATCACGTGGGGGTGAAGATCGCCCAGGACAAAGCTGAACGATGGAAACTCGGTGATTGGGTTGTAGCCGTAATTAGGATCAAGCGAATCGCGGATGATACGGCTGGCGTTCCAGCCTATGCCTTCTCCCCAGTACCCGTCCCCTGCCTCGCCTTGCAGCCACTTCCAGCTAGACCATGGGTTCCCCATGACTAGCGCCATAAAGCCGGCGATGCCGCCACCGATGCGAGCGGCCCACTCGCCGTAGAAGCGGCCGAGCACGGAGGCGACCAGCCCGGAAACCGCCACAAACGCCATCGCAAATGTGCTGACCAGGGCGAGGTTGAACACCTCGGCCGGCGCAAGTGCGGTCATTTTGCCGAATCCGCCCCAAATCGCGTAGCCAATGTAGTAGTAGTTGAGATCGTGTCCGGCCAGCCAGGCATCGTTTGGCGGCATGGATGTGCTCTGCATCACGCTGGAGAGCATCATCAGCTCGCCGGGCTTCTCCGTGAAATCGGCCTGCGGCCCATACCCCCGAAACCAGAGCGCGCACGCGAACACGACCAGGTGAATCACTTCGGCGATACCGTGGTGACAGATGGTATCGCGGTTGAGTACCCGCAACCTCACGACCCTGAGCCAGCCGATCGCGCCCACAACGACCATCGAGATCCACAACACGGGCTGGGTCCACATACCGAGTCCTGGCAGGACGCCGGAAAGAAACCATACGGGCCAGATGGTGACGAGCATCGCCACCGGCCGCGCGAACGCTGCCCCCTGCCCCACCGTGTGGCGAAACAGGAACAGCGTTACCGGCAGGCAGGCAATGGTAGCCAGCAAGGTGACGACGTACCACCAGAGAGTCGGAATCAACCAGTTCACGGTGCGAATCCAGGCACGGAAAAACAACATAGTCACGCCGATCCATGGACCGGCGTGACTATGGTAGCCGAAAGACAGGAGCGGATCAGATAAGGCCGCGCCGGATCGCAACAGCCACGGCACTCGCCCGGTCGCTCGCACCGAGCTTCTGGTAGATAGTGGCGAGGCGTTTCTTTACCGCTACTTCCGAGATATCCATCCCGGCGGCGATGGCCCGGTTACTGGCACCCTGGCTGGTCCGGCGGAGGATTTCGGTTTCTTCCTCGCTCAGCGCAAACTCCCGTGCCGTCTTCTCACGGGCAAGGTCGCCGATCTCTTCCAGAACGCCATCAAGCAGTTCCGGACTCAGTTGCCGCCGACCGTGTGACGCGTGGCGGATGGCGGTAATCAGCTGCTCGCTGGGGGTGCTCTTCAACAGGTACCCGTCCGCCCCGGCCTCCAGGGCCTGGGTGACATATGCCTGGTCACCGTAGGACGTGAGCACAATGATGGCGCCCTCGAAATTCTGCTCTCGCAGTCGACGGGTGGTTTGGATTCCGGTCGCGCCCGGCATGCGAAGATCAAGCAAAATCACCTGGGGCTTCAGCATCCGCGCCTGGGTGAGCGCAGCGGACGCGTCGTTGGCTGTACCGGTTACCTCGATATCCCCGGCCGTGTCCAGCAGCTTGCGCAATCCCTCAATCACCACCGGGTGGTCATCTACCAACAATACAGAAATCATGGTGCGCACCTAACTTACTGGTCCTGTTTGTCCTCAGCCGTAAGGCTCTCTTCCGTGTAGTTTACTGCCTCTTCGTGTTCGGCTTCGTGCCCGTTGGTGCGGTCTCGCAGGATCGTTTCGAGGAGCTCATCTGACATGATGGATCCGGTATCCCGCCGCTCGACGATGATCACGGTGCCGCCCCCTGGCCGGCTAAGAATCTCGAAGTCAGCATCGATGGTCGCAGCGCGTTCCCGCATGGAGAGCAACCCCAGCGAGCCGGGACGCCGTGCGCGTTCGGGATCGAAACCGGCACCGTTATCACGAATGGTGACGCGTAACAGTTGGTTCACATACTCCATGCGCACCACCGCCTCATCGGCACCAGCATGTCGCAGCACGTTGTGCAGGGCTTCCTGCACGATGCGGTAGATGCCCAAGCGGACTTCCGGGGTCAGTGGCGGAGGTTCATCGATCACCTCCAGCCGCGCCTCCAGTCCGGTGCGCTGGATTGACGCAACAAAGGCCTCGATCGCGGCCACCACGCCGATATCATCCAGGTCCGGCGGCCGGAGATCGAAGATGATGCCATGAAGCTCTTCGCTAGCTCGCTCCAGCAGGCTGTTGACATCGCTCAGGCTGCTTTCAAGTTGCTCGTGAGAAGTGGACCCGTTCGATCGCTGAAGCGCGCGGCTCTGGTAAAGGGCGCCAGTGATAAGGGGGGAAACCGCATCGTGGATCTCGGCGGCAATGTGACGGCGTTCGTCCTCCTGCATGCGCAGGTCACGACGCAACAGTTCTCGTAACTGCTCGTTCTGCCGTTGACGCTCTGCCTGGCGTTCCTCGGCAATCGACATCACTTCTTCGGTACGGGCCCGCAACTCGACAAGCGATGCTCGCAAGTCTCCGAGTTCGCCGGATCCACCCGTGGCAATCGGCGTGTGGTAATCGCCCTTCGCCAGTCGACCGGCGCTCTCGGTGAGGTCGGTCAAAGATCGCGAGGTCAGTTCACCAAAGGCATACGCCACAATCAGGTACACCAGGGCAGCCACCAGGAACAGCGCAAGAAGCTCCTGCCACAGGAACGACATCTGGCTCTGTGGAACCGGAGACGTCACCAGGACAGACCAGTTCACTGATTCCAACGGAACTGTCGTCATAATGGCCGACCGCTCTGTACCGGAAAGCGATGTCATCCGGAATACATCGGTGCCCTCATCAGAGAAGGCCGTATCCTGGGCTTTCAGGTTCGCCAGGAAAGCCTGCTCGTTGTCGCGAACATCCCCTGTGCCGGCTATCACCTGGTCGCTCGTCAGGATCACCACCTCGGTGCGGCCACGAGTTGTCGGCAGTGATGCCTGCGCCAGGCCTTCAGTCGGCAGGATCGCCCCAATAACACCACGCACTGTTCCGGCTGGCTGGTCACTCTGCTCTGCAACGATGGACGTGGTGCCCGGGGCGCTTGTGCGGGAGGTTTCCGGCGTCGGGGTGGCAGCGGCCACCGTTCCCGATGTTTCGGACACTGACATGATCGGCACCATGATCACAAACACGCTCACTGGCGGGTCGTCTTGCAACGTGATCCGGCCTGAAATACTGCGTTGACCTGTGGAGAGCACGGCATCGACTTGGCTGTCTACCGCGGGAAGCACCTTTGGATCCAGGATGCCTGCCTGGCTCACCAGCTCGCCATCGGTGTTCAGCATGAACACGCCGACAAACTCCGGCCGTGTGACCCGGGAGTTGGCAAGGAGCGTCGAGGTTGTATCGAGATCGTCGGGCTCCACGATGACGGGATTGGCGGCGAGGGATTCAATGCCGCGGAAGGAACTCCCCAGGTACCCGGAAAGCGAGTTTGTGACCTGGCTCGAGAGCACCGTTTGGCTGGCGAGTTGGTCCTCATATCGGGTGCGGTTATTGTCGGAAACGAGGAGCCAGTTGAACCCCACCAGGGGAATCAGGCTGAGGAGTCCGAAAACCAGGAACCGTGCCCGGATGGTCCAGAAGCCGCTCACGCCGATTCACCGGCGGCGTCGCGGCACCAGCGGGAGATGCCCTTCCACATGCAATCGGTTGTGACCGTCCAGCCAGGACGATACGCGAAGTCAGAGACCGTTCGTATCATTGCGTATCTATTCTCGTTTGTTTTCTCCATATTTTCGATGTCCATTTGGACCTACACCGGTATCCGATCGGCGGTCCGGTGTCAGGAGCGGCACACGAGTGGTACGGTGGCCGAAAGATCTCTGAAGACGTATGGAGGCAAGATTATGACCACTATAGCGGTTGTAGGCGGGGGAATTGTAGGAGCCAGTGCCGCGTTCCACCTGGCCGCCGCTGGTATTGATACATGGCTTTTCGATAGCGGGAGCATGGGCCGGGCAACGTCCGCGGGAGCCGGAATCATTGCTCCGGGCACCAGTACACGGGCACTGCCGCCGTTCTATGAGCTTGCCCAACCCGCCGTTGCCTACTACCCCCGGTTGGTGGACATGCTCGCGGACGTCGGGGAACACGATGCCAGCTACGAGGTGTGCGGGAAACTCATTGTCGCCAACACCCGCGAGAAGGCGGAGGAGTTGCCGGCACACCTGGACCTGATCGCCGAACGGAAGGCAAACGGCATGCCGAATCTCGGAGATATCTCCGAGATCTCTCCGCTCGAGGCTCGCGAACTCCTGCCCACACTTGGCGACGTACTTTCCGCGGCATACATCTCCGGTGCAGCGCGGGTGGACGGCGCGAAGATACGTGATGCCCTTGTCTGCGCCGCAGGGAAACTCGGGGCGCACGTCGTTCGCGGGCAGGCTCAACTGATAGTCGAGGCAGGCAAGGTCGTAGGCGTTGCAGCAGACGGGAAGCGAATAGCCGCCGATGCTTTGATTGTAGCCGCCGGGGTTTGGACAAATCACATCCTGCAACCTGCCGGATACCGCGTACCCGTGGAACCCCAGAAGGGTCAGATCATCCACATCGAACTGCCTGGCCAGGATGTCACCGGCTGGCCAATCCTGGACTGGAGAGGGCCCCAATATCAGCTCTGTTTTGGACCACACCGTGTGGTGTGCGGGGCCACACGGGAGTTCAACTCCGGCTACGACACCCGTGTGACACCAGCCGGCGTGAAGGAAATCCTGGACGAGCAACTGGCCCTCTGCCCCGGCCTGGCTCGAGGCACCATCGCAGAAGTACGGGTCGGGTTACGCCCCTACTCCGACGATGGCGTGCCGTTCATCGATACCGTTCCCGGGCTGGACAACGTTATCGTTTGCACGGGTCACGGCCCTAGCGGCTTGCAGCTTGGCCCCTATAGCGGCCTGTTGGCAGCACAACTGGCACAGGGCGTGCAACTATCGACAGACATAACGAGTTTTCGACTCGATCGCACCATAGAGAATGGAAAGGTCGCACCATGAAAGATCACCCCGTTACCTTCGGCATCGTTACCGGACAGCACCACCTCACCTGGGAACAGGTGCGCGATCAATGGAAGCTGGCGGAAGAGCTCGGCTTCGATTCGCTCTACCTCTTCGACCACTTCACCGGCCTGTATGGCAGCCAGGAGGCGCCCTGCCTTGAGGCCAGCACCCTGCTTGCCGGACTTGCGCTGGAAACGTCGACTGCCGGTATTGGTGTGATGGTGTATGGCAATACGCATCGCAATCCGGCGCTTCTGGCGAAGGAAATGGTGACCATCGACCACCTCAGTGGCGGACGGGCGATCCTTGGTATCGGCGCTGGATGGAATGAGAACGAGCACCGCTGGTACGGGTTCGATCTTCCCCGCCCCGGACAAAGAGTGAGGATGCTCGACGAGGCGCTAACCCTTATTGACGGGCTGATGACGCACGATCGCTTCAGCTTCGAGGGCGAGTTCTACACGATCGACGACGCCCCCTTCCAGCCAAAACCGGTACGCGGAAGGATTCCGGTGCTGGTTGGCGGCAAACAACCGAAGATGCTGCGCGTCGTGGCAAAACACGCAGACCTGTGGGACGGCGGCGGCAAACTGCCGGATCGCACAGCACGCGTCGTGGAGTTGAGACGCGCCTGCGACGAGGTAGGCCGGGATTTTGATGACATCATCCACTCGCAGGGCTTCGGTGCAAGCGGCCTCCTTGATACCGACAACCTTGACCGGCTTCTCACCACCCATCTGGAAGCCGGCGTGCGTCACTTCCATTTCGACATGCCACTCACTGCCGAGGAACAGGAGAAAGTACGCGAGGTGGCGACGAACATCCTGCCCAAGTACCGCACAACGTAACGATCAGGCGGGCATAGGGGCGTATGATGGACGTAGCAGGCCGAGGCATTTTCGTGGGAGGTAAGCCACCGTGCAGATAGCCGATATGATCGACGGTCCCATTAAGATGGTGACATTCGATCTGTATGACACGCTTGTGGAAGCAGATCCGCCGGGATGGATCCGGTTCCAGAATGCGCTGGCCAAGAACGGGTTCACATTCACCATCGACCAGATCATGCCGGCATATACCGCCGGGCAACGTTTTTTCACTGTCGAGAACGGGCGGTTACCGATTCGGGATCGCTCGGAAGACGAGGTCAACGCATTCCGATTGAACCTCACCGGGGTGTCCATGGATGCGCTGCGGCTCCCCACAGACCCCGATACGGTGGAACGTGTTGCCACAACATTCCAGGACGATACCCGCCAACACGGACAACTCGGCTACCGCACCTTTGACGATGTGAAAGATGCACTGGCCCGACTGAAGAAGCAGCGCATCCTGCGGGGGATCATCTCCAATGCCGATTCGGACGTAACCCGGTTCTGCCTGCACATGGGCTTTGCCGAGGAGATGGACATCATTGTCACCTCGGCCCTGGTAGGCTGGGAGAAACCCGATGCCCGTACCTTTTATGCAGCCCTGGAGCCATTCAACCTGCCCGCCGGTGCAGTGCTGCACGTGGGCGACCAGCCAGACAGCGATGTCGCAGGTGCCCGCGCTATCGGCATGGCCGCGGCCCTGCTGGACCGGTATGACCAGTACAACGACGATGACATCGGGGCCGAGCGCGTGACGTCGCTCACGCAATTGGTGGATCTTATCGAGGAATACAACGCCTCGTTCGCGTGGGAGCACTCGCCGTAAACCATCACGGTGCGCTACAATAGTGCGTGCAGGTTGTACAACTTGCCCGTTTTGGCGTGCCCGGCACGCCATCCGCGATCAATCCGCAATATATACGCGCGTTTGGTGAGGTGGTGATTACAGTTTATGCGTGTTGAGATTCGAGATAGCGAAGGCTTTGAGCAGCTGCTGCGTCGATTCAATAAGTCCATCGAGCGCTCCGGCATCCTCCGGGAGCATCGCCGTGGGCTCCGCTTCATCAGCGTCCAGGAAGAGGACCGGGCGAAGCGTCGAAAGGCTGAGCGCCGCCGCCGTCGAACCGCGACCAAGTAAGGTCGGGTGCCGAAAGGCGTCACCAAACGAGACCGGATGCGCGTGCGCATCCGGTTTTCGCTTTTTCGGCGTCGTGGCATGATGGAAGATCATCCGTTAGCCCCGAAAGGACCATCACCATGCGCGTGTTAATCTCGGCCGATATGGAAGGCACCTGCGGTGTCAGCAGCTGGGTTCATGTCCAGGCACCTGAGGTGACGACCGCCAACCAGCCGGCAAGCGCCGGCGAGTACCAGCGGTTCCGTGTGCAGATGACGGCAGAGGTGAACGCTGCCATCGAAGGCGCGCTGGCCGCCGGAGCCACTCAGGTAATCGTGAACGATAGCCACGACTTCCAACGCAACATCATCATCGAACAACTGCATGAGGACGCGTTGTATATCTCCGGGGCAGACAAACTCTTCGGCATGATGCACGGGATCGACCAGGATATCGATATGGTGCTGTATACCGGCTATCACGCGCGCGCCGGCACTGTAGGCGCTCCGCTCGCCCATACCTGGAATGGCTGGGTGCAGGATGTACGCATCAACGGCGAGTCCACAGGCGAGTTCGGAATTAACGCAGCCATTGCTGGCGCGTTCAACGCGGCAGTGGTTATGGTCGCCGGCGATGACCAGGCGGTTCAGCAAACGCAAGAGTTCCTCGGCGAGCAGGTCGTGGGCGCAGTGGTGAAATGGGGCGTAAGCACCAGTTCAGCCATGCATATGCACCCGAACCGGGCAATCGAACTCATCCGTGGCGCCGCTGAGCGTGCAGTGGCCACCGCCAATACCGTTCCCTATATGATCGAGGCGGGCACGGAAATCCAGATTGATGCCGATAACCAGGCCCGGATCGACCAGGCGCTCCTGATTCCCGGCACCAGGCGCGCCGGCAATCGCACCGTGGCGTTCACTGTGAACGACGGTATCGAACTTAACAGCATGTTCCGGTTGGTAGCAAAGGTCGGGAGCCTGGCGCTGAACCACTAGCGCGAAAGGTCGGCAATCTCTCGTTGGAGGTCGGCCATCCGTTTGCGCGCCAGCGGCAACCGTTCCGCAAGCCGGTGGCGTTCTTCGGCTTCGGTCGACCGTTCCTTCATCAGGTGTTGACGCTCGTTGAATAGCGCCTGCTCTTGCACCCTGCGGTTCGCGCAGGCATTGCAGTGGCCGTTCCAATCAGTCCACCCGCCACACACGGGGCACGGCCTGGCGAGATCAGCCAGCGTTGCTGATGCGGGAAGTGGCTGCTCGTTGAGGCGCGCATCGCGTAGTGACACCGCCAGGGTGGTCACGCTTCCGACCAGGTGTTCCGCCAGGGCCTCACGCAGGTCTTCGGGGGTATCCGCAGGCACGAGCCTGCGGGCGTCGCCGGTTTCCCGCACCAGCTCCGGCTGGGCGAGAATCCCGCCCCGCTCGATCCAGTCCAGCCGCTCCTGCCACACGAACTGCTCATCCCCGATCGCGAATGCCACCCGGTACGGTTCGTCCGGGCTCACTGTCATTCCACGAACCGGTGTCGGTGGCAAAGGGTAATACGGCCCGGGTTCGACTTTTCGAATTGACGCCAGTTCAGATTCCACGTTGGCCAGCGCCTCGGTGAGCAACTCAATCCGGTGGGTCCAGGGGTTTTCTGGCTGCTGGGCAAGTTCCCCCTGGTCAATATCAAACTGAATCGCCATGCGCCGGCGTTCAAGTGTGTTCCGGCGCGACTCGCCTTCCAACGGTTGCTGGTCGGCGGGGCGTGAGCGCTGGTCAATGATCTGCTGCATGTGGGGTGGCAAGGTGCGCTTTGGTCTGTCTTCAGTCATGGAATCCTCCTGACAACTCATCGAGATTGTGCCACACATTGGGCACGAATCCCGCTGATTCGTTTCCGGGCAGTTGTCACGTTTGGGAGCGCACCCTATGATGGAGACAGTCGATTTCATACAAACCCAACACAGGTTTTGGCATTGCCGGGAGCGCTCCCGGTGAACGGAACAAACAAGGGGGTTCAGATGTCCAAGGCGTACCGACCCAATCGTCGTGAGGTGCTTGCACATGGTGCGGCCGCTTCGGCTGTTGCACTGGGGGCAGCTCACTTGCCTGCGCTTCGAGGGATGTCCAGCGCACAGTTGGCCAGGAACGAGGCGCTGTATACCACCGGGTTCCAGTGGGGTCCGCCCACCAACTTCAACCCGATCGCGCCGTCGTTCTCCAGCAACTGGCCTGTACAGACCTCGTTCGCGCATTTGTTCGAGCAGCTGTTTATGTACAACATCGCCACTGGCGAACTGGAACCGCTCCTCGGTAAGGAGTTCACGTGGGAGGCCGATAACTCGGCTCTTACCGTGACCCTGCAGGATGGCACTGCATTCTCGGATGGCACACCGCTTACCGCCGATGATGTTGTGTTCACCTACATGCTGCCGCATTCAGTTGATGGCTTGCCTTTCGCCGGCTCAACCCGATATATCGCCAGTGTCGAGGCGGTAGACGAGCGCACCGTGAAATTCGTCACAGAAGGTGCAGAAGTGATGAATCCCGGCATGGTGCAGGTGTACCTGCAGAACGTGCCGATCCTTCCGAAGCACATTTGGGAGCCGCTGCAGCAGGAAGCCGATGGCGGTGGAGAAGCCCTGACGGCCATCATCGACATGAACCCGATCGCTTCCGGCCCGTACAAGATCGACAACGCCAACGCGCAGCAAATCTCGCTGATCCGCAACGAGGAATACTGGGGTGCCGAGCTTCATGGCATGCCCGCGCCGAAGTACCTTGTCCACCCGATCCCGAGCTCGAACGATGATGCCAACCTGGCGTTCAGCCGTGGCGATATCGATCTGGCACAAACGTTCATCCCTCAGATCTGGCAGATCTGGGAAGACCAGGGCCAACCGGCAGGCACATGGTTCAAGGAACAGCCGTACCACCTTCCGGGTGCCATTCCGTCCCTGCAGATCAATATCAACCGGCCGGGCCTGGACAACAAGCTTGTTCGCCGCGCCCTTGCCTACTCCATCAACTACGCGCAGATCGCGGAGACCGCGATGTCCCGCTACTCAGTGCCGGTGAATCCGAGCATGATCATTCCGGATGGTGCCGAACTGGAGTTCTACGACGAAGCCGCGGTCAAGGAAACGGGCTGGGAGTACAACCCGGACGAGGCCGTGCGCATCCTCGAGGAAGACCTCGGTGCCACCAAGGGTGACGACGGCGTGTACGTGCTGGAGGACGGCACCCGGCTCGGGCCATGGAAGGTCATGTGCCCGTATGGATGGACCGACTGGATGACGGCCCTTGAGCTGGTCGTACAGGGCGGCAACGAGGTCGGCTTCGATCTCGCCACTGACTTCCCGGAAGCCCCGGTTCGTATGACGAACCAGCAGAACGGCGACTTCGACCTGTCGCTCCACAGCTACGCCGGCGTGTCTGCCGCGGGACCATGGCAGCGATTCAGCGAAGCAATGGATAGCCGCGGCATTCCGGAACTCGGCCAGACAGCGTTCTTCAACTTCAACCGCTTCAAGAATGAAGAGGCCGAAGCCCTGCTGGACAAGATCCCGACCGAGACCGACCCGGCCGCCCAGAAGGAGCTGTACACGCAGCTGGATAACATCTATCGTGAGGAAATTCCGAGCATCGGCCTGATGTACCGCCCGTTCCAGTTCTACGAATACAACGAAACGGCGTGGACCGGATTCCCGAACGCGGAGAACGACTACGCTCCGCCCATGCACCAGGGCGCTGGCATTCGGATCCTCTCGCAGATCAAGCCAGTCGAGTAACACAACCAGGAGGGGCGCGGTGGCTGTCCGCGCCCCTCTCCTTCCAGCCATCCCGTTCGGGGAACTACCGGGGTTCACGGATGTCCAATTTTCAGAAGTACCTGCTCCGGAAACTGTTCTGGTTTATCGGGGCATTTCTCGTAGCGCTGGCGCTCAATTTCTTCCTGCCACGACTCATTCCCGGAAACCCGGTGGACGCGATCATCGCGCAGATGTCGCAGAGTGGTCAGGCGGATTCCGCCAGCATGCAACGAATCTACGAAACGTATATGGAGGAGTTCGGGCTCAACAAGTCTCCGATGGAGCAGTTTGTTGGCTATCTGGGAAAGGTGACCCAGGGCGACCTCGGTACATCCTTCGCCCGGTATCCGGCCTCGGTGAACACTATTATTGGAGACGCCCTACCCTGGACCATTGCCTTGCAACTTCCCGCGATTATCGTCGGGTGGACCATTGGCAACGTTTTCGGTGCCATTGCTGCGTACAAGGGTGGCTGGTTCGACAGGGGCGGATTCGTTGCTTCCCTCGTGGCCTCCAGCATCCCCTATTACTGTTTCGCCATCCTGCTGGTGTACGGTGTTGCCGTGGAACTGGAATGGCTACCCGCCCGGGGCGCATATTCCTTCGGCATGTATCCGAACTGGAGCTGGGCGTTCGCCCGCGATGCGATGCAACACTATTGGCTACCGTTCCTCTCGCTGGTGATTGTGTTCATTGGCGGCCAGGCGATCGGCATGAGGTCCATGGCCATCTATGAGCTTGGATCTGACTATGTGGACTACAGCCACGGCCTGGGCGTGCCGGACACCCGGATTACCCGCTACATCTTCCGCAACGCCATGTTGCCGCAGGTGACTGGCCTTGCCCTTTCGATCGGGCAGCTGGTCGGCGGTGCCCTCATCACTGAGGCGGTATTCGCCTACCCCGGCATCGGCAGCCTGCTCTTCACCGCCATTCGCCAGAACGATTACCCGGTGATCCAGGGCATCACGTTGCTGATTATGGTGGCGGTCCTCGCCGCCAACTTTATCGTCGATGTGCTTTACGGCGTGATTGATCCGCGTATTCGCGCCGCGCAATCCGGTGGATAGGAGGTAACGAAATGAGCGGTATTCCTATCACCATGGATGCCCCGACAGATACAGTGCCCGTGGCACGACGCTCGCGCGTTCGATCCTTCGTGCGCATGGTCAGCCCCCGCTTCTGGACCGCCCTGACAATGGTCCTGTTAATCCTCTTCTTCGCAATCATCGGGCCGAGTCTCTGGGCCGAAGGAGACCCGAAGAAGATCGTCGGTGCGCTCTATGAGGCGCCCTCCCGCGAGCACTGGCTTGGTACAGATAACTTCGGCCGCAGTGTGTTCACGCAACTGATGTACGGCACACGGTCGTCCCTCATCATTGGGTCGATCGCAGGATTGATCGCCACATTCATCGGTGTGGCTATCGGCCTCACAGCGGGCTACTTTGGCGGCATGGTAGATGAGGCGATGATGGGCGTGACCAACGTAGTCATCACGATCCCGACGATTGTCGTCCTCATCCTCCTCTCCATCGCCATTGGCACCAAGTCGATTGTCTCGATGGCAGTGATTATCGGCGTAACAAGTTGGCCGTGGACCGCCCGTGCCGTACGCGCCCAGGCGAGTTCGGTGCGCACGCGCGAGCATGTAGACCTTGCCCGGCTGAGTGGGGCGAACACCCTTTCCCTGATGGTATGGGAAGTTCTCCCCTACATGTTCAGCTACATTTTCATGGCGTTCGTCTTACAGCTCACCAGCGGAATCCTGCAGGAAGCATCGCTCTCCATGCTGGGACTCGGCCCGAGCAACGCCGTCTCGCTCGGCATCATGCTCCACTGGAGCCTGTTGTGGGAATCGGTCCGCACCGGTTCATGGTGGGCATTCATCCCGCCAACGGTGATGTTGACCCTGATCGCATTTTCGCTCTTCCTGCTGCAATCCAGCCTGGATGAAGTGTTCAACCCCCGCTTGCGCGGCAGGTAGGAGGAGAACGGATGAACGTCACCGATATTTCGGTCGAATACTCAACCATCGACAGCACACCGGTGAAGGCCGTGAATAAGGCATCGTTCACGCTGGAGCACGGTGAAGTGCTCGGGATCGCGGGGGAATCCGGCTGTGGCAAGTCGACACTGGCTGCGGCCCTTTCTGGCAACAGTGCCGGGAACATGACGATCACCAGTGGCACAGTCAGCCTGGATGGGACCTCCACGATCAATGTCGCCGAGACCCAGGGTATCCCCCGCAGCCTTCGCGGGAGCACGATCTCGCTGCTCCCACAGCGGGCCCTCAACTCGCTCAACCCCACCGCCCTCATTGGCGACTTCGCCTTCGATGTCCTTCGCTCCCACGACAAGAAGGTCACCCGGCGGCACGCGCTCGAGAAAACCGGTGATCGCCTGGATCAACTCGGGCTTCCCAGGCGCGTGCTGGAAAGCTACCCGCATCAACTCAGCGGCGGCATGCGCCAGCGGGTGGTGACGGTAGTGAGCACCCTGCTCGATCCGCAAATCCTCATTGCAGACGAGCCAACGTCGGCGCTCGATGTATCCAGCCAAAAGGCGCTGGTGCTGATGCTGCAGAAAATGCTGAACGATGGCATGCTGAGCCGCGCCATCTTCATCACCCACGACCTGGCGCTGCTCAGCAATATCGCGACCCGGATCGCGATCATGTACGCCGGCGAGATCGTTGAAATGAACTCCACAGAGGAGATCGTGCATCGCCCGCAGCATCCATACACCCAGGCGTTGCTCTCGGCGACGCTCGAACCCGATCCTCGTATCCGAACCCGGCGGATCACCGGGCTCCCGGGCCAATCTCCGGATATGCGCCGACCGCCAAGCGGTTGTCGTTTTCACCCGCGTTGCCCGTATGCGATGCCGATTTGCGTGGATAATCACCCGCCCGCATTCCTCAATGCAACCGGGTTCGCCCACTGCTGGCTTCTCGATCCCGACCTTGATCCATCCCAGCGAGCGCTTTCCGGTGCGCCCGAAGAGGTAGTGACCCGATGAACGACAGATTCTTTGAGGTTCGCAATCTCACCAAGGTGTTCGGTACAGGCAAGGACCGCCTCGTCGCTGTGAACGACGTCAGTTTCGATGTCGGAACGGGCGAGATCATCGCGATTGTAGGAGAAAGTGGCAGCGGCAAGAGCACACTTGCCCGTATGCTGCTCAAGCTCAGCCAGCCCACCAGCGGCAGTATCGTGATGAACGGGCAGGACGTGAGCGAGCTCAAGAACCCGCGCAAGCTCAAGCCGTACTGGCGCGATATTCAGGGTGTCTTCCAAAACCCGATGGGATCGTTCAACCAGTTCTATACCGTTCACCGGGTGTTGGACAAGACCTTCAACCTGCAGGAGAACCGACCCGGCCGGGCAGAACGCGACCGCAAAATTCATGAGGCGCTTGAACTTGTTGGTCTTGACCCGGCAACTACATTACGGCGTGGTGCCCATGAGTTATCGGGTGGCCAGGCACAGCGCGTTATCATCGCGCGGGCACTCCTCGTCGATCCCAAAATGCTGATCGCCGATGAAAGCACCTCGGCGCTGGACGCTTCCCTGCGCGTCACCATTCTCAACGTACTGAAGGATCTCAGGGAGCGGCTCAACCTTAGCGTGCTCTTCATTACCCACGATATTGGCCAGGCGTACTACCTCGCCGACCGAGTGTTCGTCATGTATCGTGGCGAGATGGTGGAACAGGGTCCGACAGAGAAGGTACTCCAGCAACCGCAGCACGATTACACGAAACGCCTGCTGGCCGACGTGCCACGGCTTGAGGGGTGGAGTGCGGCACCCAAGGACGTAACGATGGACGAACTGGCGCAGGCGATCACCTAGCCGATTCGCCCGCGCTGGACCTCATACATCAGCACACCGGCCGCAATGCTGAGGTTGAGCGATTCTGCTGTACCCGTCATCGGGATGCGAACGGTATCGTGCAGTTCAGCAATGATTTCAGTCGGCAGGCCGTCACCCTCGTTGCCGAGCACAATACCCACTGGCCGCTGCCACTCCCGATTCCAGTGATCGCCCTCGGCCGTGCCTGAGGAGCCGACAAGCTGGAGTCCCCTGTCTCGCGCCCAGTTGCGAACCGCATCGAACCCTGGCTCGATCACAATGGGGACGGCAAAGACGGAACCCATGCTGCTCTTTACGGCAACTGGAGAAAACGGATCGGTGGTGTCTCCCGTCAGGATCACGCCTGCGCAGCCGGTGGCGTCCGCCGTGCGCAGGATCGTGCCGAGGTTTCCGGGATTATGGATACGATGCAGCACGATCCAGACATCATCGCTCGTCACCTCCGCGTTACTCAGCGGCGTAGTTTCCATACGTACAATCGCCATGACCCCCGCGGGGCCGTCGCGATCTGAAAGGCGATTGAACACATCGCCAGACATCACCACCACCCGCGTGCCTCGCTGCTCGAGGTTGCTGGCCATCTCGGCCACAACATCCTGCTGCATCGCGGTCGGCGAAACGGCAAGTGTCTCCACCGCCCAACCGCTTTCCGAGGCTCGCCACACCGGCTGCATCCCCTCAACCACGAACGCGCGCTCCTGCAGGCGGTGTTTCTTGTTCGCCAGCGCGCGGATGCGTTTTGGCAGCGGATTACCGGGACTCGAAATCAGTTCAGTCATGGCCGGTCTGAATACTAAGCGCGCCATAATACACGCCCACGGATTTGCCCTGAATCGTTTCTACCGTTACTTCAACATCGTACAGGTCCATAAGCGCCTTGGGTGTAATCACCACTTCGGGCCCGGCATGATAGGCCACCTTGCCATCGCGCATGGCGATAATCTCGTCCGAATACCACGAAGCGAAGTTGATATCATGCAGCACAATCACGACGGTCTTGCCGAAGTCGGTCACAATCCGGCGAAGTTGCTGCATCATCGCGATACTATGACGCATATCGAGGTTATTCAGCGGCTCGTCGAGCAGTACGTAATCGGTATCCTGTGCCAGCACCATACTCACAAAGGCCCGCTGCTGCTGGCCACCCGATAGCTGGTCGAGATAGCGGTACCGCAGGTCGTCCAGTTCCAGGTAACGAATGGCCCGGTCGACGTGTTCCTTGTCCTCAATCGTGGGACGCCCCTTGCAGTATGGGAACCGCCCGAACGTCACCAGGTCTTCCACGGTGAGCCGGGCCTCGAAGTGGTTGGACTGCCGCAGGATACTCAGCTTCCTGGCCATAACGTCGCCCGGTGTCGTGGCGATATCGAGTCCATCGATAACAACCGAGCCCGCATCCATCTTCAGCAACCGGCTCATCATGCCGAGCAATGTCGATTTCCCCGCCCCGTTGGGACCGATGAGGGATGTAATGCCGCCCTTGTGAATCTCCAGCGACACATCGTCCACCACGGTGGTCGTGCCATAGCGCTTGGTTGCGTTCTTGACTTCGATCATTTGGAGCTACCTTTCAGGAGCAGGAAGATAAACAGCAGGCCACCGGCAAACTCCACCATTACCGAAAGGCTGGAATTGAAGCTGAATACGCGTTCAAGTAACAGCTGGCCACCGAGCAGGAAGATAATCGCGTAGAGCGACGCCGCCGGAATCAGGAACCGGTGCGAGGCACTTCCGACCGTCTGATAGGCCATATGCGCCACAAGCAACCCGAAGAATGTGATGGGCCCCACCAGCGCAGTACTTACCGATACGAGCACGGACGTCATGGCCAGCACGATCATAACCTCGCGCTGGTACTCGACACCGATCGAAATCGATGCATCACGACCAAGCGTCATGGCATCGAGGATCCTGTTTCGCCATGCCACGACCCCCGCCAGGGTCAGCACGATCCCGGCACTGATGCCGACCAGCGTCGAATCCACCGAGTTAAAGCTGGCGAAGCTGGTATCCTGCAGCACGGCAAAATCGGTGGGATCGATCATCCGCTGGAGGAGGTCCGTAATACTGCGGAACAGGATGCCGATAATGATGCCGATTAGCACCAGCAGGTGAAGCGTTCGGTTTGCCTTAATAAACAGCCACCAGTACAGCACGCCGCTGAGCAGTACCATCACGACAACGTCGATAAGGAATCGCAACTCGGGGTCGGTCTGCAACAGGCGGGCGCCACCAACACTGAACACAGCAACCGTCTGGATCAACATGTAGAGCGCATCGAACCCCATGATGGAGGGCGTGAGGATGCGGTTGCCGGTGATGGTCTGAAACGTGACGGTCGAGATTGCTATCGACGTTCCGACAACGGCGATCGCTGCCACCTTTCGCCCGCGGAACGGCAGCACAAAATCCCAGTTGCCGCGGGATTCAATGGTCATAAATATCGCGACTAACCCAATAGCCACAAGCAGGATGAGGCCGAGGCGAACCATTGGTGAAAGGAGAATTGGAGGTCCGGCCGTGGGGCTGGATATAGCGTCGCTACGCAACACGTTCGCTCCTCCGCAGCAGGATCACCAGGAAGATCACCCCACCGACCACGCCGACGACCGTGCTGATTGGAATTTCATACGGGTATCGAAGAGTTCTCCCTGCGATATCGCACGCCAGCAGGAAGGCTGCGCCGAAGACCGCTACCCATGGAGCAGTTCGCCGCACGTTATCGCCCATCACCGCCGACACCACATTGGGCACGATAAGGCCGAGGAACGGGATTGCTCCTACCGTGACCACGTTGACGGCTGTAACTGCCGCCACCACCGTGAGCCCGAATGCCATCACCCGACCGTAGTTCAGGCCCAAATTAGTTGTAAACGCTTCTCCCATGCCTGCCACGGTGAACCGATCGGCGGCAAACCAGCAAATCACCGTGAGAACGCCAGACAGGTACAACAGCTCATACCTGCCCTTCAGCACCCGGCTGAAATCGCCGGTGGTCCACATGCTGAGGCTTTGGAGTAATTCGTACCGATAGGCAAAAAAGGTTGTGATGGATCCCACCACGCCACCGAGCATGATACCGATAAGCGGCACCATCAACGGTGACTTGATCGGTACCCGGCGAAGCAGGGCCAGGAAGAGACCTGTTCCCAGCATCGCAACGGCCGTGGCAAACGCGATCTTTACACCAATCGGTGCGCCAGGATAGAGGAGTGTCACGATCAGGATGCCAAGGCTCGCCGATTCCACCGTACCCGCCGTCGACGGCGACACGAACCGGTTACGGCTGAGCATTTGCATGATCATGCCCGAAATACTCGTGCTCGCACCAACCAGGATAATCGCGACTGTGCGGGGTACGCGGCTGACCAGCAACACCATCTGCGAATGGAGTTCGGCAGTGTTCTGGCGAATATCCTTCCATTCCAGCGAATACACACCGATCAGGACGCTGGCTACCGCGAGGGCTACGGTAAGGCCCACGAGAGTCCAGAAATAACGATCCTGATCAGGTTTATGCACTGCGGGCGTTGCCAATAGAGATCCCCAGGGAAAACAGGCGAAACCGGCAGCACCCCAAAGGCCACTGCCGGTTTAGAACAGGTTAGAGGCTGAATGCGACCTCGAGCTCACCCAGCATACGATCGAAACTTGGCACACTGGCACCCGTGATGATGTACCAGTCGAACGGGTTCAGGTAGATCACCTGGTCGTTCTGGTAGGCCGAGGTTTCATGCATGATGTCGTTGTCAAGAACCTCGGAAGCTGGCTGGCCCTCCTCCCCGGTGGCACTGTCGCGGTCGATCACAAAGAGCCAGTCCGGGTTGTGCTCCAGCAGGAACTCGAACGAGATTGGCTCGCCATGCGTCGCCGTCTCCAGGTCCTCAATCGGGGGCTTCATGCCGAGTACGCCGTAGATGAGCGCGCCGCGGCCTCCTCGGGCATTACCAGGTGCCAGTGCGGTCACGCTGCCGCCGCTGACCATCACAATCATGGCGGACCCGGCATCGGCGGTCGCATCCTGCAGGACAGCGACACGATTATTCACGTCTTCGATAGCCGTGGCGGCGTCAGCTTCGTTGCCAACAATGACCCCCAGCGCTGTAGTGATCTGCTCGAACGACGCCATCATGTCGGCTCCGAACGAGACATCGATTGTCGGAGCAATCCTGGAGAGATCCGGATAGGCGGCAGCCGAGCGGCCCGCAACGATGATCAGGTCCGGCGCCATCGCATTGACAGCTTCATAGTCAGGCTCGAAAAGGCTTCCCACATACTCGGCGTCCGAAGAGAAATACTCCGCACCGGTGGCCATTTCCGGCACGCCCGCAAGGGAGCCGCCGAGCGCCTCAATGGTCTCGATAGCCGCCACATCGTAGGAAACGATAGTTTGCGGGTTCTTTTTGATTACCGTCTCGCCCTGCGCATGGGTGATCGTGAGCTCGTCTTCCGCCGGCCCTTCCGTAACGGAAATGACCGCTGCGGCTTCCGGCGACGCCTCCGGCGATGCATCCTGTGCAAATAGCGACTGGTTGAAGCCATAGGCGGAAACCAGGGCAGCGGTCCCAGCCGATACCTGGAGCAGTTTCCGTCGGTTCATTTCAAGCGACATCAACGCGTTCCTCTCGTGAACGAAGTCTTGCAGTCAATAATCGGCACGTGCTGGCCAGCCCCATACCCGATGCAGGGAGTATGCCATATATCCGACTTGGCGAGTAGGATTTGATTGGAGGGTGCCTCCGGGTTCCATCCTCCCACGCGCGGTCGAGCGTTTCAAGGAGAAACCGAGGCCAAACGGGATGGTGCAACGCAAAAGGTATAGCCGGTTACGGGTATGATGCATGGTGACGCGGTGGCCAGGATCAGGCACCACCATGATCTGGGGAGAACAATGAGGGCATTACTGAGCGTTTCCAATAAGGACGGCATCGTTGAGTTCGGCCAGCAGTTGGCAGGGCTCGGGTACGAGTTGGTCAGCACCGGAGGCACCTTTTCGGCGCTGAACGATGCCGGCCTGGACGTGCTGCAGGTGAGCGATGTCACGGGATCACCGGAAATGCTGGATGGCCGTGTGAAAACGCTCCACCCTGCAATCCATGGTGGAATCCTTGCCCGCCGGGATCTCGAGACTCACCGGCAACAGATGGAAGAATTCGGTATCACCGGCATCGACGTGGTGGTCGTGAACCTCTACCCATTCGAGGCAACGCTGCAACAGCCGGGAATCGACGAGCAGGCTGCGATTGAGAATATCGATATCGGCGGGCCGGCGATGGTGCGGGCGGCGGCAAAGAACTTTGCCCATGTGGTGATCGTCACTGATCCTTCCGATTACGAGGCCGTTGCGGACCACCTCCAGCAAGGCAGCCTGACGCATGAAGTGCGTAGGCAGCTGGCCGCCAAGGCCTTCGGGCATGTTTCAACGTACGATGCGCTGGTCGCTGAATACCTCCGTGGCGAGGGCAACCCCTTCCCGACCGAGTTGTCGATCGGCATGCGCCTGGCGACCACACCCAAGTATGGCGAGAACTCGCACCAGGATGCGCGTGCCTACACCCGCCTGCGCGCCGGCCAGCCAGCGCCCGGCCTGCTTCAGGCAGAAGTCCTGAAAGGCGAGGCCCTGAGTTTCAACAATTACCTCGATGCCGATGCTGCCTGGAATGCGGCCCAACTGTTCGACGATCCAACCGTGGCGATTATCAAGCACACCGTTCCCTGCGGCCTGGCAACGCGGGAGACGCTTGAAGACGCGTACCTGGCCGCCTACGAAGGTGACACGATCAGCGCCTTTGGTGGGATCGTTGCGCTAAATCGCACCGTCGATATGGCTACAGCCGCGCATATGCGCAAGCTGAAGCTGGACATCATCCTTGCCCCCGGCTACGAGCCTGAAGCGCTGGAGCTGCTCGAGAAGAAAAAGAACACCCGCATCTTGCGGATGCCGAACCGGGATGGCCGCAGGATTCCGGAACTGGACATCCGACCGATCAGCGGTGGCTTGCTGGTTCAGCAACCGGACATCGAGAAAGAATCCCCGGGGGACTGGCAAGTGGTCACGCGGAAAGCCCCAGCACCCGCTGAACTGGACGACCTCGCCTACGCATGGCGGATTATTCCCCAGATTAAGTCCAACGCGATCGTGTTCGTAAAGGATCAGGCCATCGTCGGCCTGGGTGCTGGCCAGCCCAACCGGCTGGAGAGTGTTGCGATTGCCGCTCGCAAAGCTGGTAACAAGGCACAGGGTGCCGTGATGGCCAGCGATGCGTTCTTCCCCTTCGCCGATGGTATTGAGGAAGCGATTGCGGCGGGTATCACGGCTGTCATCCAGCCGGGCGGCTCCCTTCGCGACGACGAGGTAATTGCTGCAGCCGATGAGGCGGGTATCAGCATGGTGTTTACTGGCCGACGGCACTTCCGCCATTAGGAGGCCCCAAACGGGGACATGGAATGTCCCGGTCCGGTTCTATCATTCGGGGCGCGTCCCTGTCCGCGGGTCCAATGAAGGAGGTTACCTTTGGCCGAGAACCCAGCTGTGCGAGAACTCACGACCCTCTTTGACCATGTGCTTGAGGAACATAAGTTCGGATGGGATCATTGGCATTCCCTCCTGTGGAACCTTCACAACATCGCTCCGGAAGAATGGGATCAACTGCCCCACGGCGGCGGCCGAACGATCCGGCAACTCGTACTCCATATCGGGGCCGGGTTCCTGTCCTACGCGAACCATGCGTTTGGGGATGGGACCCGCACATGGAACAACGTCATTGTGAATGGCATCGAACCGGGCGAATCACCTGCCGAGATTGAACGCTGGCTGCGTGAGGCGCATGCAGAGCTGCGAGGTCACATCGCTGCCCTTAGGGATGACCAACTGAGTGAGGTGGCAAAGGCCCCATGGGGAGACGCGTACGAGATCCGGCGCCTGATCGAGCTCCAAATCCAGACGACGCTGTATCACACCGGCGAAATCAACCACATCCACAG
>JBHWTK010000048.1:0-12658 GCA_043427975.1 Chloroflexia bacterium | reverse complement strand
GGTGTTTCAGATTTTCCAGCACAAGGCCGTGGCAGTTCTGAAACGCCAGGAAAGGCGTTGTGAACTTCTGGCTGGCAGTAATAGCTGCGTCTCCCCGGCCCGATAGAGAGACGCGCTTGCCGTTGAGCACCACTGGTGCCGTGAGCCGCAGGTTCGCCTTCTCATCGAGCACAATCTGGGTGCCGTTCGGCACGCTGTTAAGTAATGACTGGAATGCCGCTGTTTCATCGGTCGTGCCGTCGAGAGCAAATCCCTCGCTTCGCAGGTTCACCGACTGGAAGCCCGATTGCAGCGTATCAATCTCCGCCTGCAACGCGGATACCCGCGGCTCGGCGTCAACGGCAGCGGCTGCCGCTGCAACCACCGTGCTGTCGGCGGCAACCGCCTCGGCCACGGCGGGCGGCAACTGTACGCCCAGCGCGGTTTCAACCTCGGTGGCGACGGCTGTCTGCACGCCTGCCGGCTTGACCGTGCCATCCTCGTTATGCGAGACATTCAGGAACTCGTTGAGCACCTGTCCCCATGCGTTACGATCGCCGCCCGGCTGTGGTTTTCGTCCCATGTGTTACCTCCGTACCTTGCCGACGATCACCGGCTTGCCGTTGAGTGGCAGGCAGACCACCTCGTCGCCTGCCGTAAATGTGTCGCCCGTTGCTTTTGCGTATGGCTCGGCGTCTGCCGTTGCCGATGTCAGCCTGCGGATATAGGTCAGGTTGCCGCTGGTGCCGGTGACAATCGCCCGGAACGGGGATATGCCAGCCACACGGCGGTCAATGGTCTTGGTGATGCGCTGGATAGCGGTATCGAGGTAACTCATATCAGCGCTCCCCTCAGCCTGTCAGTCACGCGATTAATTTCCAGAACCGGCCCCGAGTCTTCCGGGCTGAACCCGATGGACGATGTACGGACGCGCCAACGGCCATTCAGGATCTCCAGTTGGCCGGTCAGATCGAGGTCAATGGTCTGGCTGGGCACCAGCACGCGGGCGTCCGGCAACAGCCGCACGGTGGCCACCTGGTAGAAGGTTCTCGATTCAGACAGCAGACGGTCAGCGAGCGCGTCAACCGCTGCCTGGTCGGCAAGGTCAGAGCGCGTTTCCACCCGCACGATCTCGCCGAGGCTGACCGTCGACGTGGGGCTATCCGGTTCGTCGTTGCGCCGGATGGCCGTCAACGGGTCGGCGTTCGGATTGTCCTGAATCACGATGATGATGTTGGCCACGGACGTATCCGTTGGCTGCATCTCCACCGTGCTCATGAGGTCGTTATCGGTGACGGTACGGAACGGCTCGATGTACTGCACATCACGGGTCGGGCCACTGGTCGGTTTGCCGTCCGGGGTGACGGCCAGCGTGTAGTAGCCGATCGCTTCCAGCAGCGTGTTGCACGCTTCCAGATAGGTCGTGCCGAGCGGGAACGTGACCGGCGTTGCCGTCACCTTGTCCGTGGCCTCAATCGCGCTCCGGGTAATGCCTGCCATGCCCAGCAACGTAATCACCGCGTCCACGTAGTTGGTGCCCTGTGGCACGTTGTAGGCGTCGGTAAAGGCGTAGCGGCCAAGGATGGATGTCAGGTCATAGCCGGCATGGATGCCCTCAGCACGCTCGATTGAGCGCGTCCCAGACGGTACACGCACGGTAAACAGGCCCAGTTGCTCGCGTTCCTGGATGCCGGTATCGTCGTACTCGACGTTCTGGAACACCGCGAGGAAGTCGGTGTACGGGTCAACCGCCGACACGTCTTTCAGGTTGAACGTGGCCTGCGTAGTGATGGCCCGGTCGCGGTTCATATCGACGTTGCCGCCGTACAGCAGGTGCGAGATATCCTCCACCAGCCCGTTGTCAATGGTGGCCCGCCACAACTCGAACCAGACGGTAATACCGCCGCCGATACCGGGGATCGTGGTGCCCGGTATCAGGCCGATGCAACCGTACAGGCCTTCCCCATAGAGGCCGTGGCCGTAGGTTGCGGTCAGTGCGTCTTTCATGCCACACCTTCCTGGAACAGCACTTCGCGCATTTCGATACTGGCCGTGTACCAGTCGGGCACCATATCGCGGATGGTCAGGTTGGGGATAACCACGAACATCTTGCGCCCGTGGTTATCGCGGTAGCAGTAGGTACCGCCGTCCTCGTCAATCGCTTCCAGTTCCACGCGCCGGGTATGCGCGGTGGCAACACGATCCGCGAATACCTGGAAATCGAACATCGGCAGCCGGTAGTACGTACGTGACCGCACGGTGGTCGGCTTGGCACCGCTGACCGGCTCGTACACGGCTTCCGTGGTGACGCGCCCGAACTCGCGTTCGTTGGTGTAGCGCAGGTTGGTGCGCAGCACCGTCGGGTCGGTGACGCTGACCAGCACGACACCGCCGAGGGTGACGCTGGCAGAGGCCGTGGCCGGTGCGCTTTCCAGCATGTCCAGCCCGGTCATGATCGTTTGGGTGATCTCGTACGTGTATTCCACCCCGCTGGCCGGTGTGTAGTCGGTGAAGGTGGTTTGCGATGGTGACGTGATGCGCGCCAGGATGACCCGCTCGGCGTTCGCGCCGGACCCTGCCGTGCGGGTGATCGTGTAATTTTGCCAGATGTCCGTCGCGTACTCGGTCTGCTCCCAGCCGAGCCGGATAGCCGAGTTCCAGATGTCGGAGCCGATATTCACGGCATCCGCGGTGAAGTTGCCGGGGATATCCGTTGGCGGATAGGCCACGGTGATGTCGATAATGAACGACTGGCCCTGCAGGTCGTTCGTGTCCTTGACCCACACCACGATGTCATAGTCAGTGTTATTGCTGACGTAGCCGCTCGGGATGGTATGGCTGGTGGCAGCACCGGAGACCTCGCCGGAATCGTAGACGATCTGCGAGCCGCCATCCGCGTACACGTAGACGCGATAGGCGGCCTGATTCGTGGTGGTCCACGTCACGACAATGCTGGACGTGGTGACGGTGGAGCCGTCCAGCGGCGAGGTAACGTCTACCGCTGGCCCTTCGGCATAGATAAACGTCGCCTCAGTGGACTTGGTGGCCGTGGCAGCGCTTGTCTTGGCACCGCTGTACAGCGTGCCGTCGTAACTGTAGGCGTCCCACTTGTACGTGCCATAGGCGGCCAGATCGGTGGCTGTTGTCTGGTACTCCCACCATCTGGTCGTGCTGTTGTAGGTCATGGCGCGGGTGAACAGCACCGTGCCCGCGTTGTCCTTGATCCGGGCGAACCCGGCCAGGCCGGTGGCGACGGTATCGTCGGCATCGGAGAATCGCGCACTCAATGTCGGGTATGACGATGTGGCCACCTCGCCGGACGGCGACAGGCTGCTGGGCACGGTTGGCGCGGCGTTCGTCTTGAACGAGCGCTTGCCGGACCACGGCGACCACTGTGTGCCGTCATAGCCGCGCACCTCGTACTGGTAGCCCGTGCCCCATGCCAGCGGGTTCAGGCCGGCGTTGGCCCATGGCAGCGTGAACAGCGTGCCAGGGGCAGCCGAGGATGCCACGTCAGCGATATCGAAGTCCGCGCCGTTCTGCAGCACGGTGGTTCCTGCGGCGTTCCAGATACGCACCTTGACGCGCTTCATTGTCGTGCCGGTTTGATGTGTCCACCGCCCCTGGAAGTCGGGCGTGTTCGTCTCGATCTTGCCGGTTGGCGTACCTTTCAGCGTGACCGTACCGAGCGCGGTTGGCGTGAACTCCAGCCAAGACGACCACGGCGACCATGCGCCGAAGTGGTCAGACATCTGCACGCGCCACTCGTACGCGGTACCACGAACCAGCGTGGTGCCGCTGTAGGCGCGGCCCATGTACATGTAGCCGTCGGCTTCCGGCGTGCGCTCGTCACTGGTCGCGTCAAAGGTCGCGTTCCAGAAGGAACTGCCGTCACTGACACGCCGTACCTGGATGCGGTACTGGTTGAGGTAGTCGCCGCGATTGCGGTTGGCATCGTTGAAGCGTGCCCGGAACGTCGGCGTGGTGGACAGCACCGAACCGGACGGCTCGCGGAAGTTCGGGGTGGACGGTGCGCTATTTGCGTCTGCCGCCACCCACATGGCGATATGGCCTTCATTGGATGATGTGTACGCGCCGAACGATACTGGCGGCGGTTGCGATAGCCCCGTGCGGTTATAGAACTTCTCATTCTCGGCGCCGATGCTGGCAGCGGCGATCATGCCGTGGCTGAGGTAGCCGCCTGTGCCAAGCACGGCCAGCGTGTAGTTGAAGCCGGACGATACCGGGATCGCCTTCAGTACCGCGCCGGATTCTGCCGCCACGTCAATGGCTGCGACATTGGCCGTATGTTCGGCACCCTGTGTCTGGTCAACCATCGGCGTTGACACGGTGAACGCGGTGGAATAGCCAAGCCGGTCAGCCGGGTTCAGGCTGGCCGTGGCGTACATGGCCATGCGTGCCGTGACGTTACTGGCCGATTCGTTGGTATTCTTACCAGCCCAGATCCCGAACTGGTAGACCCACATGTGCGACGGTGCCTTGTCGAAGGTGACACCGCGCAGCTGGCCGGGTGCGATGAAGCCCCAGTCCGGGCGGGAAAGGCTATGGTGCCTACCATAGAAGATCGCCACGCTAACCCCGTCCTTCCATCATGCCGAGTTCATTCCCAAACTGCCGTGCAAAGGTGCCACCGGCCTGCGCGTCGGCAAGGAACTCTTTCCACTTGCCAGGTTCAAGGGTGATGATCTGCACGACCTGTGCGCCGCCATAATTGCCGCTGGTCACACCGGCAAGGCTTGGCACGTTGGACGGCGACACGTTCAGCGATGGCTCGAAGCCGGAGAGCAGGCGCGTGGTATCGCCCCAGCCCTCGGCAAGGCCGCGCTGCAAGCCTTCCATGATCCAGATACCTGGCATGTACAGCATCTTCTTGTCGCGCTGTTCCGGTCCCTTCCAGTCGGCGGGGTTGAGGCCAGACAGCCAGCCGGTGATATTGCCCCAACCGTCCTTGAGGCCATCCCACAAACCGTTCATCACTGCCACGCCAGCGTTGTAGAGACTGCCGGCAAGGTCGCCAACCGCGCCAGCGATCATGCCGCCGATACCGCTTAGCCATGCACTCAGGTTGCCCCATTGGGCGACAAGGCCATTGCCAAGCCCCACAAAGGTGTCTACGCCCTTTTGCCAAAGCGTTGAGGTCAATGTGCCGATTGCCGATGTGATACGCCCTGCCGTGCCCGACAGCCAATCCTTAAGGTTGCCCCATTGCGAGACAAGCCCGTTACCCATGCCAACGAAGAGATCCACACCCTTCTGCCAGAGCGTGCTGGTCACATCGCCTATGGCAGACGTGACGTACCCGGCCACGCCAACGAGCCACGTATTAAGATTGGCCCACTGTGCGGTGATGCCCTCGCCAAGCCCGACAATCAGGTCAACGCCCTTTTGCCAGAGGGTTGAGGCGACATCACCCACGGCGCTTACCGCCAGGGTTGCGACACCGGCAAGCCAGGTGCTCAGGTTGCCCCATTGCGCCGTGATGCCATTGCCAAGGCCTACGATGAAATCCACACCCTTTTGCCACAGTGTTGATGCTGTATCGCCGATCCACGCTGCTGCGTCAGCCGCCAGCCCGCCCAGCCACGCGGTGAACTCGTTCCACTTGCCTAATGCGCCATCGGCTAGCCCCTGAATCCATGCCCAGGCGGCAGATGATGCGCTCGATACGCCCGACAGGAACGCATCGGCAAGCCACTGGATACCCTGCAAGGCAAGGTCGCTAAGTTGCTGCAAGCCATTGAGAATCATGCTGCCGAGCGTGGCGAACATCTGTGAGAAGCCGCCGGCGTCAAATGCGGCCTTGAGCTTGTTGAACGCCTCTACCAGCTTCTCGAACGCGGCAACGGCCACATCCTTGATCGTGCTGGCAACCGCGTCCACGATCTCTCGGAATCCCTCGAAGTGCGTGTAGGCGTAGATCAGGCCAGCGGCGAGCGCGGCAATGGCAAGTACCACCAGGCCGACCGGGGACAGCAGGAACGTGACAACACCGATCAGAGCGCTAATGCCGGGAAGCAACATACCGATAATCAGCAGCAGCGGGCCCATGGCAGCGGCCACCGCCGCGATAATCAGCACCCACGTTCGCTGGCGGTCAGAAAGCTTCTCCACCCAGTCAACGAACTTGCTGAGATAACCCAACCCCTTGTTGACAATCGGGAGCAGTTTCGCCCCAAGCTCTGTGGCCACGTTCTTCAGTTGGGCCTTGAGGATAGCCATACGTCCAGCGGTCGTATCGGCTTCACGGGCGAACTGGCCCTGAGAGGCTGTCGTTTGCTCCATGATGAGGTTGTGCCGGGCCTGCACCTTGTCTGCCTCGGTGATCTCCGTGCGGCCATCGGCCATCGCCACGTTCATGGCTTCCTGGTTTACCGTCGCCTCGGTCAGCGTAATGCCATATTTATCGAGTCCTTCATAGTTACCGCGCAGGGCTTGTGTGAGCGCGTTTGCGGCTTCATCCGGGCTGCCGCCCCACATGGCGGAAAGGTCAGACGAAAGTTGCACAAATCCCTGCGACATGCCCATAACCGTGTCTTCGCCCACATCGAGGGTGCCGAACAGGGCATTGAAACGGTTGGCGTTCTGTAACGCTGAATTCTCGGACATACCGAGGGATGTGTCTGCGGACTTGGCCCACTCTTTCATCGCCCCCGCGTTGTCGCCCCAGAGCTGGTCGGTTGCGCCGAGCGTCTGTTCAAGGTCAGACGCCCAGCCAACAATTGCACCGCCAGCAGCAAGGATCGGCGTAGTGACGCCAGCGGTCATCTTGGTGCCGACGCTACGCAGGGACGCGCCAAAGGAATCCAGCCGGTCACGTGCGTTCTGCATCTTGCGCTGGAACCCGCTATCGTCGAGGTCAAGCAGGACATTGAGCTTTGCTATAGTTGCCATGTCAGCTTGCCTCCGTTACGAAAGGGTGACGATGAACCGACGTGCCATGATTGCCGCCACACTTGCAGCCGCAGCCGCACCGACCGCCGCACGCGCAGGCGGCAACGGTGATACCCTGCGCCGGCTGGTTGATGAGGTGATCCAGGCCGGGGATATGTCCGGGCTGGATACCATCGTCGCCAGCAACGTCACCATTGCCGGCTTCAGCGTCACCGGCATTGACGGCTTCCGCGATGCCTCGATTGAGGGCGCGGCCATCCGTGCCGAGAAGTACCGTGAACATGCCTTCGCGGTCACGTCCATTGCGGAGAACGAAGAGTGGGCGCACGCCCTGGTCAGGTTCATCGGCGAACAGGCCAGCGGTCGCAAAGAGACTCGCCACGTCTTCTACGTAGCAAAGTTCGCCGATGGCCTGATTGCCGAGCTGTACCTGTCCTAGTTCCATCACGATGCCCTCTTGCCGCTCGTCAGCGCGTTGAACTTGGCGAGTAATACGTCCGGTGGCAGCTGCGCCGGTGCTGCCGGTTGTGGCCGTTCCCGCTTCTTGCTGAACGGCATAAAGTCCTCGGGTTTCGTCCACTTCGGCTTCTTCGTCTGCGCCATGTGGAGGTTCGTGACGGCTGCGGTCGTATAGGCTTGCCGCAGGTCAGCGCGTTCCTCTCCAAACGGCTCGATCCCGTAATAGGCCATCCATTCGGCGAACTCCCGGCTACTCATGCGGTCAAGGAGTTCGGCCACCGTCATGCCGAGTGCCAATGCCAGCCGGAAGGCGAACAGGCGTTCCGGCCGGCTTCTCAGTTTCCCGAGAGTTCGGCCACGTCGGCTTCACCGATGCCACTGAGGCGGCTGGCAACGCCGAAGACGCGATCAATCGCCGCGCCGGACTTCTCGCCGAGCGCCTTCACGTCAGACGAGGTAAACAGCGTCTTGCCCTCTTCGTCCACAATCGCCAGGGCAATCAGGCGGGCGCGGATATTGGCCATGTTCAGGTCACGATTCTTGCCGTTGCCCGACATGGATTCCGCCTCAAACTTGTCACGCTGTGCTGCGGTCAACCCTTTTACACGCACGACGCCGCCCCATTCAGGAACGTTCACGTCTTCGGTCTTGATATCGGATGCGCCGAGAATCGCATCTCGTGAAAGCAGGTTTGCCATGTGGCTGTGTCCTCTGTTACGCCCTGCCGAGCGTTCGGCAGGGCTACCGGCATTACGGGGTGGTCGTGATCGCACCGCTGACGCGGATGGTCACAGAAGCGGTCAGGATGCCCTCGACGGGCGCGCTGTACTCGTGGCTGGTCACGTAGCCGCTAAACGCCTTGGTCACCGGCGTGGCCAGCGGCAGCACCATCTGGAAGTTCAGGCGCTCACGGGTCATCTGTGCCTCGGCGAGAATCGTCTGCGAGGTGCCGCCCGTGTAGTTGATATCGAAGGAGATATCGCCCGCTTCCAGCAGCGTCGGGATCTCTTCACGCCAGCCGCCGCTATCGTGGCTGGTGGCGTCTTCCATGTTCAGGCTCATGGACGGGCCGCTGATGTCCTTGACCTCAGCAATCGTGGTAAACACTTCCGGGTCGGCACCGTCGCCGACCTTCAACAGGGTTCCATGGGAACTCACAGCACTGGTAGCCATTGTCTAGTCCTCCGTAGGTGTCGTGTCAGCCGTCTTCTCGGCCTCGTCGTGTAGTTGGGACCGCTGTCCCTCGATCACCTGCAACGGCGCGTGGACCTTGGCGAAGTGGTCCTCGAACACCGCACGGTCCAGTGAATCGAACGGGCACAACCGGCAGCGGTAGACCTTCTCGCCGCGCCACTTCAGCGTGTCGGGCGTACTGTCTCTCTTCATGGAATCACCTCTTCCTCAGTCATCACGCGAAAGTCGCAGAGCATCGCGTACGTCTGTTGGCCTGCGTACTCGGACGGGCCGACCGTGTAGTCCAGCATCCCGCGTGCAGCGCCGCCACGCGGGTCGGTACTCGTCACCATCGTGCCGTTGAAGCGGTCACGCACGAACCCGCTGTACAGGTGACGGGCAACCTCGGGCGCGATGGCCGTCATGGTGGCCGCGTCGGCTGCCAAATCCTTGCGGGCAATGTGGACTTCCAGCCGCAGGTCGTGTTCGCAGTGCAATGCACTGCTATGTGACCCTATCCAGCAGCGGCCACCCATAGCCGCCACGATGATGGCCGGCATTTCGTTGACGCTATCCGGCACCGTGTCATAGACGCGGCGGATACCGGGGACGGTGCGCACGTCGTTGCGTATTTCCTCCAGCAGCGTGGCAAGGCTCATTGGTACGCACTCTCAATCTCAGCTGCGAGCACCGATACCAGCGACGCGATCTTTGTCTCCGATTCGTCAGCGGCGGGCTGCATGTACGGCTGGGCCTTGGTACCCCTCTTCGCGACGGCGAACCGCGCGGTACTTTCAGTCATGCCGTGACGCTTGGCCCACTTGGCCATCACACCAGGCGGTGGCCAGTGCGGGCGCGAACCCATCTCAACAGGTTCGCCGTAATCCACGCTTGGACCGACACGCCGCATTCGTCGAGTTGGCGATTCCGTGCCGATGCTGTTGCGCAGGCGCCCGGTATCCACTGGCGCTTTCTTTCGAGCCGCACCCTGGACGGTAAACGCCGCGCGATCAAGGAATCGCGCCACCGGCACATCGGCACGCGAACCAACAAGCTTGCGCTTCAGTTCCTCATCACCGATCAGCTTGACCTCAATCGTGGCCATCGCTACACCACCATCGATTGCCGCATGAACGGCGCTAACAGTTGCTTCACATCCGGATCGATGCTGGTGATGGTTTGCAGCTGGCCGTGCTCGGCGCTCCCTGCCACACCGAACGGTGCGTCCTTGCGCTTGAAGAGCCGGGCAGCCTGCAACAGACATGCTTCACGCACTGGAGCCGGTACGTCGGCACCGAATCCCCACGAACCGGCGATCTGCACGGCATTGCGGTGGGTTGGGAATGCCTGACCGTTCCGGGGGCGCACTACCTGGAATGGGCCGGGATACGGTTGTAGGTATAGATCGCTCACGAGCCAGGTGGTCTCGTATATCCCGTCACCGTCCCGGTCTACGGCAAACGACGTAACCCCGTGTAGTTCCTCTGGCAGGATGAGGAGGTCGTAAGAATCGGCCGTCATGTGGCGCACGTCATTGCCGCTGGCAAACGCACGGCCACACCACCCGTCGATCTGGCGAGACGCGGCTTCGATTACCTGCTCCAGAACGGTGTCCTGGTCAGCGCTCTTGATATCGAGCCGGGCCTTCAGGTCGTCGATGGTGGCGTAGCTGTTCGTGATTGCCATGGGTTAGGCGTCCTTGCTCTTGGTTTCCGGCGCGGCCTGCTTCGCCTTGTTCTCGGGCGCGGCCTTGCGGGAGCGCTGCTCACGCGCTTCCACGAACTCAACCTCGCGCGCGGTGGCATCACCAGCGGCCATGAAGAAGAAGTTGCCATCGGCATCCTTGTAAATGCCGTCTTTTTCGATCTTGGTCTTTGCCATTGTTCCGTTCTCCATCAGTAGAAACGTCGGCTCGTGATGCGCCGTTGGGTCATCCAGCGCCTGCAATACCAGCGGTACCCGGGCGGGATTCTTGTGTGGCGCATCACGGTCCGTCATCGCTCAAAGCTCCCTCTGCGTTAGCGCAGGGTTACGTCAACGAACGCGGCCGGCAGGGTTACTGCGAGGGCCAGGCGAGATTCAGCCAGGATGGCGAACAGGTTCTTGACGAACCAGTCGCTGTGGCTATCGGTCATGAAGATCTGGCCGTCCATCTTGTCGAGCACGATGGCGTAACGGCCATCACCCACGAGAGCACGGCCAGCAGGTACCGCCAGGGTCTCGACGATGGTCAGGCCCCAGATGGAGCGAACGCCGCCAGCCTCGGGGCCACCGGAGCGCAGGAGGTAGTTGCCGTCCGCGTCCTTGAGCGTGTCCCACACTTCCACATCATCCGGATGTGCGAATGCGAAGTTCGGATTCGCTTCGCCGGTGACGCGGCTCATCTTCACCGCACGGCGAATGCGATCGAGCTCGTTGGCAGCCGCTCCCAGCGGGTTGGCGGTGAAGTACGCGGCGTTGGCAACCTGAATGCCGGTGGTGTTCAGGATGCCCCGCAGGTTCACACCAGCGCCGTCGCCGGCCACCAGCTGCACGTCTTCGCGCTTGCGCAGGCCGTACAGCAGTTCAGCCTCAATGAAGGTCTGAATCTGTGCGGCGTCCTGGAGCATTTGACGGGTTACCGGAATCCAGTGAGCGATCGTCTTGACGCTGGTGCTCACCACGTCGAGGTCAACCGCGCTCTCTGGCTTGGCAGTGGCACCGGCTACGGTGGTCGCCTCAGCAACCTCAGCAGCGTTGTTGGTCGTTGCACCCTTCCGCACGAACTCAACGGTGGCGCTATCAGTGCGACCGTTGGTCAGCACGTCACGAACCCGCAGCGGGAACGGCGTGCCAGACACGATGCCCGGCAGTCGGTTCGGCTGCATGAATCCCGCGCCGAATCCACCGGTGTACACCAGGTCACGGAAGTCGGTCGGTCCCTCGCCGGCGCGATACTCAACCTCTTCGCCATCGTCGGCAAAGTAGGTGGAACCGAGCAGCTCACGGGAGCTTGTGCCGTTCGGGCTGGCCGCATAGCGCTTGAACGCATCCGAGCGCACAAAGCGCTTACCCGGGTTGCGGAAATCGTGCTGGTCGGCGTTACGGGCCTCGCGGGTTGGCGTGCCCGGCAGCGAGCGGGCGGCGCTACCCTTGCCCTTCTGGAGATCGTTGTACTGGCCGAGGATTTCCTCGCCCTTGGCGGCGCGCGCCTCGGCAGCTGCCAGATCCTTGCGGCATTCCTCGATATTGGATGCCAGCTCATCAAAACGAGCATCCTCATCGGCAGTCAGTGAGCCATCCTTCGACTTGATGGCGAGCGGCTTCGCTTCGTCCAGAAGCTGCTGAAGTCGTTTACGCAGTTCCTCGATGTTCATTGGCTTTTACTCTCCTGCGCTCGCACCGCTTGCGAGCAACTGGTATTCGGCGTAACGATTGCGTCGTGCATCCGTGGTCGGCAGTGGAGTGGGCGTATCGCCCGGCTCCGGCTGCGTTCCGGTGAACGCGGCGACATCCTGAAGTTGCTGCCAGCGCACATCCCCCTCGGGGATACGGCCAGCACGCAGGTCTTCCAAAAGGGTGGAAAGTGCGTCTACCTGTTCGGCTGCACGCACGCTATCGATGGTGGCCATCTCATTGGCCGAGAACGTCACAACGCTGATTTCCCAGAGGCGCACCTCTTCGATCACGCGGACGTATTCATGGTTGGCAGGGTCTTTGTAGAAGTCGGGCGCCTGCGTCCAGTCAAGGGCGTCGCCGTCTTCGATCGGGCGGCTCTTGATCGTCTCGAAGCCGAAGCTCATGCCGAGCGGTACCTTCTTGCGCAGGAGCGCCATGACTTCCGCGCCCTGGGCGGTTTCCTCGACGATCTCGGCGCTGAAGTACAGGCCTTTGTCATCCTCGCGCAGTTCGGTCGGGCGACCGATCACGCTATCGCTCCAGTGATTCCAGAGCACCGGAATGCGGTCAGCTTTCTCCTGCAGCGTCTTGGCGAACGCGCCTTTCTTCATGGCCGTGCCGTAGCTGTCGATACTGCCGAAGTGCGCGGCGTAACCAGAGATACCGGCATCGTCTTCAACGGCGCGGATTTCAACGGTTCGGCGCTGTAACGCTTTCGGGGGTGTTGGTTTACGTCGGCTCATGGTTAGCCCTCCAT
>JBHWTK010000047.1:0-5431 GCA_043427975.1 Chloroflexia bacterium | reverse complement strand
TGTCTACCCGCCTGGAAGATATGCGCGCGCGCATTCGGAATGGACTCTCTGGCGAGTCATCACACCTGCCGGCACCAGAACAGGCGATGAACTGGCTCTTCCCCGCCACCCTTGCTACCCATCTTCCCCTTGTAGCGGCCTGTGTGCCCCTTACGGTTCGGAAACGATTCTTGGCGGCGCGCCGGGTGATGGAGCCGGGGGCGTACGAAGGCTTGTTGGCGCTCTACGGGTTCGATACCGTCACCCCCGGGCAGGCGCAAGCGTGGCTGGACGATACCGCTACCCTGTTCGACCATACCGCCCCCCTCGCCGTGGATTCGGCACGATTCTGGGCTTCGGACATCCACGCCGGTGCCCGGCCCATTGCGATCGGTGGTTCGCAGGAACTCGTCGACACCGGCTTCCACCGCGAGGCGCTCTACTGGATCATCGCAACGCGCGTACGCTGCCTGACGGTGCTCAACGATGCCGGCAAGGATACCGGGCCATTTATGAATGCCTTCACGTCCATGACCCGGGCGCTCGATATCGCCACACCAGTGCAACGAGCCGTGCGCAGCGAGGCGATCCTGACGTGGGTCGATGCCCACGAAGCTCCTAGTTGATACCCTGTATCAACTACTGGTACACTCCCGGAGGCATAACACGGGCCGCATTTCGAGTTGCCTCGCGCAGGATTGGATACCACGCATGACCACCCACATCACTCGCCGTACCTTCATTGGAGCTATGGTTGCTACCCCGGTCGCCCTCGCCGCCGGCCGCGCTGCCGCACAGGGAACCGTCAGCATCGCGACCAGCATGCCGATCCTGCAGGATATCGTGGCCAATATCGCCGGTGACCATGCCAGTGTCTTTTCGATCCTGCCGGGCAACGCCGATCCGCATACCTGGGAGGCCACGCCAGACGATATGGTGCGGCTTTCGGAGTCCGATGCATTCCTCTTTATCGGGGCCGAATTGGAACCCTTTGTGGAGACCGGGGGTTGGCGTCGCACCGTGCAGGACAACGACATCGCCGAGTTGCAGGTTATCGAACATGTCGACGTCATCAGGCACGAAGAGGGCGAGGAGGAACAAGAAGGCCACGATGACCACGATCACGCTGGTGTGGACCCGCACATCTGGCTCGATCCACTTACCATGGTGCAGGCGGTACCGGCTATCGCCACATTCCTCGGTGAGGTTGATCCCGCAAACGCCGAAGCCTACCTGGCAAATGGCGAGCGCTACGCCGCCGAACTGGAAGCGCTGCATGCAGATCTCGCGGAATCCTTCGCCACTATCCCGGATGATCGCCGCAAGCTGCTCGTCCTCCATGACGCCTACAGCTACTTCGCGGCGCGGTACGACTTCGAGGTCATCGGCGTTGTGCTCGAGAACCCCGATGCCGAAATCTCGGCGCGGGAGGTTGTCGACCTCCTGCAGGTGGTCGAGGAAAGCGGCGTGAATGTGATCTTCTCGGAACCGCAACTCAATGTCAGCGAGCTGGAACTCCTCAATGAACAGGGCGATGTGCAAATTGCAGTTCTGTTAACGGACAGCTTTGCCGAAGGTGTGGATTCCTATATAGAGCTCATGCAGTTTAACCGCGACCAGCTTGTGAAATACCTGGGAGAATAGGCGGTCGCAACAAAGGGCCGGTGCGGGAAACGCACCGGCCCTGTTCTTTCCTTACGCTGGATCTCGTACCCAACCGTGGACATCGCCCTGCTGCGTTATCACCACCAGCACATCGCTGGTGGCGGCGGGTGATGCCACCACGTGTTGCAGGGCAGTGATTGCCACCGGATGTTCGCCCGTTGCGGGCGTGAACAGGAACAGCGAGCCATCAGTCGTCACCACCGGGCAGCCCGGATCACATTGATTCCCGGCAAACCACCCGCCCGAGGGCAGGACACCCCTCCACATCGGCGTGCCCGTTGCCATATCCACCATCAGCAGGTCGCCCGCCTCCGTTATGCCCAGCACGCCGGTGCTGGCAGAGGCGATATCGGTGAATGGCGACGCCACAATGGCCTGGTGCCAGCGCACGGTTCCGTCGGCTGCGTTCAGCATGACCAGGTCGCCGGATTTCATCCCGAGCACGATACCATCGCCAACGACCTGGGTCTGGGCAGGGATGCCCGCCACCACGGCCTGCCACGCCACGGAATCCGTTGCAGGGTCGATGGCCGTCACCATCCCCTCGGCGGATGCGAAAATCGCCAGGTCACCGGCGGCACTGGCATGTTTCACCGACCCCCCAACAACATGCGTCGCCTGGGGTTCCATCGATTCCGCATCAAGGATATGAACCGTACCGTGGGCATCGCCCACCACGATCGACCCACTCACCACCAGCGGCTCCAGCAAGGGCTTGGCGCCCAGCACAATCGCGCGGGTGACCGTACCCGTCGCCAGGTCGAGGACAAAGAGCGTGCCCTTCTCGCCCGCTACCAGCAGGTATTCGCCGGATGTTGCCATTGGAGCGGCGATGTTCTCGCTGATGGAGGTGGCCCATACGGAATCACCGGTGCGGGCATCCAGGGCCAGCAGGGTGCGGTCCTGCGTGGCGACGATCACCATATCGCCAACAATCAGCAGGCCCATACTCGCCTCGGACCCGGTTTCAACCGGGATACCTGTGGATACTGTCCAATCCGGGCTGGTGGGCAGCCCGACCGGTGTCGCCACGGGTGTGGACAGCATGCCAAAGAGCAAGAGAAGCGTGAGAACCATGTACCTGCCTGACCGGGTAACGGCGATTAACCTGCGAGGAGTATACCCGCGTGGCCGTCCATCCCGGGCCGTTGCATGTACCCTGAAACGACGTAAGGGAGGCACCGATGGGATGGAATGTAGAATCGCTGGCGCCGGATATCGCGTGGTCGCGCCGTGACGAAATCGGCGAGGTCTATCGCCAGGCGTTTGCCAGCACCCCTGAGGCGGCACAGGGTTTTATCGATGTTTCGTTTGCCCATATTCGGGATTACGAAGGGGCCACCCTGCTGGTGGTACAGCACCACGGGTCCATCCTCGGGTTCCTGTACGGCTACACCTACAAACCTGACCAGTGGTGGTCGACGCAGGTTGGCCCGGCCATCGCCGCATCCGAACATGCACACGTGACTGAGAGCGCCTTCTCGCTTGTTGAGCTCGCGGTGTTACCGGTCAACCAGAATAAAGGAATCGGAACAGCGCTTTTGCGGTACCACATGGCGCACCAGCCCCAACGACACCTGCTGCTCTCTACCGGCGCAAGTGCGGACAACCGGGCTATTGCCCTGTATGAACGTCTCGGGTTCACCATCATCCTTCCCTTCTTCACCTACACGGAACATGCACCGGCAGCACATATCATGTGTGCAACTCCACAAATCAACTCAACAGTAAGTTGAAATTTGCGCGTGGGTGAATCACAATCCAGCAAGTAGCCAAAATTCATGGAGCATGCGCTCTCGGGTTGTCACATCGTTGCGGCGGGGATTTCGTGAGGAACACGGAATTCCCGCCTGTTGGCAAACGTATGAATCGGCTGCGGTTGTCGCCTGGCTTGCCAGGTACTCGCTCACAGGAGGTAGGTTCAATGGCACAGCAAGGCAAGCTTGCAACCCTCGTGCAGCAGTTGAAGCAGGGCGAGCTTGATCGCCGCGGCTTCATGAAAGCTGCAGGGGCACTTGGAGTCGCTGGTCCGGTATCCCTGTTCCTCGCCAATGCGGCGGCTGCGGGCAGCTCCAGGAACGGTTTTGCGTTCTATGCGCAGGCCACACCCGAGGCCAGTCCCGTGGCTGGCAGCGGCATTCCCGATATGGGCATGGAAGGAAAGACCCGTGGCCAGGATGGCAACCTCAAGTTGCTGCAATGGCAGGCTCCCACCCACCTGATGGCGCACCGTGCTACCGGCACCAAGGATTTCATGGCTGCCGACATGATTAACGAACCCCTGATGCGCTACGCAGAAGATGGTTCGCTCATCGCCAATCTCATCACCGAAGTACCGTCGGTCGAAAATGGCCTTCTCGCCGAAGATCTCAGCTCTGTCACTTTCAAGCTGCTTGAAGGCGTGGTGTGGAGTGATGGCGAGCCGTTTATCGCGGAGGACGTGGTATTCACCTGGAAGTGGATCCGCGATCCCAACAACGCCTCCGTCACCTTCGATGTCTGGTCCAATATTGCCGATATCGTTGCCGAAGACGACCAGACTGCCGTGGTGACATTCGAGTCGCCTTCCGCAGCGTGGTTCGATCCCTTCACCGGTGGCAACAACGGCCACATCTACCCGTCCCATATCTGGGACAACGACGTCACCAAGACCGACGTTTCCGACGAGTTCCAGCTTTCGCCGATCGGCACGGGCCCGTTCAAGATCGAATCGTTCTCGCCGAACGACAACGCCACCTACGTTGTCAACGAGAACTACCGCTTCGAGAACAAGCCCGCCTTCGCGACCATCGAACTCAAGGGCGGCGGCGAAGCCCCGGCAGCAGCCCGCAGTGTGCTGCAGACCGGCGACTACGACTACGCCTGGAACCTGCAGGTTGAGCCGGCGATCCTCGAGGAAATGCAAACGGAGGATAGCCCGGGCATCCTGGTGGTGAAGGCGGGCACGAGCCTCGAACGCATTAACATCAACTTCAGCGATCCCAACAAGGAAGTCGATGGGCAGCGTTCCGAGAAGAACACGCCGCACCCGTTCCTCACCGATCACGCGGTTCGTGAGGCGCTGAACCTGGCGATCGACCGCGAGCTGATCTCCTCGGAGTTCTACGGTCCGGGTCAGCCGGCCACGGCCAACATCCTCAATGGCCTGCCGGCGTTCGAGAGCAAGAACACCAGCTGGGAATTCAACACCGACAAGGCCAACCAGATTCTGGATGAGGCTGGCTGGGTGCTGGATGGCGATGTGCGCAGCAAGGATGGCGTGAAGCTCTCCGTCGTGTTCGTCACGTCAGTGAATGCTGTCCGCCAAAAGACCCAGTCGGTGGTGAAATCGAATCTCGAAGCCATCGGGTTCGAGGTAACGCTGGAGCAGGTCGACGCTGGTATCTACTTCGATAGTGCCGCCGGTAACGACCAGAACATCAGCCACATGTACACCGACCTGAACATGTACACCAACAACTCCACCAGCTCGATTCCGATTGCCTACATGAACGACTGGTATGCGGGTCCGGACGGTGCCAACATCGCCCAGGCGAGCAACAAGTGGACCGGCGGCAACCGCATCCGTTGGGTCAACGAGGAGTACGACAAGGCCTACGAGGCCCTGCTGGCGTCCACTTCCCTGGAAGAAGCCGCTGAGCTGCTGGTCACGATGAACGATATCGTCATCGAGGATATTGCCGCTATTCCGCTGGTGAACCGCTCGGCAGATACCTATGCCATTTCCAAGACCCTGTACGACGAGAACGTCGCCCTTGGCGCCGGCCTTGAGTACAACTACTGGAAC
>JBHWTK010000046.1:0-32182 GCA_043427975.1 Chloroflexia bacterium | reverse complement strand
CGATAATCCACGCAGCTGGCATGGTTTGTCGCGGTATCCCTTCGGGATTCGCGGCATTCGTCGTTTGCGGGAGGTTGTGGTGACAACGTTCGCGTTCGGGCCAACGATAACCTACGTCACTGATCCGGGCCTCTCGATGACAGAACACAAGCGGGTGCTTCGGGAGATGATCAGGGCTGCCGATGGCTTTATGGTGCGGATAGCGTTTCGTCTGCCGGGTACACCGGACGAAGCGTTCTATTCCCTGCTTGACTGGTACTGGAACGAAGAGGCGAAGTCGTTCCAGGTGAACGGCATGCGAGCTCCTCTTGTTCATTATCGACCGGGCTTTACCGACCGCTTCCCGGAGACGGACATATGGATGCCCTCGAGGTATCTCGGTACCAGGATCGAAGCCACGGCCTTTTCGGTACACACCCGTCAGGAGGTGGAGCATGCGGTGGAGGTCGGGGCAAGTGAAGTGATTTTCGGGCATGTGTTCGCCACGGCCTCACACCCGAACGAGCAGGCGCGTGGGATCGACGGGTTGCTCGCTGCCCGAGAAGGCCTACTCAACACGCCGGGACTCACCTTTACCGCTATCGGGGGCATCAACGAGGGTTCAATGTATGCGATGGGAGCGAAAGGGATGATGTCCGTTGCCTGCATACGCGCTATCAGCACCTCGTCGGATATCCCCGAAACGCTCTGGAGCATGCATCAGGCATGGAGCCGGGGCTACATGGACTCATTGGAGAAAGGAGACCAGCAATGACTGATGACAGCACGAAGGATCTCAACAAATACGGTGGCGCAAATTGCACCATCCTCACCATCACCACGTACCTGCGCCAGCGCAAGATCGACCCGAAAACCGTGGCGGTAGCGATCAATGACGAGGTGATCCCGCGCGATGTATGGGATGAGTACAACATCCGCAACGACGACAAGGTAGAGATCGTGCGCGCCGTATCCGGCGGCGATCACGATCCGCTCACCATTGCCGGCCACCAGTTCACATCGCGGTTGTTTGTGGGAACCGGCAAGTACCCGGATAACGCCACCATGGCCGCTGCACTTGATGCCAGCGGTACCGAGATGGTGACCGTCGCGATTCGCATCATGAACCTCGATGGTAACGAGCCCTCGATCCTGGAATCGATCGACCTGAACCGGTACAAGCTGTTGCCGAATACAGCGGGTGCCTACACGGTGAAGGATGCGGTGAAGATGGCCAGACTCGCCCGCGAGGCCACCGGCACCAACTGGATCAAGCTGGAGGTCATCGGCGACCAGCGCTCCCTCTGGCCCGACGTGGCCGGCACAATCGAGGCCACCAAAATCCTCGTCGCCGACGGGTTCGTGGTGCTGCCGTATACGTCACCCGATCTCGTGGCAGCCATGCGCCTGGAGGACGCCGGTGCTGCTACCGTGATGCCGTTGGCCTCGCCCATCGGCTCGGGGCAGGGCATGCAGGACTGGAAGAGCATTGAGCGCATTATCGACGCGGTGTCTGTGCCCGTGGTTGTCGATGCCGGCATCGGCGTACCGAGCGACGCTGCCCTGGCGATGGAACTCGGCGCGAGTGCGGTGCTGGTGAACACGGCCATCGCGAAGGCGAGTGATCCGGTAGCCATGGCCCGTGCCATGCGCAAGGGTGTGGAGGCAGGGCGCCTCAGTTACCATGCCGGTCGCATGGCGGTGAGCGAGTATGCCAACCCGAGCAGCCCGGTGGGTGGCGTACCGCTAGCAGTGGCTATTGAGTAGCATCCTGCTGCGGCCGTACAGACGCGTGCGGTACCATGAAACGACGAACGACAGACACATCGATACAGGAGAACACCATGCCAAAGACCGATATCACCGTGCAGCATTCCCTCGGCAAGGAGGAAGCGCTCAATCGCCTCAAGGGTATGCTGGCGTCCGTCAAGGAAAACTACGGCAGCCAGGTAAGCGACCTTGAAGAGAACTGGAACGACCGCGGCGGTACGTTCAGCTTCAAGGCAATGGGCTTTAAGATCAGCGGTGAGCTGGCAGTATCGGATAACGACGTCCGTATTGATGCTGAGTTCCCTTGGGCGGCCAAGCCATTCCAGGGCACCATCGAGACAACGATTCGCGAGCGCGCCCAGCGATTGCTTGCATAACGCCCTATGCGGAACACCCCGGTCCGTCCGGACCGGGGTGTTTTCGTTTTCGGTTTTCGAGCATACACTGCCTCGAACGAACCGATCCTACAGGGAGACATCGATGTCCGAATCGACTGACGAAAAGACGACCGACAAGCCAGCACAGACACCGCCGGTAGAAACTCCTGCCGAGCCGGTGGTGCGCAAGCACAGCATTACCGTGAACGGCAGCGAGCTTGCCTACACCACTACAACCGGACTGATGCCGATCAAGAGCGACAAAGGCGAGCACAAGGCAAACCTCTTCTATGTCGCCTATACGAAAGACGGCGTGGATAACACGGGCAACCGACCGCTGACCGTTGTGTTCAATGGCGGGCCAGGATCCAGCACGGTGTGGCTGCACATGGGCGGCGTGGCACCGAAGCGGGTAGAGATGCTGCCCGATGGTGGCATGCCAAAACCTCCGTTCAAGCTGGTAGATAACGAGTACACATGGCTGACGGAAACCGACCTGGTGTTTGTTGATCCGGTGGACACCGGGTTCAGTCGTGCCACCAGTGACGAGGCGGCGAAGGAAGCGAAGGGCGTTGAAGGCGATATTGCGACGGTTGGCGAGTTCATCCGCATGTACCTGGTGCGCAACGCTCGCTGGAACAGCCCGCTCTTCCTCGCCGGGGAAAGCTATGGCACCTTCCGCAGCGCTGGTTTGGCCGGGTACCTCATCGACAGAGGCGTCGCCTTTAGCGGCATCATCCTCATTAGCAGCATTCTCAACATGCAAACGGCCCGGTTTACGCTGGGCAACGATCTCCCGTATCAGCTCTTCCTGCCGACCTACGCCGCTACCGCCTGGTACCACGGCATGGTAGATGACGATCTGAAGGGGAAGCCTGTCCGCGAATTCCTCGACGAGGTGGAAGCCTGGGTGGAGAGAGAGTATGTGCAGGCCCTGAGCCTGGGCGATCGCATTACTGAAGACCACGCGGCCACCATCGCCGATGCACTGGTGCGATACACAGGCCTGCCGTTGGAGTTCGTACGGGCAAGTAACCTCCGCATCGAAATCCATCAATTCTGCAAGGCACTGAAGCGGGCCGAGCGCAAGCACGTCGGCCGGCTGGACAGCCGCTTCACGTCCTGGGACAAGGACGTGGTAGACGATGTGCCGGAGTTCGACCCGAGCATGAACGGGATCATCCCGCCCTTCACCAGCGTGCTCAACCCGTACTTCCGCCAGGACCTTGGCTATGAGAGCGATGTGGAATACCACATCATCCGCGGCCTGGGTCAGCAGTGGGACTGGGGCAACGCCGCCAGGGGCTATTCGGATACCAGCGATGCGCTGCGCGCCGCAATGGCCAAGAATCCGCACATGAAGGTTTTTGTGGCAAGCGGCTATTACGACCTCGCCACGCCGTACTACGCCACCGAGTACACGTTGAGCCACATGAATCTCGCCCCCGAGGCACGCGGGAACATCCGTGTTGAGGAGTACCCGACCGGGCATATGGTGTACATCGATTTCGAGCAATTGGTGGCGCTCAACGAGCATTGCCGTCAGTTCATCCGTGATGCGGTCACACCATAGTCAGGTACCAGCGATTCGGCCCGGGAGCACGCTCCCGGGCCGCTATCATGCCTGCCGGGTGTGCTGGGCCTCGATGGTTTCCCGCAGGTGGGCAATGCCATCGCTGAACTGCACGTTGTAGGGCAGCGATATCGTCAACTCCCGCACATGCTCTGGCAGCGTGGCAAGGTTGCTGATGGCTCGGTTACGAATCTCGTCGAGTGACGGGGAGGGGAGCAGCAGTTCGCCGTTCTCCATCCACGGTTGTAGCAGTTCCCGGCCGCCCTCCGGGGCGAGTTCCGTTTCCAGCGCCACGATGTCGTGGTCGAAGTCGCCAATACGGTAGACCATCTTGCGGCCCGGCCAGGTGCTCTTGCTGCCCGCGATCTTCATGCGCGCATTCTCGCCCTCGACCCCCTCGATCCACGAGAGCTTGTACACCGCGCCAATCACGCCGCCAACCGAACCGCTGGCAATGGTGCCGAGGCCAACGCCAAGGTTGCCACCAACGCCAAAGCCATCGATTGGCGCGCCGCTATCCAGCAGGTCTTTCGCCTTGAACTCGTCGATATCGCCGCTTACCAGCACCTTTACGTCCGGCATCCCTGCAGCCGTAAGGCGCGATTTCACCAGCTTCGCCCATGCACCGAGGTCGCCGGAATCGATGCGTACGGCAGTGAGGCGGTGGCCGGAGCCGGTGGCTGCCTCGTTCTTCGCCGCCTCAATCGCGTTATCGATACCCTGGTCGACATCGTAGGTGTCCAGCAGCAGGGTGTACTCGGGCATCAGGGCGGCAATTTCGCGGAATGCAGTCGGTTCATCGGGAAATGCCTGCACGATCGCGTGCGGGATGGTTCCACTGCCCGGGATCCCAAGTTCCTTTGCCGCCGCTACGTAACTGGTGGTCTCCGCTCCGCCGATATACGCCGAACGGGTTGCCAGCATGGGTGCATGGGCGCGGCGGAAGGCGAAATCGGCGAATGCACGCCCGCGCACTGCAATGTGGATGCGAGCCGCCTTGGTTGCCAGCAAGGTGCTGATCCCAATGGTGCGCAGCAACTCCGCTTCCAGCAGCATGGCGTCCATGAACGGGGCCGTCACGCGTAGCATCGGTTCGTGCGCGAAGGCGATTTCGCCCTCCAGCATGGCCAGGACATCGCCCCGGAACCGGAGCTCGCCGAGGAGGTGCAGGAAGCCTTCATCGTACGATTTCACTTGCTGCAGCCAGTCGAGGTGCTCCTGCGTATACCGAAAGTTGCGGATATGCTCCCCGGCCAGTTCGAGCCCGGCGGCCACCATGAATCCACCGCCGAACGGGGTGGATCGCGTGAACAGGTCAAACGTCGATTCGCCGTTATGCCCGCTTTTCCAGGCGATGTAGGCAGCATCGATATGGTAGAGGTCGGTTTCCAGTGCGGTACTCGTGAACTGGCTCATGGCAACTCCGGTTAAACGTGGCTTGATATTGTGATGATACCGCGCTGGATTATGGCAGCGCCCGGCCGGGTGCCAGGCCGATTGCGCCGGGCAGCCGGGCTGCGGGCCACTACCGGAAAAATGCTACAGTGTGGGTTGAGAATCGGTTTCGCAGGCTGGAGTTTCCCGGTTTGATTCCCATTATTGGCGCCCGCGATTATATCGAGCCAAAAGGGTTCATGATGCACGATTGCCCGCAGTGCCTGCGGGAGCGTGTGTTTAGCGTGTATGAAACCAAACGCAAGCTTACCCTGTACTTTGTGCCAACCATGAATGTGCGCAGCCAGGCAGTTATGGAGTGCACCCACTGTCATGGTCGCTGGGGTATTAACGATGCCGACAAGGCGATGGTCTTCGAGGGCCTGATGAGCCAGGAGCAGGTGACCCAGCGGATGATGCGGCGCCAGCTTGCCGCCATGCAGCCACCCAAACAGCAGCCCCGGCAACGCACGTTCTACCAGATCCTGCAGGTCGACCAGGAAGCCGAACGCGACGTGATTGAGGCCGCCTTTCGGCGGCTGGCACTGAAATACCACCCGGATACATCCGAAGACCCGATGGCCGAGGCGAAAATGCGCGAGGTGCTTATGGCGCGCGATATCCTGCTGGACGAGGTGAGGCGGCGGGAGTACGACGCCTCTCTTGGCATCGTGCGCTACATCGAGGCGCTGCGGCCCAGCGACGTTTAGGCGCGCAGGATAAACGCGGGGATACCGTACACCGGGTCTTTCCCGTGCTCGATATCCGGCCCGAATTCCTGGACGCAACTGGCAACGGCTTCGATTACGCTGCGCGCGGCCGCTTCTACATGCTCGCTCCACTCGGGGTTGAGCCGCCGAGACTCGATCTCGGCCTCGTACTCGTCGCGGTCCAGCTCGGTCACCCGGCCGTTCATGTCCAGCCACAGGTCCAGCTCGAGGTCGATATCGGAGTAGTAATTGGTGCGGATTTCCTGCAGCGGCATGGAGAAGTTGACGTAGTAGCCGATCGACCGGCCATCTTCGGCGATAAACCGGAGCAACGAGAACCAGCGATCAGGAAAGAACCATTGCTCGGCGCAGGCCCGCTTGACCGTTTCCTCGCCGCTGGCCGTAACAATGGTGGCCTCGCGTGGGCGAAAGAACCGGAAACCGTGACGCAGGATGCGACGCTCGCTTCCCTCACCGGGCAATGTCAACCAGCCGCCGTTGATCTCGTACTCCCAGCTTGCACCCCGCAATTTCTCCTTACGGTAATAGAGGCGGCTGCCGAGCGTATCGAACTGCGGGCGCTGGTTGCTCATCCGTTGCCCCGCTTTCGTTGCTTGCCCTTGGCGTTTGCCTGATCCTGGGGGCTGCCGAGCGGAGAACGCGCCGGCAAACCTACGCGGCGCGGGTATTCCGATGGGGTGGCCTGGTCTTTCCGTACCAGAACGAGGCGCGTATCGACATCCGAGCCGGCATCCTCGATCACGTCGTGGGAGACGATGGTGCCGCCAAGCTTGCCGGCGGCCTTGCGGGCGATTCCGAGTTCTTCCTCGATCTCCACGCCCTTCGGCAGCACCAGCCAACCTTTCATGGATACGAATGGCAGGCCAAGTTCCATCAGCGCGGAAAGTGACGTCACTGCTCGGGCGGATACCGCATCGAAGGCGTTGCGCCAGTTGATATCGTGGCCAAGTTCCTCGGCCCGACCCTGCACGGCGCGGACGTTGTCCAGCCCGATGCCTTCAATGACATCTCGCTGGAACATCACTTTCTTGCCGGTGGCGTCCAGGAGCGTGAAGGAACATCCCGGCATGGCAATCGCCAGGATGACGCCGGGAATCCCGCCGCCGCTGCCGAGGTCCATCACGTTCCCGTCCTCGGGCGTGAGGCCCTTCATTACCGGCACCAGACGCAGGCTCTCCAGGATCAGGCGACGTTCAATGCCATCGAAATCCCGCACGGCCGTTAGGTTCACGCGCTGGTTACGGGCATGCAACATATCCCGATACTGCAAAAGCTGGTCGATCTGCTGGCCGGTAAGGCCGGGCACAACCGGTTCTACCAGCGCAGCAAACTCGCTGGCAGTACGGGGATCCGGGGTCGCAACGGTGGGGAAGGTGCTGGCAGGTTCCATCACGCCCCGCTGGCAGGCTCCGCCGGAACGGACTCCGTGCTTGTTGCACCGATATGCGCCATTGCTGCATTAACGATTGAATCCACACCCAGCCCGGCGAGGTCCCGCAGGCGGGATTGCGATGCCTGGTCGAAGAACCGATCGGGCACGCCCAGCGTCGTCACAGGTGTGCGCAGGCCCTTGCTGGCGAGGAACTCCAGCACTGCCGAGCCAAATCCACCTGCAGCCACGTTCTCCTCGATCGTCACGATGCCCATACCTGCTTCCGCCACCTCGAGGATGAGGTCCTCGTCCAGCGGTTTGATGAAGCGGGCGTTCACCACACGGGCACTGTGACCAAGTTCGTGCAGGCGATTGGCCGCCTGCATCGCTGCCGGCACCATGGATCCAACCGCGATCAGGGCGACATCGCTGCCCTTGCGAAGGGTTTCGGACCTGCCCATGGGCAGCGCCTGCATCGGCGCGCTGGTGTCCACGCCGGTGCCAGCACCACGCGGGTACCGGATAGCTACCGGGCCCTCGTCGTACTGCAGGGCGGTGTGGAACATGTCGCGGAGCTCCAGTTCATCCTTCGGGGCCATCACCACCATGTTCGGGATGATGCGCAGGTAGCTCAGGTCGAAAACACCGTGGTGGGTCCGGCCGTCGTCACCCGCGAAGCCGGCACGATCGAGTGCGAAGATCACCGGCAGGCGCTGGATGGCCACATCGTGAATGATCTGGTCGTAGGCGCGCTGCAGGAATGTGCTGTAAATGCCTACCACCGGGCGCAGGCCATCGGTCGCCAAACCAGCGGCGAACGTCACTGCGTGCGCCTCAGCGATTCCGACATCAAAGAAGCGATCCGGGAATTCCTTCTGGAACTTGCCCAGTGATGTGCCGCTCGGCATGGCTGCCGTGATGGCGTAAACCCGCTCGTCGGTGCGGGCGAGGTCGATAACGGCCTGCGCAAATGCATCCTGGTATTTCGGTGGCGGTTTGGGCGCGTTCGGGTTGGTCGGCGCGCTTACCGCATGACTGCGCTCGATATCGTCCAGCGCCGGCATATAGCCCTTGCCCTTTTGGGTATGGATATGCACCACAATCGGGTTCGGGCTGGTCTTGGCATGCTTGAGGGCGTCGATCAGCTGTGGGATATTGTGGCCATCGATCGGGCCGGTATAGGTAAAGCCAAGTTCTTCGAAGAACGACGCGTGATAGATGAATTCCTTCATCGAATCCTTCACGCGCTTGCCCAGTTCCACCAGGGTCTTGCCCTGTGGCAGCTTCTCGATAAAGTCCGCCATTTCGTCTTTGGCACGGTTGTACTTCGGATCGGTGCGGAGGCGGCTGAGGTGCTGGCTCATGGCGCCAACGTTGGGCGCGATGCTCATTTCGTTATCGTTCAGCACCACAATCAGTGGCGCGTCGAGATGGCCGGCGTTATTGAGCGCCTCGTAGGCCATTCCGCCGGTGAGGGCGCCATCGCCAATAATCGCTATGGCGTGGCCCCGGTCCTTTTTCGGCTTTCGCTGCTCGGCAACACACATACCGAGTGCAGCAGAGATGCTGGTGCTGGCATGGCCGGCGCCAAAGCAATCGTGCTCGCTTTCGTCGCGGCTCAGGAAACCGCTCATGCCGCCTTCCTGGCGCAGAACCGGGAAACCATTAACACGCCCAGTGAGCATCTTGTGCGCGTAGGCCTGGTGGCCTACATCCCACACGAGCTTGTCTTTGGGCGAATCGAACACGTAATGCAGGGCGATAGCCAGCTCAACTGGACCCAGGCTGGCCCCGAGGTGACCGCCGGTTTTGGTGACGGAATCAATCAGTGCCGCACGGATATCGGCCGCGAGTTGCACCAGTTCCTTGCGAGAGAGTTTCTTCACGTCGTCCGGGCCGGAGATGGTTGAAAGCGTGGGGCCGACGACGAGAGGCTCTGCCGAATCGAAGCGTGGTGGCAATTTTCCGTTGCTTGCTGCCATGGGACCTAATCCTTGTACGTAGGGATGTATCCTGCGTTTGCTGGCGATGAAGAAGTGACATCAACGCAAGATTAATACCCCTCAGTATACCCCTCGGGCTGGAATCACTGCGGACCGGTCGCGTACGTACCATCCCAGCGGTCGCGCTCCAGTCGCATGGCGATGACATCGAGGCGAACATCGCGCGCCCATTCGACGGTGCGACCGGTCTCGACAAAGCCGACCTTCTCGTAGCTTCGTTTCGCCCGGGGGTTGTGCTCGAAAACTTCCAGGTTCACGGCGTTCAACCGGAACCGCTCGAATGCCTCTGCTACCACCAGCCGCGTGGCGTCGGTGCCAAAGCCGTGCCCCCAGGCGGGTTTCTCGCCAATAACGATGCGGAAGAGGCATTCGCCTTTTTCCTCATCGACCTCGGTGATGGCAGTGGTGCCGATCAGGTTCCCGCTGGCGCGCTCGTGGATTGCCCAGGCTGTGCCGTTTGCCGAGTTCGGGAGCACGATAGTGCTGAAGTAGCCCTGCGCCTGGTAGTGCGTAAGCGGCCGGAGATCGTGCCGCAACACATGGGCGATTTCAGGATCCGAATACCAACGGATAAATGCGGCTTCGTCCGACGCGACATGCTTATGCAACTGCACCAGCGCGCCAATGCGCACAACCGGGCCAGGCGAGGGAGAATCTGGTTCGGGACGATTGCTCAGAAGTTTCACAGGGCCACCCGGCAACGAAAACGAAACATCGGGTTGGAACAGTTGCTCCAACCCGATGGTACCAGTTTCTTGGTTGTCAGCCGCAGCTGCTACTAGTAGTCGTAGCGGGGGCTGGAGGACTTGCGAGACTGGAAGCACTCGCGGCAGTACACCGGCTTGCCCGGGCTTGGGTTGAACGGAACTTCGGTCTGCTTGCCGCACTCCGAGCAGGTCGCCGGGTACAGGGTGCGCTGGCCGCCGTCGCCGTAGCTGCTGCCACCGCGGCTTCCGCCACCGTAGCCACCGCTGCTGTAGCTGTTGCCGCCGCCGTAGCTATCGCCACCGCCGTAGCTGTCGCTGCTGTTGCGCTGGTTCTTGCGCTGCTGTCGGCAGCTCGGGCAACGCTGCGGTTCCGAGAATCCGCGAGACGTGTAAAAATCCTGCTCACCAGCCGTGAAGGTGAACTCATTGCCGCAATCACGGCACGTAAGCGTTCGATCGCTCATTACTCTCTGAACCTCTCTTGCCCGCTGTTATATAAGGACGCGAGCCAAACAATGGAAAAACTCCTCCCGGTCCGCGTCCTCTTGCAGACTGCACACAAACACGCGCAGCCAAAGCCGCACGGGTTCGAGAGCCACCTATGGGAAACGTCTCGGTTGACACATTATAACAGGTTTTTTCGCCGTGTACATCACCTTTTTACATGAATCTCGGGAGAGGACCGGGAGGATGGCCGATATGGCCGGGTGAGGGGCAGCCCGTGCTATCTTGAATGCCAAAATCGCACTCGATGCAGGCGGGGGGAAAACCATGTCTCCACACCGAAAACCATTCCGTAACAAGGGCGAGATCACGCCGGCAATCGCCCTGCAGGAACTGAAGGATGGCAACCGCAGGTATATCGATTCCGGCATCAACGCTGCCTACTACACCGCCGGGCATATCTCGATGGTGGAGGAGCACGCGCCGATCGCCGCCATACTTGCCTGCGCTGACGCCCGTGTGGGCGCGGAGCTGATTTTCGACCAAATGCCCGGCGATCTCTTTATGGTGCGCCTGGCAGGCAACTTTGTCAGCGATTACGGGCTGGCGAGCATGGAGTACGCGGTCGACGTGCTGGGAGTACCGTTGCTGATGGTGCTCGGCCATACCCATTGCGGTGCTGTTTCGGCCGCAGTGAACGTGGTCCAGAACGACCTCAGCGTGCCCGGTCGCATCTTCGTGCTCATCGATGGTCTGGAGCCCAGCGTGCTGCGCGCCCGCGAAGCCAACCCCGATGACATTATCGACGGGACCACCCGGGAGAACGTTCGGCGCCAGGTTCACCGCCTTCGCACCATCTCGCCGCTCATTGCCGAAGCCGTTGCTGCAGGTCGCACAGAGGTGGTTGGGGCGATCTTCGATATGGCCTCCGGAGAGGTGATTTTCCTCGATTGCTAGTCCCCCTGCTGGCCAGCGCACGCCCGGAACCAGCCCACGCCTATGGTAGAATTCGCCCCATACGTTGACAGGCGATCATGGTCGGGATTCGGGCACAGGTTGCGACTGCATGGAGGAAGGCGCAGGATGAATATCCACGAGTACCAGGCGGCCGAAATACTCGCGAAGCACGGAATTCCCGTGAATCCGGGCAAGGTTGCTACCACACCTGAAGAGGCCAGGGATATCGCCGCCGGCTTTGGCGGCGTTGTTGTGGTGAAGGCCCAGGTGCACACTGGAGGTCGCGGCAAGGCCGGTGGCGTCAAGGTGGTGAAATCCCCCGAGGAAGCCTATGAGGCTGCCAAGGCCATTCTCGGCATGGATATCAAGGGCCACACGGTGAACAAGGTGCTGGTGGCTGCCGGCGCGGATATCGCCAAAGAGGTATACGTGAGTGCGGTGATGAACCGCCCGGATCGCAAGATCATGATCATGGCCAGCGCCGAGGGCGGCATGGATATCGAGCAGGTTGCCGAGGAGAATCCTGAAGCAATTATCACGCGCGATGCCGACCCGCTGGTGGGCCTGCGCGGCTACCAGGCCAAGGAAATCGCCTTCGACCTTGACCTCGATCCTTCGCTGGTGAACGGTTTCGCCGCCATTGCCGAGAAGCTCTACACCATCTTTATGGAAGAAGACGCCACGCTGGTGGAAATCAACCCGCTCATCATTAACGGTGAGGGCAAGTGGCAGGCGTTGGACGCGAAGATGAGCTTCGACGACAACGCGCTCTACCGACAGCCGGAAACCGAAGCGCTGCGGGACATGGCGGAAGAGAACGCCACCGAGATGGATGCCCGTGCCAGTGGCATCAGCTTCGTCAAGCTTGATGGCACCATCGGCTGCATCGTGAACGGTGCTGGCCTGAGCATGGCCACGCTGGATGCTGTGCAGTTGGCGGGTGGATCACCGGCCAACTTCCTGGACGTTGGTGGTGGCGCCAACGAGGAGCAGGTCACCAAGGCCTTTAACCTCGTGCTGGCAGACCCGAATGTGAACGCCATCCTCATCAACATCTTCGGCGGTATCACCCGCGGCGATGTGGTGGCGCGGGGTATCGTCGCGGCGCTGAACAATGTCGATGTGAAGGTCCCGCTGGTGGTTCGCCTGAGCGGCACCAACGCCGAGGAAGGCAAGCAGCTCCTGGCCGAGCACGGTATCACCGCTGGCGACAGCATGGACGAAGCCGCCGCCCAGGTTGTGGCCGCCGCCAACGCCGGATAATCCTGTTCCAATCGCACACCATCCAGGGAGATCAATGTGAGCATTCTCGTCGATGAAAACACCAGGCTGCTGGTTCAGGGCATTACGGGCCGCGAGGGCACGTTCCATACCGGGCAGATGCTTGAGTACGGCACCAACGTGGTAGCCGGTGTCACCCCCGGCAAGGCCGGCCAGGAAGTCCATGGGGTACCGGTGTTCAACACCGTACAGGAAGCCGTCGAAGCCACGGGCGCCAACGCCAGCGTGATTTACGTGCCGGCGAAGTTCTCGGTAGACGCCATTTACGAGGCGGTGGATAACGGCATCAAGCTGGTTGTCTGCATCACCGAAGGCGTGCCAGTGAACGATATGGTGGCCGTGTACCACCACGTGAAGGCAAAGGGCGCGGTACTAATCGGCCCCAACTGCCCGGGCGTCACCACACCGGGCAAGGGCAAGATCGGTATCATGCCGGGCTTTATCCATACACCGGGCAAGGTTGGTGTGGTGAGCCGATCCGGCACGCTGACCTATGAAGTTGTGGATGCGCTCACCAAGGCTGGCCTCGGCCAGAGCTCGGTGGTTGGCATTGGCGGCGACCCGATCATCGGCACCGCTTTCGTGGACGTGCTGGAGATGTTCCAGAACGATCCCGAAACCGAAGCGATCGTGATGATCGGCGAGATCGGTGGTGACGATGAGGAAACGGCCGCAGAGTTCATCAAGGCCAATGTCACCAAGCCCATGGCAGGGTTTATTGCTGGCCGTACGGCACCTCCGGGCAAGCGCATGGGCCACGCAGGCGCCATTATCTCCGGCGGATCCGGTACGGCCGCTGGCAAGATCGCCGCGCTGGAAGATGCGGGCGTCGCCGTCGCTACACGCATGAGCGAGATTCCGGACCTGCTCAAGGCGAAGCTGAACGCCTAGTTTTGGACAGCTGGGCCGGGTCCGTTCGCGGGCCTGGCCCGTTTTGTATCCGGGGCCGGGCGTCCGCCACAGGAGGAACGCGGATGGGAAAGGCACTAATCGTCGTCGATGTGCAGAACGATTTCTGTGAGGGCGGGGCGTTGGGCGTAGACGGCGGGAATGACGTCGCCCGCAATATCCACACCTGGCTTGAAGAGCACGGGAACGAGTACGACCTCGTGGTGGCGACGCGGGATTGGCATAGTTCCGATAGCGATAACAGCGGCCACTTCGCGGACGTGCCGGATTTCATTGATTCCTGGCCGGCCCACTGCGTAGCCGGCACCGAGGGCGCGGAGTTCCATCCGGACCTGTGGCCAGCCGGCGGAGTTTATCCGCACGTAGAAGTACGGAAGGGGCAGGGGATGCCAGCCTATTCCGGCTTCCAGGGCAAGAGTGCCGATGGCCAACCGTTGTGTGACGTTTTGCGGGATGCCGGCGTTAAGGAAGTGGACATCGTTGGTATCGCGTTCGATTATTGCGTGCGCGCGACCGCGATTGATGCCATTGTGTGCGGCATGAAGGCGAACGTGCTGAAGGATCTCACCGCAGCGATTCACCAGGATGGTGGCGCCGAAGGCGAGATGGTTGCAGCCGGCGTCACAGTGCAGGACAGCCTGCACGGCACATCGGCCCAACCGGAGTAGTGATGAGTAACGGAGCGTGTACCGAATGAGACAACCACCTGAACCACGGAAAGAAGAACTGGTCTGGCGTGGAAAGCCCAGCATGCTGACTGCGCTTCGCAAGTCCATTTCGGAGCGCTACGAAGTAAGCAACCAGCGCCTGATTGTGGAATACGGCATCCTCAACAAGCGCACGGAAGAGATCGAACTCTATCGTGTGCAGGACCTCAGCGTGGAACGGTCGCTATTCGACCGCATGTTCGGGGTTGGCAACATCGTCATCCACTCCGGCGATGCCACGGGCGGCGCGCTGGTGCTGTTCGATATTGCCGATGCCGACAATGTGAAAGACCAGATTCGCGCCGCGAGCCGTGTGGAGCGGCAGCGTCACCGCGTTGGGGTGTTCGAGGAAAACTGGAGCGAGTTCCCGGAGTAAACCCGTTCGTTGGCGCGAGCGATGGTGCGGGTCGGGAGAAAATTTCCCCCGATACGAGCGTTCGCATGGAGGCCCGCATAACTCGGTGATTGCGAGGTGCGGGCCCCTGTTATGAATGCGGTGGAACCTCGACGCCTTCCAGGACCATATTCTTCACCACCGGGCTCTCGAACTCGTCGGCCAGGATGTCGTAATAGATGTCATCCCAGTACCGGCCAGCGAACCAGCGGGCGTCACGACGCCGGCCAAACTCACGGAATCCCGCCTTTGTGTAGGCTTTTTGCCCAGCGATATTCCACGCAAATGTGAGCAGCATGATGCTGTGGAGTCCCATGGCGTTGAAGCCCCAGTCGCACATGAGCTGCACCGCCTCGGTGCCGTACCCCTTTCCGCGTGAATCCACATCGCCAATCATGATGCCGAGTTCCGCGGTGCGATTCAGGGTGTCGATCGCATGCAGGTCGACGCCGCCAATCGGCTTCATTGTGGCGAGTTCGTAAATGGTGAAGTAGGCGATGCCATCGCCGCTGGCGACACTCTCGTACCACTGCTCCTCGTTTTCCAGGCTGTAGATCCCCATGCGGAGGAAACGGGTAGTGCTCAGTTGGTTCATCCATAGCTGATAGAGTGGCAGCAAATCCTTCCGCACCGGGCCGAGTGCGACCTTCTCGCCGCGAAGTGTAATAATGGGCTGATTATCCATGCGGTTGCATTTCCCCTGCTGATGCCGCGCTGCTCCAAACCTGAACCTTCACCTTACACCACCAGATGATGAATACGGAGATTGATATGACGCACGAGCTGCACATTAACCAGACACTGGACAACCCGGATGTAGACCTCGCTGGCCGGGTGGTGCTGATCACCGGCGCCTCGCGTGGGGTAGGGGCCGCAGCCGCGAGGATTGCTGCCCACGCTGGTGCGAATATCGGCATCAACTACCGGAGCAAGGTGAGGCGCGCGCAGGCAGTGGCCGATTCGGTGGCTGCCGAGGGTCGCCGGGCCGAGCTCTTTGAAGCCGACCTTACCGACCACGCTGCCGTGAAGTCCATGCTGGGCGATGTCATCGAGAAATTCGGCAAACTGGATGTGCTGGTCCTCAATGCATCCGGTGGCCTGGAGAAGGACATGCCGGAGGACTACTCGATGGTGCTGAACCGCGATGCCCAGGCGCACGCGGCACAGGCCGCCCTGGATGTGATGGGTCCGGGCGGTGTGATCGTGTTCGTGACCAGCCACCTGGCGCATTTCCACGATGAAAAGCCGGTGATGGAGAGCTACGAAACGGTTGCGGCCGGCAAGAAGGCCGGCGAGGTGGCGCTGCGCGACCTGATGCCGCAGATGGCCGCAAAGGGAATTCGGCTGGCCGTGGTTTCCGGCGACCTGATTGATGGCACCATCACGCCGAAGTTGCTCGACCGGATGACGCCCGGTGTGATCGAGCAGCGCCGGGAAGAGGCGGGGTGGTTGCCGACAACCGAGGATTTCGCGGCAAGTATCGTTCTCGCTGCTGGCCGGAATGACCTCGAGCATGGCGCAACGGTCTACGTCGGCAGTACCGAATGGTAGCCTAGGCTTCCCTTACCACAGCCGCCGCGATCGGGCAGGCGCTGCATTTGCGCGGCGCGCACAGCTCGCGATCGAGGTGTAGCAGGCCCTGGTGCCCACGCTCGCCGAGCTTTCGTATGGCTGGACCGCCCGTCACCTGCCGAAGCGCCCGTTTTGCCGGTTGCGTCCATTCGGCGTGGCGCAGGCCCGTCCAGGCGGCGATAACGGCGTCCTCGAGGACATCGTCTCGTTCAATGGATGCCACGGCTGCCAGCACCGGTAACACCACACTGGCCGCGATGGCGGTTGCCCGCCCGGCTCCCAAGCCCGGGTGCCAGGGCCGCGCGGTGACCTCGCGCAGGTATGACACGAGGTCGCCGTGGGTGAGGAGCACGTCCCGCATTTGGCTCAGCACCATACCCTCAGTGCGGGCAAGGAGTGTAGCGAGCTGCATGATTCGGTAGGCGGGGTGGTTGGCAGGACGTACCCGCGCTACCTGCCAGCTGATGGCTGGCACGAATTCGCCTGCGAACGCTGACCCGGAGCGTAGCCACGCCTGCTCGATACGGTATTGATCCTCTGGCAGGATTCCCGCAGCATGGGCATCTGCTGGTGCGAGAGGCAGGAATCCGCCCATCCCAAGCAGAACCCCTACCAGCCACGGGGTTGGTGCATCTCCCCTCAACGCCTGCGGATTGGTGAGCACCCCGTAGCGAACCACCAGTTCCGCGAGGTGTTCCATTGGCGCGCGATTGGCGCTATACCCGAATGCACCGAAGAGGGATTTCAGTAAAACCGGGTTAGGGCCGTGTTCGAGGATATCGGCCTCAAACAACGCTGCTTTCGCGCGGAATCGCATGTCGCCCAGGCGATGAAGCGCGGTGCGGATAACGGCTGGATTGTTCTGGCTCAACGCGGCGGCGCATACGCTGCCACCGATCTCGCTCCAGACCTGTGGCAGCCGTCGGTCGATGGCGAACAGCGCCTCGTCGGCTACCTCGAGAATCGCCACCGGTACGATACGACCGTTGACAGTGCGGGTTTCGTCGAGATCGTTCACGCTGACGATGTGCAGGATGACCCCGTTGTACGCCGGATCGAGATGATGGCCGTGGGTAATCCAGTCGCTGGCGCGATAGTGGATCTCGATATCTCCGGTTTGCAGTGCACCGTTGCCGAAATCGAGCATTGCGCCGGTGAAATCCGGGCCATAGCCGTTACTCCAGTTGCCGTGGAACACGACCGTGGCGGTGTCACCGGTGGTCAGGGTAACGGTTCGTTGCAGGGCACCATTCCACGCCGCGCTCATGGCTAGCTCACGCGGACGAGCGGGCGGGGTGGGGATATCGCCGGTGTGCGGGATCGTCTCGGCCATTGCTGTACCCGGTGCTATTCGTACATCTGTTCTGGTTCACTGGCGCGATTGTACCAGAGGCCACGAAAACGCGTAACATGCCGGCGCGGATTAGTCCGGATCTGCTGGGAACGGATTCTCGTCTCCCGATGGAAGGGCAGGTTGTGTGCGGCCGGCTCATCCCAACTGCCTTGGACGGCGTAGCGAGGTCACACGTCGTTTGCGTGGTCGGTGATCCACCGGTAATGGCGGGTCAGGAGAACCCGCGCACGGTCCGCCCGGGTCCCGAGCGCCGCAGCAAATGCAGCAGTGGCCTGCTCGTTCATCATCGTCGGCAGCATTCGCGATAACGGGCCCAGCCCGTAGCGCAGAATCGCTACTGACCGGTAGGTGTTCCAAACTATTCCTTCGTCGCCGCTCCAGCCGGTATCGCGTAGTCCGTCGATATATGCCGCGAATGACGCCTGCTCAATCTCTTCCAGGCTGTAGGGGGTATTGGGGTCGAAAATGGCGCCAGCCATACAGAGGGCTGCCAGCTCCTCTCCGACGGCACCGAACCCCGCGAAGGACCAGTCGATCAGCACCATGTCGTCGCCGTTCACCGTATTCCGGAAGAACGTGTTGGCATGAAAGGCATCGAGGTGGCAGAACGTCTGCGGCATAGATTCCAGTCTCTCCAGGAAGGAGGGCCGCCGATGCCACGTTTGGACCAGACCCGCTTCGACATTCGGCGGGATGATCGTTTGAACCAGAGCATGATCGCGGTACTGATCCAGCATCCGCAATCCCTCGGCACCTTCACCGCTCCAGCCTTCCAACCATCGACGGCTGAGGCTCTGGTGGACGGGCAGGGGTGTGCCAGCCAGGTAGGCGCCATTGAACTGCCCCAGCCGTCGGCCAGCCCGCGCATAGTCGTCCAACGTCCATTGCTTCTGCGGGATTGAGGTAAGATCCTCCAGCCACACCCAAACGGAACCGTCGCGCTGGACCGAGGAGAAACAGACGGGGGCGGACACGCCCGGGAGGTCGTTCAGGATCCCGGAACTGTAGAGTTCGGCCTCGCGCCAGGGCCAGTTGTAGGTCGATGGCGAGCCGGGTGTGTCGTTACACAGCCATCCCTTGAGCACCATTGACCACGCTTGTTCCCCGGCAGGCGTCATCATGGTGCCGGCAACATGCCAGGTTCCCAGGCCGTCGCCCTGGCCGATCTTGAACTGGTCGACCGTCCATGAGCCACGCACGCGAGCATCGGTCCCTGCCAGGTGGCGAAGCGGTTTCTCGATCTCCTGAGGGGAGAGCCAGTCAGTGGGCGACGAGGTGTCCATAGTGATGCCTTTCGACCGGCCGCAGGCATTCGTCGATGCGATCAGGGGTGTGCTGATACCGTGAGGCGAATGAGGGCCGGCAGCATTAAGGTCGGCGCGTTAACATTGTTCGTCGTGGCCCCAGTGTAGCGGTTGATAATCCTATGTCAATCGGGATTGGATCTTTGCCGAGAGGTGGCACACGAAAACGCCCCGCCTGGCAACACTGCCAGGCGGGGCGCAAAACCGGAGGGCTTGGCCCTAGTTCTCGAACGATTCCGGAATGCTCCCCTTGCCCCGCTGTTCGTCGCGGTAGGCTTTCACTGCGGCCTGGGCTGTGCCCATGGCGAGGGTAGCGCAGCGGACGCGGCTTTTCACCGTATCCTCACCCATTTCCTCGATCATGGTGTGGGTGCCGAGCGCCTGCACTTCGTCCAGCGTCATGCCCTCAATCATTTCGGCGATCATCGAGCCGCCCGCCTGGGAGATGGTGCAACCATCGCCTTCAAAGCTGACTTCCTCGATACGATCGTCATCGGAGATTCGCATGTAGACGGTAATGAGGTCACCACAGCCGGGGTTGCCGCCGCCCATCTGCACGCTGGGGTTCTCCATGCGGTGCTTGTGGCGTGGCTGCTCGTAGTGGTCGAGGATGTTCTCGATATATTCCTGGCGCGAAAGCATGATGATCTCTATCCTGGCTCGTTGCCGGTAGCGTTCGGCGCGCCCACAAGGCTGCCCCATTCCGTCCACGAACCGTCGTAATTGCGGATGTTGTCATAGCCCAGCAGTTGCGAGAGCACGAACCAGGTGTGACTGCTGCGCTCGCCGATGCGGCAATAGGCGATAACGGGCGCGTCCCCCGAGATGCCCTTTTCGGCATAAAGCTGGCGCAATTCATCGACTGCCTTAAAAGTGCCGTCGTCATTTGCCGCCGTGCCCCACGGCACATTTACTGCACCCTTGATGTGGCCAGCGCGCATGGCCCCCTCCTGCGGGTACCCGATAGCGTGCAAGAGTTCGCCGGTGTACTCGGGATTGGAGCGGACGTCGACGATCTTCGGGTTGTCGGTTTTCAGGAACGCCATCACATCATCTCGGAAGGCGCGGATGCTGTTATCCGGTTCCTGGGCCGTGTAGGTTGTCGGCGTCACCTCCGGCACCTCACGCGTGTAGGGGCGGTGTTCCGACTCCCATTTTGCCCGGCCACCATCCATTACCCGCACATCCTCATGGCCGTAGTACTTGAACAGCCAGAACCCGTAGGTGGCGTACCAGTTGTTCTTGTCGCCGTAGAAGACAACCGTGGAATCGTTGCTGATGCCGCGCTCGCTGGCGAGTTTCTCGAAACCGGCCTTGTCCACGAAATCGCGGATCACCGGCTGCTGCATTTGTGTTTCCCAATCCAGCTTGAGTGCACCCGGAATGTGGCCAAGTTCGTAGAGGAGCAGGTCCTCATCCGATTCCAGAATCACAACGCGCGGGTCATCAAGATGATCCGCCACCCATTGGGTGGAGACCAGCACTTCGGGGTGGGCGTAACCGGCAAACGCCTCGTTGCGCTCGGCGGCAACTGTATCTGTCATGAATCATCCTCCTGATAGCGGCCTTGCGTTCGCCACTATGGGTTCACCCGGATATCCGAGTGGTGTCCTCAAGTATGGCACATAACTTACCAAAAGTTACCTGTCAGGTAGCGAGGAAGCTGGCGATGCGGGTATCGATTTCCGCCCGGGCAGTGGGCCGGGTGAGATCGATGCGAACCAGCCGCGGGTTCTTGCGCCACCATGTGTCCTGGTGCCGGACAAGGCGGTGGCAATCCACCTGGATACGTTCAATAACCTCGTCGAGTGTTGCCTCGCCACGTATATATGGAAGTACCTGGCGATAGCCGATGCTGCCAAACGACCCGGATGTGGGGTCGGCCCCGGCGGCGAGAAGTGCCCGTACCTCATCGACCAGCCCGCCCTCGATTTGTTCAACAGCACGGGCGTCGATACGGGCGTGGAGGTCCTCCCGGGGACGCCACAGATCCAGTTCAAGCGCCTCGTATCGTGGGCCATCTTTTCCTTGCAGGGCGGTTATCGGCTGGCCGGTTGCCTCGTACACCTCCAGCGCGCGGATGACGCGGCGCGTGTTTCCCGCGTGTTTCTCGGCACCCTCAGGATCAACCTCTCTCAAGCGGGCGAGGAGGGTGCCCGGTTGCTCCAGCTCTTCCTGTTCCAGCCGGGCGCGGAGGCCCGGGTTCGGCTCCACCCGTGGAATGCGCCAGTTCTCCACAATGGCGTTGACATACTGGGGCGTGCCACCGACCAGCAACGGCAGCGCTCCCCGGGCGAGGATATCGTCGATGGCAGCAAAGGCGAGATCCTGCACGGTGGCCAGCGAGACCGGATCGTTGGGGTTCAGGAAATCGACGAGGTGATGCCGCACCCGGGCGAGTTGGGGTTTGTCGGGTTTGGCGGTGCCGATATCCATGCCACGGTAGAAAAGGCGGGAATCGACGTTGACGATCTCGGCGCCGAACGCTTCGGCGACCTCGATCGACAGGGCGGTCTTGCCCACGGCTGTGGGGCCGATGATCACCACGATTTTGGGCAGGCGGTTGTGAACGGGCAAGTCAGGCATGGGCTCTTCGGCGTAGAATAGGGTGAAATATGTGGGCGGATAGTCCTCGGCCTTGATCCGTGCGCCAATTGTACCCGGTTGGGGATGCGCATTCGCCCGGCAGCACAATGGAGTATGAAAACTTGATTCGAACACTGGCGAACTCGCTCAAGGTGGTGAGCATCATCCTGCTCACCCTCGCCATAGCCGGCGGCAGCGTGTGGTTTTTCAACTATTGGGTCGACCGGGAACAACCGCTGGAAGTCGGGCGCTCGGTAGTTGTAACGATCAACGAGGACGAGAGTGAATCGGCGGTAGCGAAAAAGCTGCAGGACGCCGACCTGATTAACCACACCTGGTATTTCGAGAACAAGTTGCGCTTTGGGGGCCTGGAAATCCGGCCCGGTACCTACGACCTGCAGGTCGGCATGAGCACCAACCAGATCCTGGACACAATCACGGTCGCTGCTACCGAGGATGAATCCGAGGACGAGGCCGCAGCAGCCGGACCGGAACGCCCCGCATTCGATGTGACCTTTATCGAGGGGCAGCGTATCGAACAAAACGCGGTGGTGCTGGAGCAGGCTGGCATGCCGGGTGCGGCGGCTGAATACGTTCGACTGGCGCGCGATATCGACTACTGGCGCGACAGCTATCCGTTCCTGGCCGAGGTACCGGCTAATGGATCGCTGGAGGGCTTCCTCTTCCCAAGTACCTACACCGTTCCCGGCAACGCCACCGTGGCCAGCGTGATTGATTACCAGCTGGCGACCTTTGAGCAGAACCTGACACCCAGCGTTTTGGCCGGCTACGAGGCCCAGGGCCTGAGCGTGTACGAGGCGGTTACGGTTGCCTCAATTGTCGAACGTGAGGCAGCAGTTGCCGTCGAGCGGCCGCAAATCGCCGAGGTGTACCTCAACCGGGTTGAACAGGGGATGAACCTGAACGCTGACCCGGCGCAGCAATACGGGATCGGCACCGAAGCCGACTGGTGGCCGGAAATGACCGGCGAGCAACTGGAGCAATCCAAGACCACTCCATACGACACCTATAACAATACTGGCCTGCCGCCGGGGCCGATCTCTAACCCGGGCTCAGCATCGCTGCAGGCGGTGGCCCAGCCGACGACCGAGGGGTACCTCTACTTCGTCACACGTGGCGACGACAGCGGCGAGCATCGTTTCACTTTCACCCTGGAGGAGCACAACGCCGCCACCTGTGAGGAGCATCCCGACTGGGAGGCATGCCAGTAATGCGAGTCGGGCTTATTGGCAATCCGGTGGAGCACTCGCGCTCGCCACGTATGCACAATGCCGCTTTTGCCGCACTGGGGATACCGCATACCTACGAGCTCTGGCACACGGAATCAGAGGAGGTCGGCCAGCGCGTGGCGAGCATCCGCTCGGCCGATATCGCGGGTGCCAACGTCACTGTGCCTCACAAGGAAGCCGTGATGCCGCACCTCGATGAGGTCTCCGACATCGCCCGCCGCATTGGGGCAGTGAACACCATCATCCCGAAGGGCGATCGGCTGGTTGGCGACAATACGGATGCATACGGGTTTCGTGCCTCGATCATTGAGCGCTATGGCGATATCGCGCCGAAGCGTGCCGTGGTGCTGGGCGCCGGTGGTGCATCCCGCGCCGTGATCGTGGCGTTGCAGGAGATGGGCGCGAGCGAGGTGCTGATCGCCAATCGCACGCTGGACCGTGCCGAGCAACTGGCCACCGAACTCGATGCTGCCCCCCTGCCGTGGGACAACCTGGCGAGTGTGCTGAATACCACCGACGTGTTGGTGAACGCAACCGCGCTCGGATGGCACGGGGAGGTCGTGCTTGAGCCCTCGCTGATGGCCATGCTGCCAAGACACTCCCTGGTGATGGACCTGACGTATCGGGACACGCCGTTGCTGCAATCGGCACACAGGATGAACTTGCGGGCGCTCGACGGACTGGAGATGCTCATCCACCAAGGGGTCCGATCGTTTGAACTCTGGTTCGGTGTTACCCCGCCGCTGGATGTGATGACGGCCGCCGCACTGGGAAGCTAGTCCGCATCACAAACAAAACGGCCACGGGTGGAGAACCACCCGTGGCCGTTTTGCTGCCGCCTCGCTACGGGGCGCCCTCGAGGAAATCGATCGCGATATAGCCGGCAACGCCGTCTTCGGTCTCAACCGGTATCCAGGTGAAATCTCCACCTTCAACCGGTTCGCCTGTCACTGTCAGCACCGTGCCCTGTGGCAACGCGTTGAGCGGCTCGCCTTCGGCAGATGGTTCCGGACGCAGTCGCACATTCTCGTCGTTGGTCACCACGGTGCTGCCCACCGCGAACTCACCGGCCTGTGGTGTTGAGGAAGGCGTTGTCTCGTCGCCCGATTCGTCGCCGGACGTGCCGTCACCGGCGTCATCCGCCACCGGCGTGTCAATGCCATCGAGGAAGTCGGCAACTACCCAGCCCTCGCTGCCGCCATCGACGACACGTACCTGGTACCAGACATAGTCATCGGCCTCTTCTGGCCCGCCAAGCACTTCCAGTTCTATGCCGGCGGCCAGTTGGTCGACCACGTCGGCGTTTACGTTTGGTTCGGCACGCATGTTCACATCGCCGGTATTGGTGGTCACGACCTGGCCAACGGTAGCCTCGCTGCCGGATCCCGCGACGGTGCCGTCACCGGCGCTGAAGGTGATCTCGGCCGGTTCGGCAACAACGCCATCCTCGGGTTCGATATTCATGATCAGCAAGGTCAGTGGCTGCTGCTCGTTGGCGCGGCCTGTTGCGGAAACCCCGCTAGGGAAGAAGGCCGCATCGGCATCGGCCAGGCTAAAGGTGGTATCCAGCACGGCGTTTGGCTGCAGCATGTTACTTTCGGCACGCGTGACCTGCACCATGCCGGCATCGATGGTGAACGAGAAGTTCCCCTGAATCGGCGTGATCATGCTGATACCGGTGACTGCCGGCATGGGAACTGCCGGGGGAAGCTCTACCAGGTCGATTGTCCACTCCGCAGCGGTTTGGGGTTGCTCCTGTACCAGGCCATCGCCGAGTTTTTGGTAGCTCACGCCCTCGAGGTTTGGTTCACCTTCGAGCCAGGTAATGCGCTCGTTGACGTAATCGGGACCGACCGGGATCACCACGGCGCTGAGCATCACCACCGGTTCATCGCTTGCGTTCTCAAAATACATGCCGACTTCGGCGGGGAAGTGGACGGAATCGCCCACACCCAGCACCACATCCTCGCCGCTGGAGACTTCCTCCGTGCCATCGGCGCGGACCACCGGGGCATCGCCTTGGGAGCGGATGATCACTTCACCGGATTCCACCAGATCCACTTCCGGGCCGTGGTGCGAGTGCATGGACGTAATCGCGCCGGGCTGCAGGGTGATGCGCAGCATGCGGACCGTGAAGGGGGCCTCCGGGATCTCGTCGATTTGGGCAGTAATCAGGTTGGTGACGGTGGCCTGTGCAGCCTCGGCGACCTGTGGCGACGCTACCGGCGTGCCCGCTGGCGGTGTGCTTTCCTGCGCAAGGGCGACAGGGGAGAGCAGCAGGCCCGCACCAAGCAACCCCGACAGGACAGCATACTTGCCGCGTGTGAGAACGGTGGATCGTCTGGATGGTGTCATAGGTATCCTGCTCCCGTGATGAGTGGAGGTTGTCGTATGCGGTGTAGGAATCGAATCAGGCCACGCACACGGAGTAATTCGGTTCGGCTGCTCGTATGTGCGTGCCCGTGCCCTGCTTAAAGAATACCCGAAACCATCCCAATCAGCGCGCCGCCGAGCACGCAAAGCGTGTTCACCGCATCGTTATTGAATCCGCCAATTCCGGAAACCTGTCGGGTGATAGTGCCGCACGAGTCCGGGTTTTGCTCGGTTCGAACGTTGCAGGCATCGCACCAGCGTTGCTCCTGGATCGTTGCACCCAGCAACGAATCCAGCAATCCGCCCGTAAACCCTGCCAGCGTTATACCGGCAATGATCGCGTAGACCGGAGTGCTTCCAACCCCGCCGATGGCCGCCAGCAGGGCGATGAAGAGCGCGCCAGCCAGCGATGCGAGCAGTCCGCGCCCGCTCACTGCGCCGGACGTGCCGCGGGGAACCACACGCCAGTTCGTGACCAGGCGCGGCGGGGTGTGGGAGGTCCACCAGATTTCCGAACTCCAGGTATCGGCGGTCGCGGCCGCGATGGCACCGGCACCGAAGAGCAGCCATGGGTTCCAGCCGGTGAGGGCATAGAGGACGCAGCCAAGCAGGATGCCCCAGCCGTTGGCAGCCACCTGCACCCAGTCGCGACGGTCGCCCCGTGCCTGGCCGAGCGACGTCGACCGGCTGGCTTTGGAGAGCAGGCTGGAACTGGCGAAGAAGGCGACGAGGATAATGCCCATCCACCACCCGCCGGTGCCAACAACGAGCGTGCCGAGGAGTATCGCCGCGACGGCTCCGCTTGGCGCCAGTGCACGGAGGCGAATGGCGAGCACGGCAATGGCCGTGGCAAGCAGGAGTGCGAGGATCCATTGGGATGGCGGAAGGGTCATGCAGGCTGGGTCCCGGTGGGTGAAAAAGTGGCGCAAACGCAGTCCATGGGAGTAGGATAGTTCTCGCGCACGCCCCGTGCGAGACCCTCTAGCTCAATGGCAGAGCAGTGGACTTTTAATCCATTGGTTCCGGGTTCGAGTCCCGGGGGGGTCACCCTCAGAAATCTGTGTACGGTCTGCCGAATCGATCGGCCGCGGTGTCGTCCTCATGGTCGCCACAGTTGTTTTGACCCCCTGAATGACCCCTTTGGCTGTAATCCGCACGCGGAGCAGACCACCTCACTGTCACATTCCCTCATTGAGGAACATCGCGCGATGGGCCATACTGTATACATATGAAGGAGGCCAGTATGAGCGATGAAACCCGTGTCGACCAACCCCAGGCGAATAGTCATTACTGGGATTTGCTGCATCAGGAACACTATACGCCCAGGGAGGCGGCCGAGGTGCTGAATATCGGCGAACGTGTGATCCTGAGCGCGGCGTTTGGGGGCGACCTGAACGCCACCATCGTGAACGGCGATGTGGTGGATATCACCCGCACCGAACTGGTGCGCTGGCTGCAGTGGCGCGAAAACCACTAGACCTTTCCCTAACGAGCCGTAAACACAAAGAACCCCGGCCACATGGCCGGGGTTCTTTGCAGGAGTATGGGCTTCCTATGCGGTGCGTACCGTGGTGGTGTCGACCGGCTGGGCGGCGCGTTCGCCTCGTCGCCACGGGGTGCCGAGTGCCGGCAGCAGGTAGCGATCAAGACCGAGCCATCCAGCGACCTTCCAGCCAAGGATGATGAAGATGGTGAGGGCGAACATCCAGGGGTTCGAGCTAACGGTACCGGCGAGCATGAAGCTCATGTTCATGACGGTGCCGAAGAAGGCTGCGAAGCCGATGAGTGCGCCGAAGAGAAGACCAAGACCGACCAGGACCTCGCCGTAGGCGACCAGCGGACCGAACCAGCTGGTGGAACCACTATCGACAATCCACTGCAGGAAATCCGCGTACCAGCCGAACACAGCCTTGGTTGCGCCAGTTTCCGGGTTCGGGGTGTAGGCACCACGGAGGAAGCCGGCCATCGCGTCACCGCGATTCATGAATACTTCCTGGCCCTCGCGCATCACTGTGCCTTCAGCGCCCCAACCGGGATCGAAGACCTTGTGCCAACCAGCCTGCAGCCAGTGGATACCGAGCACGAAGCGGAGCGGCAGCCAAAGGATGGACAGCCAGGTGTTGCCCGTGAAGGACTTCCAGAACGCAGGATCATCGACCTGGCCCGGGGTATCGTCCGCCTTGCGCGGGGTGATATCGATCTCACGATCGCCGAGCTGGCTGGCCTGCCAAATGCCAAGCACCGGGATCAGGATCAGGCAGAGCCAGCGAATCCACGAACCATCGAGAGTCTTGGCGAAGTTATCGCCGAAGAACGGGCCACTAAACGGCGCGTCATCGACCATGAACTCCAGGAACAAATACGCGAGAACAGCAACTACGGTAAATGTGTAGAGCTTGCTCTTTGTGATGACCATCTGGTCCTCCTGATTCCCGTACCGGACCACGTTGTCCGGTTACCGACCTTACTTGCTGAACCTGGGCCCATACCCCTCGGCTCAATCAACTGCGCTCATGATGCCAAACCGCGTGTTCACGAGGCGTGGATTTCTGCCGGGCAGGCGTGTCAAATTTGTAACAACTCCATGCGATACTCGGGCACTGTAGGGGTTCTTCTTACGAACCGGCCGATATGACGGTGAGGTACACGACATGTTCCTGCCACGACGAGGATGTTTATTTGGGTGCGGGAGTTTCCTGCTGATCTGCGTGGTCCTCTCGCTGGCCGGCTGGTTTGTCGGCATACCTCGCCTCTCCGACGCGCTTGAGGAGGGCCTGGGGGATTCGATCTCCACGGCAATTGCAGTTGACCTCTCCGGTGGGTTCTCGCAAAGCCAGCTTCAATCTGGCGCGGATGTGCGGATATCGTTCGACACCATCAACACCAACCTCATGGAGCCTGGCCAAACCACGAACAACCTGGAACAGGTCGAGCGGTTCGAAATCACAAGCCGTGGCGATGAGTTGGTGCTCACGGGCTGGTTCAACGGCGATTCCTACGAGATGGTGGCAGTCCCGGAAGTGACCTCGGATGGACGACTCAACCTGAGGACCGTCAATGAGGGAGGCTGGCTCGAGGGCAAGATCCTGGATGTCCTGGCCGGTGGCATGGAGCGGGCCGTGAATGATTGGCTCGGCGTCAATGGGCTGGTGCTCGCCGGCGTGGAGCTCGAGGAGGACGGCATGATCCTCACCGTCCACGGCGACTAGGGATTTGGCATACACTAGTGCGGCAGCATGGCTCCTGCCGCACTCGTTCGCACATGCAAGAGAGAACTCCGTGTCCCAAAGCCCCACACAACCGGAACCCGACAAGCCTGTTCCCGCCGATCAGCCCGTTGAGGGAGCGGCTCCCACCGTGAACTCGGCAACGCCCGCAACAGGTGCCGACGAAAGCACCATCGGTACGGGAACCAGTATGGCCCTCGGGTGCGTCGCCGGCACGGTCGTGCTCATTATCTTCGGGTTGTTGTTCCTCTTTATCTCAACGCTCATCTAGCCCTGACAACGCAAAACGGGAGGTCGCAGGTATCGCGACCTCCCGTTCCGCAATTCCGGTTACGAACCGGATGTCGTGATCTGAACATCCGTCACCGTGCCGGGCAGCGTTTGTACCTCGGCGGAGATGAGGATGGGATCGCCCACGCGTTCGAGCAGCTCCATACGATAGATGCCCGGGAGCACCCACACATAGTCACCGTACTCGAACTGGTCCTGCCAGATGATGTTGCCTGAAATGTCCTTGACGGTATAGATCTCACCAGCCCCTTGCGGGAACTTGAGGATGGAACCCCGTACCCAGGTGGTTTCCCCGCTCTGGATGTGCACGGTAATCCTTGTTTCCGTGCCGCTGGGGTTGGTCCAGTACAACTCACAGGTGCCGACATTCACTTCTATTCGGTTCGTTTCCCGCAGCGAGTAACTCACGATTTCGCCGTCGGGGTTGGAGTCGGTTGCACCCTGCCGGCAGTCGAGCGTCGCGCGCGGCCACAGGCCGCCGATCGATTCAAGCTCGAGGAAACCGGTGACAACCACAACCTGGAGTTCTTCAAGGACGGTGAAGAGGGCGTCATTCAATTCATCGGCGTTTGCGGCGTTCAGGTTGAGTCCGCCACCGGCGTCCGCGATGCACTGCAAGGTGGATTGTTCTTCCTGGGAGAGGCCAAACCCGACGACATAGGTGGTGATGTTCACATCGCCTTCGGCAAGGGCCAGTGCGGCCTCGCAGGCGTTGCCACCGCAGGTCTCCAGGCCATCGGTTACCAGCACGATCGCGTTCACCTCGTTCTCACCGGGGGCGCTGAAGTCCTTGCCAGCTTCGGTGAGCGCCAGGGTGATGGGTGTCCAGCCGACCGGCTGGTAGCTGTCGATCGCGGCCCTGAGGGCTTCCTTGTTCGTGCCATCCATCGGCACGACCAGCTCGGTTGAGCGGCAGCTTTCTTCCCGGTCGACTTCCTGGTTGCTACCCTCGTGACCGTATACGCGGAAACCGACGTTCACCCCCTCGGCTTCCGGAATTGCATCCACCACGTCGTTCAGCACGCTCTTGGCGGCATCAATGCGAGTCACCCCTGGAGAAACCTCGGCGGCCATCGAGCCGGATGAATCGAAGACGAGCTCAACGTTAACAACGCGGTTACTGGAGCTTGCAGCCTGGTCCTGTGCGAATCCCATAGTGGGATGGGTGATAAGGATCATGAGGAGCGCCAGCATGGTGCGTAGCAGGCGCATCAAAGACATACGAGGCATCCCTGAACTCCCTCTCTCTGGGCGAAACGGTCGTGCCGATCGCCACGTTCCCCTGCACACCGGTGGTTGCCAAGCGGCGTACCGGTGGGGATATCAAGCGTGGTACGGATTCTGCGGTTTCAAATGTCACGAAGCGATATTCTGCCTGCATGAATACCATAGCAAGAATCCCGCCGCCGTACGCGGTGAACCCAGGGGAGCGACAATGAGGAAGCTATTCTCCTCGTTTTCCACGCTCGCGCTGGCGATTGTGTTAAGCATGCTCGCGGCATTATGGGCACCACAGGTGTGGTCCCAGCAGCCGCCGATCGAGCCTGTCCACACCGATGCTGCGCAGGAAATCGTGGTTAACGACCAACGCTATTCGATTGACCTGGAAGTGCCAATAGACGCCAACCCGATGCAGGAGGCCCAGGCGGCCGACGGCACGCGGGTATTGGTAAAACCGGGGCAGAGCGATCCGCTCGGTGCCGTGTATGTTCCTGCAGATGAAAGCAACCAGCGAGCGGTTAGGTACCTGCCGCAGTTTGTTGGCTCGGCCGACGCTGTTTGCCCGGTGGACCAGGTGAGCGCGGGAACGCTCTCCGGCAATGGCGCCACATGGGTGGCCGCGGCGCCCGAAATGGATCTGCTACAGGAAGAGCTAACACAGATCGGCCAGACCAGTGACGGCCTGCCGATGTTCGCCATTCCCGGCGACGACCAAATGGTCAACCTGTTCGTGGCCAACAACAGCGGACAGGGCGCGAATAGCCTGGTTCGCTATGTCCAGGTGGGTACCGATAACACGCCATTGACACTGGTGGACGGGTTTACGTTCGCCGGCCAGCAGTTTACTGCCACGCCAGGCGCCGTGCCTTCACTGGATGGCCTGGTGAAGGTGGGGTGCGCCGGTTTGTTCCCCGTATTCGCAGCTGCACCAGAGGGGCCGTTTACGACGGTAGCGCTGAACGTCAACGGTGCCCCGGCCTCGTTTGAAGGCGCTCCACCGGCGGAGCAGCCGCAGGCCGCGCCGTCCACACCGGCACCAGGTACGCCAGAGGCCACGCCGCCACCTGCAACCGCTGCAGCACCTACCGAAGCTCCTGCAACCGCCGTTCCGCCCACGCAGGTGCTTCCAACAGAGGTTCCGCCGACAGAGGTGCCACCAACGGAAGTTCCTCCAACAGAGGTTCCGCCGACTGAGGTGCCCCCCACCGAGGTTCCACCGACAGAGGTCCCCGCAACCGAGGCTCCGCCGATAGCGCCTCAGACCGAATCGCCGACCGCCGTTCCGGCGACGGAAGCGCCGACGGCAGCGCCGGCCACGGAAGCTCCCACGGCCGCGCCGGCAACAGAGGCGCCCACTGCGGTTCCTGCCACGGAAGCGCCGGTCGTCAACGTGCCACCTGTGCAGGATGTGCCTGGCGCAGAGGAAGGCGAGGTGCAGCCGACGGCCGTGCCGCCGACCCCGGATCCCGCCCAGCCCCCACCAACTCCGGTTCCGCCGCGCCCAACGCCGACACCGGTGGTCTACCAGCCGCCCGCAGTGGTCGCTACCGCGCCGGTGCAGGTCGCATCAACGCCCGCCGTGCAACCGGCCGCGCTCGTGTGTTCGGGCGTGATTGGTGTGATGGACGACGAAGGTGTGCCCGATCGCCTGCCGCGTCAGCTGCAATACGCCGGGCAATCCTGGGCATTCACCGGCCCGGTGAGCAGCGAGGGGCTGGGAGATACACGCGAAATCAGTTGTATTGGCCCGTTCGTGGTGGTTCAGGTAGAAGGTTCTGATACCTTGTACCTCGCAATCCAGAACACCACCGGCACCCTCTATGCGTACGAGCCGACCACCGCGTTCACCGTGCAATCACAGGCACGTGATACGCAGGCACCGAACCGACTCGCGATGCCGGATACGGATTCGGGTCCAGGTGCGACGTACCGGGCCACCGAGCCGATGACGCCAGTGTCGTACTCCAGCATCAGCATGGTGCTGTATGTCGCCGATGCTGATGCGCAGACGCATGACCGCATCCTCGGTCATCCAGTGGCGGACGATGCGTTTGGCGAGTTCGTGCCGGAGGGCCAGGCCGAGCCGGCCGGGCAGGATGTGGTCGATAATGCCGCTCAATACGGCATTCCGTCGCAGTTCGTCATCGGCAGCCAGCGCTACGTGCTTGTGGCGCTCTGGACGCCGTTCGGCACGACCACCAATGGGTGGTTGACCCTGTACGGTGTCGATGGCCAGGCAACACCGGACCAGTTGATTGGTTTGGATCCACGCCAAACGGATCTGCTGGTGTTCAACCGGGACGATTGAACGCCTTCGGGCGCACAGTCGAACCAGGGCGAGGGCCGGGCGTTGTCCCGGCCACAAC
>JBHWTK010000045.1:0-30936 GCA_043427975.1 Chloroflexia bacterium | reverse complement strand
CGTTGGCGCTCAGCAGCTCGCGAACTTCCAGCTCGACCAGCTCCAGCAACTCCTCGTCATCCATCATGTCGACCTTGTTCAGGAAGACAACGATGCTCGGCACCTGCACCTGGTGCGCCAGCAGGATGTGCTCGCGCGTCTTCGGCATCGGGCCGTCCGGCGCGCTCACCACCAGGATGGCACCATCCATCTGGGCCGCGCCGGTGATCCTGTTCTTGATGTAGTCGGCGTGACCCGGGCAGTCAACGTGCGCGTAGTGGCGGGCATCGGTCTCGTACTCGATGTGCGAGGTGGCGATGGTAATCCCGCGCTCCCGCTCTTCCGGGGCGTTGTCGATGCTGTTGAAGTCGCGTACCTTGGCCTGGCCCTTCATCGCCAGCACCTTGGAGATCGCCGCCGTCGTGCTCGTCTTGCCATGGTCCACGTGACCAATGGTGCCCACGTTCACGTGCGGCTTTGTTCGCTCAAACTTTGCCTTACCCATTGTTTACGTCCTCCTTGACGCGTGCAACTGTTGCACGAAATAAAGAGGCTCCTGAGGGAGCCCCTCTGTATCTTGAACAAGCTGGAGCCCATATCCGGACTTGAACCGGAGACCTCGTCCTTACCAAGGACGCGCTCTACCGACTGAGCTATATGGGCCCGAACCAATGCCGTAATCCGGCTGCTTGTTCGGTGGGCAGGGAGGGATTCGAACCCCCGTAGCTCTCGCACCTGGTTTACAGCCAGGCCCTTTTAACCACTCAGGCACCTACCCGAAATTGTGTGCCCCTTCGTGAGAAAGAGCCTGGAGCCGGCGATGGGATTCGAACCCGCAACCTGCTGTTTACAAAACAGCTGCTCTGCCGTTGAGCTACGCCGGCGAGCGAGCCATCACCGTGGCCGCAAGAGAGTATAGGAAGACTTTCGCTCCGGTGTCAAGCCAAAACCCGGCACCAGAACCGCCCTCCTACGCCACTCACTTAAGTATACCCGCCGCGGTCTAGCCTGCCGAGTGGCCTGGCCACCGACAACTCGAAGTCGCGGCAACTCAACAGGGCAACCGCAACTCTCGACCCGTGGCAAACGGGGCGAATTATCGGACGGCTTCGCAAGTGCACATCGTGCGCTGCGGCTGCGCGCACTCGCGCTGCGCGGTTCGTGCTGTTGCTGTCAGCCGGGATTCAAAGAGTCCGCTTAATTTCCGCCACAACGCACCGAATGGCAGTTCAGCGCTGGCTGCGGGGTTGGCGGAGTTCATCCGGATCGCCTCTGACTTAATGAGTTCGGTAACGATAATGTGGTGCATGGTTGCTCCTCTGTGTTTGGTCGCGCGGTTCGGACGTGAGCCGGTAATACGGGGATCGGACGAGCAGCGGTTGCGCATTCCTCCAGACCCTGGAGACTTCTCGACATGGACATCCCATCCATGTGCACAATTCTAGGCAGTAGTCCGGGAACAGCGTATAATGATCTTCCAAAGGTATCGTCCAATAATCCAGATTCTAATGGAGGAGTCCAATGCCGGCTATCGATCGTTCGCAGCGCCTCGCAGAAGCCCAGCACGAGCTGGTGCAGCTTCTGAATGGACTACTGCCAGCGGATGGAATGGCGGAACTCGACCGGGATCTGGCCGCGTTTCGCCTCTCCAACTCATCGGATCTTCATCACGGAGAGTCGAGCCTCGCCTTCTGCGTGATCGCCCAGGGTGCAAAGCGACTCTTCCTTGGCGAGGAGGTGTTTGAATACGACAAGGACCATTACCTGATCACCGCCATGGAGTTGCCGACGGCGAGCCATGTGATCCGCGCCACGCCGGCCACCCCGTATCTGAGCATCAGGCTCGATCTCGATCCAGCCATGGTGCGATCGGTGCTGGTAGCATCCGCCCATTCACCGGTAACACCCGACGATTCCACCGCATTCAACGTGTCTCATCTCGATGCCGATCTCCTCAACGCCATCATCCGGCTGATCCGCATCTCCCAGGATCGCGATCAATCAAACTTCCTGGCACCCTTGATCAAGCAGGAGATCGTGTATCGCCTGCTGATTGGCAACCAGGGCGGCCGGCTTCGTCACATTGCCGGCATGGGAGTGGCATCCCAGCGGATAGCAGTAGCCCTGCGCACATTGCGCGAACAATTCGACCAGCCACTCAGCATTCCCGACATCGCCCAGGCATCTGGCATGAGCGTTTCCAGCTTCCATGACCACTTCAAGAAGGCCACCGGCCTCACCCCGCTGCAATACCAAAAGCATCTCCGGCTGCGAGAGGCCCGCCGGTTGCTGATGAGCACCGATATCGATGTCGCCTCGGCAGGCTACCGGGTGGGGTACGGCGATGCCTCCCATTTCAATCGTGAATACAAGCGTATGTTCGGCGAGCCACCCCTGCGCGATCTTCAGCGACTGAGAGACGATGATTCACTCGCCATCCCGGCCGACTAAGCCGACGATAAACGGAACGGGCGCGAGGGCTGATTCCCGCGCCCGTTCTGTATTGTCAGCCTGTCGATTAAGCCTGGGGGGAACAGCTGGCGACCGGCTTCGTATAAGTCCGGCGGGCTGATGCCGGGCGGTGTGGTTTACGAACGTTATTGACTATCGACTGAAACTGCATCTTGAGCGAAGGGCCCGTGCCCAACGCCTCCCGGATCTCGTACCGGCTCATGCCCTGGGGGTGTTCGCGCTGGGCGCGCACCCGCGCCTGCTCACGACTTTCAGGCTGCGACAAGACGAACGTAAGGGGCGCATCATTCATTGACGTGGAATCTCCCTGGAGTGCTTTTCAGTACCACCAACTACCGATTATTTCTTCAGTACCTGGGCTACGAACGGCGACGTCTCTCCCTTCGCGCATGCCCGCATTTTTGGCACCGGGACGGTGTTACATAAGTGCATCACCATCTGCTACGATCCTATCGGGAAAACCCCTACGGCTGATAGATGATTTCTCCGGCAGGGTGGCTGATTTCTCCGCGTTTTCGTCGATGGCGGGCAGGGTGGGACGATGTCACTGGAAGAACAAGCTCAAATCCTTCGTGATGAACTCAAGGTGCTTCTTCTTGCGCTTGCCCCGGATGAAGGTGACGTGCAGTTCGGGCACGGTGTCACCGTGTACCGGCGTAACAATCCCACCCCGTTGAACCACGGCGAATCGAGCATCTGTTTCGGCACCATCGCGCAAGGCAAACGACATGTTGCCGTTGGCACCCGGGAGTGGACCTTTACGTCAGACTGCATCTTCATCACCACAATGAAGCTGCCGATCGTAAGCCATGTTATCGAGGCGTCCCCTGAACGGCCGTACCTGAGCCTGACGGTGGATCTTAACCCCGGTGAAGTGAAGTCGGTCTACCTGGAGGCCGAGCCGGAGGCGGTTGGCCGGCACAACGAAACCGGTGCCACCGGGATCACGCCCAACTACCTTCAGCTGCTGGACGCCACCGTGCGACTGATGCGGGTCATCAATGAACCGCACGACGCCGGGTTCCTCGCCCCCATGATCAAGCGGGAGATCATCTTCCTGCTGCTTACCACCGACCACGACGAGCGCCTGCGACAGATTGCCGGCATGAATACCGTTTCAAACCGCATCAAGGTGGCGCTGGACCACCTGCGAGAGGACCTCCGCCAGCCGTTAAGCGTCGCGGAAATCGCGGCAAGAACCGGCATGAGCGTGTCCAGTTTCCACGAGCACTTCAAGAATGTGACCGGTATGACGCCGCTGCAGTACCAGAAGCAACTTCGCCTCCGCGAGGCCCGCCACATGTTGCTTACCCAGGATATCGATGCGGCAGGTGCCGGGTACCGAGTGGGCTACAGCGACGCATCCCATTTCACGCGGGATTACAAGCGGCTCTTCGGGAAATCGCCGATGCGGGATATCGAAGCCGAGCGCGCCAAACAGGCCGAAGCCGCGCTGGAGCCACAGGCCAGTTAGCCGGCTCCGGGCGTCCGCTCCCGGTACGCTCATCGCAACGTGAAGATGACTCCTTAAGTTCCTCGCCAATAGCCGGCCTCAGGAGAGCAGGTACCGGAACATGGTGCTTTGCGGATCGATCTCTTCCACCATGATGTTGGATGTCTTCATCCGCTCGCACAGGGGGCCGTAGTCGTCACGGGAGCCAAGCTCGACGCCAACGATTGCCGGGCCAATATCCCGGTTGGACTTTTTCACGTACTCGAAATACGTAATGTCGTCGTGTGGGCCTAGCACTTCGTCCAGGAACCGGCGTAACGCGCCGGGTTCCTGGGGGAAGCTCACCAGGAAGTAGTGCTTCCGCCCCTCGTAAATGAGTGAGCGCTCGATGATCTCCGCGTAGCGGGAGATATCGTTATTGCCGCCGGAGAGGATGGCCACCACGGTTTGCCCCGGCTTGGGCATCCACGGGCCGATTGCTGCAGAGGCAAGCGCACCGGCGGGCTCGGCGATGATGCCCTCAGTCTGGTACAGCTCCAGCATTTCGCTGCAGACTCGACCTTCCGGTACGGTGACGATCTCCAGGTCGTGCGCAGCGGCGATGTCGTACGGGATACGGCCAGCTTTCTTCACAGCGGCCCCATCCACGAACGTATCGATGGTGTTGAGTGCTACCGGTGCCCCGGCGGTCATGGCCGCAAGCATGCACGGCGCGCCAGCCGGTTCCACGCCGATCACCTTCGTGCCAGGGCAGTGCTCCGCGAACCAGGTGACCATTCCGGCCACCATCCCGCCTCCCCCGACGGGAACCAGGACCACATCCGGGGCCTTGCCAAGCTGATCGACGATTTCCCGGGCGACGGTTCCCTGTCCCGCGATGGTGCGTACATCATCAAATGCTGGCACCATCACCATGCCCTGCTCGGCTGCAGCCAGCTCCGCCGCCCGGAAACTGTCGTCGTACGTCTCTCCACCGACGACAAGGCGCACATTATCCCCACCAAGCGCCAGCATGCGCTCCCGCTTTTGGCGGGGAGTTGTGGAAGGCACGTACACGGTGGCTTGTACACCCAGCATCGCGCACGCGAGCGCCACTCCTTGTCCATGGTTCCCCGCCGAGGCGCAGACCACGCCGGCAGCCCGCTGTTCGGGTGACAGTTGGGCGATGAGGTTGTACGCCCCCCGGATTTTGTATGAGCGAACCTGCTGGAGATCCTCGCGCTTCAGGTACACCGTCGCTCCTGCCCGGGTACTCATGCGCCCGGAGACGTGCAATGGCGTGACTGATGCCACACCCTGCAGTCGCTCGGCGGCCGCATCAATATCGGCCGCCGAGACGGGCAACGGGGTAGCTTGGGTGGCGGCGATCTGTGGCTTCATGGGTTATGTGATCCAGGGTGATGTAACTGGCAAAACGAGCATGCCGGCGCAGTTCGGCGCAGCGGCACATTCGGTAGTGTGCCACTTCGAACCGCGCGCGTCATGCACGTAAGCCGCCTTGCTACCGAACAAGGGTACCCACCGAATCCAGCCACGCGAACCAGTCCCACTCGGGCATTGGTGTGAGGATGATCGAATCGGCACCGGCAGCGGCGAAGTTCTCAATCGATTGCAGGGCGTCGTCTCGGGAACCGGAGATTCCCAGGTCGCGCACCCATTCGTCGGGCATGCTGGCGTACAGCGCCTCCGGGCCGCCCTCGTCGATCAGGGCACGCAGCTCGTCCACATACGACAGCCGCTCGGTGTTCACCGCTATCTCGTTGCCGACAGCGCCAGCAACAACCTTCCGCATGGTGTCGAACGCGCCGGCCGGATCGTTCTCATCAATATAGGCGTGCACATAGACCCCGAGATACCCCGGCGTCTCCCTGCCCGCGTCCATCTGTTCGCGTGCCCACCGGATGTAATCGGCACCGGAACTCTCGGCCAGCAGCACGCCTTCGGAAATCCGACCCGCCAACTGCACCGACTTCTGGGCCCGCACACCAAGCAGGATGGGCGGCGCTGCGACAGGTGGTGGATCGAGTTGCACGTCGTTGAGCTTGACGTAGCGGCCGTCCACCGTGATTCGCTCACCATTGAGCAGGCGGCGCATAGCCGTGGTGGTTTCCTCGATTGCCGTAAGCGGGCTGGCAACGCCTTCGCCAATCTGCTTCATCCACACATCCACACCGTGGCCGATTCCACCGATCAGCCGGCCAGGAAACGCTCGTTCCAGCGTGGAGTACTCCATCGCCAGGATGGCGGCGTTGTGCGCGACACCCGGATTGATGCCGATGCCGACCTTAATCGTCGAGGTGGCCGTGAGCGCGATCGCTGCCTGGGAGATACCGCCCATGTAGAAGCAGTCCTCCACGATCCAGAACTGGTCGAACCCTAGCGATTCGGCCTTGCGGGCTGCATCAGCAAGCCTCGATGGATCCTGCTCGCGACGAAACATCACGCCCATGCTGGTCCTACCGGATTCCACAACTACTCCCTTTCGCAAAAGCCTAACGCCCGAGCAGCAAGCCATGTGGCCAGCCGTCGGGCGTTGAAACGAAAAATCTTGTCAGCAGGTTTACAACGCCGCGATGATCGCGTCGGCCATCTCACTCGTCCCGGCAGCCTTGCTCTGGTCGCGGTCGGCGCGCAGGTCGTACGTGACGTGCTCGCCCTTGCCGATCACCTCGGCCACAGCGCCCTCCACCCGCTCGGCGGCATCACGCTCGCCCAGGTGACGCAGCATCAATGCGCCGCTGAGAAGCATGGCGACCGGGTTGGCGACGTTCTTGCCGGCGTGCGACGGGGCGGAACCGTGGATCGGCTCGAAGACGGCCGCCTTGAGGCCGATGTTGCCGCCAGGGGCCACGCCGAGGCCGCCGATCATGCCCGCTACGAGGTCGCTCACGATATCGCCATACAGGTTTGGCATCACAAGCACGTCGTACAGCTCCGGCTTCTGGATGAGCTGCATGCACATGTTATCGACGATGCGGTCCTCGAACTCGATATCCGGGTAGTCCTTCGCAACTTCTTGTGACACGCGCAGGAACAGGCCATCGGTGAACTTCATGATGTTCGCCTTGTGCACCGAGGTAACCTTCCTGCGGCCGTTCGCCCGCGCATAGTCGAAGGCGTACCGCACAATCCGCTCGCTGGCCTCACGGGTGATCATCTTGATCGTGACAGCAGAATCCTCAGCCAGCTGCTTCTTGCTGTGGGCGTTGATGGTCTTGATGACCTCAGCGGCTTCCGGCGTACCGGTATCGAATTCCACGCCGGCATACGTATCCTCGGTGTTCTCGCGCACGATCACGAGGTCGATTTCCTCGAAGTTCGCCTGGACACCCTTGATTGATTTGCCGGGACGGATGTTCGCGTACAGGTCAAGTTCCTGCCGCAGGGCAACGTTGACGGATCGGAACCCGGTTCCGACTGGTGTCGTGATGGGGCCCTTCAGGCCAACACCGTTGCGGCGAATTGAATCCAGGGTGGCTTCAGGAAGCAGTTCTCCCTGGCTCTCGAAGGCATCCAGGCCGGCGGCACAGACCTCCCAATCGATACCGACGCCGGTAGCATCAATCACGCGCCGGGTTGCCTCGGCAACCTCGGGTCCAATGCCATCGCCGGGCAACAAGGAAATCTGGTAGTTCGCCATCTGTTACTCCATTTCCGCACGGCGTTTTTCCGTGCAAACTGGTACCGTTTGAGTGTCATTTTCGCATGGTTCGGGCGTTTAGTCACCCGCACCGCGCCACGCACCTGATGAAAGGATGATACCCGGATGCCCGAACGCAAAACGCCCGTGCTGCTCGCGATCCTGGATGGATGGGGGATCGGTCGTGATGAACCCGGCAACGCGGTGATGTTGGCCAACACACCGAACATGGACCGTCTGCTGGCGAACTACCCCGCAGCAACGCTGCGCACCAGTGGCGAAGACGTCGGGTTACCGGCCGGCCAGATGGGGAACAGCGAGGTAGGACACCTGAACATTGGGGCCGGGTTCATCGTGTACCAGTGGATTACTCGTATCGACCGCGCGATCAACGATGGAACGTTCGCCCAGAATCCGACACTGCAGGCGATGTTCGATCGGGTAAAGCAGCACGATGCCACCCTGCACCTTATGGGCCTCATCGGAGAGGGCGGTGTGCACGCCCACAACCGGCACCTGGTTGCAACTATCAACGCGGCCCTGGAATCCGGAATTCGCAAGATCCTGGTTCACGCCTTCACGGATGGGCGCGATACCTCACCCACGTCCGCGATCGGGTTCATTGAGCCGATCGAAGAAGCTCTCGCAGGGAATAAGGGCGCGCGCATCGCCACGGTGATCGGCCGATACTACGCGATGGACCGCGACAAGCGCTGGGAGCGCGAGAAGAAGGCGTTCGACCTCGTCGTGCACGCCGAGGGCACCCCCTACCTTTCTGCGGCCGCAGCCATTCAGGCCAACTACGACGCCGGTGTGACCGATGAGTTTATCGAACCAAGCGTCATCCTTGATGACGACGGGAACCGTCACACCGTTGGCCCGCACGACGAGTTCTTTTTCTTTAACTTCCGTTCGGACCGCGGGCGCGAGCACAGCCACGCGTTGGTCGATCCCGTGTTTGAGGGGTTTGACCGCGGTGTGTGGGCGGCCAGCCATAACCTCACCACCATGACGACCTATGAGGAGGGACTGCTCGCATCGGTTGTCTTCCCGCCGCACGACGTCGAGTTCCCGATGGCCCGTGCGATCAGCGAAGCCGGCAAGACGCAGTTCCACACCGCTGAAACCGAGAAATACCCGCACGTCACGTTCTTCATCAACGGAGGGCGGGAGGAGCCGTTCCCGGGAGAGGACCGGTTAATGGTTCCTTCCCCCAAGGTGGCGACGTACGACCTTCAGCCGGAGATGAGCGCCCATGCCGTCTGTGACGGTGTGCTGAACGCGATCCGGGGCGGCAAATACGACGTCATCATCGTGAACTTCGCCAACGGCGATATGGTGGGCCATACCGGCGTGATCCCGGCAGTGGTGGAAGCAATCGAAACGGTAGATACCTGTGTCGGCCGCATCGTTGATGCGCTGGACGAGGTCGGCGGGCTTGGGATCTTCACGGCCGACCACGGCAACGCCGAGGAAGAGATCGACCGCCTCACCGGCGGCCCCATGACCGCCCACACCACCAATCCGGTTCCACTCGTTCTGTTTACCCCGGAGGACCATCCCCTACGACACGCGACGCTCCGCAAGGACGGCGTTCTCAGCGCGTTGGCACCAACCGTGCTGGAACTGGCGGATGTGCCGGCTCCCGCCGCAATGACGCAAGAGAGCCTGATCGCGAGGTAACACCATGACGCGCCGACGTTTCCTTATCCGCGCGGCCGCGTTCTTGCCAGTACTCATTCAACGAACAGCGAAGGCTGAAACCACCCAGGAGAAATCACTAATGACCTCGATTATTCCCGCGCCCAGCAAAATGACCTCTGAAACAGGCCAGCCAGTGGTGATCAATAACACAACCGCAATGGTGTCCGGCCCAGATACTGCCCTGGCCGCAAGTTGGCTTCGGGAGGGGCTGAAGACCTTTGCCGGCGTCGAACTCGCAGACGATGCCAGCGGAGGCGCCGTTATCACACTGAAGACCGGACCTGTGAACGAATTGGTACCCATCACCACCGGCCGGCGGCCTGATGGGGGTCACGCCCATATCGAGGGGTACCGCATCACGGTCGCGAACGGTGGCATTGAGATCGAGGGCATGTCGCCCGAGGCGGTCTTCCGGGGCGCGACATCGCTGGTGCAGAAGGCCGCCCTTGTCGGCCAGGGTGGTGAAATCGCCATTGAACCGGGCACCGTGGTCGACAGTCCCCGATTAGCGTGGCGCGGCCTCAGCTTCGACGTCGTACGTTGCTTCCATCCGGTCAGTACGGTCAAGAAGGTGATCGACCTGCTGGCGCTCTACAAGATGAACGTCCTCCACATGCACCTTACGGATACCGAAGGCTGGAGATTCCAGGTCGATGCCTGGCCGAGGTTGACGGAGATTTCTGGACAGACAGCGCGGAACGGGCGCCCGGGCGGATTCTACACGCATGAAGAGTTCGCGGAGATCGTGCGGTATGCCTCGGAGCGGTATGTCACCATCGTGCCAGAGTTCGATTCTCCCGGGCACACTGCCAGCATCCTGCGGGCCTACCCTGAACTGGCCGACCAGGCGATCCACGATATGAGCGAGCACATGCACTACCTGCACCCCGATCAACCGGACGTGCCGCAGCTCATTGAGGATGTCTATAGCGCGATGGCAGCCGCATCGAACGGCGCGTACATCCATGTCGGTGGCGACGAGGCGATCGCCATGGACCACGAGACCTTCAAGCGCTACATCGAAATGGCACTGCCTATCGCACGGGGAACCGGCAAGCGCATTGTGGCCTGGCAGGAAGCAGCCCGGGGAGGAGTCGCCGAAGGTGACCTCCTCCAGATCTGGATCCCGGAATACCTCATCAACAAGGTGAAGGAGCGGAAGGCCAACCCGACGGCAGAAGACCGGGAGCGGATGAAGGACCCGGTTGCGGCGGCGTTTGTCGAACTGTTCTCCACCGCCGACCAGGACCTCCGCCTGGGACTCGACCAGGGCGCAGATGTGATCCTCTCGCCAGCGACGCAGCTCTACCTTGACACCACGTACACAGAGCCGAGTGCCGACCCCGCCCAGAACGATCAACATGCGCGTGTGGGCATGAAAACAGACAACTATGGCAATGGTACGGTAGCGGATTCCTACAACTGGGACCCGGCCACCATCCTGCCAGAGCTTCCAACGAACCGGACAGCGGGTGTGGAAGCGGCGATTTGGTGCGAGACGATCGAGGACGAGAGTGACCTCTTCTTCCAGTTGCTGCCACGCCTTGCCGGTGTGGCCGAAAAAGCCTGGAGCGAACATCGGGAGTGGGAGGATCACCGGGCACGGCTTGCCGAGCAACCGCTGTTCTGGGACGCAATGGGGCTTAATTATTTCCGCTCATCGGTGGTGTGGTAGCCGGCCCCGGTAGTCTGGAATCGGATCGCGTGGAACCGGGAACCCTTGAGGTCGACCACAAGGGTCGACGCTACAGGCTGATCGCACGTTTCGACCGTAGCGTGACCCCTTGTGGGTCACCACTTCCCAATTGGGGGTCCGTGTCCCGTTTGGATTCGGTCCCACGGGTCGCCGTTCCGCGACCATGGCCACAGCACCCAGTATCTCAAGGTCACCAATGACACGACCAATGCACGCCAACCAGATACCGACGTCGCCCGAGCTGGTACGGGCGCTGCTGCGATCACAGTATCCGACGCTCGCTGAGGAACCGATCGCAGACGCGCCGATTGGCGGCACTGATAACGCTGTTTACCGGGTGGGCAGTCACCATTCCGTGCGGTTGCCAATTGTCGATTGGTCCGTGGGGAACGAGGCCCGCATGCGCCCATGGCTCCCGTGGCTGCGCGATCGGCTGGCGATGGATGTGCCCGTTCCGCTGTTCTACGGCAAACCCGATAGCGTTTTCCCGCACGGATGGACCATTTATCCGTGGATTGGCGGTGAAACGCTCGAGATGGGTTGCGACGATCCGCAGGTGGCCCGGGATATCGCCCAGTTCCTGTCGCAGCTTCGGAGTTTGCCTACCGAGGGGGCTCCTCCTGCCGGTCGATCCCCCCATGCGCTGGACGCCGATGTCCGAACGGCGCTCGCCCAACTGCGTCCTGAAGATCGCCGGGACCACCTCATCGCGATATGGGACCGGATGATGACCACGCCCGCCTGGGACGGCTCCGGGGCCATATGGATGCATGGCGATGTCGCGCCAGGCAACCTCATCTTCAGGACTGGCCGGTTGGTGGCCGCGATCGACTGGAGCGGGCTTGGCGTCGGTGATCCTGCCAGCGACCTCCAGGTTGCCTGGAACTTCCTCGGCTCCACTACCCGGCAGGTTCTCAAGGCAGAAATGGGTATAGACGACGTGACATGGGCAAGGGCACGGGCGCGCGCGTTCGCGCAGGCGTCGTTCCAGTTGCCCTATTACCGCGATACATTCCCGGCCCTGGCCAGCCAGGCGCGGCATGTCTTCGAGGAGATCATCCGAGAGATGTCGTAGGGGCAGTTCTAGTGGACCAGACCGCATCATTTCGCAGGTAACGAGAACCCCGGGCCATGTGCCCGGGGTTCTCGTTTGGTGCATCGTCGATGATCTCTGACGCTGGCTTGCCTTACCGGACAACAGCCTTCTTGCCGGGATAGATGGCGATATCGCCAAGCTCTTCCTCGATGCGCAGGAGTTGATTGTACTTGGCAACCCGATCGACTCGGCTTGGCGCGCCGGTCTTGATCTGGCCTGCATTCGTCGCGACAGCAAGGTCCGAGATGAACGTATCATCGGTCTCGCCACTGCGGTGGCTGATGATGGCGCGGAAGGTATTGCGCTGGGCGAGGTTGATGGCATCCAGCGTTTCGCTCAGCGTGCCGATCTGGTTCAGCTTCACCAGGATGGCGTTACCGCTCTCCTCATCAATACCCCGGCGCAATCGCTTGGTGTTGGTGACATAAAGGTCGTCGCCTACCAACTGCACGCGCTCGCCGATGCGCTCGGTGAGCTTGTGCCAACCATCCCAATCGTCCTCAGCCAGACCGTCCTCAATGGATACGATCGGATACTTCTCCGTCAGTGCGGCCCAGTACTCCACCATTTCATCGCTGGTGAGTTCGCGGCCCTCGCCCTTCAGCACGTACTTGCCGTCTTTGTAGAACTCGGAGCTGGCGGGGTCTACGGCGATAACCACTTGCTCGCCCGGCCCGTAACCGGCCTCTTCGATCGCCTGGGTCACGAGCTGCACGGCTTCCTCGTTGCTGCCAAGGCTCGGGGCATAGCCACCCTCGTCGCCGACATTGGTGCTCAGCCCCTTGCCTGCCAGGATCTTCTTCAGCGTGTGGAAAATCTCGGTGCCCCAGCGCAGTCCCTCACCAAAGGTGTGGGCGCCTACGGGCATCACCATGAACTCCTGCATATCCACGCTGGAGCCCAGCGCGTGCTGGCCACCGTTCAGGATATTCATCATCGGAACCGGCAGCGTGCGGGCAGTCGGACCACCGAGGTAGCGGTACAGCGGCAGGCCGCAATCCTGCGCGGCGGCGCGTGCCACCGCCAGCGATACGCCAAGGATGGCATTTGCGCCCAGCCGCCCCTTGTTCTCGGTACCGTCCACCTCGCACATGAGGCGGTCAATGCCGATCTGGTCGTACGGGTCGAGTCCGACCAGCACTTCGGCGATCTCCTCGTTAACATTGGCCACGGCCTGGCTCACGCCCTTGCCGAGGAAGCGATCTTTCTCGCCATCACGCAATTCGTGCGCCTCATGGACACCGGTGCTGGCGCCACTCGGCACTGCAGCCCGGCCAAACGCGCCCGTATCCAGGTGCACATCGACCTCGACGGTAGGATTGCCGCGACTGTCAAGTATCTCGCGGGCATATACCGATTGAATCATGCTGTCCATGTGTTCTCCTCATCGAGCTCCGTGCGTACACCAACAACTCCGCCCAGTATACCGGCTGCCATAGGCCAGTACTGTGGGGATTTGTTACAATCTCATACCAGAAGATGCTGATGCGTCGACGGAGACTGGCCCAATGTGCGCGCCGTCAGAGAAACCGCTGCATGCTGGAAGGCGGTTCGGATGATGCCATTGGAGATTCGCTCCCGAGCAGCATGGTGAAGGGTGCTGGCACCTGTGTAGTCATGCGGGTTGTTCCCCCATATCGGAACGATGAGCGCGCCGGCCCCGCCGGCGAAGCAGGGTGGTACCGCGTGGATGCCCCTCGTCCCTGCCGAGGGGTTTTTCTGTGCCCGTGCAGGATTGCGCACGAATCAGCCGACCCGGGAATTTGCCTTTGAGGCAGACAAACAGGTCCGCCACTGCATGTCGACAACTAATAACGAAGGAACACGATGTCTACCGATATCACCGCGATCCGGACGGAGGCGCTTGAGCGTCTCAGCACACTTTCCACGCTCGATGAGGCGACTGCCTGGGAAGCCGATTACCTCGGCCCCAAAGGCGCCGTAAAACTGTTCCAGCGCAGCCTCGGCTCGTTGCCTGCCGAAGAGCGGCCAGCCGCTGGCCGTGCTGCCAACGAAACCAGCCGTGAACTTACCGAGGCCTTTACACCTATCCGCGAACGCCTCGAGACAGCCGCACTTGATGCGGCCATGGCAGGCGATTCGATTGACGTCACCCTGCCGGGACGCCAGCCCCAGATCGGCGCTGTCCACCCGATCACGCAGATGATCGATGAACTGGTCGAGATCTTCGCGCACATGGGCTTCCAGAGCGTGTTCGGTCCCGAGGTAGAAACTGGCCGATACAACTTCGACCTGCTTAATATCCCGGCCGACCACCCTGCACGCGATGTGTGGGACACCATGATCGTGCAGGCACCGAACGCCGAGATCGTGATGCGCACCCACACCAGCCCCATGCAGGCACGCACCATGGAGCGAATCGACCCGCCGGTTCGGGTAATAGTTCCTGGCAAGGCCTATCGCTTCGAGGACCAGGACGCCAGCCACGAGTGGCAGTTCACCCAGCTGGAAGGACTGATGGTGGACAAGAATGTTCGCCTCAGCGACCTCAAGGGTGTGCTGCAGGAGATGGCGCGACAGTTGTTCGGCCCTGAACGCAAGGTTCGCTTCCGCTGCGACTTCTTTCCCTTCGTCGAGCCGGGAGTTGATTTCTCGGTCGACTGCGCGGTGTGCAACGGCAAGGGCTGCCGCGTGTGCAAGCACACCGGCTGGCTGGAAATGGGTGGTGCCGGAATGGTGCATCCAAACGTGTTGCGCGGCGTTGGCTACGATCCCGAGGTGTACAGCGGATTCGCATTCGGCCTCGGCATCGAGCGCATCATCATGATGAAATACGGCGTGGATGATATCCGTGCCTTCCAGGCCAACGACCTCCGCTTCCTTCGCCGCTTCGCAACAGCAGCCGTGTAAAGAGAATCGTACGCCTGGGAGATGAACCCCGAGCGTACAGCAACACAATTGCCATCAAACAAGGACTCGCACATGAAAGCACCAATTAGCTGGCTGAAGGACATGGTCAACATCAATATCAGCGCCGAGGAACTCGCTGGGCGCATGACCATGGCCGGCCTCGAAGCGGAGAAGATCGAGCACATCGGCGCCGAATGGGACAAGGTCTACGTCGCCGAGGTCATGGACGTTACCCAACACCCGGACGCCGACCGGCTTGTGCTGGTCGATGTCGCAGCCGGGGAACATCGCCTCACTGTGGTAACCGGAGCGCCAAATATCGCCAAAGGGCAAAAGGTGGCGCTGGCCCTCGCCGGTGCCAGGCTGGTAGACGCCTACGCCGATACGCTCAAGTACAAAACGCTTAAGCCGGGCAAGATTCGCGGCATTATGAGCGAGGGCATGGTGTGCTCCGAAAAGGAGCTGGGCATATCCGACGAACACGAAGGAATCCTCGTGCTGCCGGATGACGCCCCGGTGGGCGTGCCATTGCAACAGTACCTTGGCGACACCGTCATCGAGTTCGAGATCACGCCAAACCTCGTCCACGCCTTTAGCGTACGCGGCCTGGCGGGCGAAATCGGCGCATTGCTGGATGAACCGGTTCAGCAACTCGCGCTGGCCAGCATGGCCAATGTGCCTGTGCAGGACGATATGGTGACTATCGCAGCCCCGGAGCTTTGCAGCCGCTACATCGGCGTGATTATCGATGGCGTCACTATCGAACCCAGCCCGGCCTGGATGGCGAGCCGGCTCACCGCTGCCGGCATGCGGCCGGTAAACAACATCGTCGATATCACCAACTACGTCATGCTGGAAATCGGCCAGCCCCTGCATGCGTTCGACCTGCGGATGGTGGCCGGGGAACGGATCGTGGTGCGCACTGCTCGCGAAGGTGAGCAGATGGAAACGCTCGATCACACCATGCGCACTTTCACCAGCGAAGACCTTCTGATCACCGATGGCGAAAAGCCGGTGGCAGTTGCGGGCGTGATGGGTGGCGTTAATAGCGAGGTGCTGGACGATACCACCAGCATCCTGCTGGAGAGTGCAACGTTCGATATGGTCAGCGTGCGCCACACCGGGCGACGGCTGAAGCTCCGCACCGATGCCTCGGCCCGCTTCGAGCGCGGCCTGGATCCCAACCTTACCTGGGACGCCAGCATGCGCGCCGTGCAACTGATCCTCGAACTTTGCCCGAATGCTACGGTTCGCTGCTACGACGACGAATATCCGGTGAAAAAGCAGCCGATCGCCATCCAGTTCCCGTTCGAACGGATTGAACGCCTGCTCGGCATGGCCATTGACGAGGAGACGGTCAAGGCCACGTTACAGCGCCTCGGCTTCGCACCAAAGATCATCGGCGGCAATGTGCTTGTGACGGTTCCAACCAATCGCAGCGATGTCACGATCCCGGAGGACGTGATCGAGGAAGTTGCCCGCATGGTGGGGTATGATGCCCTCCCCTCCACGATGCCGATCGGTGAAACGCCGCTGGTGGAGCGCGACCCTATGTTCCTGCTGGAGCGTGACATTCGTCGTGCGCTTGCTGGCGCGGGTGCGTTCGAGGGCCGCAGCTACGTTACCGTCAGCGACGCTGACCAGCAGCGCTGGTCGGGACTCGCCGGGCACGACAATGAAGCACCTGTTCGCCTGGTAAACCCAATGAATGATGAGCAGCCGGTGCTGCGTACCAGCCTGCTGCCACGCCTGGTCTCGGCCGTTGCCGAAAACCTGAAGCACGAGAAATCCGTGCGCCTGTTCGAGATTGGCCACGTGTTCCTGGCAACGCAACCGGATGACCTTCCAGAGGAACCGTCCCACCTCGCTATCGTGTATGCGGGTAATCGGGAGCCATTCGATCGATTCGCACCGCAAAGCCGCAAGCTGTCCGCCGCGGAATCGAGGCTCCAACACATGGACTTCTACGATGTGAAAGGCGCACTGGATGCGGCCCTTGCGGCAGCGGGCTTAACCGATGCCGGGTACACTGCGGCCAGGCACGATGCACTGCACCCGGGCCGTACTGCCCAGGTGACCGTGTCCGGAGAGATAATCGGAACCATCGGTGAAGTGCGACCGGATCTTGCAGCCGAACTCGGTGTGGGCGATTACCGCCTCGTGGTTGCCGAGATCGACCTCGAGAAGGTGCTCGTAAACCGCTCGAAGGTGACCCGCCAGACCATTTCTGTCGATCACTATCTCCCGGTCGAACAGGACTTCGCCTTCCTGGTGGACAAGGACGTGCCGGCAGCAGATGTCGAAGCAGCGCTGCGCCGGAATGCGGGCCCGCTGCTGACCAATATCGTGCTCTTTGATGTCTACGAAGGTGAGCAGATTGGCCAGGACAAGAAGAGCCTTGCCTACCGCCTCACGTTCACCGCGCCGGACCGCGCATTGACTGATGCGGAGATGGAGAAGCAGCGCGTGAAGATCCAGAAGGGCGTCAAGGCACTTGTCGGCGGCGAACTCCGGGCGTAACACGTAGTGGCGGACCAGTGTGTCCGCCGGGCCCACGGATCAAATCGACACATACATCCGCCACTACAACAATCCGGGTACACCAATGAAAATGAACATCCGAACCTACCGCACCAACACTGAGGCACTGGCCGCACTTACTCGCAGGGGTGAACAGCCGGAACCACAGTTGCCGCAACGTGTTATCGACCGTAACACCGAGATCTTCGGCGAGGTGCTGTCCGCGCACGAGGTTGTGGACCGAATCGTACGCGAAGTGCGCACCCACGGAGATGACGCGGTTCGATACTTCACTAATATGTACGATGACCGGGAGATCGCGCAGCTTGAGGTTCCGCGCGCAGAGTGGGATGCCGCGCTGGACCGGATCGATAACGACCTGCGCGCCGCACTGGAGCTCGCTGCCAGCCGAATCCGTACCTTCCACGACAAGCAAAAAGGCGAGAACTGGTTTGATGCCGGTGAGTACGGCATCTTCGGCCAGGTAATTCGGCCATTGCAGCGGGTGGGAATCTATACCCCTGGCGGTTCGGCCGCCCTGCCCTCGTCGCTCCTGATGACCGCGGTTCCTGCGCGGGTTGCGGGTGTCGAGGAAATCATCGTTACCGCACCGCCTCGCGGGAACGAAGGCATACCGGATGTGATCCTCGCCGCAGCGGCGATCGCGGGGGTGGACCGCGTGTTCGCCATCGGCGGTGCCCAGGCGATTGCCGCCATGGCGTTCGGAACGGAGAGCGTGCCGCAGGTCGACAAGATTTGCGGTCCAGGCAACATTTTCGTCGCGCTGGCCAAGCAACGAGTCGCCGGTGCAGTAGCGATCGACCAGGTGGCGGGTCCCACCGAAACGCTGGTGCTGTGCGACGATTCAGCCGACCTCGAACTGGTTGCCGCTGACCTCATCGCCCAGGCCGAGCACGATCCGATGGCCAGCGCCATCCTGGTCACAACGAGCCAGCGTATTGCGGACGGTGTAGTCACGGAACTCGCGGAGCAGGCGTCGCGGCTCCCACGGGAAACAACCATCCGCCAGTCACTGGAGTCAAACGGCGTCATTGCCCTGGTCGATTCCCTGGATGCAGGGATGGATTGTGCCAACGCCTACGCGCCGGAACACCTGTGCCTGCAGGTGGCTGACCCCTGGGCGCTGGTACCACTGGTGCGCAATGCTGGCGGAATCTTCGTGGGCGAGAACAGCCCGGAGGCACTCGGCGATTACACCGCCGGCCCGAGCCACGTGATGCCGACCGGAGCTACGGCCCGCTTCAGCAGCCCCACGAACGTGACTGATTTCCAGAAAATCATTTCGCTGGCGGCAGCGAATGGAAACGCGATCAACGCGCTTGGCGAGGCAACTATGCGGATCGCACGTGCAGAAGGGCTGGATGGTCACGCCGCATCGATCCAGCGACGATTGAATCGTTAGCCAGCCATCTCGCGGAGGGCAGCCACAATCTGATCCTCTACAGTCGCGTTCTCCGCGAGTTTGATCTTGCCCAACGCGGACTTCGCTTCATTCGCGTTATACCCAAGCGCCATCAGGGCTTCCATGGCATCGCTGTTGGTGGCGCTCACGTGGCCCACTTGCATATCGACGTTTTCCGGCAACTTGCCGCGCAAATCGAGCAGGATGCGGCTTGCCGTCCGCTTGCCGACGCCAGAAACGGTGGTGAGAAGGTCGATCTGCTCGTTGGCGATCACGCTAAACAGTTCATCAGCGCTGAATCGACTCAGCACGGCCAGTGCCATGCGCGGGCCTATGCCGTTCACGCCGATCAGCGTTTGAAACCATTGCAGGTCTGCTGGTGTGAGGAACCCGTACAGGAGCTGGGCATCCTCTCGTACAACCATGTGGGTGTGGAACTCCTGTTCCCCCTGCATGGAAGGCGCAGCACTCACGACCCGCCCCGTCGTCAGCACGCGATACAGTACGCCCTGCACGTTGACGATTACAGCATCGGGTTCTGTACGGTGAATTGTCCCTAGGAGCCCCGCAATCATGGTGTCCTCACAGTCGTCGTTCTGCCGGGAATCGTAGCAGAGTTCCGGCTACACTGGTCGCATGAGCAGCACACCTGTAATCGATGCACACGTCCATATCTTTCCGCCCGCCATGATCTCGCGGCGGGAAACGCTCCTGCAGCAGGATCCCTGGTTCGGCGAGGCATTCGGCCACCCGAACGCGCGTATGCGCACGGCGGAAGAGCTGGTTGCCAGTATGGATAAGGCGAGCGTGGATCTTTCGATTGTGGTCGGCTGGCCCTGGGGCAGCAACGCCCTTTGCGCCGAACACAACGCCTATCTCGCCGAAGTGTCTGCCCAATGGCCAGGACGAATCGCCTGGCTGGGAATCTTCAATCCCGCCGCGGAAGGGGCTGGCACGGTGATCGAAGACTGTGTCCGGGCTGGGGCGAGAGGGTTCGGCGAAATCAATGCCGACGGACAGGGATTCCGGTGGAGCCAGCCGGAACAGTGGCGTGATGCCATCCTGCAGGTTACGGCAACCGGGTTGCCGGTGATGTGCCACACATCCGAGCCAGTGGGGCACCGGTATCCGGGTAAAGGGTATGCGCATCCGCAGGAGATCCTGACGGCGATAGAACACGACCCGATTCAGACCTGGGTCCTCGCCCACTGGGGCGGCGGCCTGCCCTTCTACGAACTCATGCCCGAGGTGCGGCTGGCCTGCACCAACGTGGCGTACGATTGCGCTGCCACCAGCTACCTCTACGATCAAACTGTCTTCCGAGCAGTGATTAACCTTGTGGGAGTGGAGAAGGTACTGTTCGGAAGCGACTGGCCGGTGCTGGGACAGGGCAAGTTGATGAGCCGCATTCGTGCGTTGGACCTGACTGCCGACGAGTTGGCCGCCGTGCTCGGGGGCAACGCTGCCCGGGTGTATGGCCTCGACTAGAGCGCTTCGAAGGCGGCCCTGGCATTGGCCACGAACGCGCGCAGCTTTGCCGGGTCCTTCACCCCATCTGTCTCTGTGCCGCTGGCAACATCGACACCAATAGGCTTGAGCCTGCGAATAGCGTCCGCGACGTTATGGGGTGTCAAGCCGCCGGCCAGCACAACCGGGTATCGCACCGTAATTTCAGAAACCAGTTTCCAATCGGCCAACTCCCCGGTACCACCCTGCGCGGTTGGGTGGTACGCGTCGATCATGACCAGCTCCGGCGCATTTCGGTGGTTCAGCCAGGCGTCTACCGTGCTGGTGGCCTCGTCAATGCTGGTGCCGGGCGGAAATTTGAGCGATTTGATCACCGGCATATCAAGCTCGTCAAGGATCTCAATCGGCTCGTCGCCGCTGAGCTGCAGCATATCCAGTCGCGCGGTGGAGTATATACGCCGAAGATCCTCCGCAGAGGTATTCACGGTGACGCCAACGACCGTCGGCGGGTTTACAATCTCGTCGCGCAGGCCCGCCACAAACTCCGGCTGAACCTGGCGCTTGCTTTCGGCGAGGATGAATCCCAGCGCGCTTGCCCCCGCGTCGATGGCGATACGGGCATCGTCCAGCGTCCGGAGGCCACAGAGCTTCACAAACATTACACGCGCCTCACCGTAGCGAGGGTCCGGACGGCATCGGCACGGTCCTGCTGCAGGATCAGCGACTCACCGACCAGGATCGCGTGGGCCCCGGCCGCTGCCATGCGCTCCGCATCCGCCACCGTATGGATTCCACTCTCGCCGACAATGATGGTGCCTTCGGGCAACTGTGGGGCGATGCGCTCGGTCACACCAAGATCGGTGTGGAAAGAACGCAGGTCGCGGTTGTTGATGCCGATAATACGCGCCCCGCTCACCACCGCGCGCTCGGCCTCGGCTTCATCATGGACTTCCACCAACGCCTGCATTCCTGTCGACTCCGCATGCTCCCGGTATTCCCGCAACTGGCTGTCATCCAGGCAGGCAACGATAAGCAGGATCATGCTGGCGCCATTCGCTCGCGCCTGGTCGATCTGGTACGGGTCGATCGTGAAATCCTTCCGGAGCACGGGCACGCGTCCCCCAGCCGTCCTAACCACTGCGCGCAGGTCGGCAAGCGATCCCTGGAAGAACGGCTCGTCCGTGAGGCAGCTAATGGCGGCGGCTCCGCCGGCAATGTACGACTCTGCGACCTCTTCCGCGCTTACCTCGACAGGAAACCTGCCCTTGCTGGGCGAGGCACGTTTGAACTCGGCGATGACGGTTAGCGTGTCGCGCAGGAGGCTGGCCGGAACTGCAGCCGGGGCGGACCGGGCTTTGGCAACCATGGCCCTGGCCGGTATTTCCCGCTTGTCGGCTTCTATGGTTTCGACCGTTCGGGCGAGGATGCGATCCAGGTACGTGCCGGTTTGGCGCATGGTGGTCATGCGGAAAGCTCCTGGGTAAAGGTGATTAGCTCATCCAGCTTTGCCTGCGCCTTGCCGGAATCGATCATATCGGCTGCAATGCGAACGCCATCTGCAAACGAGTCGGCGGCATTGGCGGCGTAGATACCAGCACCGGCGTTGAGCAATGTCACGGTGCGCCGGGGCCCGTTCTCGCCGCCCAGCACCCGACGAGTGATTTCCTTGTTCTGGGCGGCATCCCCACCGACGAGCGCCGCCGGGTCCGCCCGCTCCAGGCCGAACTCCTCCGGTGTAATGTCGTAGCTGCGAATCCCCATCCCGGCCTGAAAGTCCGTGACACGGGTGGTGCCTTTCACGCCGACTTCGTCCATCCCCTCCTCGGCATGCACCAGCACCGCATGCTGGCTCCCGAGCACGTCAAGCACCTCAGCCAACTGGGTCGCGATATGCGGGATGCCGACGCCGATAAGTTGATGGCGCGCACCGGCAGGATTGGTGAGCGGGCCAAGCAGGTTAAAGATCGTACGGATTCCCATCTGCTTCCGCGCGGGCCCAACGAACCGCATTGCCGGGTGGTACGCCGGTGCATACATGAACCCGACCCCGACGTTCTCCACGCAAGCCTCGACCTCGCGCGGGGTCAGTTCAATACGGACACCGAGGGCCTCCAGCACGTCGGCGCTCCCGCATTTACTGCTGGCGGCACGGTTGCCGTGCTTGGCGATGCGGACGCCCGCCGCAGCGATCACGAACGTGGCGGTGGTACTGATATTGAACGAGTTGGAATGATCACCGCCGGTTCCACAGGTATCCAGCAGTGGCAGGTTATCGGAATCGATATCGACCTGTACCGCGTGGTCGCGCATGGCACGCGCGAATCCGGCGATTTCGCTGGTGGTTTCGCCTTTCATGCGCAGGCCGACAGCAAGGGAACCGATCTGGGCGTCTGTCGCCTCGCCGGTCATGATCAGGTCCATGGCCGCTTCAGCTTCCGCCTGGGTCAGTTCCCGCCCGTCAACCACAGTCTGGATTACGTGCTGAATATCAATCCGCTGGGACATACGTAACTCCGTTATTAGTAGCCGATAGGAGCGGCAACCTGTGATTTCACATCCAGGCCACACTGGCGCAGGAAGTTCGCCAGCAGATCATTGCCGACCACGGTGAGGATGCTTTCCGGATGGAATTGCACACCCTCCAGCGGCAGTTCGCGATGCCGAATTCCCTGGATGATGCCATCGTCAGACCGCGACGTAACGACAAACTCGTCCGGCACAGTGGGTGGATCGATCGTGAGCGAGTGGTACCGTGTGGCCGTGAAAGGATTGGGCAATCCGGCGTACACCCCCTTGCCATCGTGGTAGATATCGCTCGTTTTGCCGTGCTTAAGTTCCGGTGCAAGAACCACATCGGCGCCAAATGCCTCGCCCATTGCCTGGTGACCCAGGCAAACGCCAAATATCGGCACCCGGCCGGCGAGCCGTTTCATCAGGTCGACGCTGATTCCGGCTTCCGCCGGGGTACAGGGGCCCGGCGAAACGACGATGCCCTGAATCTCATCGAGTCGCGACTCGATCTCGTCGACAGTAATTTTGTCGTTCCGCACCACCTCGACCTCGGCGCCCAGCTCGGCGAGCGCCTGGTACAGGTTGTAGGTGAAGCTGTCGTAATTATCGATAAGCAGGATCATGAGGTTGCCCTTCCGGTGCTGGCTTCAAGTTGCTCGGCACGTTCGATTGCCCGCACCAGTGCCGCCATTTTCTGGAGGCTCTCGTTATATTCCCCTTCCGGGGTGGAATCGGCCACGATACCGCCGCCCGCCTGCAGGCAGGCCACGCCGTTCTTGTACACCAGGGTCCGCAGGGCAATGCAGGTGTCCATCTCGCCGCTGAAATCGAGGTACCCAACCGCTCCCGAATAGACTCCGCGCGAATCCGGCTCCAGTTCGGCGATGATCTCCATCGCCCGCACCTTTGGCGCGCCGGATACCGTGCCGGCCGGGAAGCAGGCCCGCAGGGCATCCTCGGCGGAAAGCCCGTCGGCAATATCGCCATCCACATTACTGACAATGTGCATAACGTGGCTGAACCGTTCAATCTCCATCAGCTTCGGCAAGCGCACCGTGCCCGGCTTGCTGACGCGGCCTATATCGTTCCGCCCAAGATCGACCAGCATAATGTGCTCGGCGCGTTCCTTTTCATCGGCAAGCAGTTCAGTCGCGTTGGCGTTGTCCTCCTCAACCGTGGCACCACGAGGGCGGGTACCGGCAATGGGATGGTTGCTGACCACCCCGTTTTCCAGCCGTACCAGCAATTCGGGGGATGCACCCACAATCTGGTGTTCGCCAAAATCGAGATAAAACATGTACGGCGACGGGTTCACTGTGCGCAGCGCCCGGTAAATGGAGAACGGATGCGCAGGAGTGTCGATATCCACACGCTGGCTCAGTACAACCTGGAAGACATCCCCCTGGCGGATGTAGCGCTTGCCCGCTTCCACCATCTGTTTGTACGCCTGAGGCGTCATATTGGGACGCCTACGCTCCTGAACTGACGTGGATGCTTCCTCACCGCTCACCGGGTAATCCGGCAACGGGGCGTTCAACCTGTCGATCACGTCGTTGATGCGGTGGACGGCGTCTTCGTAGGCTGCATCCAGCCCCCGATCGTCGGCCAGGCGCACATGGCTCACCACTTTCAGCACGCGCTCCAGGTGATCGAACACCACCAGCGTATCGGCGATATGGAATTGCGCTTCCGGCAGACCCAGCCCTGCCTCCGCGTGCGGCGGAACCCGGGTTTCGAACCGGCGAATAGCGTCATAGCCTAGGAACCCAACTGCGCCGCCTGTGAAGCGGGGAAGGCGTTCGTCAACCATCGTCCCGAACGGCGCGATAATCGCCGCCACGGCGTCGAGCGGATCCTCGTAGCTCGTCAAGTCCACCGGGAGGTTCCCCTGGGTCGTCAGCTCCCCGTCGCGGAGGGTCACGCTCCCGGCGGTATCGGCCCCGATGAACGAATACCGGGCAATCTGGGTGCCGCCTTCCACCGATTCCAGGATGAACCCGGTCGACTTCGTGCCACTGGAAAGCTTCAGGTACACCGAAACCGGGGTTTCCATATCCGCGAAGACCTGGCGGTACACAGGAACGGTGTGAATCCCTTCTCCTGCCGATTCCGCAACACGGCGAACTTCGTCAAGAGACGGGGAAACCCGGTGAGCATGCCTGGTGAGTGTTGTCATGACCTGTCCTTTCCGCACGACCATGGAGGAAAACGAAAAACCCCCATCCCTGAAAGGGACGGAGGCCAAAGCCGCCGCGGTGCCACCCTCGTTGCTTGCACGCCATGTGCAAACCACTCTGCCGTACGGATCGCGGTATACGCGATCGATACGTGGCTCCCTGTAACGGTGGAGATTCCGGTATCGCCTACTCTGCTGGCATTTCGGGATACAGCTCCCGGATCCATTCCACACCGGCTTCACATCGGGCTTCCACCATCCCCGATTCGCTACCGTCCGCCTGATGATGTGTACTCGTTCCGATCATCGCCTGTTGGCATATTGAGTTGTTCGCAAGGTACGCCAGTACCAGCGGGCGTGTCAAGGTGCTACGCTTTGAGGGGACCATTCTTGTGTTTGTGAGCGAGGCATTAATCATCGTGGACGCAGAGAACAAAACCTTTTTCCGTGCCCTGATCACGGCCCCAGGGCCTTCCGGATTCGAGCAGGCTCCCTCCCGGTTGTGGCGCAAGCACGCCGCCGCATGGGCCGATTCGGTCGATTGGGATAACCTCGGCAACTCGTACGCCTGGGTAAAGGGCACTGCCGGATCCGACTACACCGTGGTCATCGAGGGCCACATCGACGAAATCGGCTTCATCATTACCCATATCGATGAACAGGGCATGGTGTGGTTCGACAAGATCGGCGGCTGGGACGACCAGGTGGTTGTCGGTCAACGGGTGGTGATCGCTGGCCCGAATGGGGACGTCAACGGCGTCATCGGCAAGAAGGCCGCCCACCTGCTCACGGCAGCCGACCGGGAGAAGGTTACCCAAATCAAGGACATGTGGATCGATATCGGGGCTCGCGATCGTGATGAGGCGAAGGAGCGCATCAGCATCGGCGACTTCGCCGTGATCGCTGGTGAACCGGTTGAGCTGACCAACGATCTCTGGGCCAGCCGCAGTATGGATAACCGTACGGGAGCGTATGTGGCCTACCGTGCCACCCAGATCCTGGCAGAGGATCGGCCAGCAGTAAACGTTGTCGGCGTGGCCGCCACCCAGGAAGAGATCGGGCTTGTGGGCGCAACCACCATGAGCTGGCACGCCAAGCCACAGGTGGCCATCGCTATTGATGTTACCCACGCAACCGACTACCCCGGTGCCAGCAAGAAGAGCGACGGCGAGATCAGCGTGGGCGGTGGCCCGGTACTGGGCCGCGGGTCATCTGTCACCCCGGCTGTATTCGCCGGCCTTCGCGACGCCGCAAAAAAGCTGGATATCAACGCGCCAGTCCAGGCAAGCGGCCTGCGCACCGGCACAGATGCAGATGGCATTATTCGCTCCGGCGCCAACATCGCCGTGGGGCTCGTGTCCATCCCCAACCGGTACATGCACAGCCCGAGCGAGGTGATTAGCCTGGCTGACCTCGAATCGGCTGCGCAGGTGATTGCGGAGTTTGTTCGAACCCTGACTCCCGAAAGTGACCTTCGCCCGTAGCATTGGGGCCATAAACAGGAACGCCGCCCATAAAGGGCGGCGTTCCTGTTTACTCTGCTTCGGGCGCAGGTTTAGGTTCCCGCTGGCACCTCGGGCAGAAATATGTCCCACGCCCGCCAACTCGCGTCTTCTGGATGGTCGTCCCGCAGCGCATACAAGGCTCACCCTCCCGCGCATGCACGGAGGGAAATCCGTTAGCCGGATAGGCGATGTTGTGGATGATTTTCGCTCCGCCCTGGCGGATCCCCTCGGCCATCACATCCGGGATCTCGCGAATAATCGCCCGCCGTTTCACCGTGCTCAGCGACCTGGCCGGCGTAGCCGGGTGGACGCGTGCCCGCCACAGAGTTTCGTCAACATAGATATTGCCGAGTCCGGCGATAAAGCTCTGGTCCAGCAGCAAGGTCTTGATCGGGATACCGCGTCGCCTCATCGCATCGGCAAGGGCCACAGCATCCAGGTCGCCGGTGGCCTCGGGCCCAAACCCGAACGCCTCAAGTGAGCTATCTACGTCAGCAAGGTCCATGATCCGCCACCAGCCAAATTGACGAATATCCGAAAACTGCACGACCGCACCGTTGCTGAACCAGAACGTGGCGTGGGTAGATTTGTGCGGGTATTCACCATCCGGTTTCGGGATCGGGTGGCCGGCGTAGAAACGCTGGCCATCGGGCAGGAAAATCGCCCATTGGCCGGCCAACTTAAAGTGGACCAGCATGGCGAGTCCATTGCTGAACTCCATCACCATGATTTTTGCCCGGCGGCGAGCGCCGGTCAGCGTCGCGCCAGCCAGGACTTCTATAGACGGAATCGGGGAATCGCGAAGGAGTTTTGGCAGGCGCACCTCAATGTGCTCAACGGTGCTGCCCACCAGGTATTGCTCGGACAATCTCCGGGCGGATTCGACCTCGGGAAGCTCAGGCACTGGCTTCCGAGGCGGCATCGGCGCGTCGCATCCATTGCGCAGCACGGAGCGCGACCTGAAGCCCCTCGTCCTCGTCGTGACACGCACCGATGACACGGGCCATGACGTCCCAGGCAGCGAACTTGGCCTGCCGGTGGGTCGCTTCATACTGGCACTGGCGCGGTCCCAACAGCCGGCTCACGGTCTGGTATTGCACAGTCCAGGAGTCGCCTGATCGCGTGAGGGAAATCAGGCTCTTGCCCTTCTTCCACACGAATTCAGTTGCTGCCTCGTCGATATGATCAACCATGAGACGAAACATCCTGGGAACACGCAGCCGCGGAAACCACGTCTTGAGCGAACCCGAATCGATTGCAATTGCCACGAGAATTGTTAGCCCCTTGATTGTGCCTCAATGTCACCCAGCCGGAAAGATAGATATGCGGCGAATCTGTGTGACGGCGTTGAAACACACGCGTTAGGCAAGCTCCATTGCCTGCCATCACGATGGTGCACAGCCCTACCCCATAGGGCTGACCCATGGGCTATGGTACATCATGCGCCACGGGAAGTGCGCATCTTCTGTCAACACAACCTCGCATTCTTCCGTCGCCTTATGCCCGAAACCGTATCGGCCTAAAAAGCCGAACCAAGTCGGGTAAACGTGCCATCTTCTGCGCGCTCCACCGGCAATTCGCCGATGACCGCCGAGGGGTTGAGCGGCCCGTAGATATGCGGGAAGGTTTGCGCCTCATCGTCGTACCGAACAGGCGACTCCAGCTTGTCCATGTCCAGCACCAGCACAGTCCGCTCGTCCGGGCTGCCCTTGTAGAACATGTTCGCGATCTCGGTAAGCAGGTCCAACCCGTTGGTACAGTGGATAAACCCTTCCGCCTCGTACGCGCCAGGAACGTAGTGATCTCCGCCCTTTTGAGCTTCCCACTCGCTCACCAACGCGAGGTGATACGTGATCCCGGCGTCCTTGCTCTCGATTGAGTCCCGGTATTCGTGCGACATGTACTGCTCCATTCCGTCGAAATCCAGTCTGGATTGTAGAATACCTTGCAGAACTTCATGGGCTGCGAAGAAAAAGGTGCCATGCGTATTGCGATTGTGTTCAACCCAGGGTCGGGCCCGCGTGCAGCACGGCGAGCGCTGAGTGACGTGGTTGCGTCGCTCGCCTCCCATAACCACGTGCTGGAGGTGATCGATGCCCACACCCAGCCAGACTTCGAGCGGTACGTTCGCGACGCAGCGATATCCTTCGACCGCATGATCGCCATTGGCGGTGATGGCACGCTCAATGGCGTTATTAACGGAATCATGCATTCAGGAAACCCCGCCTTGCCCGTTGCCTTCGTTCCAACCGGCCGCGGCAAGGACACGTCCCGATCGCTCTCCTGCTGGAAGCCGGGCGACCTCGCTCACGGGGCATTCGAATCGGCTGAGTCAATAGCGGTTGACGTGGTGCGGATCACCCTGGAAGGGGGAACGGTCCGATACGGAATCAACGCAAGCGACATCGGCCTGGCAGCCCATGCCGCCGTGGTGGCCAACCGTATCCCTCGCTGGACCGGATCACTTTCCTATGTGCTTGGCGCCGCACGAAGTATTGTGCCACCAAAACCGTTTACGCTTCGGTTCAACCTTGATGGTGCCGAGCAACATATCGAGGATGCCCTGCTCCTCTCGGTATGCAATGGCCGCGCGTTTGGCGGTGGAATCCATATTGCCCCGGAGGCCAGTTGCACAGACGGCATGCTGGATATCGTCGTGGCGCATAACGCCAACCTCATCGATCTCGGGCTGCAGCTGCCAAAGTTCAAAAAGGGAGAAGCATTCGAACACCCGGCCCTGATGCGATGGCAGGGGCGCGAGATCACCGTTCAACCTACAACAAGCCCGTGGTTCGAGGTTGATGGAGAGCAGCTTTCCACACAGCCAGTCCGCTATCAGGTCGCGCCCCTCGCGCTCAACTGGATTACACCATGACCAAACCGGTTCAACGCACAAGCGAGCAGTGGCAGGCGCTCCTGAAGAAGAATCGGATCCGTCCGACAAAGTCCATGGGGCAGAACTTCCTCACTGACACCAGCGTGGTGGAGGACATCGTTCGCCACTCCGACCTGCATCCGGACGACCTGGTGATCGAGATCGGCCCAGGGCTGGGGATTTTGACACGGCAACTTCTGGCCAGCGGTGCCGAGGTGATCGGTGTGGAACTGGACCGTGAACTTGCGGATTTCCTGCGAACAGACCTGGCAGGATTCGACCGTTTCCGGTTGGTTGAGCAGGACGCCCGCTACCTGGTTCCGGAAGAGATCACCGGCGGACGGTCGTACAAGGTCGCCGCGAACCTGCCCTATAGCGTGGCGACCGTGATTTTGCGGAACCTGATGGAATCCAGCCATCCCCCAACCCGCATGACGGTAATGGTGCAAAAGGAAGTCGCCGAACGCATGACTGCCCAACCCGGGGACATGAGCCTGCTTGGCCTGGCGACCGCCCTGTACGCGAATGCCGAGATCGTGCTGGTGGTTCCGCCGGGGGTGTTCCTGCCCCCACCGAAGGTGGAATCAGCAGTCGTGAGGATGGACGTGCGCACACAACTGCGGGGCACACCCGCACAACGTGACCGCATGTTCGAACTGGCTACCATGGCCTTCCAGCGCAAGCGTAAAACCATCAGTAATGGCCTGGCCCAGGGGCTCAGTCGGCAGAAGGCAGAAATGGACCACCTGCTCGCCTCAGCCGGTATTGATCCCATGCGGCGGCCCCAAACACTGGGTGTGGATGAATGGCTGAGAATCGCGGAGATGCTTCCGTGAATGCTGTACGGATATGCGCACCGGCCAAGGTAAACCTCGGCCTCGCTGTGTTGGGCAAGCGGCCAGACGGGTATCACAACATCGATACGATCATGGCCATGGTCGACCTTGTCGATGTACTGGCCATCCACCGGGTCGATATACCGGGCTACACGATCGCCGGCATGGAACATGTGCCGATTGCGTCGAACGTGATAAGCCGGGCCATCGATGGGTTTTGCGGCCGCGCTGGCATCAAACCGGCCTTCCACATTGACGTGGACAAGCGCATTCCGTCTCCGGCCGGGCTCGGTGGGGGCAGCAGCGACGCCGCAGCTACCCTGAAAGCGCTTGCAGCGCTTTTTCCTGCGGCGCTCGGTGCAGACGATCTTCTCGAGGTCGCAGCGTCCATTGGCGCTGACTGCCCCTTTTTCCTCGGTCCACCCGCTGCGCGCGCTACGGGCACCGGGACGATGCTACGACCAATTCCACCAGCTTCGGGTTGGATTGTGATCGTTGTTCCAGGATCGACTCTCGAGGCGAAAACCGCCAGGCTGTATGCCTCTCTTAGACCAGATGATTACCTTTCTACGGCTCACATTGATCGTATTGAGGGCGATATTCAGCATCTCCCGCCGCAGCAGCTCGTCAACAGCTTCACGCGGGCCGCAAAAGCACTTCTCCCCGGCGTGGACGAAAGCTGGAAAGCATTGATTGAGGTCGCCGGTACATG
>JBHWTK010000044.1:0-3319 GCA_043427975.1 Chloroflexia bacterium | reverse complement strand
CATGCCAATGCGCTGGTCTACAAACTGTTCGGCGCCGACGACACAACCAGCCGACTCATCCCCGCGCTGTTTGGTGTGGCAATTGTATGGATGCCCTGGCTGCTGCGATCTCCCCGCCTGCTGGGCCGATGGGGCGCCCTGGCCGCCGGATTCATGCTGCTGATCTCGCCAGGCATGCTCTACTACACCCGCTACATTCGCCACGACCCCTACATGGTGGCGGGGTGCCTGCTGCTTGCTATCGCGATTTTCCGCTACCTTGAAACCCCGCAACGCCGCTGGATCATCATCGCGTTTGCCTCAGTCGGGTTCCTGCTCACGAATCACGAGCTGGTGCTGGCGACGTTCCTCATTATGGTGGTATTGCTGTGGGGATCCCTGCTGATCACCCACTTACGGCCGCTGATTGCTGTGCATGCCGTTGCCGCAGTGATGTTGGCAGTAGTTGCATGGCGATGGCTTTCCCACCCCTGGCCGCCCATTCCCTGGAGTCGACCAGCGACAAATGCGCTCACCGGCGACCAGTTCTTCGTGTTCCTGCGAGTGTGCGGGCCGGTCGTACTCGCCCTGCTCGCGATCATTGGCGTGATTGCCTGGGTGAAAGACACCCGGCTGGCTGCCGGTGCCAGCCTCGGGCTGGTCTCATTGGCGGCGGTGTGGATCGCGATCGCCCGGGAGTGGATTCCGCCGGTTCGCGATTACAGCAGTCTCCTGGGCGACGATGGTACGACGTTCCTGACGACATCAGAGTTCTACTGGGCGTTACTGCAGCATCCCTTTGTCCAGGGAGCGCTGGTGGTGGCGGCCGTCTTCCTCATCGGTTGTGCGGCTACGATCCGGTGGATGCTGGCCGATATGCCGGAAGAGCAGAACGGGATCGATTACATCTTTGGTGATGCCGAACCGAACACCGTGGCCTACGGCATTCGTCACGCGCTACACGATGGAACAGGACTCTACATCGGCGTATTTGTTGCGGTCGCGATCTGGGTAGTGCTCTTCACCAGCTTCTTCACCAATCCGGCAGGTATCGGCAGCGGTTCGTACGAGACGAACGGCACCCTCCTCTACTGGCTTGGCCAGCACGATGTGCAGCGCGGCGCCCAGCCGTGGTTCTACTTCATCATTCTTGCCCTGCAATACGAATGGCTCAGCTTCCTCCTGGCCATCACTGGCACCGCCCTCATCGGCTGGAGAACACTGCGGTGGATTTCCGGGGGTACGCACGGCCCCAATTACGTCTGGTACGTGTTCATCGTCGGTTGGTTCGTCGGTATGTTCCTGATCCTGAGCTGGGCCGGCGAGAAAATGCCGTGGCTCATCATGCACATTGTGTTGCCCGCCACCCTTGTTGGCGGATGGATCGTGAATACCGTTATTGAGGGCGCACTCGACTGGTACCGCCAGCGCGAGACGCAACCCGGCCCGGTCGCCCGTTATGGCGGGATTGCCCTCCTCGTTGCGTTGCTGGTGGCGGCCACGTCGTGGTTCTACCTTGGAGCGCGATTCACCTATGGTGAATGGGTGCAACTTGAGACCGGTGCATGGGTACGACGCGCCACGCAGGCAGCGCTTAACGACTGGTGGATGCTGGCACTCCCGCCGCTGGTCGCACTGTTCCTCATCGCAGCGTCCATATGGATTATTGGGGCACGGCGGACCATCTATGCCACCCTGGCGGCGATGTTCGCACTCCTGAGCCTGTTCCAGGTGCATGCCGGCTTCCGTATGAGCTATATCGACGGCGACCTCGCCGTGGACACGATGATCTACAACACCATCAGCGCCGACATGACCCAGTTCACCAGCGATATGACCGACCTCAGCATGGCCGTGTACGGCGACAACAGGATCACCATTGCCTACGACCAGTGCAGGATGCAGTGGCCCACGAACTGGTACCTGAAATCGGACGAGTTCCCCAACGCAAACTTCACGAGCTACGTGTCCATGGGCAGCCCGGATGTCATTCTCGTTGCGCATGACAGCCAGGGCTGTGGCTGGCCAGACAAAATTCCCGGCTATACCCGGCAGGTGTATTCGCTGCGCGTCCATGAAAGCGAAATGGCGACCTATCGGAACTTCGCTATTGCACCGGAAATACCGGTAGGCCGCAGCGCGTGGCAACGGATGGACGATCCGCATGATATCGGCGCGGTGATCGGGTCAATTGGAAGCAGCCTGAAGTACGCAACGACGCCTGAGGGCCAGGTCCGGCTCTTCCGGCTGGTGGCATTCCGCGACCCCGCCGGTGAGCAAACCGTCTACCCGATGTCCGTGTGGATTCGGGATGACTTGCTGCCGGAATACAACGATATTCGCTATGGGGAGAACAATCCATGAGTGATCGGGTCGCCCCTGCACCACTCGACCGGCCCGTACCTGTCCCCGGTCCGTTCGGGATATCCGCCCTGGCCATTATGCTGGTTGCGTTCCTCGTACGATTTATCCGGCTGGATGCCTACCTGCTCAATGCACGTGAGGCAAATTGGGCTTACGATGCCTGGAGCATGTTCTATGGCCGGCCGCTACCTGTCGGCCAGGATCTGCCGGATGCCGGCCCGTTCATGCTGGTATGGAACAGCGTCCCATATTACCTCTTCGGGGTTACGGATGCCACTGCCCGTATGGGATCTGCCCTGCTTGGCGTGGGACTTGTCGGGCTCGTGTTCCTCCTTCACCCGTTCCTGAGCAAGCCACAGATGATCGCTACCGCCGGGATCCTCGCCATCTCGCCAACGGTTGTTTTCGCCAGCCGCACAATAGAACCGGGCATTGCGGCTGCATTCTTCGCGCTCCTCATTCTTGTGGCGTTGCTACGGATCGGCATGCCGGGAGGTATGCATACCGGCTGGGCACTCATCCTCGGCATCGCGGTCGCATGCCTGTACGGCACGGGCCCACTCGGGGTGACAACGCTCATCGCTGTGATAATCGGCGTTACGGTGGCGGGCCTGCGGGCGCGCCCGGGCGAGATCTCCCGTAACGCCGTAGGAACCGCTATGCGTGCGTTCCCGTCCGAGTCCCACACGATTGTTGGCTTCGCTGTGGGGCTGGTGCTGGGGCTCCTCACCCTCTTCAGCCGTATGTTCAGCGATTTCACGGCGCTCGTTGGTATCGCCACCACGCTCACCGATTGGGTGGCGATGATGATCGACGGTTCCAGCAGCGTGCCGGTGGTGTTCTACTTCTGGTCGATGATGCTCTATGAGACGGTCGCCGTCCTGGTCGCGATCGCGACCCTTCTCCTGGCCCGTCGCCTTGACAACTCCCGCCTGGACCGGCACATCCCTCGCTCGCTGTTTGTCGCCTGGTTTGC
>JBHWTK010000043.1:0-39509 GCA_043427975.1 Chloroflexia bacterium | reverse complement strand
TACTTCGAGCGTGAACTCGGTGAGGTGCTTACGGTTGCCGACTCCCATCTCTCGGTCATGGGCCCGGGCCGCAAGTTCGACATGACGACGCGGTCGCCCATTATGGATGGCGACGAATAATCAGACGTGACATGGATCCGTATGGAAGGAGGTAACTACATGGACGGCCTCCTGGTAGAAGTAACCCGAGGACAGCGGGTGGAGAGTATCCATCGAGGGCACATTGCTGTTGTCAATGCCGAAGGAAGCCTCTCGGTCTATTGCGGCGACCCGGATAGTATCAGTTTTGTCAGGTCATGTGCCGAACCGTTCCAGGCAGTTCCGATGGTCGAAAGTGGTGCTGCCGATGCCTTTGGTTTCTCGACCGAGGAACTGGCCCAGGCGTGTTCTTCCCACAGTGGTACGCAGCAGCATCAGGACATCGTGCGGTCCATGCTCCGGAAATCCGGCCTTGATGAATCACGCCTGCAGTGCGGGTTCGCGCGACCCATCGACGAGATGGAAGGGTCCCGCGTGCGGCTGGGGCTCGAACCGGAATCGACGGTGCAGTGCGAATGCTCGGGTGCCCATGCAGGAATGGTGGCGGCGTGCCGCCATATGGGCTGGCCGCTGGACGGTTACATGGAGCACGGTCGTCCCCTGCAGGATCAGATCGTCGACGTTCTGTCCGCCGTTACCGGCGTGGCACCAAACGAGATGGAGCCTGCCACTGATGGGTGTTCTATCCCCACATATGCCGCGCCCCTTCGATCGTTTGCGCGGGCGTACGCCGTATTAGCGAATCCCGAAGGACCCTTGTGGGACGCCTCTCCGAAGCGACGCGGTGCACTGATGCGACTCCGCGACGCCATGGCCACGCATCCGGTGCTCATATCGGAGGAAGGTGATGTCGACACCGCGATTATGGACCTGACGGAGGGCCGTGTAATTGCCAAGCTGGGAGCCGAGGGAATGCTGTGCCTTGCAATTCCGGAGCACGGCCTTGGTGTAGCGATCCGTGAATCAAGCGGCGCATCACGAGCACTCGGGCCGATCGGCGTCGGAGTCATCGAAGCGCTTGGCATCGAATCACCAGCGGTCATCCGGCAACTCCGGGAGGCACTGGTTAGGCCGGTGAAGACATTTTCCGGCTCGATCGTAGGTGAAACCCGGCCGACCGTCTCTCTTCTCCGGTCATAGCACTCTAGCTGTAGAACTGGACCCCGAAGGCAACTGTCAGCACGGGTACAGGATGTGCGTATGGCGGGTGAGGTCGGCGTAGGCTGGCATTCACGAAAAGGAGCATCGAGATGCGAGTTATTCCAACGCGAGTACACGGAATGCTGGACTACCTGGCGGGTGTCATTCTCATCGCTGCGCCGTGGTTGCTCGGTTTCGCCGATGGCGGTGCGGAGCAGTGGGTATTTGTGATTGTCGGTGTGTTGAACATTGGCAGCAGCCTGATGACGGACTACGAATTGGGTGTGGCCAAAGTCATCCCCATGGGAACCCACCTGGCACTCGACATGGGCAAGGGTGCGGTGTTGGCGTCGTCGCCATGGCTGTTCGGTTTTGCCGACCAGATTTGGTGGCCGCATTTGCTGTTCGGCGTGGTGGAAATCGTTGTTCCGCTGTTGACCCAAACGCACACATCCTACGACCACAGTGCTCCCCGCGAGCACCTCGACAACAATGTGGTCTAGCCCAGACATTTCAGGATTGTTCTCACAGACCAGGCCCGGTCGAACAGTCGACCGGGCCTGGTGTTTTTGCCGGGGCGGGGTTGGGGCAGAGAACTTGCCGAGTCAGCTGGCCTACTGGTCTCCACCCTCGAGGAAGATGACGTCATCGATCAGGTGGCGGCCGTCTTGCTTCACGAATATGGTGTAGTCAATCAAGTCCAGACCATCGCCTTCGGGATTGGTCCCGTGAAGACACGCTCCTATTCGACCGTCCGGCAGGACCACCACATCCGTGACCCCAATCGACTCCCATGCCTCCGCCGGCCGTGCCTCCGCAGGCATGGCGAAATACTCCAGCGCTTCTGCGGTGACGCCTTCCTGCGCGAAGTAGCGTTTCAGGAAATAGTCTGTGAACAGGGCAAAGACTCGAAGCACATCCCTGGCGTTATAGCAGGCAAATAACTCTTCGGCTGACGTCGTCACTCCGGCCAACGTTGCCTCATCGGCTGGTTCACCGTCCGGCGGAAGGTTCAGTGCGGAAGTTGCACCTGCGCAATCACGATAGATAGCAGAAAGCCCGGCCGAGACATCGGCCGGGCTTCGGGTTACGTTGCGGAGAACCCGGCTCTAGGAGTGCTTGGGCCTCACAGCCAGCGCCCCGGCCCCCAGAAGCACGACGCAGATTGCGGTCAACCACGCGCCTGCTGACAGGGGCGAGGTACCAACACCGGTGTTCGGGAGGCCCGTGACGGCTGATCCCGTGCCGGCCGTTGTTGGGGTTTTCGATACGCCGTCCGACGTCGGAGCCCCCGGCTGGGTAACATAGTCCACGGTTACGCGGCCGTCCTGGTCCACGGTCAGTACCGCCTGGGTTACCGGTTGATCACTCACGGCTACAACCGCCTCGATGGGATCTCGATCGGCCGGAGTCACCACCAGCTTGTACGATCCTGGAACCAGCCCGTCGATCGTCACAACGTTATTAGCTCCGACAACGCCCGTTACGAGTGCCTCGGGCATATACTGCATGCTTGCCTGCGGCGCATACAGCGAGAACGGCGCTCCAGCGATATCGGCACCATCTGCAAGATTGATCTGTACTACCAGCCGGTAATCGCCGATCCCGGCGTTCGGCACTTCCTCTGTCGGGTCGGCTGCCGGAGTGCAGTCGGGAATGTCGACCGTGACGACAACGGTTGTTTCGTTCTGGAACTTCACTGCTGCATCAACGCGGTAGGGCGTGTCGTATTCAATCGGCGCAGAGAACTGCCCCGATGCAGGATCAGCTGTCATCCAGTCTGTTCCCCACGCATTCGCGGGACTGTAGGCAGTGATATCGATTCCAGTGATGTTATTGCCTTCCCAGGTTGTAAGGAGGCTGTTGTCCACGCAGCTCCTCGTCGCGGTCAGGAACGTGAAGCTGTTGCCGGTAGCCGGATCGTTGTACGAGCCTTCCACCCGCTGCCCGCCGGAATGGCCCCCGCCGCCCGGGGGATTGCGCACCACACCCTCCTGTGGCTGGGCCGAAGATCGGTCATGACACTGGCTGGTATCCGCGTGATCCATATACACATAGCCATCGGCGAAGGTTACCCGGACGCTCACCTTGTCGAACGTTCGTCCCAGCGGCTCAGCGTGAAAACCACTTTCGACGTTAGAAACGGACGACCAGCCGGAAGCCCAGCTTTCGGAGGTGTTGGTGACGGAATACTCGATTGAAACGGCGTTGTTTTGTGCCCACTTGATGGAGACATAGTTGTCGCAGGTGCGGGCTACAACCATATCGAACTCATTTTGACCACTTTGCGCCTACGCCACGCTGCTATTGGTAGCCACTATCAATAGCGTTATTGCGAAGAACACAAAACCCACGTACTACGGTCATGATTTCCCCCCGTGAGCGAGTTGACGCACCCATGAAAGGTGCGTTTCGTATTGGTTGTGGTCCCCGCTGCAAGAATAGAGCTAAGCACGTGTTGACACAAGTGCCGGAGACTTGTGCTTCAAGGGCAGCTGGCTGGAGGCGACCAGGAGGACAATGCAGGCACGGCTTTAACAACAAAGTCCCTGATGACCTGGCCATCAGGGACTTTCTTCACGTGGCTCCCCGACCTGGATTCGAACCAGGAACCTACCGGTTAACAGCCGGGCGCTCTACCGTTGAGCTATCGGGGATCGTGCCTCCATGGGGCAGCGAGAAGATACTACCAAACGCGGCGCGATGAATCAAGGAAAAAAGGCGGCAAGCCGGTTAATCATCGCGTCGTTGCATGGTGGCAACCAGGATGTCCCGCGCCATGATGGTCGCGCTCGGGAGATCGCCGCCGTTGCCTTCCAGTACTACCGCGATGGCGTACCGCGGTTCGGGGTCGCCGATAAAGCCGATAAACAACGAGTTGCTTGTGCCGTCGCCCAGCTCCGCGGTTCCCGTTTTGCCACCGATGACGTAACCCGGCGCCTGGCCGTGTTGGGCTGATCCGGATTGAACCACATCGATCATCATCTGCTCTACAGCCTGCGCCGTGGCAGGATCGACACACTCGAGGTAGACCGTTGGTTCGGCGCGGTAGAGCACGCTGCCATCTGGGGCCGTCACTTGCCTCACCAGGATCGGCTCCATCATTACCCCGTCGTTGGCCCACATCGCGCCGACCATGGCGAGGTGAATCGGCGACATCAGGATTTCTCCCTGTCCGAATCCCGTATCGGCCAGCGCGTTCTGGCTGTTCAGGAAGTCGCGGTCGTTCGCCAGCTGGCTTTGGGCGATGGGGACGTCGTACGGAATCCGTTCGCCAAAGCCGAGTTGCGGGCCGTATTCCCAAAACGTTTCCGGCCCGATCTGCAGGCCCACCTGCGCCATCACCACGTTAAGGCTCCACATCACTGCCTCGCGCAGTGTCCACTGGTTCCTGGTAACGTCGGGCCGGTTATTCTCCACCAACACCCGGCCATCAATAACGATCTGGCCATTATCTTCATAGACGGTTTCCGGGTTTGCGTAACCCTCATTAATGGCTATGCCCGCAGTCACCGTTTTGAACGTGGAGCCGGGTGTGTACACCCCCAGGTTCGCCCGGGTCACGAATGGCCGGTTCACATCGTCGTTGGAGAGCGTGTTCCAGTACGCGTCCGCCGCAGCGGTGTCATTGACCACGAAAAGCGTGTTGGGATTGACGGACGGTCGACTGGCCAGCACCAGGGTCTCACCGGTACGGATATCGATGACCACCACAGCGCCGTTCAGGCCCTGAAGCTGGTTGAAGGCGAACGTCTGCAGGTCCGAATCGATGGTGAGTTCCACGTTTGCCCCGGCCTGCTCCCGGCCCAGCATCTCGCGCACGGTGTTCTCGATGGGGTTGGAGCCAGCCTGCCCGCTGAGTTCCTGCTCATAGGTGGCCTCGATGCCCGTACTCCCGTACCGGTTAGGGCTGTAGTAGCCCGTGACCGAATAGGTGGATTCAACCGGCCAAGAGCGGTAGTAGATGCCATCCTGCAGGGTGGTATCGGCCAGCACAACGCCATTGCGATCGATAATCTTGCCGCGTTGCACGGTAAGTTGCTGCTGGTAGAGACGAGGGTTGCTGATGACCTCCCCGTTGGCATCGGCTTCGGTGCGGTAATAGATCTGCTCCTGCTGGATCACCTGGATACGTACCAGTTGTGCCGAGAGCAGCACGAACACGCAGCCGAGCAGCATCGTGGTACGGATGAGTCCGCGGTTAAACGTGGGCATGGACGCCGGCAATGTGATGCGTGTGGCGAAGAAGAGGCAAACCAGAGCCCCTGCCAGCAGAGCCAGCCAGCGCGCGTCGGAGAGGTCGTCACCGATGAACAGCCCGAAGCCGATCAGTGCAAAGGCTCCGAGGAGGAAGAGGGATCGGATGAAAGGATGCATGGATACGCCTCGTTATACGCGCTTGGGTCGGCTGGAGAAATACAGGATCAGGCCCACTACCGCCAGGTTGGTCACAAGCGAGCTACCTCCATAAGAGATAAACGGGAGCGTGATGCCGGTGAGGGGGATGAGCCGGGTAACACCACCAACAATGATGAGCGTCTGGATTCCAAGGCTTGCCGCCAGCCCGGCGACGCAGAGTTGCACGAACCCTTCCTGTGCCCGCATGGCGATGATGAAACTACGCAGCACCCAGCCGAAATACAGCGCCAGGATGGCGAGCGTTCCCAGCAGGCCAAGCTCCTCGCCAAGGGCGCTAAAGATGTAGTCGGTTTGCACTTGAGAGATAAAGGTCGGGTGGCCCTGGCCGAGTCCTGCTCCCATGAGTCCGCCGGCAGAGAGCGCATAGTCGCTCTGGACCGGCTGGTAGCCGAATCCGTAGGGATCCCAGAACGGATCCAGCCAGTTATTGACACGCACTTCAATGCGGCTAAAGAACGTCCATGCGAGCCAGCATGCGGCAAGGAACGATCCGCCAGCCACCAGGATAATCAGCCGGCTGCCTGTGGCAAGGTAGAGCATGACGACGAAGATGCCAAAAAAGAGCAGGGCAGGTCCGAGGTCGTTCAGCGCAACAAGCAGCACCAGCGCCACGCCCCACATGATCCCCATTGGCAACAGGTATGGAATGGGCGGTAACCGGAGCTTGCCAACTACCCATGGCTCAGCCAGGAGGTCCCTCTTCTCGTCGAGGTAGGCCGCCAAGAAGATCACCAACGTGATCTTGCTGATTTCAGATGGTTGGATCTGGATCGGCCCAAGCTCGATCCACAGCCGCGCTCCGCCTACCTCGGTACCGATGAAGAAGGTCGCGGCCTGCAGTGCCAGTGTGCCGAGAAGCCATAGGTACTTGTACCTCGGTAACCATTCCATCACCCGCAGTGGGCCGCTCAGCATTACGACCAGCCACATGCCGACAAGCCCCACACCGAGGTAGAGCAGGTGGCGGCTGGAAAGAAAGCTGTAGTTCTCGTTTATGGCCACAAGGTCCGGCGTGAGGCGCTGGATCATCAGCATCCCCAACATGGCCAGTGTGGCAGTTACGGGAAAAAGGACCTGGTCCCCGCGGAACCCCCGCAGGGCAAACGTCACATTAACTGCCACCATGGCTGCCGCCGCAGCAAGCCCGACGGACACATCGCGCCACGTCCACTCGACTGAGCCCTTGTCGACAAGGAAGATCGTCAGCGATCCGATAATCGTGATCGCTGCGGTGATGAGGAGCAGGTTGAATTCGGTAATTCGCAGGGCCGGTCGGTAGCGTTGCATGGCGTCAGGCGTCTACCCCCGGAGCCCGCAGTATCAGTTCAATGCCCGCCCGAAGGTGCTCCGGGATATCATGTGTGATTACGGCACTTGCCGCACCAGTTGCGCACGTGCATGCCAGATGATCCTCTGATGCCAAACCGCGGACGACATTGCGGGCGGTTTCGATATTCTCGGCGAGCACGCGCTGAATGGTCTCGAGGGTCACGTCGTCTTCCCCCTGGTGCCAGACATCGAAATCGGTCACCATCGCAAGGCTTCCATAGCATAGCCCTGCCTCCCGGGCGAGGCGTGCTTCTGGCATCGCTGTCATGCCAATGATATCCGCACCCAGCTGCCGGTACATGTGGCTCTCCGCCCGGGTGCTGAACTGCGGCCCCTCGATACAGATGTAGGTACCGCCGTCCCGAACCATGTCACTGGAGACCCGGGCGTGCTTCACGATGCCACTGCGAAGCGTCGGGCAAAAAGGATCGGCCATACCAACGTGCGCTACCACGCCGCCCTCGAAGAACGTGCGAGCACGCAGGCCGACGGTTCTGTCAATGATCTGGTCCGGCACGACCGCCGAGCGGGGCGGCATGTCAATGTTCAGGCTTCCAACCGCGTTCACGGCCAGAATACGGGTAACGCCGATCTGTTTTAGGGCAGCAATATTGGCTCGGTATGGAACTTCGGATGGATTGAAGCGGTGACCGAGACCATGTCGCGCCAGGAACGCGACTTTGGCCCCGTGGAGAGATCCAACGACCAGTGGGGAGCTGGGGCTGCCCCAAGCCGTGTCCACTTCAACATATTGCTTGTCCACCAGATCTGGAAGGTCGTACAAGCCCGTTCCGCCGATGATGCCTAGCATTAATCGCCTTCTCCTCATGTGCGCGCCGCTGCCCCGCGTCTACCTGTACATGGTACCGTCTGCGTGAGGAATCCTGCGGAACGCGAGAGGGAAGCGCGGCGACGGTGGACGCCCCTGTGTCTCAGGAGCTCGCCGGATTTGCAAGCGGGTGGTCGGGTAACAGCTGGCCTCACGGGCTGGACGATTCCGATCCGGAGAGGGGGATCGGTGCTGGTACGGCACTATCAACTGGTTCCCTGGAAGCGATTGCGCTTGCCGTCTGCAAGGACACCAGCGGGAGACGGTAAAGGACATTACCCTGCACCATCCTGCCCGTGCCAATCATGGTATACTCTCCCGGTAAGCCCTTCGCCACGGGCGTTTTAATGTGTCCTGAAATCAATACTGGTCATGATCAGACCATAAGGAGAACCCGCCGCATGGCGTTGCAAACTGAGCAGAAGCAAGAAATTATCGAAGCCAATCGTGCGCACGAAACCGACACCGGTTCGACCGAAGTGCAGATTGCAATCCTGACCCGCCGCATTCTTGACCTTACCGATCACCTTCGCGCCAACCGTCAGGATAACCACTCCCGTCGCGGCCTGCTGAAGATGGTTGGTCGCCGTCGCCGCCTGCTGGCCTACCTGCAGAAGAACGACATCGAGCGCTACCGCGCCACCATCGCCCGCCACGGCCTGCGCAAGTAGGTTTATGGGCAAGATACGCGCCGGTTACTGCATATGTCGCAGCCGAGCACGCGTATCGGTGACATGATCATGAGTGAAAGCCCGGGGCCACGGCTCTGGGCTTTCGCATACCACGAGAGGAGGGCAAACCGGAGTACGAAGGCCGCAGGGCCAGGAGGCATTGGAGCGAGGCGAGCGCAGGGAGCGGTCGATTTGCTCCAGTTCCTCTGGTCTCCTGCAGGCACATGGATTGGTGTACGCGCCGTGCGGAAAGGCTGCATGGTACATGATGGAGACAACAATGTCGCTTCCCGAACACGTGGAACAGAAGATCGCGGCTGTAAGTGCCGAAATTGCCGGTCGCACACTCACAATTGAAACCGGTCGGCTCGCCGGCCTTTCCATGGGCGCCGTAACGGTTCGCTACGGCGACTCGATGGTGCTCACCTCGGCCATTGGCGAGCGCGAGCCCAAAGAAGATATGGGGTTCTTCCCGCTGACGGTGGATTACGAAGAACGAATGTACGCCGCCGGCAAGATTCCCGGTGGTTTCCCGAAGCGCGAGGGACGCCCGACCGAGGCTGCGATCCTTGCCGCCCGGCTCACTGACCGTCCGTTGCGCCCGCTGTTCCCCAAGGGGTACAAGGCGGAAGTCCAGATCATCACCACCGTACTGAGTGCCGATCAGGAGAACGATACCGATATCCTCTCGATCATCGGCGCATCATCCGGCCTCACCAACTCTCCGATCCCCTTTGAAGGGCCGGTGGGCGCGGTGCGGATGGGCATGAAGGATGGCCAGTTCATCATCAACCCCACCTTCGCCGAGCGTGAAGAAGGCGACCTCGATATGGTGGTTGCCGGAACCGACGATGCCATCATGATGGTTGAGGGCGAGGCCAAGGAAATCGCCGAAGAACTGATGGTGCAGGCGATTGAGCAGGCGCATCAGGTGATTCGGCAGATCGTTGACTTGCAGCGCGAACTCGCGGCGCAGGTTGGCGTCGAGAAGTGGCCGTTTGTTGCCCCGGCGCGCGACGAGAATCTGTTCACGGCAGTGCGCAACGCCCTGGGTGACCGGCTGCGCGAAGCCGTGCGTAATCCCGACAAGGTCGTCCGCCTTGAGGCCACCAGTGACCTGCAGAAGAGCGTCATTGCTGAACTGACGGCTGGAGATGAACCCGCCTTCACCGAGCACCAGGTGAACACCGCCTATGAAGCGCTGCTGAAGGAAGAAGTTCGCAACGGCATCCTGGAGGAAGGCGTCCGCCCGGATGGCCGCGGCGTGAACGAAATCCGCGAAATCTGGTCGCAGGTCGGTTACCTGCCGCGTGCGCACGGTTCTGCCATCTTTACCCGTGGCCAGACGCAGGTACTCACAGTGGCCGCGCTGGGTAGCACCGCCGAGGAGCAGCGGCTGGATTCGGTAACCCCGCAAACCAGCAAGCGCTACATCCACCACTACAACTTCCCGCCGTTCAGCGTGGGCGAAGTCCGGCGCATGCGCGGCGCGAGCCGTCGCGACATCGGCCATGGTGCCCTTGCCGAGCGCGCGCTCATCAATGTCATCCCGCCGGTGGACGAGTTCCCGTACGCCATTCGCTTGGTGTCCGATGTCCTGAGCTCCAACGGCTCGTCGTCGATGGCCTCCGTGTGCGGTTCCACCATGGCGCTTATGGACGCCGGTGTGCCGCTGAAGAAGCCGGTGGCCGGTGTGGCCATGGGGCTCATCACTGATGGTGAAAGTGGCCGTTACACGGTCCTTACTGATATCCAGGGCATGGAAGACGCCCTGGGCGATATGGACTTCAAGGTAGCTGGCACCCCGGATGGGGTGACCGCGATCCAGATGGACATCAAGGTCAAGGGCATCTCGTACGAGATCATGCGCGAGGCTCTGGAGCAGGCCCACGACGGCCGTCTTTTTATCCTCGGCAAAATGGCTGAAACCATTGCCGCGCCGCGCGCCGAATTGAACAAGTACGCGCCGCAGGTGGTGACCATCAAGATTAACCCGGAGAAGATCGGCAAGGTAATCGGCCCGGGCGGCTCGATGATCCGCGAGATCCAGGAAGAATCCAACTCCAAGATCAACATCGAGGACGATGGCACGATCTCGATCGCCTCGGCCGATGGCGAGGGAATCGAGCGGGCGAAGGCCAAGATCCTGTCACTTACCGAGGAGCTGCCACAGGTTGCTGTGGAGCGCGGTGAGCTGTACAACGGCAAGGTCGTCAGCGTGATGCCGTACGGCGCGTTCGTCGAGATCGCTCCGGGCCGGGATGGCCTGGTGCACATCTCCGAATTGAGTGAAGATCCGGCCATTCGCACCGAGCGCGTGGAAGATGTGGTCAACCTGGGTGACGAGATTACCGTGATGGTGATCGACGTTGCCCCGAACGGCAAGGTCAGCCTCAGCCGCCGTGCTGCGCTTACCGGCGAGTTGCCGGAGCCAAAAGCCCCGCGTGAGCGCGGCCCGCGCCGGGATGACCGGGGTGGCGGATTCCGTGGCGGTGATCGCGATCGGGGACCGCGTCGTGATGACCGTGGATCGCGGGATCGCGGCCCACGTGACCACGGGCCACGCGACTAACACTCTATAGCGAACGCAGCGTAAACCCGGGCCCGTGCCCGGGTTTCGCTCTATGTTGAACAGAAAGAAGGGCTGGCTTGAGCGACAGACAACAGGTCTTTACCGATATATCCGCCGAGCGGGATGCGCAGGACGCCAGGTGGGGCAACCAAGTCCATACGATGCCGGTCTGGTCTGCCATTCTTACCGAGGAGGTCGGTGAGGTGGCCGAGGCATCCTTGCGCGTGCACTTCCATGGGGAGCGTGAACATCTCGATCACTTGCGGGAGGAACTGGTTCAAGTAGCGGCAGTAGCCGTGCATATGATCGAGAAGATTGACAACGGCGACTGGGTACGACCGACGCCCGAACGGTAACTGTGCGGCTATGAGTCGCTGTCGGACGGCATGCCAGCTTTACGCCTGTCAGCACTCGGAAAGAATGAACCCAAAGGCGGCCCAACGAGGGCCGCCTTTGCCGTTATCCGATGTTTACGGTTCTGGGGTTGCAGCAGTTTCTGTGGCTCGCTGGATTTCCTCTGCGGCCTGTGTGGCGATTCCTTCGAACCACTCCGTGCCTGCATCGGTGGTGAGCCACCAGGAAAACACGCAGCAGGCAATAACGATGACCGCGATGGTTCCCAGCAGCACCCAAAGCCACGTGCGGCGTCGTCGGGGCTTGGCCGGGCCGAGGTCCATCATGCTCCATTCGTCGAGCGGCTGCTCGCGCAACTGCTCCCGCTGCACTTCCCATGCTGGCCGTTTTGTGGCGAAGCCACCTTCGTAGCCGGCGTCGTTAAACGCGTCGCCTGCAGGATCATCGTCGTTTGCACCGGATCCGTCGTCCTGCTGGCTGCCGGTCACGTTTGAGAGAGTACCCCACGCACGCTCGAAATCCTCGCGTCGCTCGCGCTCGCGATCAGACTCCGACGGGTTCGCAGTCGATGCCCCGGCCGAAACCGGGGCACCGCAGTTGGAACAAAACTTCGCTTCGGGGGCAAGATCCTGCCCGCAGTTCGAACAGAACATGCAATCCTACTCTTTGAGGCGTGGGTCCAGCGCATCGCGCAGGCCGTTTCCGAAGAGGTTGATGAAGAGCGCGGTGAGCATGATGGCCATACCGGGGATGAACGTAAATGTCCAGCTTCGGCGGAATACCTCGCGCGCATCGTCCAGCATGTTGCCCCAGCTCGGAACCGGCATCTGCACGCCGAAACCGAGGTAGCTGAGGGTTGCTTCATAGATGATCAGGCTGGGCAGCGAGAGGGATGCCCACACGATCACCAGCGATACCACGTTGGGGAAGATGTGCTTGATGATGATAGAGCTGTTGCTGGCACCCAGCACACGGGCAGCATCCACGTAATCCCGTTGTTTCAGTGACAGCACCTCGCCGCGGATAAGGCGGCTGACGCCGGTCCAGCCGAGGGCCGCGATTACGAACGAGAGCCCGACCGGTCCTGGCGAGATCCAGACCGAGATGAGCAGCAGCAACGTAATGCCCGGGATGCAGATGATGGTATCGACAAAGCGCATGAGCAGGCTATCGACGACACCGCCGTAGAATCCCGCAACTGCGCCGACCGTCATGCCGATAAGCAGCGAGAAGATAAGGGCCAGGGTCGCGACCATCAGCGAGATACGGCCACCGTACGCGAGCCGAACCAGAAGGTCACGGCCTGCGCCATCAGTACCGAGCCAGTAGCGTGTTGTCTCTCCAGACACGGGATCGACGTAGGTCGCCCCTGGCGGAAGCAATGCTGCACGCAGGTTCGTCTTCTGGTAGGTGACGCCTACCCAGTTCTCGATAAGTGGGGCGCTCAGCGCGAACAGCACGATCAGGGCAAGGCCGACAAGTGAGAGGACGGCGATTCTGTCTTTGCGGAGCCGGCGCCATGCCCGGGTGTAGAACCCCGGGTTTTCCTTCAATTTGTCGCGATTGGCGGCACCGAGCGATGTGTATTTCCGCACATCCTCTGTGTCGTCGATGACGTCCCCAAGATTACGGGCAGTTTTTGTTCCTGCGGTATTTGCCATGGTGGAGTCCTTTCTGACGCAGGCTAATCGAGTCGGACGCGCGGATCGAGCACGCCGTAGAGGACATCCGCGATCAGGTTTCCGAAGACGGTGAGAACGGCATAGAACATAACGCAGGCCATTGCCACGGAATAGTCACTATTGCTAAGCGATTCCACCAGCACCTGGCCCATGCCGCGATAGCCGAACACGTTTTCCACCACCAGCGATCCACCGAAGATATCCGGGATGCTTAGGCCCACCAGTGTAACCAGGGGAAGCATGGCGTTCTTGAACGCGTGGCCCATGATGACGCGGCGGTATCCCAGGCCCTTGGCGTTGGCGGTGCGCACGTAATCCTGATTAATTGTTTCCAACATTTGGGTACGGATATAGCGCGTCCAACCGGCCAGGCTCACAAGGGAGAGAGTGACCACAGGCATGATCAGGTGGAGGGTTCGGTCCCAGAGCAGTGCTAATCCTTCGGGATTCCCACGCAGGTTCTGCGTTCCCGACACTGGAAGGTAGGGGAGCCCCCATTTCTGGAACTGAACACTGAAGATGATGATCATCATCATACCCAGCCAGATGGTGGGAGTAGAGTAGAAGATCGTTGCAAAGACTGTGGTGATGCGGTCGAAAATGGAGTTTCGCTTGATTGCCCCAAGGACGCCTACCGGAATGGAGAACATTACGGCAATAACCAGCGAGGGAATGCTCAGTGCCAGGGTGTTTGGCATTGCGGAGGCGATTGTGCGTGTTACTTCCTGGGCGTTGATGTAGCTGATCCCCAGGTCGCCCTGAAGTGCGTTACCCAGCCAAATAAAATAGCGTTCGTACCATGGTTCATTCAGACCCAGGTTTTCCTTAATACGCTCAATATCTGCAGGCTTAATACTCGGGTTGCCTTCAAATTGGGATGTAGGGCTACCTGGAACCATGTTCATGAGGGCGAACACAATAAAGGAGATTCCGATGAGGAGTGGAATGAGCCCAATGAGACGGCGAACGATATAGCGCGTCATATTACGATTCCTCGTGTCCCTGCGCGCTCGGGCGATTACGTGCCGATCTTACCAGGGAACTCATGTACGTTACTACGTGCGGCGGGGTATGGGGGCAGCAATTGCTGCCCCCATATTACACAATGTATGTGTAGTGACCCGTTTGCGGACTATCGAGCGTCCACCCACGCCTTGTTCAGCCACCAGAATGCGCCGTAGCCATTCGGGAAGAAGTTGTGCACCACCGGGCTCGCCGCCATGATGCTCTGGCGGAACACGGTGATACCGATGGCTGCATCGTCGTTCACGATGTTGCTCATCTCGTGGAGGATCTCGATGCGCTTCTCCTGATCCACTTCGGTCTTGGAAGGAATCACGAGGGCATCGTACTCGGGGTTGCTGTAGCGCATGCTGTTGAAGCCGGTCGGAGGCGTCATCTCGCTCCAGAACATGGCGTCCTGGCCACCGTCGATGCTCCACTGGAAGCCCTGGACACAGACGCCGTAGTTACCGGCATCGGTGGCATCCCGCAGGCTCTGGAACGGAATGGCGGAGGTGATGGCCTCGATACCAACTTCGCGCCAGGCGTCCTGCATGTACGGGATCTGTACCGGGTACGTGGCCGTACCTTCGGAGTAGATCACATCCATGGTGAGCTTCTGGCCGTCCTTCTCGCGGACGCCGTCGCCGTCGCTATCCACCCAACCAGCTTCCTCGAGCAGGCTCTTGGCCTTCTCGGGATCGTAGTTGTAAATGGTGTTGACCTTGCTGGGATCGTAGGCGATCGAGAGCACCGGCTGGGTGCCATCGGCCTGGATGGCGTAGCCGAAGTACACCATGTCAGCAAGCAGGGTGCGATCAAGCGCGTAGAGCATGGCCTGGCGAACGCGGACGTCCGTGTACAGCTCGATCTTGGTTTCGTCCTGGTTGCAGTGGTAGTAGTTCATGCTGGTGGTGTCGAAGGCGACAACCTGGAGTTCCGGGTTGGATTCCTTCAGCGCATCGGCCTCAGCGAACGGAACGTCGCCAACGTCGGTGCCACCGGTCTGGAGGGCGGCGAGAACGGAGCTGCTCTCGGCGACAACCTGGTAGATGAAGCGATCGATGTACGGCACTTCATCCGGCTGCCAGTAGTTCTCGTTCTTGACCACGGTTACGGTTTCGCCGAGCTTCCACTCTTCGAACTTGAACGGGCCAGTGCCAATCACGCGGGAAGGATCGGTGCCGGTCGAACCGCCGTCAGACGGCCAATCAGCGGGATCCACGCCTTCCCAGATGTGCTTCGGCATGATGCCGAACTGGCCGAGGGCCTCAGTCAGGAAGATACCGGACGGAGCAAGGGCGTAGAACTTGACGGTGTGATCGTCGACCTTTTCGTAGCGATCGAGAACGCTTTCGATGGTGGTCTTGCGCACGCTCTGGCTGTTCTCGGCGAGGGCAGCGTCGAAGGTGAACACCACATCGTCTGCGGTGAACGGGGTGCCATCGTGCCAGGTGACGTTCGGGTTCAGGAAGATGGTGTACTCGATACCATCAGCGCTGATTTCCCAGCCGTCGGCGAGGCCGGTCGGCACGTCCTTACCATCGACTACCGAGGCGCCGATCAGGCCCTCGAAGATCATGCCGGTGATGTAGGCGGAGTACACGTCGGACGAAAGAACAGTGTTCACCGTTCCGATGTCCGTGCTCTGCTGGTAGATGATCTCGCCACCCATGTTGCCGGGTTCTTCGAACGGGAAGGCCTCGTTTATGGCAGCCATGGCTTCTTCGCGGGTAACCGCGTTGGTGACCACTTCACCGCCAGAGCTGGCGGCCGGGCTCGCCATAGGTGTCTGCGCAGCTGCAGATCGGGCCAGCATGCCCGCTGCACCGGCGCTTACGCCGAGTGCCGTGGCGCGGCGCATAAAGCCGCGGCGGCTGATTGTGCCCTCGCGGAGCTGGTCCACAAGTGCATTGATCTCCATCTTGTTCATACGATAGACCCCCTAGTCTATGTAATGACCAGGCACCTCAGCCGGTGCCATTTGTCCTGCAATTCGCAACGAGCAATCGCAGGCATACCGAACACAACGCGCAGGTATTCACCTATTGTGATACCCAACGAGCCCAAAATTCAACGAATTGATGCTGGTAACGGTGGAATGTGCGTACGAACACATGCCGAACAATGCGCATAGCTGTCGCTGGTTACGCCGCCGACGTTCCCCGTTGAACCGGCACCCCTTGCATGTGAATCCTGCTCGCTGCTCAACTCCAGGTGAAAACTACAGTACCTATAATAGGTTGAATTACATCAAAGAGGCAACTTGCATGTGGTATGGACGTCCAATTTCGAATTTCTGGCGTTCCAGTGGACCTATCCGTATCGATTCCCCGAATCCATCCCCGATTCGCTTGACACAGCCGGTAACCTGCCGCTAGTATTCTTCCCGCTGCGCCCCGTTAGTCTAGCGGCCCAGGACGTCACCCTTTCAAGGTGAAGATCACCGGTTCGAATCCGGTACGGGGTACCATCCGGCCAGAGCATTGCTCTGGCCTTTTGCGTGCCAGTCGTAGTGGAGATCCTCCATGCCAACCTCCGAAGAGATAATCCGGACGCTTGATCTTCAGCCATTACCCGGTGAGGGTGGCTATTTTCGCCAAAAATGGATATTGCCTTCTCCCGACGGGCGACCGGCCGGCACAGCGATCGTGTACCTGGTGACGCCGGAATCGTTCAGCACGCTGCACCGGCTGGATGCCGACGAGGTCTTCCATTTCTACCTTGGTGATCCCTGCGAGCAAATCGTGATTGATCCGAACGGCAACCTGACCACGTCTACGCTCGGCCATGACATACTCGCCGGGCACCAGGTTCAAACGGTCGTTCCCGGTGGCAGCTGGCAGGGTACCAGGCTGATTGAAGGCGGCGGTTGGGCACTGCTTGGCACCACCATGGTGCCCGGTTACCACCAATCGGGCTTTGAACCTGGCACGGCCGACGACCTCCGGCAGTTCGATCCAGATGTAGCTGCCGTGGCTACCGGCTACCTCGCCGACGGGGCATAATACCCACCAGAAACACGTGATGGCGGCGCACAGTTGTTGTGCTCCGGGAACGATTGAGGGGTAGTCCTGTGGATATTATTCTCCCGGTTGCAGGATTTGGAAGCCGGCTGCGGCCGCACACGTGGAGCAAGCCGAAGCCGCTGGTGACTGTGGCGGGTAAGGCCATGCTGGCGCATGTGCTCGACCGGGTTATGTCGCTGGAGCCCGGCAAGATCGTGTTCATCACCGGGTATCTCGGGGACCAGATCGAGACCTGGGCCCGCGCCAACTATCCCGATACCGAACTTGTGTTCGTCGAGCAGCCGGAGATGCTGGGCCAGAGCGATGCACTCTACCGCACCCGGGAGCATGTTCAGGGCGATGCCCTGATGATTTTCCCGGATGCGCTGTTCGAGGCCGATTTCAGCGGGCTGGCGGACATGGATGTCGACGGAGTTGCCTACACCTACTACGTGGAGAACCCGGCGGCCTATGGTGTTGCGTTGACCGATGAAAACGGCATTATGACGCGCTTGGTCGAGAAACCGCAGGAGCCTGTCTCCCACGAGGCGCTGATTGGTATCTACTACTTCCGCCAGTGGCAGCAACTCATGGCCGCGATCGAGCAGCAATTCGAGCAAAAGATCATGCTGAAGGGCGAGTACTTTATCGCCGATGCGATCCAGATCATGGTCGATTCCGGGGCCAGGTTCACGATTTCGCAGATCAGTACCTGGGAAGATTGCGGGAACGTGGAGGCATTGCTCGATACCAATCGCTACCTGCTCGGTGCCGAGCCACCCAGCCCTGCCCAACGCGCGGGGAGCCTTATCGTGCCGCCAAGCTTTGTACACCGCGATGCCATCCTTGAGGATGCAGTGGTGGGCCCGTACGCGAGCATCGGGGCTGGCACGCTGGTGCGAAACAGCGTTATCCGCGATTCCATCGTCGAAGAGAACTCCGAGGTGGTCGATACCATCCTTCAGCGGTCGATGGTCGGCAGCAATGCCGTCATTACCGGCAGCGCCCGCAGCATCAGTGTTGGGGATAACGGCAAGGTAGTTTTGTGACAGACGAAAAAGCCCCGCATAGCATCAGCGTCAACGCTGCCACGCATACACCGGACCGCGTCTGGTACCAGCTCTCGGTCGATGTCGACTCCGAGGCGGTGGAGGCTGTGACCGAACTGTTCGGTCGATACGGGTTCAATGAGGGCGTCGCCATTGAGGAGCCGTATGTTCAGGACCAGGACGGCGACAACCTGGGCATCGACATCGACAAGCCGTTCACGGTACACACTTACATTCCCGAAGAGGATTTCAAGCCTGCGATTATCGAGGAGCTCCGCCAGGCGCTCTACTTCCTCGGCCAGCTGCGGGGTGTCAGCGATGTTCGCGTGAGCAGCCTGCAGGAGCAGGATTGGGCAAACGCCTGGAAAGAGCACTTCCAGGTGCATCGTATCGGAAATCGCGTTGTCATCCGCCCGCCGTGGCGGGAATACGAGCCGCAAAACGACGATGTCGTGATTGTGCTGGACCCCGGCATGGCGTTTGGTACCGGGCTGCACCCCAGTACCCGCCTGAGCATGCTCGGCACTGAAGAAGTTGTGAAGCCGGGTGACACGGTGCTGGACGTTGGTACCGGGAGCGGCATTCTCGCTATTGCCGCCGTCAAACTCGGAGCCATCAAGGCTGATACCGTCGATGTCGAGACGGTCGCGGTGAAGGCGACAGCTGAAAATGCCGAAGCCAATGGCCTCACCGAACAGATCAAGGTCGAGCTGGGCAGCGTTGGTGAAGGCGAGCCGTTCTGGGGCGAGCAGTACGATGTGGTTCTCGCCAACATCATCGCCCGGGTACTGATCGAACTCAGTGAAGCGATCGCCGCCCATACCAAACCCGGCGGCAAAATCGTGCTCGCAGGCATCATCGAAAGTCGCGAGCAGGACGTGATCGATGCCTTTGCAGCAGCCGGCGCTACGGTCATCAACCGTCGCTTCGCCGAGGATTGGGTAAGCCTGGTGCTGACTCGTTAACGAGCTAAACGCACGAACGCCTCATCCTTCGGATGAGGCGTTCGCTGTTTTTCAGCGTCCAGGACTGTTCGAGGATGGCCGTTAGAACATCCAGTACCAGACACCGGCGGCCACGAGAGCCGTGACGATAACAAGAATGATTACCGGCACCAGGATGGTGGTTCCGTGCTCGGCGCGATGCTCGGCCAGATCCCGGGCAATCTCCGCACGCTGGATCGACGCCATACTGCTGCCAACGGCCAGGACTACGGCGCTTACGTTGTCGGTTGTTCGCCGCTGGGTCGCCAGGTCGGTAAGCGCGACAGCCGAAGTATGGGCATCCTCACCTGACATGAGTTGCAAGTAATCGTCGTTTCCAAGCACATCGTAAAAACCGTCGCTGCACAGGAGCAGCCGGTCTTCCGGAAGCAGGACGAGTTCGTAAATCGCCGGCAATCGCCGATCCAGTTGAGGTTGCGTGCCGATGGCGGCGGTGAGCATGTTTCGCTGCGGGCTTGTTCGCTCCGCTTCTGGCGAGAGCACGCCGGCGGCCACCTGCTCGGCGACCACGCTATGGTCCTGGGTGATCTGTGTGAGCTGGTTTGCACGCATCAGGTATGCACGGGAATCGCCAACGTTGGCGATGGTGACATACTTGCCGCGCACCACTGCGCTTACCAGCGTGGTGCCTGGCCGATCGTCACCCTGGCCGCCGGCTGCGTACACGGCTTCGTTTGCCTGTCGGTATGCCTGCTTGAGGGCGAGGGCGGCGTCTGGCTGTGTACTTTGCGAAAATGCGGCCTGGAGTGTCTGGATTGCGAGCGCGCTCGCGACCTCGCCATCTGCGGCTCCGCCCATGCCATCGGCAACGGCGAGTACCCAGCCACCGGCGGGCAGGTCTTGCGTGGGCGGCAGTTCGTGGATCAGGATCGCGTCCTCGTTGTTGACGCGACCGCCGACCTGACTTATTCCACCAACTTGCATCTGAAGTTCAGGTGCCTGTGTGCTCAAACCAACGCCTCCAACCGGGGAACTTTCGGATCAATTGCGCCCGCTGCGCGTACAGCCAGATAATACCGTACAGTGAAGTTCGTATCTCGATCAGGGAGGATCGCCTGCATGCCCCAGCCTGTCATTATCGGACCGTCGGTCCTTTCTGCCGATTTCCTCAACCTTGGATCGCAACTCCATGAACTCGAGGCGGGTGGGGCGGATTACATCCATTTCGATGTCATGGACGGCGTGTTCGTTCCCAATATCAGTATTGGGCTCCCCGTGTTGGAGGCCGTTTCCGCCGGCACGAGCCTGCCGGTGGATGTGCACCTGATGATTGTCCAGCCCGATCGGTGGGTGAATGAGTTCGCCGCCGCGGGGGCAAGCGCAATCACCTTCCATGTCGAGGCTACCCCGCATGTGCATCGGGTGGTGCAGGCGATAAAGGCACAGGGCATGGAGGCGGGCGTGACGATCAACCCGGCCACGCCACTAAGCACTGTGGAGGAGATCCTGCCGGATGTTGACCAGGTATTGCTTATGACCGTGAACCCCGGTTTTGGGGGCCAGGTCTTTATCGAAAACAGCATTGCCAAGATTGAACGGCTGCGGGAAATGATCGAGTCGGCAAATCCCCAATGTCGCCTGCAAGTCGATGGCGGTATTAACGCCGGGAACATCCGGAGGGTGGTGGACGCTGGAGCCACCAGTGTGGTTGCTGGGAGCGCTACCTTCGCAGCCGGGCGAAGTATCGCCGAGAATATCGCCGCCATGCGTGCAGCCCTGCAATAGATTCAGCAGGCTGGTTCAGACTTTCGCCCATCGGAGACCGCATGCTTCGGAAAACACTTCGGTTCCTGACCACTTCAAGTAACAATCACCTGGATCCATCCCGCGTAGTGCCCGCTCGCAACCTTGCGGGGCTCCTGTGGGCGGCCGCCGCCACTGGCATTTTTGCCGCCCTGTTCCACAACGTGCGCCGGGGGACGACCGCGGACCTCGACGCGAACATCACCCATAAGGTGCAGGTCGAAGGCATTCGGCACGGCTGGTTCGACCGGCTCATGCACATCGTCAGTTGGCCGGGGTTTCCTCCCCAGAGCCGCATCCTGCCTCCGGGCATCGCGGCGGCCCTTTGGCTGCGCGGATACCGGCTGGAGGCCGTGTTTCAGCTTGGCGCATGGGGAACTGGCGGCGTGAGTTCGGTGTTCAAGCGTATCGTGAAGCGAGAGCGCCCCGGTCCAAAGTTCCCGCACCTTCGGGTTGTGCCGGCCAACATCGGCGGTACCAGCTTTCCGAGCGGCCATGTGATTATCTACACCGGTGTATACGGGTTCCTCGCTTACCTGGCCACGCTTTGGATCGAGACCCGAAGTGTCCGCAGGGTAGCGGCTGGCGGCCTGACAGCGCTCGTGGCGCTTGTGGGCACTAGCCGGGTGTACTTGGGGCACCACTGGTTCACCGATACCATGGCGAGCTACCTGCTGGGCACCACCTACCTCATCGGGCTGACAACGCTCTACCGGAAGGTGAAGTATCTGAGCCTGGGCCGGCGTAACGCTCCTGACACATTTTCCTGATAGCCTTGCTCGTGACTATGGAGGTAGACCAGTGACCAACCGACTCCTGCACCTGCTGACTGCTATTGTCCTCGTCGCGATCAGCGGCCTTGCTCCACTGGCAATTCACGCCGCGGACCCGAGCGTCGATGAGATCCTCTCGGGGGCTGCCGAGCGGCTGGAAGAGGTCGAAACGATGTCCTTCACCATGGAGCTGGAAGGAACAACGTACGTCGATGAGGCGGAAACCATTCAGCTCCTTGGCGCCGAAGGAGTAATGCAACGTCCGGACCGGGTGGACGTGACCTTCACCGCGCTGGTGCTGAAGCGGCAGCAAATCAGCATTCGCATGATAACCATCGGCGACGAGGCCTGGATCACCGATATCGCCACCGGCAAATGGGTGCCAAGCCCGCCCGAGTTCGGTTACAACCCGGCCATTCTCTACGATGAGAAAGATGGGCTTGGTCCGGTGATGAGCCGGATGACCGACCCGAAACTGGAAGGCAGCGAAGAGGTTGATGGTCGCGATGCCTGGCATATCACTGCCACTATCGAAGGCGAAGTCACCAGTGCCATGACCAGCGGCACGATGCGAGGTTCGGAGCAATCGCTCGGCCTTTGGATCGACAAGGAAACCAACGATATCCTGCGGATTCGAATCGGGGAACCGACCGATGAGGACCTGGAAGATCCCGCAACGTGGACATTGACCCTGTTCAATCACAACAAAGATGTAGAGATTGAACGACCAGACTAACCCCACCGCGGCGCAAACGTTCCGCACCATGTTGACCAGCCCTGCGATTGTCGCGGGGCTGGTCTGCTGCTTCGTCAGTGCCGTAGACCTTACGGTGATCGCCGCGATCTTGCCTGGCATGGTTGGCGATTTGGGTGTCAACACGGCGGATTTCGACCGCTATATCTGGATCGTGAACAGTTACCTCATCGCCTACGTGGTGGCGATTCCTGTTTTCGGGCGGATGAGCGATCACATCGGCCGGCAAAAGGCGTTTATGGCCTGCCTGGTGATATTCGCGGTCGGGTCAGCTGTCGCTGCCATCGCCGATTCAATGACTGTCGCGGTCGTGGGCCGCGTTATCCAGGGAATCGGTGGCGGCGGGTTGTTGCCGGTGACAGTTGCCCTCGCCGGCGATGTGCTGCCACCGCGTATGCGCCTGGCAGGTGTAGGGTTGGTGAGTTCGGTGGAAACGCTGGGTTGGGTGCTCGGCCCTACCTGGGGTGCTGCCATCGTCGCTGTCGTGCCTTCCGGAAGCGATCCATGGCGCTGGGTGTTCTGGATAAATGTTCCCGTCGCGGTGTTCGCAATGCTGGCGATCTGGCGCGGTTTTCCACGGTCCGGTGACAGCCGACGCCGTTCCTTTAGCGACCTCGATCTGCCGGGAACGTTGCTGTTGGCCGTCGTGCTCGTGGCCGCCAACCTTAGCCTGAGTTCCGGCGGCGATCACGGGGGAGGGGGCAACACTGGCCTGCGAGCTTTTGGCGGTACCCCCAACCCGATGGCGGAGCACATTCCGCTGCTCCTGGCGACTGCCGTCATCGGTTTCGTCCTGCTTGTCCTGTGGGAGCGGCGTGCGTCGCACCCCATCTTCCCGACAGAGTTGTTTCGTCGCGGGTATTTCGTGGCCACGGTTGTCGCGAATTTCCTTGTCGGTGCCGCGCTGATGGTAGGGATGGTCAATATTCCGGTGATCGTGTCGCTGGCCAGCGAGGGGTCAACAAGTCGCGATTCCGCGCTCCTGCTAGTACCCCTAACCCTCACAATCGCGGTTTTCGCCCTTGCCAGCGGCACGATTAGTGCCCGCATAGGCGAGTGGAACATGACCCGGCTTGGTGTGGTGATCGGGGCGCTCGGGTTTGGAATCGTGTACTTTATGATCGATATGGATAACCTGTTCCTGATGGCACCAGGCCTGGCGATTGCCGGTACCGGCATTGGCTTGTTGATGGCCCCACTCAGCGCCACGGCACTCGATGCGGCGGACGATTCCAATCGCGGCGCCGCAACAAGCACGGCGTTGTTATGCCGGTTGCTCGGTATGACGATCGGGATGAGTCTCGTCACCACTGCAGGCATCTATCGGCTGCAGCAACTCACTGGTCGCCTCGAACCGATCACACAGCAAGAGGGCGAAAGTACCGCCAGCTATTTCGTTCGGCAACAAGAGTTTGTGAACGACGTGCTGGCGCCACTTGGTGTACAGGTGATGCAGGAAACGTTCCTGGTAGCAGCGGTGATTATCGCGCTGGCGTTTATTCCCGTTTCGAGGATGAAACACCAGCAATAGGGACAAGCGGAACCCGATGCATAGTACGACTCGTACCGCTCACTGGACAGCAATACGGAGCTTCTGGCTGTGGCCGGGCGTGCTTACTGTCGGTTTTATTGTCCTGGCACTGGTTCCCGGCGGCTTCGCCGAGAAATCGCGAATGGTGCTGCACGGCCTGTGCGCACAAACCCCCAGCCATACCTACCAGTTTGGCGGCCTGCAGCTTCCATTTGATGCCCGCATGACGGGGATCTACGCCGGCGCGTTGATGACACTGGCCTACCTGGCATTTCGTCGGCGGCTGTTGGCAGGCGAGCTACCACCGCTCCGCTACCTTGCGGTGCTCGCCGGGATGGCGCTGCTCATGGCGGTCGATGGCTTCAATTCGTTGTTCACCGGTCTCGGCTGGTGGCATCCGTGGGAGTCGACCAACGCGTTCCGCGTCGTCACCGGTTACGGCATGGGGGTAGTCATTGCGGTCGCACTGGTCTGGCTCCTTGCCGGCACCGTGTTCCAGGTAGCGCGGAAGGAGTCCTCGATACATTCCTGGGCTGACCTGGTCTGGTGCGTGGTTCCTTTGCCAGTTCTCCTGGGCGTATTGCACCTCGACTGGAGGTGGCTCTATATCCCGCTATCCACGCTGCTCATGCTTAGTGCCTGGATCGTCCTTGGCACACTGGCATTGGTCACCCTCCTGCTGGCAACGAGGATTGACGAGCGAATTGTGCATGTTCGCCAGTTACACATACCGGGTGCGCTGGGCCTGGTAATGGGGGTAGCGGTAATGCTCCTGCTCGCCGTGGGTCGCTCATGGCTGGAGCGGACACTGGGCATTCCCTCAACCCTGTAAACTCCGTGGTTTTGGTACACTCGTAACGACGTGAACCTGCGCGTTGTGCGGCCTGATAGTGCCTGTTCCGACCCCTATAAACCGGGTCGGGCAGCGATGAAGGAACTTTCCACCCCTCATGCGAATTGTTCGACATTCCACGTACATCCAGCAGCAAAAGCGCAGGAGCAAGATCCTCGCGCTGATCGGATTCGTGATTCTCTCCAGCGCCATGTTCCTTGCCATGTTGCCGAATATGCTGCTCCTGGCCTACGTCGCGATGATCGGCGGTTTCGTCATGTTCAACATGGGCATGCAAGGGATCGGTCGCTGGAGTCGCAATCCGCGCAACGACCAGATTCTCGACGCCCGCATGAAGGGGCTGGGCGACCAGGTGACGCTGGTGCACTACGCCAAACTGGGGGAGAAGGGCCGCGTTATTGACCACCTTGCTGTCTTCCCAGGCGGGCTTGTCCTGCTGAACGGCAAGGAGATCGACGGTCGCATTCGCCAGAAGAAGGCTGCCTGGCGGAAGGATGGCGGCCTATTCCGCAAGATGTTTGCGTTTAGTGGCCCCCAGTTGGGCAACCCGAGTTTCGAGAACGACCGCAACGTGCCGATTGTTGAGAAGTGGTTGGAAGAGAGCCAGATGGAGGTGGAGGTGTACGCCGCCACCGTGTTCCTTCATCCACGTGTAGAACTCCAGATCGAGGAGCCGGACTACCCGGTGCTGCATGCCGAAGAGGTGCCAGAATTCCTGCGCGACCTCCCGGTGGACGAAACGTTTACTCGAGAAGAGCAGCAGCGCCTTGTCGAACTGCTTGCTGCAGGCGCGGGCGTTGAGCAGCCGGAGCGCCAGCAGGCGAGCCGACGACCCCGGCCGGTACGGCGCGCTTCGGCGCCGAAGCCTTCTCAGGTGAAACGCAAGACTGCATGATCGACGATGTGGCCATCGATACCCCAACGGCGTGGCCCATTTGGGGCCATACGCATGCCGTAAAGGAACTGGTGGCTGCTTCCATTCGGGGGCCACGCCACGCGTATATCCTCACCGGGTTCGACTACCTTGGGAAATCCACGCTGGCAACGCTGTTCGCGCAGGCATTGCTCTGTGAACAGCCGGTCGCGCCGGGCGTGCCGTGCCTGGTATGCCGATCGTGCCGACGGGTGAGCAGGGGAACACATCCCGATTGCTCGGCATGGGACCTCGAGCGCCAGCAGGCCGCGGCCGACAAGGCCAGCACGGCGAAGAACCTTTCGCTGAACATCCAGACTGTGCGCGATATCTCCAGCAGTCTCGCAATGCGACCGATGGAATCCCGTTACCGGGTGGCGATCGTTGACGACGTAGAAACGATGCAGGAGACCGCCCAGGAAGCGTTCCTTAAAACACTTGAGGAACCGCCTTCATACGCGGTGATCCTGTTGCTCACCACCGACGCAGAGTTGCTCCTTGAGACCATCCGTAGCCGCGCCATGACAATCTCGCTTCAGTCTGTTCCCACCGTAGTGATCCGGCGTGGCCTGCTGACCCAGGGCGTTGCGCCGGACAAGGCCGAATCACTGGCCGAAGCAAGCGACGGGCGGCCTGGCTGGGCCTTGCGGGCGATGCACGACGACCGCCTGTTGGCCGAGCGATTACAGCTAAAGGCGGCTGCCGAGGAGTGGATTGCTGCCGATCGCTACCAGCAGCTTGTCGAGGCAACGCGCCTCGGAGAAGCGTTTGCAAAGGATCGGGCCGGAGTATTTGCCCGGCTGTCCGCGGTGCAGGCAGAGTGGCGTTCCCGCACCATCGAAATGCTGGCCGCCACCGACCCTGCGGATGCAAGACTCTACGTGCGGGCTCTCAAGAGTGTCGATACGTGTTTCAGCGACCTGGATGCAAACGTGCGCCCGAAGCTGGCACTACAAAGCATGGTGTTGCAATGGCCGATCCTCAACCAATAACCCCTTCCGACAAGCCGTGGCAACACAGTGTCGACGAAGCTCGTGCCTTTGCACGAGAGCGTTTCAAGGAGCGTCTGGAAAATGGGGAGCCGGTAGGAAACTGCACTTGCCATACCGAGCACGAGGCCGTTACGGCACTCGGTGGCGATTCCGCCCTCGTGGTGGGAGTGCGGTTCCGCGATTCGAGCCGAATGTACTTCTACAGCGTGGATGACGCCGAAATCGCGTGGGGAGAGTGGGTGGTGGTACAGACCTCCCGCGGCCTGGAAGCCGCGCGAGTCGTTATTTCCCCCCGGCAGATGCTGGTAAACCAGCTTGATGGCGAACTGCGGCCGATCCAACGCCGATTGAGCGACGCAGATGTTGACGCGATGGAGGAGCGCCGTACGCTGTCAGCCCAGGTGATGCGCCGTGCGGCTGAACTCGCCCGCACGCAGAACCTGAAGCTCAAGGTGGTGGCCGCTGAGTATTCCTTTGACGGTGCACGCCTGAAGGTGAGCTACTCGTGCAGCGACCAACATCGCGACCACCCTGTGGCCCTCAAGCAGGCCTTGCAGGCGGAGCATCCCGCATCGATCGAGATGGTTCAGGTTGGTCCAAGGGATGAAGCTCGCGCTATCGGCGGATTAGGCAAATGCGGGCGATCATTATGCTGTTCCTCGTGGCTCCCGTTTTACCCCGATGTCAACATGGGTATGGCCAAGGACCAGGATCTCAGCCTCAATCCGGGCAAGGTTACGGGCCTGTGTGGCCGCTTGCTCTGCTGCCTGAGTTATGAGAACGAGCAGTACCGGCAGGCTAAACGCATCCTGCCCCGCCTGGGGAGCACCGTAAACACACCGGACGGTCCCGGTATGGTGATCTCACTCCAGGTGTTGAAAGAACTTGTCACTATCCGGCACGAAGGTTCGACGGACGTGAAGACCTATGCCGCCAGCGACGTGCTGGGAGAGGCGCCGCAACGGCGCCGTGAGAGTGGCGGTGACAACTCGGTGGATGCAGATGCGCGCAGGCGCCGACGTGGACGTCGCACGAACCAGGATCCTACTAACTAACCCGATGTAATAATGGAGCCCTTACGTATGCCCTTGTACCTTGTTGTCCATACGCCGAAAACCGACGGGGACGATGACACCGTCTACCCGCCAACGCGGTTGGAAGACCTTGCCCGCGACCACGCCGGCGATGAGTCTCGCACGCGGTGGATCAAAACATTCTCGCCCGATTTGCACGACGAGCGCCATTTCACCCTGTGGAGTGCCCGAACCGCGGACGATATCCTGGAGGTTATGGAGCGCTACGCCTTTATGAGTGAGATGGACAACCACCCCATTGCCGTGCAGGAATGGGATCCACAAAAGGTGCTCGACGCCGGGTAGGCCATGCTGGTAGAACTCTCGATCACAAATCTCGCCATCATCGAGCACACGCGTATCCGCTTCCAGGATGGCCTCAACGCTATCACCGGTGAAACGGGTGCCGGTAAGTCGATCCTGCTCGACGCCCTGGGGGCCGTGCTTGGAGCGCGGGTTAGTAGCGACCTCGTGCGTACCGGCGCGAAGTCTGCACTTGTCGAGGGGCAGTTTGAACTACCCCCCACGGGTTTCGATATCGTGCTGGATATGTTGCAGGAGTACGGGATTGAGCACGATCCCCTTGAGCCGCTCATCTTCACGCGGGAGATCCAGGCCAGCGGGCGATCCACGGCCCGCATCAACGGCCGCCTGGTCCCGGCCGGCCAGTTAAACTCCGTAGGGGTTCTGCTGGTTGATATTCACGGCCAGAGTGACCATTTGGCCATCCTGGATCCGGATGAACAGCGACGCATCCTGGACAGCTATCACGACCTCGACGACCTCCGGGTGGACGTCGGCAGGGCCGTGTCCGACTGGCGTGCTGCCAGGCGCGCGCTTGAGGAACTCAACACCGGTTCACGGAAGCGTGAGCAGCGCCGGGACCTGTTGCAGTTCCAGGTGGGCGAGATCGACGAGATAGCACCGCAGGCTGGCGAAGATGAAGCGCTGGTGCGCGAACGTGATGTGCTGATCAATGCCGATGCCCTGCGCATGAGCGCGCTTGGCGCGGTAGAGGCGCTGGCTAGCGAAGTGAACGAGCTCGACGCCATCGCCCAGTTGCGCCAGGTTGAACGCAGCCTTATAGACGCGGCATCACTCGACCCCGCAGCGCAGGCGCTGGCCGAACGCGCCACGGAACTGTTGGTGCTGGCCGAGGACTTGTCGCGCGATGCGCGGGACTACGCCGAGTCGGTCGAGGGCGACCCGGTTCGCCTTGAGATGGTTGACGACCGCCTCAACAGCCTCCAGAACCTGAAACGCAAATATGGCCAGACGCTCGAGGAGGTGATCGCCTTCCGCGAACAGGCCGCCAGCGAACTGGACGAGCTATCGGACGGACGATTCGATCCAACGATCCTCGCAGAGCGGCTCGAGCAGGCCCAGGTGAAGGTGCTATCGCTCGCCCTGGAACTATCACGGGCAAGGTCGGTTGCTGCGGCAGAACTCTCCGAAGCCACCATGAAGAGCATCTCAGACCTCCATATGGGGCGGTCGGAAGTGGAGATTCGGGTGGAGCAGATCGACGATCCGCAGGGGCTGCCCTTGCCGGATGGCCGGACGGTGAGGGTCGACGCCACAGGAATTGATACCGTGACGTTCCTGATCGCGCCCAATTTGGGCGAGGCCCTAAAACCGCTTGGGCGAATCGCTTCCGGTGGTGAAACAGCCCGGATCATGCTGGCCGTGAAATCGATCTTGAGCGATGTTGATGAGACGCCGACACTGGTGTTCGACGAAATCGACGTCGGAGTAGGCGGCCGGTCAGGCCAGGTCGTTGGTGAGAAGCTCTGGAGCCTTACAGACCGCCATCAGGTGATTGTCATTAGCCACCTAGCCCAGATTGCCGCGTTCGCCGACAAGCATTTTCGTATCGCCAAGCACGAAGCCGATGGTCGTGTTGTTTCGGAAGTCGAGGAACTCGACCCGTTGACACGCGAACAGGAACTTGCGGCGATGCTGGACGGTATTCCTGCCACGCCGGAATCGCTGGCAAATGCGCGGGCGATGCTTCAGCGGGTCCACGATTATCGCGCGGCGAGGGCGCGGTAGCGCGCTATACTTTCCGCACATAGCAATGCCGGGCGGTTTCACGCCCATACGCCCACAGGAGAACCCATGCAACCTAACATGAAGATGATCCAGCAGATGCAGAACCGCATGATGAAAATCCAGGAAGAACTGGAGCAAACAATTGTTCAGGGTACTGCTGGCGGCGGTGTCGTCACCGTCGAGGTGACCGGCCAGCGCGAGATGAAGTCGATCAAGATCGATCCATCGGCTGTTGATCCGGAAGACGTCGAGATGCTGGAGGACCTCGTCCTGGCAGCGGTTACCGATGCGATGGACAAGGCCGTGAAACTTAACGAAGAGAAGATGAGCGCGCTAACCGGCGGAATGAAGTTCCCCGGCCTGATGTAGGAAAACCCACGCTATGGTCCTGAAGGAGCCGGTGCCGTTCTTCATTGATGACGTCGTGCGCTTGCGTAAACCGCATCCGTGCGGTGGCTATGAATGGACCGTGGTACGCCTTGGTGCTGATATCGGGCTCGTCTGCACAACATGCGGCAGGCGAGTCCTTTTGCCGCGCCGCGAACTCGAGCGCCGGCTCAAGGCGTTTGTGCAACGTGGTCCGGAATATACGCCACCCGTGACCGGGGCGTGAGCGCCCAACCTCCCTCCGGCGGTATGCGAGACGTCCTGCGAAATGGATCGTTTGTGCGCCTGTGGATCATCCAGGCCACCACGCAGCTCCTGCAGAACATGGTTAACTTCGCACTCCTCTTGCGGGTGCGCGACGTTGTAGAAATCCACAACCTTCCCAACGCCAATACGGCCATGAGCCTGGTGATCCTGGCATTCTCGCTCCCGGCGGTCCTTTTCGGGCCGGTTGCCGGCGTGGTAGCCGACAGGGCGAACAAGCGCACACTCATGGCGATTCTCAACATAGCCCGGGCCGGGGCGGTGGTGTTGTTCCTGGCTATCCAGCCGGGTTGGCATGTCCAGACCATCCTCATCGCCTACTACCTGGTGACGTTCCTCTTTGGCATTGCTGGCCAGTTCTTTGCCCCTGTGCTGGGTGCGACGATCCCGTTAGTAGCGCGGCGGGAGCAACTGCTGAGCGCCAATGCACTCTTCAACCTGACCAATACGGCGGCGCAGCTCATTGGGTTTGCCGCCGCAGGGCCGATCGTCGCCCGCGTGTTGGGCGTCGACCGGTTGTTTATGCTTGCCGTTGTGGCTTACCTGGCGGCAGCGGCGCTCGTATTTACGCTCCCCCGCACCGCGAAGCCCGATCATGGGCCGGTGGATACGGATGTCTCGCCCATGAAGCGTTTGTGGGCAGACATGCGAGAGGGCTTGGTGTACATCCTCCAGGATCCCGCGCTTATGAAAGCGATCGGGTACCTCACGCTTGCCTCAACGACCTTCCTCACCATCGCGACGCTGGGTCCGGACTTCATCACGAGCGTGATTGGGCTGGACAAGGAGGACATAGGGCTGGTGGTGGCACCGGCAGGGGCCGGGATTTTGATCGGCGTCCTTACCGTTCCGCGCGTGGTCCGGCGAGTAGGGCGTCGATGGCTTATCAGCATCTCGATGATGTTGGCTGGGCTTATGATGGCGGCCATGGCGCTTTCGCGCCGTGTGCTGGACTGGATCGTGGTACCCGGACAGGCGGACACGTGGTTGGTTGTCGCGTTTATCGGCCTCTTTGCAGCATTCCTGGGCATTTGCAATGCGTATATCCTCGTGCCGTCCCAGACCATGCTGCAGGAGCGGAGCCACGAAGCCATCCGCGCCCGTGTGTACGCAACGTTTTTCACCATTAGCAACTCTGTCGCATTCGTGCCGATCTTTTTTGCTGCTGCCGCAGCCGACCTGTTTGGGGTGGTGAATGTTCTCCTGGTTATGGCGGCGACAGTCGGTGGGCTGGGCCTTGGCCAGATCTTGCACGCACGTCAATCGGCCCGCGCCAAGTGGATGCGAATCCGTACCAGGCACCGGTTGGGTCCCGAGGCGTTGCCGAAGCCGAAATCTCGCCGGAGCTCAGGCCAGTAGTTGATGGAGCAGGGCCATGCGGATGTACACCCCGTTTCGCGCCTGGCGGAAGTAGGCGGCCCGTGGATCCTTGTCCACGTCTTCCGAAATCTCGTTCACGCGCGGTAGCGGGTGCATCACAATAGCGTGCTTTCCAAGGTGCTCCATCATCTCCGGCGTGATGATGTAGGTGCCCTTCACCGAAAGATACTCGTCCTCGCTGGCGAACCGTTCCTTTTGAATGCGTGTCTGGTACACGACATCGGCACTCTTCATTGCCTTGGCCAGGTCGGTTTCCTCGGTCCACCGGATGCCCGCAATGTCCAGCGCATCCCTGATATCGTCTCGCATTGCCACAGCCTTTGGCGAAACGAACGTGATGTGGCAGTTGTTGGTTTGCCGCAGCAGCAGGCTTAGCGAGCGCACTGTGCGGCCGTATTTCAGGTCGCCGACCATGGCGATGTGAAGGTCATCGATCCGTCCCAGTTCATGGTGAATCGTGTAAAGGTCGAGAAGGGCCTGGGTCGGATGCTCTCCGGGACCGTCGCCGGCATTGAGGATGGGAACGTCGGCCACCGAGACGGCCCTCGCGAGCGCCCCTTCCTCATGGTGGCGCATCGCAATCGCATCGGCATACCCGGAGAGGATGCGAATGGTGTCTTCCACCGTTTCGCCCTTGATGGCGGAGCTGAATTCGCGCGCGTTTTCGGTACTGATGACATTGCCGCCCAGGCGCATCATGGCGCTCTCAAAACTCAGCCGGGTACGCGTGCTGGGTTCGTAGAAGATGGTGGCCAGAATGCGGCCGCGGAGCGGTTCGGCATCGAGGGGGAGATCGCGCATCCTGTCGGCGTCGGAGAACAGCGTTTCCAGCCACGACCGTTCGAACTGTTCCACCGCAATAATGTGCTTCACCGGCGTCCTTCCTTCGCGTATCGACCGGCAAGATTATAGTAGGGCGGAGGAGGGCGGGAAAGTGGTGGGACAGCTATCGAGTCGCGTGTATTGCCTGCCGGGCGGCAGCAACATTGGTGTGGTGATCGCTGATGACGGCCGGGCGGTGCTTATTGACAGCGGCCTGAACGACACACCGGCCCGGAAAGCGCTGCGCTTTGTCCGCGAGCAGCTGGGCACTGAACTGCGAGCCATCATCAACACGCACGGGCATGCTGATCATTTCGGTGGCAATGCGTGGCTGGTGAAGCGGACAGGTGCAGAGGTGTACGCGCCTGATCTCGACGAGATGACCCTTCGCCATCCACTCATGCAGCCGATCATGCTCTATGGTGGCGCCGACCCAGCCGATGCACTGCGTACCTCGTTCCTGGTCGCGGAGGAAAGCCCGGTTACCGGAATCGTCAAACCAGGCATACACACCATCGCGGGCGTGCAACTTGTGGCCGTCGCGCTGGGCGGGCACTCAATGAACCAGTTGGGCTACCTGATTGACGGGGTGTTCTTTTGCGCGGATGTGGTGTTCCCGGCGGCGACGCTGGAGAAGTATCCCATTCCCTACCTCTTTGGGCTTACGGAGCATCTCGCGGCACTCGATACCGCCTTATCCGTCACTAGCGACAAGGTCGTTCCCGGCCATGGACCGGTGCTCAATAGTCTCGATGATCTCGTTGCGCTTAACCGACTGGCAATCGACACGGTGATCCGCACCATTCTTGACCTGGTTGATCGCCCTATGCTAGCGGATGAGGTCTTCCGAGATCTCTTCCAGCGAATGCAGGTGCCGGTGGCCGATCCACAGGCGTACTACCTGCTCCGGCCAACGGTCAACGCATACCTCGCTCACCTGGAACGGATCGGGGAACTTCGAATCGACGTGCAAGATGCCTCGGTGGTGTGGCTGCCGAAGTCGTGATCAGTTGTTGTTGATCGACTCAAGGATGCGTTTCGACACGTCCTCTCCGAGGCGAACCGCGTAGTTTGTCCCCCGGTCCTCGGGGTAAATCTGGGTGGTATTCGCCAGCCACAGATTGTTCAGCGGTGTTTTGAGATCAGGGATTTTCTGCGAGTAGTGCAGGGGCGTAATCGGCTGTGCCGCGCGTTCCCGGAACACCCAGCTGCGTTTGATCCAGGTTGGGTCGAAGGCGCTGTTCAGCTTCTGCAGATGCGGCATGAACGCTTCGAGGATCTGCTCATCCGTCAGGCCAAAGTAGGGGTGGTCCTGCTCCACGTATTTGCTCAGGTACAGCACGTGGCTGCCGTTGTAGTTCTCGGGTCCGACAAAGTTGGTGTGTTCGATCACTGCGGTGAACGGCATCGAGTCGTCGGCAATGTTGAGCCAATACGTGTCGGTAAGCTGGCGGTCCAGTTCCAGCAGCGTCACGATGGCGCCCTCGTATTCCAGGGCGTTCAACCGGTCGAGGTAGTCCTGCGGCAGTCCGCTTACCAGCTTCTGGAAGACGGTACTGGGTGTTGTCGCGAGAACGATATCTACCTCCTCGACTCCCTGTGCGGTCTGAACCTGCCACGATTCGCCTGCCTGTGTCAGCGAGTTGATCGACGCGTCGTCGATGAGATTCACGCCGGCTTCGCGGCACGCCTGGACCAGCGCATCTGCCACAACCTGAAAGCTGCCCTTGAAGTAGCCGAGCTTCTCCTTGTCCAGCGGGTTGCTGCGGCTGGTCGTGCGTAGCCAGATCTTGCCCCAGAACCAGACCATGCTGACGCGATCGTAGTAACGGCCAAACTTTGCCTTGAGTTGGGCCCCCAAAGTCTTTTCGTACGCGTTGCTGCCCAGCGCCCTGGTAAGCCAGTCATGCGCGGTGATTCCTTCGTACTGCTTCCAGTTCTTCTGGCGCTGCAGCCACAGGGTTACCAGTCCAACGCGTAGGCGGTCCCAGATGGGCATGATATTCAGACGCAGGAGGTCGAGCGCGCCATTGAGCGGGAGGATTTTGCCGTCGGCAAAGTACGAGACATTGCTCGGCAGCCATACGAGTTTGTCGCCGATCCCCAGTTCCTTCACGAGGTCCTGGATGTGAGTATCGCTTTGGAAGAGGTGGTGGTAGAAGATTTCGATGCGGGTGTCGTAGAAAGGAATGGTCGCGGCCTGGCCACCGAACTGGCCACGCTCCCACACTGTCACGTTGTGACCGGCCTGTGCCAGTCGCAGTGCGGCTGTGAGCCCTGTGTACCCTCCACCGATGATGCCAATGCTCTTCACGCGCCCTCCCATACCGGATTTACCCCTATCCACAAAACAGAACCGGGAGCCACATTGGGCCCCCGGTAACTGTAATACGAAACCCTGTAGTGCTCCCGCTAGATGAAAAGTGGTGCAAGCACCAGCGTGATGGTGGCAAGCAGCTTCACCAGCACGTGCAGGCTTGGGCCAGCAGTGTCCTTCCACGGGTCGCCCACGGTATCGCCGACAACGGCAGCAGCATGAGCCTCGGATCCCTTGCCCATGACCACGCCGTTGGCATCCACCAGCAGGCCGGCTTCGATACCCTTCTTGGCGTTGTCCCAGGCACCGCCACCGTTGTTCATGACCAATGCCATCATCACACCGACGATTGTGCCAACCATCAGCATACCGGCAGCAGCTTCCCAACCGAGAAGGACACCGACGATCACCGGCACAATCACCGCGAGGCCACCCGGCAGGATCATTTCGCGCAGGGCGGAGCGGACGGAGATATCCACGCATGCGCGGTAATCCGGCATGCTGGTGCCCTGCATGATGCCCGGGTCGGCGCGGAACTGGCGGCGCACTTCCTCGATCATGTCAGTGGCCGCGCGCCCGACGGCGCTCATGGCGAAGCTGGAGAACACGAACACCAGGGCAGCACCGATGAGTGCACCGATGAACACCTTGGGCTCCGCCAGGTTTACGATGCGCTCGATTGTGTCTTCGCTGAACCGCTGCACCTCATCCAGGAAGGCGGAGAACAGCAGGAAGGCGGCAAGCGCGGCCGAGCCAACGGCGTAACCCTTGGTCAGCGCCTTGGTGGTGTTACCGACCGAATCCAGCGCGTCAGTGACATCGCGGATTTCATCCGGGGCATCACTCATTTCAACGATACCGCCGGCGTTGTCCGTGATCGGGCCGAAGGTATCCATCGCGAGGATGTAGGCAGCCGTCATGAGCATACCCATGGTGGCTACGGCGGTGCCGAAAATACCGGCGCTCACATCGATGTTCGCAATGGAGGTATCGAATCCCTCCACGCTCTTGCCGATGTTGTAGGACGACCAGAGCGCGATGCTGATCACGATGGCCGAAATTCCGGTGGTCTCAAAGCCGACCGAAATGCCACTGATGATGTTGGTGGCTGGTCCAGTCTTGCTGGCCTGGGTGATGCTCTTCACCGGGCGGTACTTGCTCTCGGTGTAGTACTGGGTGATGAAGAGGAAGGCGATCGATGTTGCGAGGCCAATGAGGCCGCACAGTGCGTATTCCCACTTGCCGAACGGCAGCAGCATGCAGATGAAGATCAGCATGACGGCGGCAATACCGGCAGTGATGTAGAAGCCCTTGTTGAGCTCGTCCATCGGCTGGTCCGTCATTCGAGGTGGCTTCACGCTGAAGACACCAACGATCGACGCCAGGAGACCAAATGCGGCGAGCACCAGCGGGAAGAAGATCCAGATAACATTCTTGCCATCGGATGTTCCGCCCGAGGCGTGGAACAGCGCCACACCGAGGATCATGGCACCGGTCATTTCGGCAGCGGAGCTCTCGAAGATGTCCGCACCGCGGCCGGCGCAGTCGCCCACGTTATCGCCCACGAGGTCGGCGATAACGGCAGGATTGCGCGGGTCGTCTTCCGGGATTCCGGCCTCGACCTTACCGACCAAGTCTGCGCCAACGTCTGCGGCCTTGGTGTAAATGCCGCCACCTAGCTGCGCGAACAGCGCCACAAAGCTGGCACCAAATCCGAATCCGACGATCCAGAACGGGGTCTCAGCCACCTTGGCCCAGCCCTGGCTGGATTCGGCGAACTGGTACACGATGCCGTACACACCAAGCAGGCCGAGCAAGCCCAGCGCGATTACCAGGAACCCGGATACCGCACCGCCTCGCAGGGCGATGGTCATGGCCGGGCCGGTACCCTTCACGGCGCCAGCAGCCACGCGCACATTGCTCTTTACCGCAACCCACATCGAGATGATGCCGGAAACGCCGGAAAGCAACGCGCCCATAAGGAAAGCGAGGGCAGTGATGACGCCGCGAGCCGTCTTGTGATCGTGCTCGAAGATATACACCAGCGTGCCGATGATAACGGCCACCACCAACGCGAGTGCGAAAATGGTTTGGTACTGGCGCGTGAGGTACGCGACCGCTCCCTGATAGATGCGATCGGAAATATCCTGCATCTCCGGCGTGCCCTTGTCCTCCGCAAGTACCTGCTTCGCCACGTACCATGCGAAGCCGACACCAACGAGACCAAAGACAATCACCGGCAGCAGGTAGAGAAACATGTAGTTCACTCAACACTCCCCTGTGAGAACCAACCGATACGCGATACGGCACGCGCCCCTGCACGTGCCTGACCGATGGTATTCCGCGATTACTATCCCATACTTTCGATCGTTGATGAAGAGTTAAATGCAGCAGTCTAGCGCCTGCGACGATAGAGCCCATTCTCGAGGATATAGTTCTCTACACGTTCAGGTACGAGGTAGGTTATGGACTTTCCCGCCTGCCGACGGGCACGGATTTCGGTGGACGAGAGTTCTATCAGCGGCGAATCAAAAAGCTGAACCCGCTCACGCAGCCCCGGCAGTGCATCCAGGCAACTGGCCTCCACAACTGAGCCCGGACGCTCCGCGACGCCAAGCGATGCCAGTGAGAGGATCTTCTCCGGCTCGTGCCAGGTCGGAAAGTTGACGAGTGAATCAGCGCCGATCAGGAAAATGAGCTCGGCTTCCGGTATCAATGTGTGGAGGCGCTCGAGGAGGTCCGAGGTATATGAAGGTGCGTCGCCCTGCAGATCCAGGTTGCTGAACTCGAAGCGGCTGTCGAGGTCCACTGCCAGGCGGCACATCTCCGCGCGGTGTTCCACCCCGGTTATTTGGCCATGCTTGTGCGGCGGTGTCTGTGCTGGCATGAACCACACGCTGTCCAGCGATAAGGCATCGATGGCATAGCTCGCCATGACGAGGTGGCCAATGTGGATCGGATCGAACGTGCCGCCCAGGATTCCCAGGCGCTTCATGAGGGCACCACACGCTCGATCGTGGCATCCGGAAGGGCGCTGACCAGCGCTGCCGCGATGTCTCCCTCCTTGGCCAGCAATTTCCGGTTGACCGCGAAACTCACCTCCCACGTCGTGGAGGAGTCGGCGTACCGCAACAACCTGGGCGGCTCCGGCGACGGCCGTAGCCCTTCGATGCTCTCCACGACGCGCTGGAGCGTTGAGAGCATTTCGGCGGCGGGGAGCTCGGCAGAAACAGAGTACCGAACGATATGCATGTTGTACCGGCTCTCGTTGCGCAGAATTTCGGTAAACATCATTGAATTCGGCACCATAAGCAGCGAGCCGTCGTCTGTCCGCAGCATGGTTGTTCGGATATCAATTCCCTGGACCGTGCCTTGCTGGCCGCGTACTGCCACGCGGTCGCCTACTACAAAGGGTTTCTCGGCCAGCATGAACAACCCGGAGAAGAAGTTCTTCAGGACATCCTGCAGCGAGAGGCCGATGGCTACGGTGAATGCCGAAAGCAATGTGAGAATACCGGTGGTGTTGACGCCCATGCGCGTGAGGAAGGCCACCACGGCAATACCATATGCTCCGATGGTGATCATCCGGAACACGATCATTTCGCCATTCCTGCCGTACTTCGTCAGGAACCGGCTGTTCTTTGCCAAGCCAATGATGAGGCGGCTGGCGGCATATGCGAGCACGAGGTAGAACGCCGCCGTAAACAGGAACATGCCGAGGTCGGCCAGCAGGCGGCCTGCTGATCGGAGGGCATCGTAGATGGTGTTTGGAACCAATTATCGACCTCCCGAAAATTGCTCGTACGTGCATCTGTTCGTACGCACTTTACAGCCGTTATTCGTAGCGGTAAAACGGGCTGTTTTGGCCGCTCAGCAGCCCAATTTCCCCGTAACCACGCTGGAAATGGGTCCACAGCGGCACTACACTGTGCGCAGCAACAGAAGCGGTTTGGACATGCAGTTTCCGACCCGCTTCGATCTCTTACATCAGTATCGCACGCCATTCTGGCGGACACAGATTCACGATCCCGCACCCCGTGAACCTGTGTCCCGCACCGTCAGGAGTGAGAAACCGTGTCGCCAAATTCCGGCAGGGACGAACAGCCGAAAACCTCGCTGCCCAATCTTCCGGGTGACCCTTATGGCCGGGACACTGACCTGTATCCACCGGTTCCCGAGTTCCCCCGCTACGACTATTGGGATGAGAGCAACTTCTCGGCTGACTATCGCCAGGATCATGCGGACATCGTGGTGCATGATCGGTACACGGAAATCCCGTCCCTGGCCGCGGACGGATCCTCTGGAAGCGACAGGGTAACCGAGGCTCCTCGCCGGCAACGGCAGTATCGTGCGCGGGCCGCGGCCGCTCGTGCCGCAGAACCTGATGTTGTGTACGACATCCCTCGACCAGCCCGGCCAGCGAGCAGGCGGGAACGCGACCGGGTTACGGGAACCACGCTCAACGCGGCCGCTATTCCGGGCGATCTCGTCACCGGCACGCGTGCCATTCCGCAGAGACGCGCGCAGCCCAATCGGGCGCGGCAGGCCCGTGGCGGA
>JBHWTK010000042.1:0-15100 GCA_043427975.1 Chloroflexia bacterium | reverse complement strand
ATTTAGCCTGGTGAAGACGAAGAACGACGACGCTGCGGCCCACACCGGGTACTCGGGCGATTAGCCGAAGAGGATCGCGCCACCTGCTACCAGCAATGACACTGCCACCACAAGGCTGAATCCCGCGGCCACGCGGAAGCCACGCTGGAGTTGCTGCACACCCATAATGCCCAGCATGATGGCGATACCAAGCAGCATAACGCCGAGGAATGGGACCATGAGTTTCCCTTGCCGTACTATGGAAGGTGCGCGCCGGAAATTCGGCGGCGTACACAGCATCAGTGACGATGCCAGCGCAAGGGTACCTTTTCAATGCACAACATGGGCATGCGTCAATCCATGCATAACTCTGTCCGCAGGGCAGAGCTCGAAAACCATCGGACGTCCCGGCAAACAATCCGCCGAATCCTGGGGTTTGGTAAACCGCACCTCAAACTCATCATCGCGTTTGTGCTCGTCAGCGTGATCATTGCCGTGCTCGCCGTGGCAACACCGGTGTTGGCTGGCCGGGTCGTGAACGAGATCGTCGCCGGGGAATCCGCCCGCACGGTTGTGATCCTGGCGATCACCATCGCCGCAATCGCCATTCTCGAGGCGGTGCTGGGCCTGGCGGCACGATGGCTGAGCTCTCGCATCGGTGAGGGTCTGATCTACGACCTGCGCACTACGCTCTACGAGCACGTGCAGAACCAGCCGATCGCGTTCTTCCTGCGCACGCACACCGGGTCGCTCGTAAGCCGCCTGAACAACGATGTGATCGGCGCCCAACGCGCCTTCGCCAGCACGCTCTCTGGCCTGGTAAGCAACCTGGTCATGCTCGCGCTCACCGTTGGCGTGATGGTGAGCATCAGTTGGCAAATCACTGTGCTGGCCGTGCTGCTGCTGCCGGTGTTCCTGGTGCCGGCATCCCGCATGGGCAGGTTGATTGCGCGGTATCAGCGCGAGGCCGCCAACGCCAATGCCGATATGGGCAGCCGCATGACCGAGCGCTTCAATGCCGGTGGCGCCACACTGGTGAAGTTGTACGGCGATCCGCCGGCCGAGCTGCGCGGCTTTGCCAACAGCGCCGGGGTTGTGCGCGATATCGGTGTGAAAACAGCCATCACGCAAACCTCGTTCATGATCGCGCTCACGCTGGTATCCTCGTTGGCCCTCGCGCTGGTGTACGGCCTTGGCGGCTGGTATGCCATTCAAGGATCGCTGGAAGCCGGTGCCGTGGTATCGCTTGCGTTGCTGCTGACCCGCCTGTACCAGCCGCTGACGGCGCTTGCCGGTGCCCGCGTGGATGTGATGAGTGCCGTGGTGAGCTTCGAGCGCGTCTTCGAAGTGCTGGACCTTAAGCCCATCCTCACTGAGGCCGAGCACCCGGTCGACATTCCGGATGGCCCGATTGCCGTTGAGTTCAACGACGTGTACTTCAGTTATCCCTCGGCGGAGAAGGTCTCGCTGGAATCGCTGGAGCAGGGGGTGGAGTTCAACGACCGTGGCGACGAGGAGATCCTGCATGGCATCTCGTTCCGGATTGATCCGGGCAACATGGTGGCGTTGGTTGGATCCTCGGGTGCCGGGAAATCGACCATTTCGCAGCTGGTGCCGCGCCTCTATGATGTCGATTCAGGTTCCGTAACTTTGGGCGGAGTGGATGTTCGGGAAGCATCGTTCCGTTCCATCCGCAAGGCGGTTGGCGTGGTCACGCAGGATGGCCACATGTTCCATGAACCGCTGCGCAACAACCTGGTGATGGCGAATAACCGGGTAAGCGACGAGAAGGTGTGGGAGGTGCTGGATCGCGTTCGCCTTGGCAACCTCGTACGCGCCCTACCGGAGCAACTCGATACGGTTGTTGGCGAGCGCGGATACCGGTTCTCCGGTGGTGAACGCCAGCGCCTGGCGATTGCCCGCCTGTTGCTGGCGGAGCCCCAGGTGGTGATCCTGGACGAGGCGACATCGAGCCTGGATTCCACCAGTGAACTCGCCGTGCAGCATGCCCTTGGCGAGGCGTTGACGGGGCGAACAGCACTCGTGATCGCGCACCGACTCAGCACCATTCGTGCGGCCGACGAGATTTTGGTGATCGAGGCCGGGCGTATCCTGGAGCGCGGCACTCATCTCGATCTCCTCGCCCGCGGGGGCCGGTACGCCGAGCTCTACAACACCCAGTTCAGCGATTCGCGCTCGCCGCATGGTACCGATGACGAGGCAGCAATCGAGGAGGCACGGGTGCTGCAGCAGGGTAGCCGCTAATCGTTCCCAGTTCCATATTGACAGCCGCAAAAGCGGGTCATACAGTGTTGACATTCTCGAATTGGCAATGGTGCCATGATCACGTTCTGCGCAGCCGGTGTGGTTGTGCTGCCCCCATTACATGCGCCCGAGCAATTCCGGGCGTTGGAGGACGACTCGATGGCCTTTGGACCGAATACGAAAATGCAACTGGATGACCTTCTTGATGAAGCTGTAACGAGCGTGCATACCCGCCGCTCGCTTATGCAGCGAGCGCTGGCTATCGGCGGTGCCGCTGGCCTTGCGTATGTGCTCCCGAAGGCTGTCGTGGCGCAGTCGGCCACGCCTGGAGCCGAGGCAACTCCTGCCGGTGGTGGCGAAGCGCCCGGTGTGCATATCCCCGCTGACGAGGGGGTAGAACTCGCCGAGGAGCAGGTCATTCGCCTGGCCATGACTGAGCCGAAGAGCATGGATCCCGGCGTAAGTACCGGCTACGACGAGCTTGGGATCTTCTTCAACATCTTCGATGGCCTCACCGGTATCAACATGGCCACGGGTGAAGTGGAGCCTCGCTGCGCCGAGAGCTGGGATGTGAACGAGGATGCTACCGAGTACACCTTCCACCTCCGCCCGGACCTGAAGTGGAGCAACGGTGAACCGCTGACCGCGAAGGACTTCGAGTATTCCTGGAAGCGCGTGCTCAACCCGGATACCCTCAGCCTCTATCGCCCGGCGATGCACCCGATCAAGAACGCCATGGCGATCGATTCCGACACTGATCCCATGGACTTCAACGAGCTGGCTGTGTTCGCGGAGGACGATACGACCCTCCGTGTTGAAATGGAAGCGTCCACGCCGTTCTTCCCGCTGCTCACCAGCACCTGGACATATTGCCCGGTGCCGCAGTCGGTGGCCGAAGAGTATGGCGATGCCTGGGTGGAAGCCGAGAATATCGTTTCCAATGGCCCGTTCAAGATGGTGGAGTGGAACCACGACCAGAGCATTGTGCTGGAACAGAACGAGCACTACTACGGCGAGAAGCCGACCATTACCCGGGCCGAGTACACCATCTTCCCGGATGACAGCACCCAGGAATACATCAGCTTCGAGAACGACGAGCTCGATTTCGCCTGGCCGAGTGCAGCGGACCTGGAGCGCATCGCCTCCGATAGTGACGCAATGGCGAACATCCACCGGTTCGCGCAATCCAACTGCCGCATGGTGACCTGCGATACCAAGACGGCACCGACCGACAATGCCGATTTCCGCCGGGCGCTGTACGCCGCGCTGGATCGTGATGTCATTGCCACCACCATCCTGAAGGGCACGGCGGAGCCGGCCCTGAATGTGATTCCTGGTGATATCCCGGGCAACAACCCGGAAGCCACCAACCCGGTCGGTGAGGATGCCGCGAAGGCCGCGCTGGAAGCGTCGGGTATCGATCCGTCGACCATCGAGCTGGAATACAGCTACCGTGTCACCAACGAGATCAAGCTGGTGGCCGAGTACATCGAGCAGCGCTGGCCGGAGGTGCTGGGCATCAAGGTTAAGCTAAACCCGATCGATGCGGCGGCGTACTCCGATTACGTGAGCAGCCGCGGCGACCAGCCGTTCCACACCAAGTACGGCACCTGGGGCTCGGATTTCGCTGATCCGTCGAACTGGCACAACCAGAACTTCATCAGCGCATCCGACCACTATTACCTGAGCTGGAAGAACGAAGAGTACGATGCACTGTGCGCCGAGGCCGTTTCCGAAACGGACCCGGAGAAGCGGGCAGAGCTCTACCGCCAGGCAGAAGTGCTGCTGGTTGAGGACGCTGCCTACATTCCGGTGTACCGCGGTGTGGCCAGCGTGGCCGTGAAGCCGTGGCTGGTGGACTTCCACATGCAGCCGATCCTGGCCTACGTGCACCTGCGTCTGCCGAAGATCGCCGCACACTAGCGTTGTTTCGAAAGCGGGTGGCTTCGGCCGCCCGCTTTCTCTTGCCAGAGTCCGCGTGGGGATGGAATCTTGAGTCGTTCTGCCTATATGATCCGGCGTATTTTGTTGATTTTTCCAACAATGCTCGCCATCTATACCATTACCTTTTTTCTTATACACGCCACACCGGGGAGTCCCTGGAGTAACCAGGACAAGCCGATGCCGAAGGCGGTCATTGATCGCCTGAACGAGGCATATGGCCTGAATGACCCGCTGTGGAAGCAATACATTGATTACCTGAAGAACGTATTGCAGGGCGATTTCGGCCCCAGCTTTACCAGCCGATCGCGCACCGTGACGGATATCATTTCCGACACATTCCCGGTATCAATCCAGCTGGGCGTGGTGGCCATGGTGCTTGCCGTGATCATCGGCCTTACGCTCGGAACCCTTGGTGCGGTAAAGCACAACTCCTGGGTCGATTATGTTTCCAGCTTCCTCGCGATTATCGGCATTTCCACGCCGAGCTATGTCGTCGCCAGCCTGCTGGTTCTTTTCCTCGCCAGCTACCTCGGCCTGGTGCCGACCAATGGCTGGGACGGTATCTTCAGCACAAAGATCATCATTCCGGCGCTGGCGCTCTCGTTTTACCCGGCCGCTATCCTGGCGCGGTATACGCGCTCGAGCCTGCTGGATGTACTTACTACCGATTACGTGCGCACCGCGCGCGCCAAGGGCCTGAAAGACCAGGCCGTGATCGTGCGGCACGCGCTGCGAAACGCGTTGCTCCCGGTTATCACCGTGGGCGGTGTGGTGTTCGCCGATATCATCACGGGCTCGTTCTTCGTTGAAACGATCTCCGGCGTTCCCGGTCTGGGCCGCTATTTTGTGACGTCGATTTCCACCCGCGACTACCCGGTGGTGCTGGGCACGGTATTGCTCTTCGGGTTTGTGATTACCCTCATGAACCTGATTGTCGATCTCGTGTACCCGTTGCTCGATCCGCGCATTACGCGCTAGCCACCCAAGAGGACAAGAATGGCAACAATTACTGTGGCGCAGGCGGAACAGCGCGAATCGCTCCGTGAAATCGAGGGCCTCTGGCGATCCGCCTTCCGGCGGTTGCGCAAGAACAAGCTCGCCCTTATCTCGATGTGGTTCCTGCTGGCCCTCATCCTTGTAGCCGTGTTCGGGCCGCTCCTGATCCCGTACTCGTATTCCCAACAGGATTACGACCTGGTCACCCAGGGACCCAGCTGGGCCCACCCCATGGGCACCGACCAGCTTGGCCGCGATATCATGGCGCGGCTCGTGTTCGGGGCGCGGGTGAGCCTGACTGTGGGAATCGTGGTCCAGGCGGTGATCATCCTTATCGGGGTTCCGCTGGGCGCGCTTGCCGGGTACTTCGGCAGCATGTGGGACATGGTGATCATGCGGGTGGTGGATGTGCTGTACGCCATGCCAAACCTGCTGTTCGTGGTAGTGATCATGACCTTCCTGCGGGGGCAATTGGCCCTCGGGAGCGAGCAGGATGGCTGGCTGGCGGCTATCGCCCGGCTGGATACGCGTACCGGTGGCCTGATTGGCGTGTATATCGGCCTGGGGCTGATCGGCTGGCTTACGGTGGCGCGTATTGTTCGGGCAGGGGCGATGAGCCTGCGGGAACGCGAGTTTGTGGAAGCCGCGCGCAGCGCCGGAGCGCAGGACAGCCGTATCCTGCTACGCCATGTCCTGCCGAATACCATGGCACCAGTCGTGGTGGCCAGCACGCTTGGGATTCCCGGCGCCATCCTCTACGAGGCAGGCATCAGCTTCCTCGGCCTTGGAGTGATTCCTCCAATGCCAAGCTGGGGCCTGATGATTGCTGAAGCTATCCCGAACATGCGGAGCCAGCCGTACATGCTCATCTTCCCGGCGGTGACGCTCTCACTCACCGTGCTCGCATTCAACTTCCTCGGAGATGGCCTGCGCGACGCCGTGGATCCGTGGATGAAGAGAGGATAGGGTAGAGCGGTACCACATGGGAGGCCCGGGAGACATGCCATGACGTCCGCACCGGAAACCGCGGCGTCGCCAATTGCCCTTCCTCCGCCAAGCCGCCGGGGGAGGGCTATGGCATTCCTTATCAGCCTGCCAATGCAGATGGTTGCGCTGGCATTTGTTACGCGCGTTGTGCTTGTCGTCCTGGCGATGCACATGCAACGGTTGATTCCCATTAAGAGGGACATGGGCTCACCCACCGCACTGACGGTGTGGGGCAACTTCGATACCTGGCACTACATCACCATCGCTGTGCGCGGGTATGATCGCTCACCGGACGGCGTCAACGCGGCATTCTTCCCGGTCTATCCCATGATGCTCAATGGTGTACACCGTCTGTTGGGCGATCACCTCACCATGACCGATTACCGCTGGGTGGCGGTGCTCATCTCGTTCGGATTCCTGCTGGCCGCCACCTGGGCGCTCACCGTGCTGTTCCTGCAGCTGGCACCGGCCAGTGTGGCGACGCTGGGCGTCGTGCTGTTCCTCATTTCTCCGTTCAGTTTCTTCCTTAATGCTGGATACACCGAGCCGGTTTTCATCTTCCTGGTCGCGCTGGCGTTCCTGCTGGGGCGGGACCGACGCTGGTGGCTGGCCGCGCTTGTGGTGGCCATTGCCTCGGCAACCCGTGTTACGGGTGTGTTCCTGATTCCCTCGCTCCTGCTGATGGCATGGCAGGCGGGTGTCGGCTGGAAGAAGCTGGTGGGGATCATGGCGGTTTCGCCCCTTGGGCTACTTTGCTATATGGCCTGGCAATGGGTAGAACTTGGGAGCCCGATCCGGTTCTACACCGTGCAGGCGCATTGGGGATCGTTCGAGGATCGAACCTGGCAGTACGTCGAGGCGTTCTTCCAGAATCCACGTGCGTTTGCACTGGACACCCCGGAAGGAATAACGCTGCTTGTGAACGTGGCGGTGTGCCTGGTATGGATCTCCACGTTATGGCCCGTGTATCGGCGGTTCGGTGCTGCGATAACGCTGTTCAGTGGACTCATCATCCTGCAATCGGCGTTCTTTATCGTATCGCAGGGGCGTACGTTGCTCCCTGCGATCGGTGTGTACCTGACGCTCGCTGCGGTGGTGGAATCGCGGCCACAGTGGCCAGTCCTGAAGTACGGATTGGTTGCGACGTTCGCCATGTCCATGACCATGCTGGGATTGATGTTTGCCAACGGCCAGTGGATCGTATAGATAGTCTGCGTGAGCCTTGCAGTTGTCCTCGTGCTGTGATCTTCCGGGCTTATTCCGAAACCTTCAGGCACGGCGAGGAGCCGTCGTTCGGTCGAATGTCCAGGTTCCACACAGAGATTGCCAATGGACGTCCATCGCCCGGTGGAACCGTGGGCGGGTTATCGCTCACAAATTTGATCGTTGTCACGCCTTGGGGCAACTCCATCTGGGCGATCGAGAACGGTTCGGATCCAAGCCCGGTGATCGTGAACGAATCGACCTCGGCATCAGTCACCATCACGCGCACGGTGTTTGGGCTCTCCAACGTCCGAAACTCGCCCTGTATTCGTACTGAGCCGGCCTCGTCCATCATTACTTCGATGCTTCCGGTGCCATCCGTCCAACGCCAGGTATCCGGTATAAGCGCCTCCGGCTGATGCCAACCAGCTGTTTCCCGCCACGTGCATGTCGCGGCCTCGGGAAGGTTGGCGCGGATCGCCGACAGGTCGATATGGCCGTCCACATGATTGTCCGTCGCACTGGCGACGAATACCTGGCCGGATTGATTGGCGCGGTGACACTGCTCGGTGTTCATGGAAATGTGATCTGGTGATTCACCCTGAATTACCAGCGAGAGCGCATTGGTAGCCCAGATATTGAGCGGCGTGTATGGGTAGCCGGGTGAATCCTCCCGGGCGATGCAGGCCTGGCTTGCGTTGTTGATCTGGTCGTTCAATCCGTCTACAACCCGGCTCCAGGCGACGCTCTGGATGCTGATGACGATTGAAAATCCCAGTGCGAGGCTGAAAATCTGCGCCTTGGGAATGGCCCTCGGCGAGGTCTGCCAATATTCGCCAATGAGCACGTGGAGGAAGAGGCATCCGGCGGCGATCATGCTGATCCAAAACGCTGGTCCACGGAACTCGAGCGCCTCCCACCACTTCGATGGATCAGCTGCCCACACGGCCAGGACCATGGTGCCGACAGCGATTGCTCCTACCTGTATGCGGGCTATCCACGGTCTCAGTCCGGCAGGTAGCCATGGGTGCACAAGTATCGTGAGTGCGATGAATGCTGAGGCGACGAGGGCGATGAGAGGGAGTCCGGTCGCGCCGTTGCTCCACTGCCGACTTTGCGTTTCCCAGGTCATTTCCGATTGTTCATAGCCACTATCTACACCAGTGAACCGGACGATGCCGGCACCTATAAGTACGATCCCGGCAATGCCGAGTCGCCAGGAATCCTGCTTGCGAAGGACGGCGAGAACTATTGCAGCCAATCCGATGGCAGCCAGGATTGGTGCGGCAACCGGGTGAAGGATGTAGATAGCAATGGAAAGGGGAACGACAACTGGAACGGTTCTCCAAGGTAATCCGACGGCGATTGCAAGAAGGAGCGGCCACATGAGTTGTTCCGCCTTAATGCCTTCACTGATAAAGTTCATCTGACCCGGTACCAGCGCCAATCCGATACACAGCATTGGCCAAACCATCAGCTGAGGTGCGTAGGGGCGCACTATCCACCAGCCAAGGCCAAGTGCAACCAGCGGCGTCAGCACATGCAGCACGTTGAACACCGCCTCGGCAAAGACAATGGAGCCGCTTATCTCAAGTACCCACACTACCGGGAGATGCAGGAAACGGTCCGCCACCCGGCCCTGAGCAACGAATGGATCGCCGGTATCCAGGATAGCGAAAAGGTAATAGGCGCCATCCCAGGTCAGCGGTGCCCGCATGAACGCAGCTATGGCCAACCCGATCGAGACTACGAGTAGGGAGATCGTCATCCAGTGTGAGGATAGTCTCATACGTACGGCCTGCAGATGCATGCAAGAAGCGCCTTTCGCAAGAACTCGCCGTTCGCTACAAGACTCCAGTGTTCGGAGCAAGTTACTGGAAAATTACGGGGTAGCCGTCTGCCTGTTACTATACCTAATAGACTGTTAACAATACGCGCCAAGGGATCGCACGCAGTGAGGGGGCGCCGTCCCGATGCGAAATACCGCTTTCCCCGGTTTCCGCAAAATGCAGCACAGCTCGTTGGCCCAGGTTCGGAACCATGCCAGGTGGTATCTGGCGGTCTTCGCGGTCTTGGCGCTGTTGCTCACCGTTGTGTTCTATCTCCATTACAACACGCACATCATCGTGACCGAGTTGTTCGAAGATCCGGTCGAGTTCGGCGTTCTGCCGCTCCATGTTGGTATGTATTCTTACCTCGGTGGCACGGCGTTCATCGTTGCGGGATCGTTATTGCTGTTCGCAGCTTTGTCGGCGCTGCACGTTGCCCACAATATGCGCACCTACGTTTTGATCATCGGCCTGCTGCTTCTTTGGTTCGGGCTGGACGACATTTTCCTGATTCACGAGTGGGTCGGGTTGAGGCTTGCCTGGCTGATCCAGAGTGAGAACGTTCCGCAAGACCGTCAGTGGCTGGAGGTGTACGTCTTTCTTGCATACGCCCTTGCCTGGGGGGCGATCATCGTGTACTTCCGTGCACAGGTGCTGCGCACTGCCTGGATTCTGTTGGCGTTGTCGCTCGCAAGTTTAGGGGTGAGTGTTGTGCTGGATATGAGTTCGTACCTGCCTCTCGTTCCGTCTCCGGCCTCCGGCATGCAAACTCGCGCAATGTTCATAGCGGAGGACATGGCCAAACTGGCCGGTGGGTTCTTCCTCCTGGCGTATGCAATTCATAGCGCTCGAGATGCTGTACGCCACGCGTATGCCGCCGTTACCGAAACGCCTTCCGGAGAGTGACCCCTCCACTGCTATTCGGGTACAAGCTGAATACTCCGGGTAGGTCGCTGTCCGTTGCGTCCATCCATCAGCAATATCTTCCTCTATACCCGACTATGCAAATCGGATATACTTTGAATGTGCGACGGCACCATGCCGGCCATTGAGAATCCCGATGAAGCTGCTATACTTCACCATGGTGTTCGAGAATGATTCTCAACTGGGAATCATTCCAAAAAGCACTGGTTGAATATGGTCGCGCATTATGAGGGAGAGGTACACGTGTCCAGCGTTACACGAGGGGCCTATCGCAATACTGCTCAACGAGCCATTATCCTGCAGGAGGTCGAATCGTCCGACGGGCACCTTACTGCGGGTGAGATTTATGAGCGCGTTCGGGAGCGATACCCGTCGATCGCCTACGGCACGGTGTATCGCACCCTGCATCTCCTGGCCGAGCACGAGCTTATTACCGAGCTAACGTTTGCCGACCAGGCCAGCCGGTTCGACAAGCGCACCGATCGCCACGATCACGTGCTGTGTACCGGCTGTGGTGAGCTGATCGACGTCAACGTGCCGGTATCAGCATCGTGCGAGGCGGTTGCCGCCGAGCAGAGCGGTTGGACGATTGCGCGGCATCACACCTTGTTCGAGGGCCTGTGCCCCGAATGCGTACATAACAGGGAAGCAGCCGCTTCCTGATCTTCCCAACAACGGGTTATACCTGCCGTTGCGCGGTGCAACGGTAGCGCAGTACTGGAGGCTAGAGAAATACACATGTTCAAGTCGAACGCTCCTATGCTCGAGATCGAGAACCTGCACGCTTCTATTGAAGATAACGAGATCCTTCGCGGGGTGAACCTCACCATCAATACCGGTGAGATCCACGCGATCATGGGCCCCAACGGTTCGGGCAAGAGCACCCTGGCCAACGTTATTGCTGGCAACCCGGAATACGAAGTAACCGAGGGCAGCATTCGCTTCTTCGGTGAGGATATCCTCGAGCTCTCGCCAGATGAGCGTGCCCAGCTTGGCGTGTTTCTGGCGTTCCAGTACCCCACCGTGATCCCCGGCGTGAGCATGGCGAACTTCCTGCGCATGGCGGTCACGAATGTCCGCAACGCCCGCAACGAGCGCGCTGGTGGCGATGCCAAGCCGTTCACCCCGCGCGAGTTCCGCAAGCTGATGCGCGAGAAGATGCAGCTGCTGAACGTGCCGGAAAGCTTCGCCAGCCGCTACCTGAACGAAGGCTTCTCGGGTGGTGAGAAGAAGCGCGCCGAGATCCTGCAGATGGCGCTTCTGGAGCCCACCCTCGCGGTGCTCGACGAGACCGACTCCGGCCTGGATATCGACGCGCTGCGCGTGGTGTCCGAGGGTGTGAACAACCTCATGCACGAGGAAATGGGCATGGTGCTCATTACCCACTACCAGCGCTTGCTTGATTACATCAAGCCGCAGTTCGTGCACATCATGATCAGCGGGCGAATCGTGCAGAGCGGTGGCCCGGAACTCGCCCTGGAGCTGGAAGCCAAGGGCTACGAGAAGCTGCTGGCTGCGTTCGCCGTCGAAGCCTAAACCCGGCAGATTTCACCGAAACGGGCACGCGCGTACCCACGCGTGTGCTGTGAAGGAGTAACCACATGGTGTCTACACCACGGCCAGATATCGATCTTGGCGAATATCAATACGGGTTCCGGGACGAAGAGGACTACTTCTTCAAATCGGAAAAGGGCCTGAACCGCGAAATTGTTGAGAAGATCAGCAAGATGAAGGGCGAGCCCGACTGGATGCTGCAGTACCGCCTGCAGGCATACGACCATTTCGTGCAGCGCCCGATGCCAAACTGGGGCGCGGAATCGATTCACGAGATCGATTTTGACGACATCTACTACTACATCAAGCCGGCCGAGAGTATGGGCCGGAGCTGGGACGATGTGCCCGAGTACATCAAGGACACCTTTGAGAAGCTGGGTATCCCCGAGGCGGAGCGAAAGTTCCTTGCCGGTGTGGGTGCGCAGTACGAATCGGAAGTGATCTACCACAGCCTGCGTGAGGACCTCGAGAAGCTCGGCGTGATCTTCCTTGATATGGACAGCGCCGTTCGCGAATACCCCGAGATTGTGAAGCAGTACTTCGGCACCATCATTCCGTACAACGACAACAAGTTCGCTGCGCTCAACACAGCCGTGTGGAGTGGTGGATCGTTCGTGTACGTGCCGGAAGGCGTGAAGGTGGAAGTGCCGCTGCAGGCCTACTTCCGCATCAACGCCGAGAACATGGGCCAATTCGAGCGCACGCTCATCGTGGCCGCGCCGGGCAGCTACGTGCACTATGTGGAAGGCTGCACCGCCCCCACCTACAGCACCGACTCGCTGCACAGCGCCGTTGTGGAAATTGTGGTGCAGGAAGGCGCACGCGTCCGCTACACCACCATCCAGAACTGGAGCAAGAACGTCTACAACCTGGTCACCAAGCGCGCCCAGGCCTTCAAGAACGCCACCATGGAGTGGGTCGATGGCAACCTTGGCTCCAAGGTAACCATGAAGTACCCGGCCGTGTGGATGATGGAAGAAGGCGCCCGCGGCGAAGTGCTGAGCGTGGCCTTCAGCTCCGACGGCCAGCACCAGGATGCCGGCGCCAAGATGGTGCACGTGGCTCCGAACACCAGCAGCCAGATCACGTCCAAGTCCATCTCCAAGGGCACTGGCCGATCCAGCTATCGCGGTCTTGTGAAGGTGCACAAGGGCGCCGAGAACGTGAAGAGCAGTGTTATCTGCGATGCGCTGTTGCTGGACGAGAACTCGAAGACGGACACCTATCCGTACATGGAGATCGAGGAAGAGCGCGTCCAGATCGGCCACGAGGCAACGGTCTCCAAGGTCGCCGACGAGCAAATCTTCTATCTCCAGAGCCGCGGCCTCACCGAGACCGAAGCGATGAGCATGATCGTGAACGGCTTTATCGAGCCGATCGCGAAGGAGCTCCCGCTGGAGTATGCCGTAGAGCTCAACCGACTTATCCAGCTTGAAATGGAAGGTTCGGTCGGATAGACCGCTGCGAGAGGATCATATGAGCGTATCTGCTGAAACAATCGAAAACCTGGCGGCGTTTACCACCGATACGGTGCGCGCGCTTTCCGCCAGTCGCAACGAGCCGGAGTGGATGCTGCAGAAGCGCCTGGAGGCGTTCGCCATCTATGAACAGCTCCCGATGCCGAGCCGCAACGACGAGGAGTGGCGACGAACTGACCTGCGTCGCCTGCACCTGGAGCGTTTCCGCATCGAAACCGGTGCGCAGGCCGAAGCCACCAGCCTGGAGGATATCGCCCGCGGTGCCGAGCACCAGTTGCAGTTCGGCGAGTCCGACCAGCGCTCCGGCCTGACCGTGGTGAGCGATCACGGCACGCTTTGGCACGAAGCCGCCACGCTGCCCGAAGGCGTTATTTACAGCGACCTCTCGGTTGCCGTGAACCAGCACCCGAACCTGGTGCGCGAGTACTTCATGACCCAGGCCGTGCCGGCTGATTTCGGTAAGTTCGAGGCACTGCACGCCGCGCTGTGGCAAACCGGTACGTTCCTGTACGTCCCGGCGGGCGTGACGGTGGACCTGCCGTTCCGCACCTTCGTGCTGCAGCAGGGCGTGGGAACCAGCCTGTTCAATCACAGTCTGGTGGTGGTGGAGGAGAAGGGCGAGGCGTTCTTTGTGGATGCCTTCCAGAGCGATACCGCCGATGATGCCAGCTTCACCAGCTCCGTCGTTGAACTCTTTCTGAAGGACGATGCCAAGCTGCGCTACGTCCAGGTTCAGGACTGGGGCCGACACGTCTGGAACTTCATGACCCAGCGTGCGATCCTCGGCACCGATGCGGAGCTGAAGAGCCTGGAAGTGACGCTTGGCTCGAAGTTCACCAAGAACAGCATCGGCAGCCACCTGCGCGGCGAAAACGCGCTGGCCGAGATGCTTGGCATCTACTTTGGCGACCAGAAGCAGTTCTTCGATCACCACACCTGGCAGCTGCACGAAAGCCCCTATGCCACCAGCGACCTTGAGTTCAAGGGCGCGCTGAAGGAAGGTGCCCGCAGCGTGTATAGCGGCCTGATCAAGGTGGAGGAGGGTGCCCAGAAGACGGACGCCTTCCAGCAGAACCGCAACCTGGTGCTGGATCGCACCAGCCGCGCCGACTCGATTCCGAACCTTGAGATTGCCGCCAACGACGTGCGCTGCACCCACGGCGCCACCGTGAGCCAGGTCGAGGAGGAGCACCTCTTCTACCTGCAGGCCCGCGGTATCCCGCGCTCCGAGGCGCAGAAGCTGGTGGTGGAAGGGTTCTTCCGCCCGGTGATCGACCGCATTCCGGTCGAGGAAATCCAGGGCTTCCTGCAGGAAGCCATTGCCCGCAAGGTCGGATACTAGCAACGCACCGGCCCGGGCAACCCGCCCGGGCCGATCCATTCAGGTAGCAGGGCAGAACACGTGCCCTCGCGGGGAGCGAGGTTCTCCCGCTACCTTTGCGAACACTGACGTTCGCTGAGGAACTGGCCCCAATGTTTGATGCCGCGGTCGTAAAGCGCGATTTCCCCATTCTTAATCAGAACCAACCGGGCGATACCCCGCTGGCGTTCCTCGATTCTGCCGCCTCAAGCCAGAAGCCCCAGGCCGTTATCGATGCGTTGGTGCATTACTACAGCACCATCAACAGCAACGTGCATCGCGGTGTTTACAAGCTGGCCGTCGCAGCAGATGCCGCCTATGACGCCGCCCGTGAGCAGGTGGCGATGTTCATCAATGCCGCCGAGAGCGCCGAGTGCGTGTATACCCGTGGCACCACGGAGGCGGTCAACCTGGTGGCAAGCAGCTGGGGCCGGCAGAACGTGCACGAGGGCGACCTGTTGCTGGTAACCGATATGGAGCATCACTCCAACTTCGTGCCGTGGCAGCTGCTCGCACAGGAGCGTGGCGGCCGGCTGGAATCGGTACGGGTGACAGCGGAGGGCCAGCTCGATCACGCAGGC
>JBHWTK010000041.1:0-32994 GCA_043427975.1 Chloroflexia bacterium | reverse complement strand
CCCAGGATGCGGGCCGGATCGACCTGCAAATTGCTGATCCTACCAGCCCCGCCAGCAGCCCATCTCCGGAAGCCACGGTGGACGACTGATGAAGCGATTGCTTGGCCTCGATATCGGCGAAAAGCGGATTGGCGTCGCGATCAGCGACGAGCTTGGCATGATCGCGAGCCCGCTGGTGACCATCAATGCCACCGGTGATGTTGTGGGGGAGATGCAGTCCCTTATCGCCAAATACGATATCCCGCGTATCATCGTTGGGTTGCCGGTTGGGCTTTCCGGTCGGGAGGGACCCCAGGCGAAAAAGGTGCGAGGCATTGCCGATGCGCTGGCTTCCGACCTGGGTGTCGAGATCGTGTACAGCGATGAACGGCTGTCGTCGACGGTGGCAGAGGCTGCGCTTATTAGCCAGGGCACCCGGCGTGACAAACGCAAGCAGCAGATCGACAGCATGGCAGCGGCCGTGATCCTGCAGGGCTATCTCGATAACCAGCGTTGGAAATCGGGGCGGTAGTGCCAAACCGCGAAAATCATCGTGGTACTATGGTCGCATCACGTTGCCTTGCGGCCGCTGAGTATGATGGAGACCAGGTCATGAAAAAGCTGATCATTGCCGTTGTCCAGAACGAGGATGCCGATGCCGTGGTGGACGCCCTGCTTGAGGAAGATTTCCGGGCTACGCGCCTCGCCAGTACTGGCGGATTCCTGCGACGTGGCAATACTACGCTGATGATCGGCGCCGAGGAAGAGCAAATTGAGCAGGTGCTGGGGCTTATCCAGCAGCATGCGCACGCCGGTCAGCCGGTAACCGTTCAGGGGCAGGCCAGCAAGCCGGCTGCCGCCACAGTATTTGTGCTGGACCTGGAAGAATACCAGCGCCTGTAGACGCTGGCTGTACTACGAAATCCCGTTCAACTGCCACGCCGGGGATATCCCCGGCGTTGGTGTTCCCCCCGGAGTCCTCAGCTATGGGCATGCTCATCAACAACTCGTCGTTCCGGTCCGAAGTGCTGGAGCTTGCCCCGGTGACCCGGCCAGTAGTTGGAACGGTGAGGGTGCCGGGCAGTAAGAGCATCACCAACCGGGCGTTGCTCATCGCCGCCCTCGCGGAGGGCGAATCGACGCTCACTGGCGCGCTCTATTCCGACGACACCCGTTACATGGCCGCGGCGCTGAACCAGCTTGGTATCCGTGTATCGAGTGATCCCGATGCCGAGAGCTTCGTTGTGTCCGGTTGCAACGGGCAGATCCCCGCTACCGAAGCCGAACTCTTCCTGGGGAACAGCGGCACCAGCATGCGGTTCCTTGCAGCGGCCGTGGCGCTGGGGAACGGCCGTTACCTGCTTGACGGTGTACCCCGCATGCGGGAGCGCCCGATTGCGCCATTGCTGGGTGCGCTCGGCGACCTTGGTGTGGATGCCCGCTCGACAATGGTGGATGGATACCCACCGATTGAGGTCAACGCCAACGGCATTTCCGGCTCCGAGGTGACAATGGCGGGCGACAAGAGCAGCCAGTATTTCACCGGCTTGCTTATGGCAGCGCCCTATGCGGTCAATGGCATGACGATCCATGTTGAAGGTGAACTGGTCTCGCAGCCATACATCGATATCACCGCCGATGTGATGTCCGCCTTCGGTGTCGAGGCCGAGATCGACAAGGAGTACCACCATTTCCGGGTAAAGCCTGGCCAGCGTTACCAGGGGCAGGTGTACGCCATTGAACCCGATGCCAGTAACGCGAGCTACTTCTTCGCCGCCGCCGCCATCACCGGCGGGAAGGTGCGGATTGAGGGGCTCGGCGTGGAATCGCTGCAGGGCGACCTCGATTTCGTGTATGTGCTGGAACAGATGGGCGCCACGGTGGATGTGGGGGAAACGGAGACGATTATCCGTGGCCCGGCCGATGGCGTGCTGCGCGGAGGCGACTTCGATATGACCGAGATCTCCGATACAGCGCAAACACTGGCGGCCATCGCCCCGTTTGCCGCCAGCCCGGTGACGATTCGCGGCGTGGCGCACAACCGGATCAAGGAAACCGACCGTATCAGCGCCGTTGCCGTGGAACTTCGAAAGCTCGGGCAGCAGGTGGACGAGTTCGAGGATGGAATGACCATCCATCCCGCTCCGGTGACGCCCGCCGAGATCGAGACCTACGATGATCACCGTATGGCAATGAGCTTTGGCGTCACGGGCCTGCGCGCACCCGGCGTGCGTATCCTCGATCCGGGGTGCACGGCCAAAACCTTCCCCGATTACTGGGATCGGTTGCTGGCGCTCACAGGCACCAACCGACTTATCTAACCGGCCTGATCTGTAGGCGTAACCAAACCGCTGGCCCGTACGTTTGTACGGGTAGGCAGCGGCTAACCGGACATTCTGTCCTCATTCTTCCCCTTCCCAACCCGCCGCTGCCGGGTGGCGGCTGCGGCATGGCCGTGGTCGCCATCCATTGCCTGGTACAGAAGGGGAATATTCATACCCGTAACCGGGTAAGATGAAGAGAGCACACCTCAACGAACATCATGGACGTTCTTCGGCGGAGAAGAGGCATGGCACGGATGAGACTCAACAGCACCCGCAGGCGCACCCCTGGCGCATCGACCATTTCCGGCAGCGGGAGGGTTCTGCACTGGCTCGGGATTGTGGCGATGATCGTGGGGTTATTTGCCCCCCTGTTCACCACCACTGACGCGACCGCCACGCCGATGTCGCTTGATCGCGCCCGGATGATGGCGATGCAGCAGCCGCTGGATCGCGATATCGCCGGCTTCGAGCGCATTGTTGTGGTGGGCGATTTCCAGCTGCAGTTTGGCTGTAATGCCTGGGATGTGAACTGCGATCCCACGCGCCTGCAGAATAACGGCGGGTTCTGGACCGGCGTGTTCGCGGTACCGCCCGGCGGGTGGAACTGGGAACTGATCGGGGTCGATTTCTCCGGCGTGCAGTACTCGCTGGCCACCGGCCAGGTGAATATCGCCGAGGGCCAGGCGGGTTTCTATGCCGAATACGATACCGCCGCCCGTGAAGATGATGTTTCCGCCGTTACCGTGCTCGCCACCGTGAGTGGCCCGTTTGGTACTGTTGCCCTCGCCGAAGACAACGGCGGGTTTGTTGCCCGCTCCCTCAATGTTGATAACGATGGGCCGGTGGATATGCAGGTCACCATCGCCGGAACCCCGGTGCCGGTGAACACCAACCTCTCCGCCGGGTCGAACCGCGTCGAATTCGACGCATCCGGGAATGTCACCCGGGTGGAGTCGCTTGGCGATGGACAGGTGCTCATCACACGGACCGATGCCAGCAGCGTTCCCGCCCCCGGCAGTTGTTTCGTGCTGGATGGAAATAATGATACGCGCGGCTGCGACGTGGACGACGGCGTTGCCGATGGCAACACCACGTTGCGCTTCCCGACCGGGTTTGAGCCCGGTACCTACCAGCTGCGTGAAACCACTCCGCCGGATGGCCAGGAAGCCCTGGACGACCAGGATGTGCAGCTGCAGGAGGGCGATAACGTCCTTCAGCTCCAGGCGGAGGGCGCCGGCACGGGCGATATTGTCGTGCTTCGCCAGGATCCTGCCGGCAACCCCGTTGGCGGTGCCTGTTTCGAGGCGGTGGATGCCACCGGCCAAACCGTGGGCAGCGCCTGTGATGAGGATGGCGATGTGCCAGATGATGGCCGCATCGGTATCTTCGATGTGCCCGCTGGAAATGTAACCCTTCGCGAAACTCGCACACCCGATGGGTACGAGCCTGCCGCTGAAACCCCGGCAACCGTTGTGGCCGACCAGGCCGTAGACGTGCCGGTTCAGAGTGCGGCGATTGAGGTAGTGCCCCAGAACGGCAACCTGATTGTGACCCGCACGGATACCAACGGCGTACCTATTGGTGGTGCCTGTTTCCTCCTGGTTGATGCCAACGGCCTCACTATCGCCGAGCAGTGCGACGACGATGGCGACAGCGCCACCGTGTTCAACGGGGTGCCAGAGGGTGTTTACACCCTGCGCGAAACCCGCACGCCGGACGGCAACCAGGCTGCACCGGATACGCAGGTGACGATCCAGCCGAACATCGATAACACCGTGTCCGTTGCCGGTGCGGTGATCGAGCAACCGACCGCAGAGCCGACGCTGGAGCCGACTGCGGAGCCAGCACCGCCGACCGAGGCGCCGACGCTGGAACCAACCGCGGAGCCGGCACTGCTGCCGACCGAGGTCCCCACACTCGAACCGACCGTCGAGCCCGGTATTGAGCCCACAGCTGTTCCACAGCCTGGCAACCTGGTGATCTATCGCACCGATAGCAACGGTGTGCCGGTTGGCGGTGCCTGTTTTGCGGTTGTAGATGCGACCGGCGCGACCATTGGTGAGCAATGCGACGAGGATGGCCTGGCCGCCGATGACGGCACGACCGGCATCTTCAACATCCCGGCCGGTACCTATACCCTGCGCGAAACCCGGACGCCGGAGGGCAACCAGCCGGCCGCCGAGACGCAGGTTGTCATCCAGCCCGGTATTGATAACGAGGTAACGGTTTCCGCCGGCACGATCCAGCAGCCGCTGGACATCCCGACCCCGACTCCGACAACGGCCGTCGAGCCGACAGAAACACCGGATGTTGTGGTACCGCCTCCGGCACAGGGCGCAGCGCTGGTGGTGACCTTCCCGTACGAGGAAGGTCAGGCCCAAACCTGCTTCGAACTGACGACCGGTGGGGCCATTGGCCTGCTCGACATCCCCTATGCCTGTGACAACGGCGATAACGACCTCGATCCTGCCGCCGGTGTGATCCGGGTGGAGAACCTGGAAGCAGGCCAGTTCTTTGTTGATTTCTACGCCGGCCCGGATACCCTCGTGCAGGGCGATCCCCGCCCGGTGGATCTGGTGTCTGGCGAGACTGCCACGGTCACCTACGAGGCCCCGGCCCCGGCGCTGACCAGCTTCAGCATTCTCACCACCGATGGCACCAACCCTGTGGGCGGCGCGTGTTACCAGGTGGATGGCAGCGCACCAGCCTGCGATGACGGCAGCGGGACCCTGGTGGTTCCGGGCGTTCAGCCGGGCGAGCACACCATCACCATGACCACCGCCCCCGAGGGGTACGAGGTAGCACCCCCACAAACGGTGACCGTCGCGGAAGATGGCAGCACCCAGGTGGTGTTTACGGTGGCCGCATCGACGGTAACCCTCACCGTTACGACAGTTGATAGCGAAACCAGTGAACCGGTTCCGGGCGCCTGTTACGCGCTGAATGGCGAGCAACAGGCCTGCGATGAATCGGCCAGTGGCCAGGTGGTGTTCGAGAACGTTGAACCCCAGGCCCAAACGCTGGTGATGACCGAGGCACCGGAAGGCTTCGAGCCCGCCGTCGAGCAAACCATTACCCCCGGTGAAACCGAGGTTAATGTAGTTGTGCAGGCGGAAGCTACCGGCACCATTACGGTGACCATCGTTGATACCCAGGGCGGTGTCGTGGCTGGAGCCTGTGTCACGGTGGGCGAAGGCGAACCTGTATGCGATGACGACAACGATGGCAGTATCGTGCTGGCTGATCTCGCGCTGGGTACCTATCCTGTCCGCGTGGCAAGTGTCCCGGCCGGGTTTGAGGTACCAGCGGAAGGTCGCGATGTGGAGCTGACTGGCACCACCGCCAACGCAACCTTCGAAGTCGCGCGTACAACAACCAGCTTCGTGATCCAGACAACCGACGGCACGAACCCTGTTGGCGGTGCCTGCTACATCATCGATGAAACGGGCGATCCGTTCTGTGATGAGGGCCGCGGCACGCTCACGATCCCAGACGTGCTGCCCGGCGAGCACACCGTCACCATGACGAGTGCGCCGAATCGCTATGGGTTGTCCGATCCGGTGCAGCAAACGATCAACGTCGCGGCCGATGGCAGCACGGTGGCCACGTTCACCGTCACACGGGCGACAACGTCCTTCACGATCAACGTAACCGATGGCACGAATCCGGTCGGGGGTGCCTGCTTCGTCGTTGACACCTTCGCCGAGTTCTGTGATGACGGCTCCGGATCGCGCGCGGCAACGGTGTTCCCGGGCGAGCACACTATCACTGTTACGAGCGTTCCGGGGGGCTTCGAGATCCCGGAACCGCAAACCGTGGACGTCGCTGCCGATGGCAGCACGGTTGTGACCTTCACCCTGGAGCGGTCTCCGGTGACGTTGCAGGTCACGACGATCGATGCCAACACCCGCGAGAGCCTGCCTGGAGCCTGTTACACGCTTGATGGCGGCGATCCTGTATGCGATACAACCGATTCCGGCCTGGTGGTGTTCGAGAACGTCCCGCCAACTGATCACCAACTGGTGATGAGCACAGCGCCGGATGGCTATGTAGCTGCGGTCGAGCAAACGGTACCTGCCGGTACCACGTCGGTGGAAGTCCCGCTGCAGCCGCAAACCGGCTCGCTCACCGTTTCGATTGTTGGCGTCAACGATGCCCCAATCACGGGCGGCGAGGTGTGTATCTCGCTCGATTCCGGCACCCAGGTGTGCGACGACGATAACGATGGCCAGTTCGAGTTCGATGGCCTTGCCCTCGGCGAACACTCGGTCACCGTGACCGACCTGCCAGACCGGTTCGACCTGCCTGCCGATTCGCAAACCGTCATGGTGACGGCCGATGAGCCGGCTGCCGTTCGCTTCCAGATCATGCCAACTGCGCCCACCACGGGCGGGCTTGATGTACGGGTGCGCTATAGCGACGATACCGCCGCCGAGGGCGTTTGCGTCACCATTACCCGTTCGGGTGGGGATACGCAGGAGAGCCTGTGCGACGGCGATGAGGGTGACACCAACCCGGACGCGGGCGTGATCGGCTTCGATGACCTCGCGCCAGGCACCTACGAGGTCGCGCTCACGCCGGGTAGCGAGGTCGCCCGGCCATTGCAGACCACGGTTCCTGTGAGCGCCACAGTTGAGGCGGGCGAACGCGCCAGCGTGACGCTCACCCTGCCGCTGGCACCGGAGACAGGCTCGCTGACGCTGGTGACCACCTCTGGTGGCAGTAACGTGGGTGGGGCGTGCTTCACGGTCGGTTCCCTGGTGGTATGCGATAACGATGGCAACGACGCCGACGGCACCACGGGCGTGGTGCTGATCGAGGATCTCGATCCCGGACCGTACCAGGTGCGCATGTCGACAGTTCCTGCCACCTACGAAACGCCGGCAGACCAGTCGGCCACGATTGCGGCCGGAGAAACCGCGCGGCTCGATTTCGAACTGGTGCGGATTCCGGAACCAGGCTCAATTGAGGTTCGCACCACGAATGGTGACGGCGAGCCACTGTTGAATGCCTGCTATGCCGTGATGCAGAGCGGCACGCGAGTGGCCTCGCAATGCGATGGCAGCCCTGCCGATGGCGTTGTGACGTTCACCAATATCCCGGCTGGCACCTACCAGCTGGTGCAAACACAGACCCCCGGTGGCCAGTACGCCGCCGCCCCAACCCAGACGGTTGAGGTTGAGGCCGGCCAGCCCACGGTGGTTGATATCGTCATGGACCTGCGGCCGGGGCGGCTCACCGTGGTGACCGCCGATCGCGGTGAACCCACGCTTACCCTCCAAAACGCCTGTTACAGGCTGGTGGGCCCGGTGGAGTTCGGTCCGTTCTGCGATGCCGACGATGGCCGTGTTGACGGTCGGGTGGTGTTCACCAATGTGCCCGCCGGCCAGTACGAGCTTCGCCAGACGGTTGCGACTGCAGGGTACGACCCGGCAGCAGACCGAACAGTCACCATCACCGCCGGTGGATCGCTCCAGGTCACGGTGCTGAACGACAAGGTGCAGCCACCGGCTCGCAGCGGCACCCTGGTGGTGATCCCGCTTGATCCAAATGGCAACCCGGTTGCTGGCGGTTGTTACCAGCTGTTCAATGGCGCGACGCCGGTGACCCAGCGCTGGTGCGACAACGCCGATAACCAGCCGGCCAGGATCACAATTCCCAACGTTCCGGTCGGTGCGTACACGCTGCACGAGCAGCTGGCACCATCGCCGGATTGGCAGATCGCTGCCAACGTGGTGGTTCGTATCCAGAACGGCCAAACCACGACCGTCGAAGTGCCGCACGAGTTCAAGACCGGCACCGTCGTCGTGCAGGCGGTGAACACCGTTGGCCTGCCGCTGCAGAACGCCTGCTTCACCCTCAGTAACGCCGGTTCGGCCGAACGGTGCACCGATGCGTCCGGCCAGGTGACCATCACCGACCAGGCGCCAGGCACCCGACAGCTGACGCAGGCCAAGGCCCCGTTCGGCTACAAGCTGAACACCACGCCGCGCGAGGTTGTGGTGCGGCCCGGCCAGACAACCGTGGTGCGGGTGGTATTCGAGAACCAGCCGCCGCCGAACACGGGCACCGTCCAGGTGCAGAAGTTCGTCTGCCCGGCGGGCGATGGTGGCGAGCGCACAACCTTCCTTGGCGGGGCGCAAGGCAACAACCAGCTCAAGCAAACGGCTGGCTGTGTGCCCGCGGTGGCAACGTTCACGTTGGTGGCCCAGGACGGCTCGACCGCCAGCAACGCGACGTTCAAGACCACCACAGAGGGCCGTGCCCAGCTGACGGCGGTCAACGGCATCTACCTGCTGACGGAAACCCAGCCGGACATGCCAGGTAACTCCGCCGCACGGATTCGCGTTGGTACCGGCCAGATGACTACTGTGATTGTCATCAACTACGTGGCGCCGCCGAAACCGGCACCGGTGACGATTAATGTTGAGGGCTACACCTGCCCGCCAGGCTTTGCCGGCAGCTCGTTTGTGGACTTCCAGAACAGCTGTATGGCGAGCGGCCAGCTGACAAACCAGATTACGGTACGCGCTGAAGGCATGGACTTCCGGTTCAAGCACGTGACTGGTGATACCGGCCTGCTGGGTCGGACGACGTTCACCGACCTGCCGCCGGGCACCTACACAATCTGGGCGGAACGGCCGTTCAACATGCCGTTGAACTACCTGTTCTGCGGTGCGGACCCGGCCAACCCGACACTCAAGGCTGTGAACGGAAGCGTGGTGACGTCGCAGGCCAGTGGAACCACGATCACCTGTCGTGTGTTCCAGGTGCCGAGCCTGTTCGATGCCACGCACGGCGCTATCCAGGTGCAGAAGTACAACTGCCCGATCAATGAGCGACAGCGCGGGTACGATTACAAGAACGAATGCACGCGTGCCAGCGAATCGATCCCGTTCGAGATCCAGCGGGTTGATCCGACCTCGAAGAACAAGACGCCGATCGGCGAGAAGGTACGGGTCGTGATCAATGCCGATGGTATTGCGCAGTTCCCGATGCTGGAACCCGGCACCTACAAGCTCACGGAAGTGGACGGCCAGTGGTGCTTCGCACAATCGAACAGCGTGGATTCGCAAGGCGATGTGATCGTGACGGCGAACAAGCTGAGTGAGGTGTGGATCTACAACTGCGTGGGCACCAGCGCGCCGCCGAACACCGGTTCCGGCGATGCGGCCGGGCTGCTGAACCCGACTCCTGAGTTGGGTCCCATGCAGGTGCTGCCGAACCTGATGTGGCCGACGGTGCTGCTGGGCGGCTGGATGTTCATCCGCCGCCAGCGCCACCAGGCGTAAGCGCCAACGCACTGCAAACAGCAATGCCCCGGGTGAACTCTTCATCCGGGGCATTGCTGCGTCTGGTATTTATGCTTCGTTGATGATGTAAAAGGCCGTTGGTGTCGCCACCGGGGTCGATGGCAGGTCTACGGGTGTGGGATCCAGGATGGCATCCCGCGGTTCCGAGAAGTCGCCGAGGATTCCCCAAATCACCCCTGCGATCGCAAGAGGTACAACCAGCACAACCAGGAGCAGGATATCGCGGCCCGATTGCGTTTTGGGCAGGAATTTCTTGTACATGCTGATGTTAACCTCGATGTCGTTGACCCACCGCAAAATGTCAGTACTCTTCTTACCAGAATCGCGCGAGAAAATCCGGAGGGCATGCATGACCGAGGCAGCAAGCGGCGGCGTGGTAATTGGTGCAGATGGCCTGGCGCGCTGCCCGTGGGCGGGCTCTTCGGCCGATTACATGGCCTACCACGATACCGAATGGGGTGTGCCGGTTCACGACGAACATGCCCTGTACGAGCGGTTGATGCTGGAAGCCTTCCAGAGCGGACTTGCCTGGATCACCATCCTGCGTAAGCGGGAGGGCATGCGCGAGGCGTTCCATCAGTTCGATCCCGATGCGGTCGCGGCGTTCACGGATGCGGATATCGAGCGGTTGATGGGCGATGCGCGCATTATCCGGAACCGCCAGAAGATTAACGCCGCCATCAAGAACGCGCAGGCCACCGTTGCGCTTCGCGCCGAAGGTGGCCTGGATTCGTTGATCTGGCAGCACCAGCCGGAGCCGGGACGTGCCCCGGCGACGTTGTATGATATTCCTACGTATACACCCGATTCGATTGCCCTTGCCAAGGCGCTGAAACGCGCAGGTTTCGTGTTTGTGGGTCCTACAACCGCCTATGCCATGATGCAGGCAATCGGCATGGTGAACGATCATCTTCGCGATTGCGTCGCACGCCATGGGAACTAAACATTCGCGAACAGCGTATACGACTATGTGAGCGTCAACGTTCAATCTCTGCACATAATGCACGCGTTGGAGTCTACGAATGTCCTATTTCCATCCTGGCCGGCTGGCCAGACTGCTCTTGCCACTCTTCTTCTTGCTTGGTGTGGCGATATCTCCGGTGCTGGAGGCCAGTGCGGCATTCCAGGCCAACCCGAACCAGCAGATCAACCGATCGCTGGCCGAAATTAGCCGAGCCGAACGCCAGGGCGATTACAACCTGGTGTACGACCTGATGCTGCCTGAGGCGCGCAACGTGATCCCGCGGGCGGCGTTCACCAACTGGTATCCCACCGTGGCCCCGCCTGCCCCGGCAGATGTGTTGAAGCTTGGGGACATTACCTTTGAGGATATTACGTACGAGCTCACTGGTACGGATTACAGCAATGTCGCTACTATCGACTACAGCTACCAGGATGCCGAGGGTAACCCGGTGGACCGCACCATTCGCCTGGCAGAGGTCGATGGTATCTGGCGCTGGATCCCGGAAATCACCGAGGCGGACATCCAGGAGATTCTTACCCATTCCGACTACACCGTAGATTTCGAATCGGCGTATTCGACCCCGCTGTACCGGGACCTTGATACCTACTGGGCCCAAATCTTCTCCGATTGGGGCACACCGTATCGTTCACCGAAAGACATGATTGGGGTCCGTGTGGAGGGCACCCCCACCGGCTGCGGCCCGATCGACGACCTGGATGCCGTGTTTGCCCATTACTGTACGCGGGATGAAACGATTTACTTCAACCCGGAAATGCGCGACATGATCATCGATCGCGTAGGCGTCGCCGCCTGGGAAATGGTGATGGCGCACGAATGGGCACACCATGTCCAGAACATCTCGGGCATGTACGTCACCAAATCGCCGGAGCTGTTCGGCGGTAACTACACCATCGAGCACGAACTGCAGGCCGATTGCCTCGCCGGCACGTTCATGCAAGATGCCACGGCCCGCGGCTTCTTCGAGCCTCGCGCCATGCGCGAAATGGATGCCATGCTGGAGTTCGGCGGCGATGCTGCCGGCACCACGTGGGACGATATCACCGCCCATGGTTCCAGCGAGCAGCGACGTCAGGCGTTACTGACCGGATACGAAGACGGCCTGCGCGGCTGCCACCTGCGCACGTAAACGATCCGGCCGGGCAGAAGCCCACTGGCCATAGCTCTTTACATTCGCCTCCACTTTGGTACGATCACGCTCATAGAGCAATGATTAACCGGGATTCCGGCACTACCAAAGATGGAGGCGAACTGTGTTCCAGGATCTCCACGTTATTGATGTCCACGCCCATTTTCCGATTCGTGGCGACGTCACCCAAAGCCTGCGAACCCGCGAGCAGGGGCAGATCGACAACCCGAAGGTAGCCGAGCGCCAGGCGCATCGTGACGAGATCCTGGAACGTACCCGCCACCAGTGGCGGATGGCGTTCGATTTCCCGGAGCCGGAAAAGGAACCGCGTTCCAGCGAGGAACAGGCGCAGCGTTGGGTAGCCGAGCTCGACAAGTATGGTATCGAACGGATCGGCTTTGTCACCGGGCGGGATAACGATGAGCTTGCCCGGGTGGTGCAGATGTACCCGGACCGGTTTGTCGGGTTCGCCCACCACGATATCACCCGCGCCGATGCCGCCGAGGAACTGGAGCGGGCCGTCACTACGCTGGGCCTGAAGGCACTCAAACTGCTTGCGCCAACCATTCCCGTGCTGATCAACGACCGTTCGCTGTATCCGGTATGGGAAGCGTGCGAGCGGCTGGGTATTCCGGTGCTGTGCCACTTCGGTATGCTCGGCGCGGCCGGGGGCGTGAGCTACCACCCCAATATCTCGCCAGCGGTGCTGGAACCTGTGGCACGTGATTTCCCGACCGTGGATTTCATCATTCCGCACTTCGGTATCCAGCACGTAACCGACCTGCTCTTCCTCTGCTGGAGTTGCCCGAATGTGAACGTGGATTCATCCGGCAGCAACCAGTGGGTGCGGTGGATGCCGTACAACCTGACGCTGGACGACCTGTTCCGCAAGTTCTACGAAACGATCGGGCCGGAGCGCATCTTGTTCGGATCGGATTCCAGCTGGTTCCCGCGCGGGTTCGCGATTCGGTACCTGCAGGATCAAATCCGCATCTGCCGCTTTATGAACATGCCGCATGAGCACCTTCAAATGATCTTCGGCGGCAACGCTGCTCGTATCCTCGATATTCCGCTGGGCGATATCGACGCGAAAAAGGCGCAAGGGTAACGAACACAAAAAGCGGGGACGAGAGATATCGTCCCCGCTTTTTGTGTGCCCGTGCTACGGATTGAAGACCAGGCCGGTGTGCTCGTAGCCGCTGCCGGTGTTTGGCAGGCTGTAACCGCTGATGGCCAGCGCGCCCTCGAACGGTACTGAGGTGCGGCTCCAGTTGCCGCCATCACTGGTGGCCCACACGGCGATATGCAGGTGTGGTGTGCTGACATAGCCAGCTTCACCCGGTCCCGAGATGTAACCGACATACTGGCCCTGTGAAAGCACATCGCCCTCGGAGATAGAGCCATCAAGCGTCAGGTGGAACATTGCGACGGCGTAGCCGTTGCCCATATCGATACTGATGCCACCGGTGGAGGGATCGAGCCAGCGAACCGTACCGGATACCGGCGAGTAGGCGCTTTGGCCGGCGGTGCTGCCATCGGTGCGGACGAGGTCCAGCGAATCGCGGTATTGCCACAGGTCCGAGTTGTTCTGGTGGCTGCTGCCGTTGTAGCCCTGCAGGATGCTCCATTCTCCGCCGGCAACCGGCCAAGCAACGCCGCTGGTCACAGGTTCGGGCGCCGGTGCTTCTTGCTGCGGTGACGCGGTTGGCTCGGGTTGCGGCACGGTGGGATCAACTGGTTCGGGTGCAGGAGTGTTGCCGGGGAACTCCAGGTAATCGGCGTGCACCCACCCGACGTAGTCGCCCCAATACACGCCAACAAAACCGTTGCTGGCGTCGCCAGAGAGTTCTACCTGGTCACCGGCGAGCAGCTCGGCGAGGATCGGGTCACTGGTGGAAGGCGCTGATCGCACCCATACCTGCTCGGTGGCAACGGCGATGTCGCCAGCATTTTGCGCTGAAGCAGGGATGCCCGCGAGTGAAAGCAGGCCCAAAAGCACCAGGCCCAGGCGCAGTGCGCGTGAACGAATCATGATGAGTCCTTATATGTACGGGGGATTGTGGCACTCGGCGCACAGGGAGCCACCCGGGCGGTATGTTCGCCAGCAAACATTGGTGCCGGCGAAGGTCGTGGGAGAGGTACTGCTACACGCCGATCTCATCCATCCATGAGTTGATCGGAACGCACGTTCAGTATGGTCAGGTGGCGGAAGGAGCGTCCAGATGTACGGACGGGAAATTCAACCGGGCTGAAGGAGAAGGAGGCACGTCGAAACGGACCGGTTACCGGCCCGCCCGCCATTCGAATACCTGCACGCTTGTGCCGGGCCGAACCTTGATTTCCTCTGTGGGAGTGAACCCTTCGCCGATGTAGTAATCCACCAACCGGCGGTCGCCACCGCTCCAGCAGTCCACGCGAAGCAGGTTTACCCCGGCGGCCAGTGTATTTGCGCGTGCCCGTTCGATTAACTGGTGGCCGATTTTCTCGCCCCGGTGGGCCGGAGAGGCGATGAGCAGCTTCAGGTAGCGCTCGTCTTCGTCGAGGGGCGGTACATACGGCATGGGGTGGTCACTGACGACGCTGGCGCCAACCACCGTGCCGTCGATCTCGGCGATCGTGACTACTCCCGTTGCCAGCAGGCCGCGCACGAACTCCACCTTCTTCGGGTCGATGCTCCAGGGATCGCTACCCCACTGGTCGGTGCGGCCGCGCTCCACCAGCCAGGCGACATTGGCGTCGAACAGCGCCATGATCGCATCGGTATCGGCGGGTGATCCGGCTCGAAATCTGGGCACGGTTCGTCTCCTGGTAGGGCGCGCAATATCATCCGGTTCAGGATAGACAAGAGGGGGCGTTCATGTGAACACCCCCTCTTGCAGTTTTCGTGTTCGATTTGCCGGTTAATCCAGGCGCATGGCGCTGTAGTAGTGATCGCTGTAGTACGAGCTGTACAGGCTGCTAATCACAACGCCCGTGCCCGGGTTTTCGGCATGGATCATCTGGCCATCGCCGATGTAGATACCGACATGGCTGATGTAGCCACCGCCGCCGGTGCCGACGAAGAACACGAGGTCGCCGGGCTGCCACTCGCCCCAGGCAACCGGGGTGCCGTAGCCAGCCTGGATATCGGTGCTGTGGGTGATGTCGAAACCGAGGGTATTCTGCACCACATACTGGGTGAAGCCGCTGCAATCAAAGCCGGAGGGCGTATTGCCTGCCCACACATACGGGTAGCCATGGAACTGCATGGCGAAGTCCACAATCTGCTGCCCCTGCGAGGTCACGGCAGGTTGCTGGGCAACCGGTGCGGCACTGGCGGGTGCTGTAGAACCGAGGTAATCGCTATGGACCCAGCCGGAGCCGTAATCGGATTCGACCTGGTTGAAGCCGTTGCTGTAGGCACCGGTGATATACACACTGGTACCTGCCGGCAGCACGGTCACAATCGGCTCGCCGGTGCCCGGGCCGGAGCGCAGGTTCACGGAGTCGACCGTGTAGAGCCAGCCATCGCTGCCCCAGTTAACGTCCGAGCCGGATTCGGCCGGTGCGGTGCTGGTGGAGCCATCGAGCGCCAGGTAATCGGCGTAGACGTAGGCATACCAGTCGCCGTAGTAGATCTCCACGAAGTTGTTTTCGGTGTAACCGGTTGTGGTGACCCAATCACCAGCGACGAGTTCGCCGAGGATAGCGTCGGCAGTGGACGGACCGGAGCGGACATAGACCTGCTCGGTGGCCATCACGCTGGTTTCAGCAGCCATTACGCGCGGTGCGGGGGCCAACGGCGCGAAGAGCGAAGCCAGCACGGCAACGGCGAAGAGCGCGCTGAGGAAATAGCGCGTCCGCAGTCGGAGCGTTTGCATGTAGGTTCCCTTCCCAAGAAACATCCAGCTATCAGGCCAGGCCGTTCCCGGGGGGAACGATGCGCGCTGATGCTGGCAGGGTGAAGCACACTGGTTTGCGGGCAATGTGCTGCACGATATCAGCCGATGTACGAACTGCTGCGCTGCCAGGACATCCATCCTGCCCCGGAAGCGCATGTGCGCAGATCGCACGTTCAGGATTGTCACCGTTCGTTCAGCTGGGCGGCGAGGTGTACGAACGACTAAAGACCGCAACGGTCTCGAATTGCTCGTTCGTTCGATGCTTACACCCTTGGTCTACCACCCGTACGGGCATACTAGCGATACCGGGTATGGGTATAGCTATTAATGTACGAACGCGGGAATTCTGTGCTTGGGGGCCGAAATAGGTCGATCACTCTTGCGTTAGTCAAGTCATTGCGAGAATTCAGGTGATTTCCTGTGGACAACTCGACCGCCCTGCGATATAATCAGGCGGTAGGAAGGGTTCCGCTGCCCACTTAGCCAGCAGATTTTCTGGGTCAAGAGTCCGTGCATCCGCGTTTGATGCATGTGGTGATGACGTGTGCCTGCTGCTCGGGGCATTTCGCAGAGGTAAGAGAACAGGGTTTGGGTAGATGAGACACATTGGTGCGCGGTTAATCGCACTGGTATTTATGCTGTCGTTGGTGATAACGCCGCAGATGGCATCTGTTTCCGCGAATCCGGACATCGTAGCAACGCCAGTTGTCGTGCCGGACACGGACGAGCCGTTGGAGAACGGCGAGCCTGGCGAGGGCGCCGAGGTTGCGTCCCCGGAATCCGATGAGCCAGTAAGCCCCAGCCAGCCCGGGAACCTGGCGAGCACGCCGGATGCGCAGCCCAATGCGCAGGTCCGGCCGGCAGCCGCATCGGACCTGGATGTGGACGTGGTGTACAACAGCGCCACAGGCATGCTGGATATTAAGGTCACCACACTGGTGGACTCGATATCAGCCGGAACCAACGCAGAAATCGGCTTCGACGCGGACCAGGTCTGGATTCCATGGAACACGCTGGCCACCCTGGCAGGCGATTTCACCGGAATCGTCTCTGGCAGCAACGGTGACAAGATTATCGTTCAGCTCGTCGCCGATTCCGGTGCAGCGGGGCAGGTAGCCACTGCCTCGATCGATATCGATGTTCTCGATATCTACTTCCCTGCGTGCACCGTTGTGACGCCGGGTAACGAATACACGAACCAGGCGACGCTGGATATCAGTTTCAATAACGGCCAGCCGAACACATCTGTGACGGTACCGGGCGATACGTGCGAAGTGACACCGCCAGCGTCCGACCTGATCTACTTCTATAACGTTGGTTACGACCCAATGTTGAGCGAACTGGCAATCGAGATGGAGATCCCGCAGATCCCCATGCCGGAGAGTTCGGTCACTGTGTCGTATCCGACGGCCTCTCTTCTTCTTAACGAAGAGCCTTTTGATGTCTACCTCTATAACGACACAACCGGAACAGCCGAAGTGGTGGCCGTAGCGCAGGCGAACAACGCCAGCGGTGTAATCACTATTACGTTTACCCACCCGGGTTCAACCGACCGCTTTGAGCGTTGGGCCGGGGTAGCGATTCCCGCCGAGTTGTTGGGGACAACCTGTGAGCCGGGTGCCGGCACGGTGCAGGTCGACTTCGGACCGCTGACCTATACCACATCGACCGAACAGGAGTTTGAGGATCAGTTCCCGGGTATCCTGTGCAACGCTGCACCGTCGTCCAAGACCGGTGTGTTCTCCACGGACGATGAGGGCAACGAGATCATCGTCTGGACGATCGACTCGGGCGATGTGCTCTACGGCGGGTCCATTTGGGATAACGGCACGCCCAACTTCATCTTCGACTGCGATTCCATGGTGATCGAGCCGATGTACGACGGTGTGTACGCTGACCACTACTGCTGGGAAAACGGGTTCGATGTGTACTTTGGCGGACCGGACGTGGCCCGTGTGAAGGTGACGATCGTCGCGTACCCGGTACCCGAGAATTTCCCGCCGCCGTACATCAACTGCGCCTCGATCTATCAATATGGTGGTGGTGAGCAGGTAGAGCTCCGGGCCGCCCAAAACGTGGGTTTGGGGTCCCAGTCGTGCTTCGAGTTGTTCCCGGAAGGTGAGGGCGATTTCATCACCAAGACGGTCGACAAGTCGGAAGTAACCACCGGGGATACCCTCACCTATACTGTTACGGTTTCCACTACCGCGACGATCTGGGGAATGATTGAGGTATCCGACCAACTTCCGGCAGGGTTCGAAGTGACCAACGTGACCTGCACGGTGGAACCGGCCATCTTCACCAACGATCCGTGCTACACGCTCACCGGTAGCCTGCTGGAATCGGGAGCAGTGGCCCCCGATCCGGAACTCAATGAATCAGAGAACCCGTTCTCCTCTGGCCCGGTCTCCATTACCCTGACAATTGAGGGCAGGGTAACGGCGCCGGGTGGCAGTACGCTGGAGAACCAGGCCTGCTCCGAACGCATCATGATGCCGGTTGTCCGGGCACCGCGGCCATCTCCATCTGCACTGAATATGGGCGATCCCACGATCCTCGGGGGCGGCGTGATCTGCGACTCCGTGAGCACCACGGTACTGGCGGCTGAACAGCCCCAGCCCTCTCCGTCGCCATCACCCTCTCCGTCGCCTTCTCCATCGCCGTCCCCGTCGCCGATCGTGACGCCGGATGTGACCGCGACACCGACAGTGCCATCAACCGGTACGCCGACTTCGACGGTACCAGCTACCGTCACGCCGGTTCCGACGGGCGCCCCCGGCAGCACCGTGCCGGCTACAGCTGAGCCGACCACGACGGCCACCGCCCCCGCGGCTGTGACTGGCCTGCCGAACACCGGTAGCGGTCACACGGATAGCGGCATGGTGAACGTGCTCATTGGGCTCGCTGCTGCAAGCGTGCTCCTGGCTGTTGTGGGCGGTACCCGCTCCCGAGCGACCCGAAGCTAGCGTCAACACATCTCGCGGCTGAAAGAAGGTGCCCTGGCCAATTGGCCGGGGCACCTTATTGGGTTTGGCCCCAAACCGCTGCGGCATGCGAGAATTGGGACGGAGGTGTATCCATGGACGATGCAGTGACAATCCACGAGATCGAGCCCTTCCGTGCGCTGTCTGCCGCCGGGGCAGTAGCTGCTATCTGGAAAGAAGCGACCGGGGCAGAGCCACTATCCGCGCGTGAATTCGCCAACGGCACGTTCCCCAAGCATGTATCGTGGCCCGGGTTTCGCATGTTCGTGGCAGCCATCGATGGCAATGCGGTGGGATTTATCTATGGCTATCGCAGCATGCAGGGGCAATGGTGGCATGACGAGGTGCGTGAATCGCTGATCGAGGCCGGCCATACCGCCTGGCTGGCGAACGCGTTTGAGCTTGCCGAGGTGGCGGTGCTACCCGCATTCCAGGGCCAGGGGATCGGTACCCGCCTGATCGATGCCTTCCTGCAGGGTATGGCACATCCTGTGCTGCTGGCCGTAGAAGCGGTGGAAGAGAGGGCGCACATCCTCTACGCCGCCCACGGATTCCGGGATTTGCTAACTGATTTCCGGTACCCGGGGTTCGAGGACCGCATCATCGTGATGGGCAGGAAGGAGGGCGTTCAGTGACCACACTCAACCTCGGCATTATTGGTACCGGGCTGGCGGTGGAAAAGCTCCACTGGCCGGCGCTGCTGGCACTGGAAGAACGGTACAGGGTGGTGGCATTCTGCGACCTCGAGCGCAACCATGCCGAGCACTTTGCCGACTATGCCGACGCCGATATGGAGCAGTTCACGCGCGAGTATCACCACCTGTTGGCGCGTGACGATGTCGATGCCGTGCTGATTTCCTTGCCGATCCCGCTGGCGGCCCAGGTGCTTCGTGATGCGCTGGAGGCAGGCAAGCATGTGCTGTGCGAGAAACCGCAGGCACGGTCGCTGGCGGAGGCCAATACGCTGTGGCCGGTGGTACGGGCATATCCCAATCAGGTGCTGATGATCGCCGAGAACTGGTTCTATCGCGACGACCTTCGCTACGCCATGCGGTTGTTGCAGGCAGGCGAGATTGGTCGCGTTCATACCATGAATTTCCGCCGGCTCAAGCAGCTCATTCCCCGGCCGGGCGAGTTTAGCAGCACCCCCTGGCGCTGGCAGGGGGCGTACGAGGGTGGCCCGCACCTGGATGGCGGTGTGCACCAGATTGCAATGGTGCGGATGTTGAAGGGCGATATCGTCCGCATCAGCGGCGAGGTGCAGGACGCCAACGACACCCACGGCGGCCCCAGCCAGCTCAGCGCGAACCTGCGCTTCGTGGACGATGCTATTGGCAGCTTTATGCTCGGATCCCCGGGCACGCCCATGCCGCCCGACGAGAACGGAATCCGTATCTACGGCACCACCGGCGTGATGAGTGTGAACGACGAGCGCATCCGTATCTGGAAGGATGGAAAAACCATCACCCACGAAGTGGAGCGGGAAGATTTCGGCTACATCAACGAGTTCCACAACTTCCACGATGCCGTGGTACACGGTGCGCCGGTGATCGGCGATTTCTACCAGAGCTGGCGCGGGATGGAATTCGTGAGCTTGGCGCTGCAAAGCTCTGCCGAAGGGCGCACGTTACTCACCGATCGCGAGATTGGGCCGCTGCGTGCCTGGCCGATTGACCTCTGGCTCCCGCATGGCGAGACCTCGCTCAATGTGAGTGTGGATATAACCGAGAAGGATGGCCTGCAGCCCGGTTGATGCCGCGTGAGCACGGCGCTCTTCACGGAAAGGAACCCGGGCATGGAATCGCCCCGACTGGTTTTTCGGAACGCGCGCGTCTGCCCGATGTCAGATGGCATTGGTGTGATCGGGCACGGTGCCGTGGTCTGTGTGGGAGACCGCATCGCCTGGGTGGGCCCGGAGCGGGAACTGCACCCGGAGCCGGGCGATGTGACGATTGATTGCGGTGGTCGCCTGCTCACGCCGGGGCTTGTCGATTGCCACACGCACCTGGTGTACGACGGCAACCGCGCCAACGAGTTCGAGATGCGCCTTGCCGGGGCGACGTACGAGGAGATCGCGCGTGCAGGCGGCGGCATTTTGAGCAGTGTGGCTGCCACCGAGCAGGAGTTCGCCGTTCAGCAGGATGCCGAGGCCGAACTGGCCTGTGCATTGTGCGAAACCAACGAGGATGCGGCCCGGGAGATGGCCAATACCGCCAACCAGCGCGCTGAGCACCGACGGTTCCGCAACCTCATCGATCAGGGCATTACCACGGTGGAAGTGAAATCCGGATACGGTGTCCGCGCCGAAACGGAGGCGTTCCTTTTGAACCGTGCCAAGGCCATGGCCGATTCCCTGCCGCTGGATGTCTATCGCACCTACCTCGCCGCCCATGTGATGCCAGCCGATTCCGGCATGAGCCGCGCCGATTGGGTGCAACACCTGGTGGACAACGATGTCGACCGCGTGCAGGCCGCGGCCGGGTTCGATGCAATCGATATGTTCTGCGAGGACATCGCGTTCCATCCCTCGGATCTGTTGCCATTGCTGCGCAAGGCGAAGGACCTGGGGGTGGATATCAAGATCCATGCTGACCAGCTGAGCGACCTGGGCGGGGCACGGCTTGCTGCCGAATGGGGAGCGGTGAGTGCCGACCATCTGGAATACGCAAGCGAGGAAGGCGTGCAGGCCATGGCTGCCGCCGGCACCGTGGCTGTGATGCTGCCGGGCGCGTTCTATTTCATCCGCGAAACGCACAAGCCCTCTGTCGCCAGCTTCCGGGAGCACAACGTGCCGATGGCCATTGCCACCGATCATAATCCCGGCACGTCCCCGCTCAACTCGCTCTTGCTGGCAGCAAATATGTGCGCCACATTGTTCACTATGACAGTGGAGGAATGCCTACGCGGGGTCACTGTTAACGCGGCGAAGGCGCTGAACCGGGCCGATTCCATTGGCAGCGTGGAGGCGGGCAAGTACGCCGACCTCGCGATCTGGAACGCTGAGGCGCCGGCTGAGCTGGTCTACAACATCGGCGGCAACCTACTGTGGCAACGCGTGTATCGGGGTCGGCCGGATTAGGTGCCCGACCCGTTTTGGAGTGGATACGTGAACGAGATCGTTATTACGCCCGGCGATGTATCGCTGGATCAGTGGCGCAACATCTATCGGGGTGCCACGCCGGTGCTGGCGGAGGGCGCGTTGGCCCGGGTACAGGCCGGAGCCGAGGCTATCGCGCGCATTGTGCAGCGCGGCGAGCCGGTATATGGCGTCAATACCGGCTTCGGTAAGCTGGCCAGCGTGCGGATCGAGGCGGACGACCTCTCGACATTGCAGCGCAACATTGTGCTCTCGCATGCATCCGGCACGGGTGATGATGTGCCAGTGCAAATCGTGCGATTGATGATGGCCCTCAAGTTGGCCAATGTCAGCCAGGGGTACTCCGGCGTGCAGATTGCCACGGTGGAATTGCTGCAGGCGATGATCGCGGCTGGAATCACCCCGGTTATTCCGGGGCAGGGGTCGGTCGGTGCCAGCGGCGACCTCGCGCCGCTCAGCCACATGGCTGCTGGCATGATCGGGGTGGGTGATTGCGACACGCCGAACGGCCGGATGCCGGCGGCGGATGCGCTGGCGGCTGCGGGACTGAAGCCGGTCGAACTTGGCCCGAAAGAGGGGCTGGCCCTGCTGAATGGCACCCAGTTCAGCACCGCGCACGCCATGGCGGCCCTGTTCGAGGCGCAGCAACTCCACACCAACGCGCTGGTAACCGGCGCGCTGAGCACCGAGGCGGCGAAGGGCAGCGACACGCCGTTCGACCCGCGTATTCATGAGATCCGCAAGCACGCCGGCCAGATCGAATGTGCCGCGACGTTGCGAACCCTGATGGAAGGCAGCGCGATCCGCGAATCGCATCGCCATGGCGACGAGCGGATCCAGGATCCGTACTGCCTCCGGTGCCAGCCACAGGTGATGGGGGCTGTGTTGGACCTGTTGCGGCAGGTGACGACCACGCTGGAAACCGAGGCCAACGGTGTCACCGATAACCCGCTGATTTTCACCGAAGACGGTGACGTCGCCTTGAGTGGCGGCAACTTCCATGCTGAGCCGGTGGCGTTTGCCGCCGACATGCTGGCGCTGGCGATTTGCGAGATCGGTTCACTCTCCGAGCGACGTATCGCGATGCTGATCGATCCGGCGCTCTCCGGTTTGCCGGCGTTCCTGGCGCCGAACCCCGGCCTGAACAGCGGCTTTATGCTGCCGCAGGTAACGGCAGCGGCTTTGGTCAGCGAGAACCGGCAGCGCGCCACGCCAACGAGTGTGGATTCCATCCCGACCAGCGCCAACCAGGAGGACCATGTGTCCATGGCGGCGCACGGATCGCGGCGGTTGCAGCCGATGCTCCGCAATGCCGAGGCCGTAGTGGGGATCGAGTTACTCGTTGCTGCGCAAGGCTGTGATTTCCACGCGCCCCTGAGGTCCAGCGAGGTGCTGGAATCTGTTCGCGAACGGTTGCGGAATTCGGTTCAGTTCATGGATCACGACCGGTGGATGTATGCGGATATGGAAGCCGCCATCGGGATGGTTCGCGGCGGCGTATTGGCCGAGGTGTAATCGTGCGCCAACTCTGTAGGGGTGGATCCCGTCCGCAGACCGGTATCCGCCCGATCGCCGTTAACAGGCGGTTTCACCGGCAGATTTTGCCGAAGGCGGCATAACCCACTTTCGCCTCAGAATGACGGGGACCCACATGAAAACCATCGGCCTCATTGGCGGCTTGAGCTGGGAGAGCACCGCCGAGTACTACCGCATCATCAATGAGACTGTGCGCGACCGGCTGGGCGGGTTGCACAGCGGCAAGATCGTGATGGTGTCGGTCGATTTTGCCGAGATCGAGATGATGCAGGTAGAAGGTCGCTGGGACGATGCCGCTACAGCATTGGCAACCGCTGCCCGGCAGGTTGAAGCCGCCGGTGCTGATTGCATCCTGATTTGCAGCAACACCATGCACAAGGTCTTCGATGTCGTGGCGGCAGCAGTCAATGTCCCGATACTACACCTCGCTGACGCGACGGCGGAGCAGATCTTGAGGGGACACTCCGTAGTGTCGGCCCTTGTGGCCGACCCCGAGAGCCCGGGCCCGGGTAAGGAAACCGGACCTACGGTTGGGCTACTCGGGACGGCGTTCACGATGGAGCAGGATTTCTACCGTGACCGCCTGGGGCAGCATGGCCTCACCGTCCTCGTTCCTGAGTCGGACGATCGGGCGATCATCCATCGCGTGATCTACGACGAGCTCTGCCTGGGAGTTGTCCGCGAGGAGAGCCGGAAGGAGTACCAGCGCATCATGCGAGCGATTATCGAGCGAGGGGCGGAGGGCATCATCCTCGGCTGCACCGAGATTGAACTGCTCATCGATCCGCGAACCCCGTTCGATGGCATTCCCCTTTACCCGACATCCCGCATCCATGCCGAGGCAGCGGTGGAGTGGGCGTTAGGCCAATGACGATGGATATCGTTGTCCTCGCACTGCGGTTGGTGATTATCGGCGTGTTGCTGGTTTCCGGTGGAGCCAAGTTGCTCGACCGCGAAGGGACGCGTGAGGCGATGATCGGCTTTGGCGTGCCGGTACGGTTGCTCCCGTTCGCCACCTTCGCGTTGCCCCTTGTAGAGATCGCGCTGGCCGTCGGCCTGATCTTTGCCGCCACGGTGAGGCCGGCGGCGGTGCTCTCCACAGCGTTGTTCGCGGTGTTTACCGTGCTGGTGGCCCGGGTGGTGCTGGCCGGTGATGACCTGGAGTGTCATTGCTTCGGGCAACTGTCGTCCGGGCCAGTCTCGTGGCTGACGGTGTCCCGCAATGTTGCCCTTACCCTTGCCGCCGGGGTGGTCTGGTGGTGGGCGCAATTCCGGGAATCCACAGATCTCTGGGAACACCTCACCTGGCCGATCGTTGCTGCCGGGTTGGCGGCAGTGGTTATCGCCGCGATGGGCTGGTTTATCGTGCGGTTGCTGGATATCCAGGCCGAGCTGCTGGGCCAGATTGAGGAACTGCAGCAGATGGTCGCGGCCGGTGGTGTGCAAAAGCCCCCCGCACAGGAATCGTTTGCCCGAATGACGCAGGGCCTGGTAGTGGTGGACACTGCCGGGAACGCGGTACCCGTTCCTTCACTGAAGACAGCCAACGCACCGGCTTTGCTGTTCTTCGTGAGTAACGGATGCAGGGCCTGCAACGCGCTCATGCCGGATATCGCTGCCTGGCAGCGCGAGTTCGAGGGGCTAATGCAGGTCGTCTGTATTGGCAGTGATGATCGGCAGGATGTATTCGCCCGGGCCGAAGCTGCGGGTATCGAGCGGCCGCTGTTTCGGGAGGATGATGACCTGCGGGTGCGGCTCAAGGTGCGCGGCCATCCTTCCGCCGTGTTGGTCGACCACGATGGCTTTATCCGCGCCAAACCGATGCTGGGTGGCGTGGAGATTCGTCGGGCGATCGAGGAGTTGCGTCGGCAGGCCGGCCCGGGGAACGCGTAGTGGCGCACCTGCGTGTGCGCCTGGGGTTGGGCCGACACACAGGTCGGCCGCTACGGGTCAGTTTGCACCGCACCGTTTTGGAGACCCGTCCTTCGCCGCGCCGCAGGCGGTCGAACCCTGAGCGGAGCGAAGGGGAGCGAAGGGGAGCAGCGGAGCGAGCCGCGGCCAATGGGGCGGGTTCTGATCGCACAATCTCATCAAGGCCCATTGCCCGCCCGATGCCCGCTTCGCGGTCAGGAGGGGCCTACGATTATGATCCGAACAGATAGGGTGGAGACATAATTCCGCCTCTACGTTGTGTATGGGGTATCGCTACGTAGCGGCGCACCTGCGTGTGCGCCTTAAGGGGCCGATTGGCAGTCAGGGAGTGTTTGCGGTCCAGCCCCGGGTATAGGACCCGGGGCTACGAGACCGATCCCGAACGGCCGGGAGGCGTGATAGGAGCCGCCTCGAGATGAGGCCGGATGGGGCGGAGACATAGCTCCGCCGCTCCGTTTTGCATGGGGTATCGCTACGTAGCGGCGCACCTGCGTGTGCGCCTTGGGGGGTCGCATGGTAGTCAGGGGATGGTTGCGGTCCGTCCCCGGGCACAGGGCCCGGGGCTACGCGACCGATACTGAACGGCATGGATGCGTGATGGGGCCAACGGGCTGGTGCGCCCGCCCAATGCCCGCTTCGCGGTCAGGACGGGCCTACGATTTTGATGCGAACAGATATGGCGGAGACACAGCTCCGCCGTTATGGTTTGCGGGGCTACGACGACGGACCTACCGGGCGTCGTTGGGGTCGAGGGCGTCGCGCAGGCCGTCGCCGACGAATGCGAACGCGATCATGATCAGCGCGATGAGGATGGTCGGCATCAGCACAAAGATCGGTTGGTAGGTCATGGTCGGGAATGCTTGGAATACCATCGATCCCCAGCTGGGGTTGGGTGGGCGGATACCGAGCCCGAGGAAGCTCAGGCTGGATTCGGCGAGGATGTAGCCAGGAATCGAGAACGAGATGCCGACGATGATCGGTGCCATCGCGTTCGGGAACACGTGCCGTGCCAGCAGCCGGGGTGTGGGTACACCGATCGCCCGGGCAGCTTCCACGTATTCATTGCTCTTCACGCTCAGCACCTGGCCGCGCATCATGCGGGCGGTGCCGTTCCAGCCGGTGATTGCGAACGCCACGAAGAGCAGCATCAGGCCGCCAAGCATGCGCCCCAACTGGGTATCGCGCAGGCTGGCCTGCATGATGATGAACAGCAGCAGGCTGGGGAAGGCGTACACCACATCCACCAGGCGCATCAGCACGTTATCCCACCGGCCACCAAGCCAGCCGGACACCATGCCGAAGGTGACGCCAATGGCGACAGTCAGGATGGTGGGGACGATACCCACCACCATGCTCACCCGGGCACCGTGGACATAGCGGCTGAGGTTATCTCGCGCCAGCGAATCGGTGCCGAGCAGGAAATCCGGATCGGAGCCGTCCATCCATACCGGCGGCAGGTTGGCGGGCACAAACTTCTCGCCCATGGGGATCACGTTCGGATCGTGTTCCACCAGCATGGGGCCGAAGATGGCGACCAGCGCCATGAAGCCGATATAGACGAGGCCGATGATAGCCGCCCTGTTCTTGCGAAGCCTGCGCCAGGCATCGCTCCAGAGGCCGCGTGATTTGCCGGCCAGGCGTTCGTTGCCCAGGCTTGGCTCGGCATGGAGTGCCAATGAATCGCCGCGTTCAGATTGCGCGAGCATTTGTCCCATTTGTGTCCCTCGCTCGCTAGTTCATGGCTCGGATGCGCGGGTCGGCGAATCCGTACAGGATATCCACCAGCAGGTTGCCCAGGCAGATGATGAAGGCGTAGAAGAGTGTCACGCCCATAATCACCGGGTAATCGCGCGCGTTAATAGAATCGATAAAGAGTCGCCCCATGCCGGGGATGGCAAAGACACGCTCGATAATGATGGTGCCGGTGATGAGCCCCGCCAGTGCCGGCCCGATGACGGTGATTACCGGGATCATGGCGTTGCGCACGATATGGCGCGCCAGTACCGCTCCTGCCGGCAGCCCCTTGGAGCGAGCGGTGGTGACATAGCCCATGCGTGCGGCCTCCAGCACGCTGGCCCGGGTGAGGCGAGCGATATAGGCGGCACTTCCGGTCCCCAACGCCAGCGCAGGCAGGATAAAACTCTTCCAGCCGGCGAACAGCACCGGCACCCAGCCAAGCTGCACCGCGAAGATCATGAGCAGCAAAATGGCGATCACGAAATCGGGCAGCGTGTAGCTGATGGTGGTGAAGAAAAGGCTGACGTAATCGATGAGCGAGTTGTGTTTGCTTGCCGCCAGTACGCCCACCGGGATACCGATGGCCAGCGCGATCATCAGCGCCAGCACGCCGATAGCCGCAGAGTAGGGGAAGCCCTCGCCAATCACCTCGGTGACGGCCTTGCCGGTCTCGGTGAATGATTCGCCAAAATCAAAGGTGATCGCGTTGCGCAGGTACTTCATGTACTGCACCAGCAGGGGCTCATCGAGGCCGTACCTGCGATCGAAGGACGCCTGCAATGATGGATCCAGCGACCGCCCGCCTGCGCCCGCTTTGGCGTCCCACGGGCTGCCAGGCGCCATGTGCATGAGGAAAAACGTGACTGTGGCGACCAGCCAGAGAACCGGGATCATCCACAATACACGGCGAAGAATATACGAAAACACGGGAATGGACCTCGCCGCACCCTGCTGCGGGTGGTGTGTGCGAAACGGAGCCCCGGGAGAGATACCTCCCCCGGGGTGAAATCAGGGCGTTACTCGGTAATGTAAATCTTCTCGATCTGGTAGCGCGTGTCCATCAGGTCGGTCGGGTAGGTGACGTAGCCCTGGATCTTCGGCTTCATCAGCACCAGTCCCTCGCCGTGCATGAAGAACGCGCCCGGTGTTTCCTCGGCGAGGATCGCATCGGCTTGCTGGTACAGCGGGATGGCTTCCTCGATCGGCAGCTTGTCGGCCTCGGTCACAAGGTCGTAGAACTCCTGGTTCTCCCAGCCGAGCGGTGCGCGGGTGCTCCCCGGGCCCCACACCAGCGAGAGCCAGTTCTGCGGGTGCGGGTAGTCCTCGAACCAGTTGCCAACGTAGAAGACCAGTTCTGGATCACGGTTGGTGCGCATGCTCTGGATCTGGGCCGAATCGATCGGGGTAGGTTCAATCACCACGCCGAGGGCTTGCTGGAATCCCTGCGCCCAGTAGGTGGCCTGCTGCTGCGCGATGGCGGATTCGCTGTTGTAGTACAGCTTCTGCGGCGGGAAGCCCTCGCCACCGGGGTACCCGGCCTGCTCCAGCAGTTGCGCAGCCATATCCGGATCGTAGCTCTGCACCACTTCGTCCTGGTAGCCGGGGATACCCTCGTACAGGAAGGTGCCAGCCGGGATACCGACGCCGTTGAGCACCTGCTCGATGTACTGCTCGCGGTTCATGGCGTAGCTAAAGGCCTGCCGCACTTCCTTGACATTGAAGGGTTCGGCGGCGTTGTTGAAGCTCATCCAGCTGGTGCTGGCGCCGGGAACGCGGTGCAGCTGTTCGCTGAGCACCGGATCGGCCTCGATCTGCGGCAGTTGGGCCGACGCGGGACCAATGAGGTCCAGTTCGTCCTGCTGGTAGGCGAGCAGCGCGGTTTCGGAAGCATCGACTTCCTTGAACACCAGGGTCTTGATGCCCGGGGCGCCGCGGAAGTAGCTATCGTTGCGCTCGAACACCCACTGCTGACCGCTGGTCCATTCAACCACCTTGAACGGGCCGTTGCCGATGTAGTTGTTGATGTCCTTCCACCACTCGGCGCCGTTGCCTTCCACCAGGTCCTGGCGTACCGGGTAGGTTACCCAGGTGGCCATGACGTAGGGGAAGTAGCCGGCGGCGAAATCGAGGTGGATTTCCAGCGTCTGGTCGTCGATCGCCTTCACGCTTTCGTCCACAACCGCCTTCAGGTCGTCGATATCGGCAGCGGCAGGATCGGCACTGCGCCAGGCCTCGGCGCCAGTGATGGCGTAGAGGATGTTGGAGTAGTTACCGGCCACTTCCGGATCAAGCGCGCGCTTGATGCCGTAGGCGTAATCGTTGGCGGTGCAGGGGGTGCCATCGGAGTAGGTCATGCCCTCTCGAATGTGGAAGCGGTACACGCGACCATCGGCGGAGACCATCACCTGGTCGGCACCGGCATCAGCCACTTCGTTGTTCTCGTTCAGGGCCAGCAGCGGCACAAAGACCTTGGAGCCGATCTCGATTTCGTTCAGGAAGGCGTACACCTGCGGGTCGCCGCTATCGATCTCGCTGCCGAGGTTGAGGTTGAGCGTGGCATCTTCCACGGCACCTTCGGCCGCGCTGCCCGGTTCCATCGGGATGGTGGCGAGGGTCATCTCGGTCCAGTCATCGGATACGGGCGATGCGGCGGGGCTGGCATCCTGGGCGGCGGCCTGCTGCATTTTGAGATACAGCGGGGCCAACAACGTGGCGGCCGAGATTTTGCCAAACGACCGGCGATTGACTTCGTGCTTGAGCGTACCGTTGTTCATACGAACCTCCTTGTACGTAGGCTGCTTCGAGTCCTCTTTTACGTTTGCCGCAAATGTGGCTCTATTGTGCCTCATTTTCCTGCCCTGTGCACAGTATGGCTTCCGCTTTCATTATGTATACAAGGGTCGTGGTAACGGTATCGACACGTGTGTCGAGTGTCAGAAAGGGCCGGGTTTGCACCGTTTTCTTGCACGACTGTGCCCGTGCCCGCGGTTCACGGCTACAATCGCGAGGAGTATTTGCGTTGTGATGATGTGAAAGATGCTGCCCATGAGCCTGGAGAAAACCTTCCACCACTTTGGCGTGCACGTGACCGAGGATGTGCCGGGTACCAAGTGGATTCCCGTGAACGATATCTTCCTCAACAACCCGAACCACCATCCCCAGCGGGTGGAGTGGATATTCCATCCCGAGGGCAGCTACGAGCCGGGCACGGTGTTCGAGCCGCATATCGCTTACACGGTGAACGACCTCGATGCCGCGATTGAGGGCAAGGAGATCGTGATCGCCCCACACGAAATGGGCGGGTTCTGCATGGCGGCGTTCACGTACGAGGACGGCATCCAGGTGGAGTACATCCAGCTGCACCCCGGCCGGAGCTGGTTCGACGACGAGGTGTAGCCACAACAGGTTGTAATGCACTCCGGAGAGCATCTACCCGAGGAGGAGCCGAAAGCTCCACCCCGGACCGGCCGCTGGCATGATGCGGCGCTAGACCGGTTCATCTCCAACGCGCAAAGCTGTCTCCGCTACCCGCGTGTGTGGCTGGCCGGCCAGGGCGTGCGCGCTTCTCGGTTTCATGGCAAAGGTGATGTGAACGGCGGCGAGGCCGAGCAGCAGCGCACTGGCCACAGGTGGTGCATTGGCACCCACGGAATCGATCAACACGCCGCCGACAATCGCGCCGATCATCATCGAGCCCTGGATCACCGCCACCAGGATGCCGCCCGCGCCTTCCAGGTGGTCCGGGAATGTGTGCGCGATCCAGGAGTTCGCGCCCACGCCGACATGCGAGCGCGCGCACGCCCAAGCCATGAGGATGAGCACGGTCGGCAGCACGAGTGAGCCGGCCCCCAGCAGCAACAGGAGCAGCGCGGACATCGTGGCCGAGGCGATCACCAGGGTCCAGCGAATGCTCTTATTAAGGAATCGCGGCGCGATCAGGTTGCCGGCTGTGCCCATAACGCCATAGAGCAACAGCGCCACCGACACGCCCGCCGGCTCGAGCCCGGTAACGGATTCCAGGAACGGCACCAGGTAGCCAAAGAACGATTGCATACCGCCGAACATGAGCATCACGCCGGCCATACCCACCAGTAGCCCCGGCAGCCGGAGCGTTCCGCGCAGGTTGCGCTCCCGTGTGCCGTGTTCGGCGGGTAGCGAGGGGATCCACAGCACCAGCATCGCGGTGGCGATCACGGCCAAAACCGTCGCGCCGAGGTAGACCGCGCGCCAGCTGAAGAGGTCGCCGAGGTACGCGGCCGATGGTGCCGCGATTACGCCTGCCGCCGCCACGCCCAGCATCGTCCGGGCAAAGGAGCGGGGAAACGCCCCGGGAGGAGCAAGCCGGAGGACGACAGCAGGCATCAATCCCCAGACAATACCGATAGCCGCACCCAGCACCAGCCGGAACGCGAGCATGATCCAGACACTTGGCGCAAAGGCGACGCCGAGGTTGGATACAACGAGGAAGAGGCTCATCACAATCAGGATCGTGCGACGATCATGGTTGCCGCACAGTTTCCCGATAGAGAGGCTGGTGAAAATGGCGACGATGGCAGAGGCCGTTACCGCCTGCCCGATCATGCCCTCGCTGGTACCCAGCCCTTCCGCCATCAGGGGCATCATGCTGCCGGAAATGATCTCTGCCGTCACCATGGCCGCGCCGAGCATGGCCAGCACGCCCATCCAGCCGATGGCAAAGGTACCGGAACGCGGGTTGGTGTGCGGGCGGCGCATAGGGACATCCTCGGGTAGCGGCGTTTCACGTCGGCTCGTATACGCGATTTGGGTACCACCGTTGTCTGTATATCACCGATCGACGCGGCCCGGTACAGGCATACGCGATGCCGTTCCGTGTGAAGGGTTGCGTACAATAGGCGCAATCCGGCCATCGATTCACCCTGTGAAAGGATTGTTCCTGTGTCCACCACCACGCCACGCGTGATTCATGCCCCTACCGGCACCACCCTGAACGCGAAATCGTGGCTTACCGAGGCGCCGCTGCGCATGCTGATGAACAACCTCGATCCCGATGTCGCCGAGCGCCCGGAAGACCTGGTGGTGTACGGCGGCATTGGCAAGGCGGCGCGCAACTGGGAAGCGTTCGACCAGATCGTCGAGGCGCTGAAAGGGCTCGAGGATACCGAGACGCTGCTGATCCAGAGCGGCAAGCCGGTGGGCGTGTTCCGCACTCACGCCGATGCCCCTCGTGTGCTGATCGCCAACAGCAACCTCGTGCCGCACTGGGCCACCTGGGAGCACTTCCACGAGCTGGATGCGAAGGGCCTGGCCATGTACGGGCAGATGACCGCCGGCAGCTGGATCTACATCGGCAGCCAGGGGATCGTGCAGGGCACCTACGAGACCTTCGCCGAGATGGCGCGCCAGCATTACGAGGGCGATTGGGCCGGACGTTGGATCCTCACCGCCGGACTTGGTGGTATGGGCGGTGCCCAGCCGCGCGCGGCAACCATGGCCGGGGCGAGCATGCTGGCAATTGAGTGCCAGCAAAGCCGGATCGATATGCGTCTCCGCACCGGCTACATCGATGTCCAGGCCGACTCGCTCGACCACGCCATGCAGTTGCTCGACGGGGCAAAGGCAGATGGCACGGCAATCTCCGTAGCATTGCTGGGCAACGCCGCCGAGATCCTGCCGGAGATGGTACAGCGCGGCATCCGGCCCGATGCCGTCACTGACCAGACCAGCGCCCACGATCCGGTCAACGGTTACCTGCCCATCGGCTGGACGGTGGAGCAGTGGGAGCGCATGCGGAACATCGATCCGGCCATGGTGAACCGCGAGGCGCGCAAGAGCATGGCGGTGCATGTGCAGGCGATGCTCGATTTCCACGCCATGGGCATTCCGACGGTGGATTACGGCAACAATATCCGCCAGATGGCGTTCGAGGAGGGCGTGAAGAATGCCTTCGATTTCCCCGGTTTCGTGCCCGCCTACATTCGGCCGCTGTTCTGCCGCGGGGTGGGCCCGTTCCGCTGGGTAGCGCTGAGTGGCGATCCCGAGGATATCTACAAAACCGACGCCAAGGTGAAGGAGCTGATCCCGGACGATCCGCACCTGCATCGCTGGCTGGATATGGCGA
>JBHWTK010000040.1:0-3201 GCA_043427975.1 Chloroflexia bacterium | reverse complement strand
AGTACAAGCAGACAATCACGGAACTCAAGGCCGACCGCGACGAGTGGAAGGAACGGGCGCTGAGCGCAGAACGGAAGGTGGAGCCATGAAGCGCCTGATCCTGCGCGTTCTCGCCAAAGTCAACATGTTCGACCTCGACTTTTTCGACGAAATGGTGGCCGATGCGGAGGCCGCACGCCAGCGGCGGATTGAGGATGAAGCCAGGATCACCACTGACCCGCACGATATGGCGCGGTGGTTACAGGAGCCAGTAGGGCGACGGCCCCGGCCACAACAGAAAGGGGCGCATCGTGGCGACCATCATACGTAACATCGCGGCGGTCTTTATCGCCATCATCCTTGGCCTGATTGTCGCCGACCTGATCCGCCCGGAAGACTACAGCGACCTGTCGCGCCGGATCGCCCTGGCGGTGCTGGCGGGGACGTGCTGGATCGTGTACGGGCGGCAGGTGATGATCGCCTACCGCTATGAGGGCTGGCCGGTGGTGTACCCGATTGCCTTCCGGTGGGTGGTGTCGGCACTGTTCGGCTCGCTGGCCCTGTCGTTTAGCTGGATCCTGTTGCAGGTGATCTGGCCCGCAACGTCTAATCCGACCATTAGCACGGTGGTGTACGGCGTGGCGGCGGCAAACACGATCTGGTTCTTTAGCCGCTGGGTGACGGTGGGGGCGCCACAGATCGCCGGGCCGGGTGAAACGGGGGCCAACCCATGAGCCAATCATCGATCGACTGCCGAGCCTGTCACCACACGCTGGCGAAACGCCACCACACGGGCCGAATCCGTATCTGCCCTGGCATCCCGACCACCATCCTGCCGGATGGCCGGGTACAGCTCGAATGCCCGTGCGGGCATCGGCAGGTGGTCAGTAGCGCACCGAAAGCCACAAAGGCTGCATAGGAGGGAACCACAACCGAATGACCAGGTGGACGGATGTGCCGCCGGTTTCACGCAGATGATGCGTGGCCGGTGGTTTTTTGGTTAAGGAGACACGCGATGGCAATCACGTTCGGCAAGGTCCCGATGTTCAGTTACACGGACCGGTACATCCATGAAAAGGCACAAGGGTTTGGCTGGGATAACCTCGGCCAGCGTGATGTGAAGTGGGTAACGCTTCACCGCATGGTCGGAAAGCTGTGGGGGACCGACGGGTGGTTCCGTAATCCCGAGGTATCCAGCATCACGGACTTCGGCATTGGCAATGCGGTCACCAGCGGCTCGGCGAATGACGGCCTGATCCTGCGCTGGAATGATCCCCTTGGGATCCGTTCCGGCTGGGCGTCCGGGCCGGTATCGCAGCCCTATGGTGACGGACTGGCGTCGGTGAACAAGTACGGCATCAATGGCGTCAACCGCTTTGGTGTGAGCATCGAAGGCGATGGCACCGACGAACCGTTCAGCGAGAATGCCTGGAAGGGGCTGGTGCGGTTCATTGCCTATTGGGCGGACTATGCCAAGGTGCCATACACCAACTTCCCCCTGAACCCCAATACCGGCTTCAGCTTCATTATCTTCCACGAAGAGTTCACCTACGGCACGGGGAAGCGCTGCCCGTTCCCGTGGATGAAAGGCGAAATCGGTCGCCTCATCACCGACGTGGCCGCCTATATGAAGAAGTATCAGGAGGCCACTGTGCCTGAACCCAAAGCCGCATTCACCAAGGGCCAGTCCGTCAACCTGAAGGCCGGCTACCAGCTGATGCAGGCACCATCCACCACGGCAAAGGTGATGAATGTGTTTACCGGCTCTACACCTGCCAAGGTGATCGACCTGCGCCACGAGGCAGACGGCTGGTGGTACGACGTGCAGGGCCTCTTCGGTACCGGCTGGGTGGTGGAGAAGTCCCTGGAAGCATCGGTGTTCCTGCCACCTGTCATTCAGCAGCCAACGCCCGTGGCCTATGCAACACCACGCCCAGTCGCGCAGCTGGCGATGGCTGACCCCGATACCGTTGGCGACATCAAGCTGACGAACGGGGTGAACTTCATGCCGGTGTTCGACGACATCGAATGTGTGAAGGAAGCGCAGCAGCTGCAGTTCGCCTACGCTGGCGCCAAGACGATCGGCCCGAATATCAAGCCGGGACAAAAGCTCATGGCCTCGTTCCGGTTCACGGCTGACGATGGCCGGGACTACTACTACACCAGCAACCACGCCCGTGTCCTGGTGGAAAACTTCAAGCGGATCGCCGACTAGTAGGAGGTGACTCCAATGCAAGCCAAGTCGTGCAACTGCACTGGTGGACCGAACTGTTGCATGAAGAGAGCACTCATTCACCCGTACCCGTTTACCACTGCCGATCCGAGGGTTTACGCCTTCCCGGAAGTCAAGCCGCAGCAGCAATCTGACCATATCAAGATCGCCCTTCACATCCGCGACGGCTTCGGCAAACACGTAGAAGCAACCCGGCCATCCGACGTGTAGTAGGAGGTGATCGCCCCTTACGTTGCGAAGCGTTGTACGGGCAATCTCCCCAACTGTGGCCCGTGGGGCGTGCGAGGCGGGCTGCTCTACCCATAGCTCTACCCATAGCTCTACCCATAGCTCTGCTCATTTGCAGTCGTGCACTACTCATTTGGAAAGGAACCCCACAATGCGTAACGCAATCATCCGGGCAATCCGAACCTTCTTCCAGGCATTCCTCGGCACCTTCGCGGTGCTGGCAATTCCGTTCCTGACGAACCTCATTACGGCAGCTGGGGATGCGGAAGGCTACCTGCGGATCGATCTCACCACACTTGGCAATGCTGCCATCGCCGGCGTCATCGCGGGGGTTATTGCGCTCATCACGTTCTTCCAGAATCTGCTGGAGGACAATACTGCAGTGAACGTGCCGAAGTAAGGTAGGATAGTTTTGGGGACCGCGACACATCGTGATGACCAATAGACCCCGATCGCTTCACGAGCGGTACCAGAAGGCCCGGGCATCGCGCTCCGGGCTTTCTCTTCTTCGAACCATAAGCTCTGCGCTTCGAATTGCACCCTCGTGCCCGAAGATGCGCTGTGAGGGTGCATTTGGGGGTGCATTATTGAGTCAACGTAAGGAAATGTGGGTGCATATGAGCGCGCAGAATCGCATCTTTCTTCCTTATCTACGAGTTTAGCTACTGGAATATCGCCAACTGGAATACCGTGCAGGAGTAGGGTTTTCGCCGCGAATCACCCCAAACGGGGGTGCATTTGAGGGTGCATAAGGCCACACC
>JBHWTK010000039.1:0-3439 GCA_043427975.1 Chloroflexia bacterium | reverse complement strand
GAGGTGCTGGGTTAAAGAACGACCGCACTGCGTCAATGATGCTCATTGCGCCACCTCCAAAATACCCATAACCACGCGGTTTTCTGGTATAATGAAGGCACGCGAAATGCCCCAGCGGGACGGCAATCCCCTGAGGCGTGGCACCTCAATCAGCCTATGTAGGAGGCTATCAAGATGCGTTCCAATCTTACCCCAAAAGACATTGAGCGGTTCTGGTCGTACGTAGATGTGACTGGCGGCCCAGATTCGTGTTGGGAGTGGCAAGGTACCCGCGACAAGGACGGTTACGGGAACCTCACCATCAGCCGCGATGGAAAGTGGTGGCCCGAACGGGCACATCGCATCGCGTGGTTCTTGGCAAACGGCCCCATTCCACCAGATCGCAAGATCATCATGCACTCGTGCGATAATCCGCCCTGCTGCAATCCTGCTCACCTCTCGAACGGTACGAATACTGACAATGTGCGGGATTGTGTCCGTAAGGGAAGGCACAAAGGCACGGGCCCTATTGGCGAGAACGCTGGCAGGGCAAAGCTCACTGACGATAAGGTGCGCGATATCCGTCAACGCTATGCCCGTGGCGGTATCTCTATGCAGCAGCTTGGCGAGATGTACGGTGTTACCAACCAGTCCATATTCGCGATCATTCACCGTAGAACTTGGCGGCATGTGAAGTAGTCCGGCGGCTGAACGCTGGTCGATACCCAGCTCCTCGGCACGGGTCTGAATGGCCGGTGCGCCCGGGTTGAAGAAGTCGCGAATGGAGGTGAGGATGCTCATCTCACCACACCCATGAATTCACGACCGGCGCAGTGCCACCCATGATTCCGTAGCGACCAGCGTCCATACAGTTATGCACAAGCACGCCGTTCGCAAAGTATTCAGGTGTACCGGCTACTGTGAGGTTATAGACCGCCTGCCTTTGTTCGGCTTTGGAGACGGCCAGCACACGCACGGGAGCATGTGCGTGTGCTGCTGTACTTGTCGATTCGGAAAGCTGAACCGCAGTACTCGCATGTCCGGTCTTCATCATCGACACCGGATGCGCGGCGGTGTGCTGCCCTGCACTTATTAGAGCAGAACCGCGATTCAGACCGGCGAGTGATGTCGTCATATTCGACGCCACATTGCTCGCAGGCTCTACGAATCGGCTGTCGCTTTGTCCATGCACGCTTGCCGTGCTCACGATGCCACTCAATGCCGGCGTCGGAGCCATGCCATTTAGCGGCAGCGTCACGGATAGATTCAAGGTGCTCCAGTTTACGCTCAGATGGCGGCTGGCTGCCGTGATAGCTGAGGTGATCGCCTGCCGGAACGCACACAAGATTCTCGATATCGTTGTTATCGGGGTTGCCGTCGATGTGGTGGATGTGGTATCCGTCCGGTATTGGCCCGTTGTGATCCTTCCAGATTTCCCGATGCAACGCTTGAACGCCGCGACGGATGTGCCCGGAGTGTGGCCGATAGTAGAGCCGGTCACTGAGGTTCTTTGATTCTGGATATCGTCGGAACTTGATACCGCGATAGACGATGGTTTCAACTCGCATGAAGACATCTCCTTTGTCTCCATAAGTATATCACCGTATCGCAGTTCATTCAATAGAACCCATTGCCCATTGGCAAATACAGGATGTCCACCCGTGCCGGTTATCGACTTGCCGTTTGATAAATACACGGTCATAACTTCGGCGGATGGATTCGTCATGCCAGCGGATATGACCTCCTGGTATCCATCGCGTGTCAGCACGAGCTCGCCGTTCTGGATAGACTCGATAGCCTTATCGCCGCTGATGGTGGTCACCATCGTTCCCGCGACAAGGCAATGGTCATTTTGCTTCAGCGGCTTGTCTGTGTCTTTGCCCTTGTCGGAATACTGATAGCTCTCGAACTCGGTAATGGTGTTGATGCAACTCGGGTCAACAGTCAGCCCATCGGCAAAGGCCGTGGTGACGCGCTGGATACCCGTCTGAACGTCGTTGTTGGCCTTCTCTGCCGGATAGCCGTCAGAGACCAGGTCGTCGATATATGCAGCGGCGCTCGGGTCGATATAGATGGCTTCCGGACTGGTGTCGTCAGCAGCCTGCTCGATCATGTTGAGAATGGCGGTACTCCCCATGCCACGCTGGTAATACTCACGCTCGATATGCACGCGACCGTCAGAGGCAATCCTGATCACCAGCACCACGGTTGGATTCCGGGCGCCAACGTCAACGCCAAGTACAGTTCGCCAGCCAGTGGTATCGACGTGCTTCACATTGCGACTGCGATCGAACATGTCGTACACCAGTCCGTCGAAGCTCACGAACTCGGCGTTGATTTCCTGCTCAGCAAAACGGCCTTCATAGCCAAGGCCGGACACATAGTCTTCTGCGTCGATAAACGGGTTGTCATAGGTGGTCGCGCGGTACAGGCGGTGACGTTCGGTCGCGTCCCTCACCCATTCCTGGTAAATCAGCCGCCGCCCCTTGGGTGTCGATGTGGCAAACAGTTGCGGGTTGCCGCCAGCGCGGATAGCACCCTTGAGCGCCCGCCACACTTTGGCGTCGTAGAGGTAATCGAGCTCGTCGCCCCAGCCCCAGTGGAAGTTCGGGCCGCGCACCCGGCTCTCTGACTCCAGCGTTGCGAACAATACCTCGGAGCCGAGATCCGGAATGACCAGGTTGCCCTTCTGGTTGTTGGTGATGAACGGGATACCGGACTCTTCCAGACGATCGAGGAACTGTCGCTTGGCACCATGCTCCAGCATCGGGAAGTTCGGCGCCGCAACCACGCCTAGTGTCTCCGGCTCTAAGACATGCAGCATGGCCTTGACGCTGCCACAGAACGTCTTGCCGGCGTTTCGGCCACCCACAAAGGCAACATAGCGCGATTGGTCGGCCACGAAATCATCCTGGACATCGTAGAGCTGGTAGCTGAGTGTTCGGGGCGCGGTGGCAATCATGACGATGCCTCCCGCGTTACGCGCTCGATGACGATCTTGAGGGGGCCACCGTCCTCACCGGTATGAGCCACACGGTCGCCGTAAATTTCGCGCCGGAGGCTCTTAAGGAGGAATATCGCGGCGGTGGTGTCGTTCTTCATCGCCCGCTGCATGAGGCTGTCTTCGAGGGCGTCGAGTCCTTCCTCGCGGGCAGCCAGGCAAGCGGCGTCGAACTCTGGATCTTCCTTGCGCCAACGGGTCAGTGTTGTGCGGGCAATGCGGGCACGACGAGCCGCAGACGCGAACGTTGGACGCTCGCGCAGGGCTGCGAAGATCTGTTCATCTTTTTCGGGTGACCTCTTTGGAACGTTTGCCAAAGCAAAATCCACGGCGAAGCTGTCCGCTTGGCCGTGGATAGTGTCATCATCGTTGATTTATTCGCTGCCGTCAAGTTCTTTACGGATGTTTAATGGGCTTTTTCGTAGTCAGCACACAGCCCCTGCATTGCTGCAAGGGCCG
>JBHWTK010000038.1:0-5055 GCA_043427975.1 Chloroflexia bacterium | reverse complement strand
AACTCTGGCGGACGGGGAACGTTGCAGCGCTCCGTACCGGGGTGGGTCGACCTCGCCATCACCTGGCTGGACCAGCGTTTCGAACGGTAAGACATTTCGTTCGCTTGCCAGGCCTGTTCGCCAGCCATCCGTCCTTCCCTTCGATCAAGAACGGTGCCCTCGCCGGTGGTTCAGCAACCGGGAGCATGTGCGTTGCTGCATTTTCCCCGCGCCTGACCGGATACTGCTATGATCCGCCAAAGGTCCATATCGCGGCCCGCTGGTTGGTCGCATGGCGGTAACCACACCGAACCGGGGGAAGGCATGAGTATCCGTATCGGGCTGCAACTCTATTCCGTGCGTCAGTCGCTCGCCGCCGATCCGTGGGGCACGCTGGAGGCTATCGCAGCAGCGGGCTACACCTATATCGAGGCTGCCAACCACAACGCCCGGAACGACCCAGGTGTCGGGTTCGGCGTATCGGCGCCCGAGTTCCGCGATAGGTTGAACGACCTCGGGCTGTCGATTGTCGGTTGCCACATCAACCCGCTTGAGGTGGACATTCTGCCGCGGGCGCTGGAGTACCAGGCCGAACTCGGCAACCGCGATTTCGGCTGCGATATCGAGTTCTATCCCTATGGGGACCGCGATTACATCCTGCGACGCGCCGAGGTGTTCAACCAGATCGGGGAGCTGGCGAGATCGCACGGAATGCGGTTCTACTATCACAACCATTTCCAGGAGTTCCAGCGCTGTGGCGACCAGTACGTGTACGAAACGATCCTGGAGAACACCGATCCCGACCTGGTCAAGATCGAGATGGACACCTACTGGATGTACCGTGGCGGACAGGATCCGCTGGAATGGATGGAGCGCTACGCTGACCGGATTATCCTGCTGCACCAAAAGGACTTCCCCCAGGAGAGTCCCCAGCCGCTGGATCTCTTCGATGGCGTCTTCAGCCCGACCGAAGTCATTGATATTAACAACTTCATCGAGCGCAAGGATCCACGCTGCTTTACCGAAATCGGCACCGGAGTACTGCCAATCCAGAACATCATCAAACATGCCGCGACGCTGCCCGAGCTTGGTTACCTGGTGCTCGAACAGGATTTCACCGCGCTGCCAGAACTGGAATCGATTCGCGTCAGCGCGCAGGCGTTCCGGGATCGGTTCACCGGTATCGGCTGGAATTGACCCCCCGCAAACCCGTGTATATTGAGCGTTCCAGCAATAACGATCAAGCGGGGAGCATTCAACCCATGCCGCCGATTATCTCGGCCACAGACTTGACCAAGCGATTCAAGCGTGCACAAAAAACGCCAGGATTGAGAGGTGCGCTTACGCACCTGGTGAAGCCGCAGTTTACCGAGTTCACAGCAGTTGAGAGCGTCGATTTCAGCATCGATGCGGGCGAATCTGTGGCCTATGTCGGACCGAACGGTGCCGGCAAGAGCACCACCGTGAAGCTGCTCACTGGTATCCTGGTGCCAACCAGCGGTGAGGTGATAGTGTGCGGGATCCAGCCGTTCCAGCACCGGCAGCAGAACGCCCGTAATATCGGCGTGGTGTTCGGCCAGCGAACGCAACTGTGGTGGGATATCCCGGTGGTGGAGAGCCTGCGCATGCTCGGCGATATGTACGATGTGCCCGCCGACGAGTTCAAACGCACCTTCCGGAACCTCACCGACGTGCTGGATCTGGAGCCGCTCCTGAATGTACCGGCCAGGCAACTCAGCCTCGGCCAGCGCATGCGCTGCGATTTGGCCGCTTCGCTGGTACACAACCCGCGAATCCTTTACCTCGATGAACCTTCCATCGGCCTCGACGTGAGCGTGAAGGCCCGCTTCCGCGAGTTCATCCGTTATATGCACGCTGAGCGTGGCCTGACGGTGATGCTCACCAGCCATGACATCGGCGATATCGAAGAGCTTTGCCCGCGCATCATCATGATCGACAAAGGCACCATCATCTACGATGGCGAGTTTGCCGAACTTACCCGCCGCTTCGGCTGGGAACAGAAGGTACTGCTCACACTTGCGGAGGAGACGCCGGATGCCGCCGAACGCGCCACCGGAGCGCTCGGGAGTCGTGGTGAGGTCAGGCAACCATCGCCAACATTGGTTGAGATCGCGTTCGACAGCCGCAGCGTCACATCGGGCGAGATCATCCGCGCGGTCGCCACCAGCCTACCCATGGCGGATATCTCCATCGAAGTTACCAGCGCCGAGAGCATCATCCGCAACCTGTACGAGGGATCGCTCAGCTTCGCGGAGCAGGCCAATGGATGACATCCGCACCGAACCGCGGCCGAAATACCTCAGCATCGCCCTCACCGCGTTCCAGCAGGCGATCACGTATCGCGTCACCACCCTGACCAACATCGGCCTCACCTTTATCTGGGTCTTTATCCTCTACTACCTGTGGAAGGCAGCATTCAACGAGCGCAGCATGATCCAGGGGTTTACCTGGGACGATATGCGCACCTACGTGGTGTTGGCCTACGGGCTGAACGCGCTGGTCGGGTGGCGAATTGCCAGCAACATGATGTACACCATCCGCACAGGCGAAATCCTGCGCGATCTCACCCGGCCCCTCAACTACTGCCTCAACCAGCTCAGCATCGCCACCGGCGCGGCTACCGTGGAGGGCATGCTTAGCCTCGTCCTCACCCTGGTAGCGGGGCTGCTGTTCATCGGTATTCGCCCACCGGATAGCCCCGCTGCTGGGTTGCTCTTTGTGGTCGCTGTTGTATTGGGATTCTTCACCAAGGCGCTGATTGTGTTCTGCGTCAGCCTGCTGACGTTCTGGACGCTCAACGGCGTGGGTATCGCCTGGAGCCGCGATGCCGTCATCAACATCCTCTCTGGTACCATCATCCCGCTGGCCATGATGCCCGACTGGTTACGCGCCATCGCCAACGTCGCGCCCATGCGGGGCATTATCAGCACGCCACTCATGATCTACCTCGGCAAGGCCCAGGGAACCGAAGCCCTTGGGCTGCTGGCACTCTCGGCCGGTTGGCTGGTTGCGCTGTGGTTCCTCGCGAACTGGGCGTGGCAGGCGGCGTTCAACCGCGTCGAGATCCAGGGAGGCTGAGATGAACATCCCCTCGCTGCGTAAGAACCTGCGCATCTACTTCAAGCTGCAACTTATGCAGATTCGAAGCACGATCGAGTACGCGTCGGACTTCTGGATTGGCATCGTTGGCGCCGTTATGCTGCAGGCGTCTGGTTTGGTGTTCATCTCTGCCCTGTTTAGCCAGGTTCCGGAAGTTGCCGGCTGGACGGTGTGGAATATCGTGCTGCTGTATGGGTTGGCCATGATCCCCACCGGCTTGCGCGAACTGTTCAGCGATGGTTTCTGGATGCTGCGCACCCGGGTCAACACCGGCGAGTTCGACCGGGTACTGGTGCGGCCGGTATCACCTGCATTGCAAAGCGCGTCTGCCATGGTGAGCATCCACGGATTTGGTGGCGTCTCCCTCGGGATCGTGCTGCTGGTTCTGGGAATTACGCGCAGCGATGTGGCCCTCCACTGGTGGACGGTTCCCTTCCTGCTGCTGGTGATCCTGAGCAGCGCCGTGATGGTGGCAGCAATTGCCATGGCCATCAACCTGACCGGATTTTGGGAACCAAGCGCCCAAAGCGCCTTACCTACCATGCTGGGGCTGTTCATTGATTTCGCGAAGTTCCCGCTGGATATCTACAACGGCGTTATTCGCACCGTAATTACAGTGGTGCTTCCCTACGCGTTCGTCTCGTACTTCCCGGCGTTACTCCTGCTGGATCGTGACACGCCATGGAAATGGCTTGGCCTGGCAACGCCGCTGGTGGCTACCTGGGTGGTGCTGGCCACACGATTCCTGTGGGGCAAGGCGCTCAATCGCTATCAGGGTGTGGGACACTGACATATCAATCCTTCGCCACACCAGAGAGGCTCATTCATGCATCCATCGCTCACGCACAAGGCGGTTTCCACCTGGTCGCTGCACCGCACACTCGGCAACTTTTCCGCTCCTGGCTCGGCAGTTGATGGCGGCAAAATGCCGGGGCCCCCGGAGCTCGAGTCCGGCCTGACACTGCTGGACCTGATCCCGGAACTGGCGAACCGTGGCTATACCACGCTGCAGATCTGCCATTTCCATCTCGCGTCCACTGATGAGGGATATGTCGCCAGCGTCAGGCAGGCGTTGGCAGACCACGATATCCACCTCGACATGTTGCTGATCGACGCCGGGGACCTCACCGCCCCCAACACAGAACTGCAGCTTGCCTGGTACAACCACTGGCTCAATGTTGCGGCACAACTCGGGGCCGAACGGGCACGGCTGTGCGTGGGCCGCAGTGAACCTACAGCCGATCTCCTCGCGGCCAGCGGCATGCATCTCGCCGCGCTGGCCGCTGCCCACCCCAACGTGCGCGTGGTGACCGAGAACTGGATGGAAATGACGCCGGATGCCGCCACCCTGCTGGCGGCGCTGGATGCCGCCAGTGACAACGTCGGCCTGCTGATTGATCTCGGCAACTGGAGTGCCCCGGAGAAATATGATGAACTCGCGAAAATCGCTCCCAGGGCGGAATCGTGCCACGCGAAGTGCTCATTCGATGCCACCGGACCCGATGAAGAGGATTACCGCCGGTGCCTCACGATCCTGAAGGATGCCGGGTTCACCGGCCCGATCGCGCTCATCTACGATGGCCCGGACGACGACGAATGGGCCGGGCTGGAAACCGAGTGGCGTATCGTTCAGGATGTGCTTGCCAATTAACAGCAGAGAAGGAGTGGCATATGCCACTCCTTCTCCTCTTCCCCCTACCCGTGGATAGTGATCAGCCTTGCATGCGCGCCTGGGCGTTGTCGAACGCTGTGCGCACATCACCCACCGGGTCGTCCTGGTTCGGGTTATCGAGTTCCACCACGTAGTACTGCACACCCGCATCATCGGCAGCGGCGATGATACCGTCCCAATCGAGGATGCCCTCGCCAAAGGCCACGTCCTTGCCAGGCATACGGTCGCCCGCATCCTTCAGGTGCACCAGCGCGACGCGATCCGGATTGGCGTTGATGACATCG
>JBHWTK010000037.1:0-2667 GCA_043427975.1 Chloroflexia bacterium | reverse complement strand
GGTCAGGTTGGCGGTGCTGGAGGCCCACTGACGGCGGTTCACGCCACCAACTGCAGCAGTGACGGTCCGGGGTTCAGCGTGGAACAGGATGCCGTTGATGGTGATGTCGCGATCACCCGTCCACATGGAGCCATCGGCGTTCTTGACCGGCCATGGGGCGCGGATCAGGTCGTGGCCAGGAATCGGGGTGTCGATATCCGGCACTTCAATGACCGGCACACCGGTGCCAGATACGGCGCTCCGGATCATGGAGATAATCGGGTGCGGTGCGTAATCGGGGCAGTTCGGCCGCGATTCAGAGTTGACCTCATAGTGGCCAACGATGTAGATGGCATCGATGGTGTCTTCCTGCATCCACTGCCACACCTGCCAGACGATCGACTTATCCTGGGCCTCGGTACGCTCGCCTGGCGTGCCCTCCCGCTCGATCGTGAGACTGTAGGTGTTTGGATCCCAGCCCCAGCGGTTCATGATGGTTTGCATGAAGTAGCTGGGGCTACGCACATCCCCATTGGTCCACGGCGCGAGGTGCTTCGGTACCAGGTTCCAGATATCGCCGTTCTTGCCAATCAGCACGGTGGCGCTGGCCAGTACCTGGTGGAACCACTGCCAGGAGCCCCAGTTGTTGCCGTCCTGGACGTGAATCACGATGATCTTCGGTTTCATGCCGCCGCGGCTGTGATAACGAATGACGCCGGCGTAACCGTCCTGGGCAATGTGGAGCCACTTGTCGAAGATCTTGGGTCGCCAGTCCCGGATCATGGCCGGAACCGTGGCGTTCAGCAGAAGCAGGAATGCGAGAACGATGGTGCGAATGAGTGCCATTGTGGGCCTCCTTAAACGAAAAGCCCCGGTCACGTTTCCCTGGTGGGAACCATGCCGGGCCATAACGGGCCATAGTCTTCAGTTGTGTCGGTTGCCTCCTAACGCTCGATCACGATCTCTGGCCGGGGCTTTCCGGCTTCTGGTTTGCAACGCCTGCACAGCGTCTTGATATAGCTGCCCTTCGGCAACCTTCCCTCAAACAGGAATGCTCCACAGTGGGGGCAGCGGTGGACGATGTACGGTGGGAGCAGCTGCGTCTCTTGCGTCGTCGTCTGGCTCATGGGTTGGCCCCCGTTTCACCCGGCCCGGCGATCTGTGGCGCTCCCACCGTCACCCACCGGCTAAAGAACCAGATGGTATTGGCCGCCGCCACGCCGTACACCACGGTACTGATCGTCGGGTTGGAGGTCGTTGGCCAGATCACCTGCAATAGGATCCAGCTAAACGACAGGGCCAGGGAGCCGAACAGTGCGGACACTACCCACCGGAAGGCAATCGGGTAGACCACCGGCCAGCCCTCATAGCGATAGGCGATCATCACCTGCCGGCCATACACGACCCAGCAGGTGCCAGCCAGCACCGCCAGGGCGATCCGGCGCGACAGGTCGCTGTAGTCTTCCGGGCGGACCAGGTCGGCGACAATCAGGCCAAGGATGATGGCGATAAAGACCGCCGCGATGTTACGAATACCGGTCGCCACGATGCGCCCCTTTCATCTGCGGCCGTGGCCGTCGCCCTACTGGTTCCTGTATCCACCGCGCCATGTCGTGGGGATCGGTGGTGATCCGGGCCTCGTCCTCAATGCGCTGGTCGCGAGCATTTGTGGCGATCTGACGGCTGTGGGTCCACCAATCGAACAGGTCCGATGGAATTCCGGGTATGTGCGATGCCACACGCATCACCAGGTCACGTGCGTTCATCATCCATCCCCTCCTTTCGGGTCGAGGTCTGACCGATAACCCATCGCCAGGTCCTTCCAGTAATCCCGCTCGGATGCCAGCTCGGTAATGGTCGATTTGGATTGGTTGACGATGATGTTGATAACAGCGACCAGCAGCGACACTAATGCCGTGAGGAACGTACCCGACGCGGCTATCAGGGCAATCCACATTCCTTCGCTCATGGGCGATTCCTCCTCCCTGGTAGTGCCGAACACTCCGCGCGGGTTGGTTCATGTCATCCCTCCTAGGCTCCCGGCGGTTCCGGCGCGGTCGCGTCCATCACGGTGTTCCACAGATACCCGATGATCCACTCGTAGTCGGATGCCGGGATCGCGTCAGCAATCACCCGCCCGTTGATCACCGCCTTCTGGTGGAACTCCACATTGAGGCTCGCTTCTAACACCATGCGACCGAGGAACGCCTGCCTGCGCGGCGAGGATGTCTCGATCACTTCCCGGGCCAGCGCTTTGCGCTCGGCGGTGCGAGGTGCATCCGCGGCCTCGTTGACGATGTTCTGGGCAGCGTAGAGTGTCGCGGATTCGATCATGCGCTGGAACAGATAATCGTCTCGAAGCAACTGCTGGTCGTAAAATTTGTTGGCCATAACGTCATTCCTCCTAGAGTGTTTCCACGCGCAGGATCAGTTCTGCGCGGCTGGTCGTGATGCTGCCCGATACCCACCGGGCCGATGGCATCGCCGATATCTCCCCTTTGGCGTTGCTGGTCACCTGCCCGGCCCACTTCCACAGATGCACCTCAATGGAGGTCGTGAGTGGTGGCGCGAACCCCGAGATTTGCTCTGTACCGTTGCTCGGGAACTTCACGACCGGCCGGAAGGATCCGGAGCTATTCGTGCTCATGCTGATCATCACGTCGACCGTCACCTGGTACGCGGTACTGG
>JBHWTK010000036.1:0-5002 GCA_043427975.1 Chloroflexia bacterium | reverse complement strand
GGCACGCCTGTGAGAACGCCGCAAAGTCGGCACGCACCTGGCTCGCGCTCCGTCCCGTCACATCCAAGAGTTCCCGGTAATTAATCGGCTCACCATCGCTGGACCTTGCGAGATCGAACAGCGCAACGATGGTGGGATTGGTGACAGCGCGCTTGAGTTCCCGTATTTGGGACTTTGTCCAGGCGAGGCCAGCGCTCGGGACGTGACCGTGGCGTTGAGCCACGTCCCGGCCTGGGGTGTTCTGACGAGGAATCTGCGACGTATCCCGCCTTGCCGGTCGATACTCGGGTTCGGCGGGCGCAGCCTGCCGGCGCTGCTCCTCCGCCACACGACCACGCTGCATGGATTGGCCAGCCTTTCGCACGACTCGCCCAGGCAATCTGCCAATGAACGGGAGTATCGCCCGGAAAAGCAGGAGCCAGCCGACAACCAGCGCGAGCAGGGCATACAGGCCATAGCGCAGAACGCGCCAAATTGAAAAGTCCGATACGGCAGTTGCGACCGTCTGCGCGGTTTCAACGGTCTGCCGCGCAACCTCTCCCAATGTGGATCCCTTGATCCATCGCAAGAAGCGGACGAAGAGGTCGGCTACCTCGCCAGGCAGGCCGCTCACGCGATTCCAGAGCCAGCCACCCGCGCCGGATACACCACCCCAAATCCAGCCCCCGGCACCGGATACCCGATCCCACACCCAATTTCCGGCATCCCCGGTTTTGTTCCATGCCGTGCGAACAATGCCATCATCCCCTTCCGGCTCTTCGGTTGGGACGGAAACAGTGGTTCCGGCCGGTGTCGGTGACGCTGCCGGCTCGTTTTCTGAATTACTGCCGCACGCCACCACGGCCATCGCCAGGAGGAGGAGGACGACGATCCTTGACCATCGGTACACGCGAGAGGTCATTCGATTATCTCCTCCCTCCGTAAGATGCCTGCTGTTCACCGCACTATTGTCGCATCGCGAACCGGGAAACCCCGTATAATTCCCTCACGACCGTACACACCGGACACGCGGGAGCAGCTGGCGATGAACCGAATCAAATCCATAGTGAGCTGGTTCATCAACACATCGCTGGCCCGGAGCCTGCGTTTTCGCCTCATTGGCATTGTGCTGCTGGCCTCGCTACCTACCATTGGCCTGCTGTTCCTCACCGCCTCACAGGCGCGGGGCGACGCCCTGGATACCGCCCAGGAAGAAGCCAACCGCATCGCCAATATCGCCGCCGGCGACCAGGCCCGCGAGATGGATCGGATCCAGCGCGAACTGAGCCTGCTCAGCCGCTTGCCCGAAGTACGTAGCCTCGATAACAGCGATTGCACGCCGTTTTTCCAGTCGCTCGTGCGTTCAGGGGAAAATCAGATCTACGTTGATCTGCGCGTGGTGGGCTTGAACGGCGTCGTTACATGCCGCAGTTCGGCCTCGAACCCGCTCGGGCCCAACGAGGACCGTGAGTTTATCGACCACGCGATCCGGCAGCGGCAGTTCACCGTTGGCGATTACCGTATTAACCCGCTCAATGGCCGCAGCATCATCAGTTTTGCCGCGCCCGTGGTCAACGAAGACGGCACCGTGAACCGCGCCATTGTGGCCACGCTGGATCTCGGCGACCAATCGACCAGCTTCAGCAGCGCCACGTTACCCGAGGGATCAATCCTCTCGATGATCACCCAGGATGGCTTGTTGCTGCTGCAAGAGCCGCCGCAGGAAACTACCCGCCCCGGCGCGAGCCTGATTGGTACACCATCCGTTGATGCCGCCATCGGCGGTGGCCCGGAAGAGGGCGAGGAAGAAGTCCACGACAGCGACTATATCTACGCGTCGGCCGAAATCCGCGTGGCTGCAGCCCAACCGGGCGATAACCCGGCCTATGTGATTGTGCAAATACCGGAATCGGAAATCGTTCGCCGCGCCGACACCGTGTTCCGCGACAACCTCGCCAAGCTGGGCGTCTCTGTCTCCATCGCCATCCTCGCCGCCTGGGTAAGCGCCGATCTTTTCCTCGCCCGCGACACGGAAACCCGCAAAACCATCGTCGCCGAGCTCTATCACAGCTTCAGCAGCGGTGTGGTGGATCACCTCGATACCATCGTGGCCACCAATGTGGTGGATCACGCTGCCTTGCCTGACCAGGCGCCGGGGCTTGATGGCCTTAAGCAAACCATCGCCGCCTTCCGCTACGCGTTCCCCGATGGCGAGGTGGTGCCGCGCGAGATGGTGGCCGAAAAGGACAAGGTGATGGTGCGGGTATCGCTCACCGGCACGCAGGTGGGCGAGTTCCAGGGATTGCCGCCAACCGGTGTGCAAATGATCGCCGACGGCATTGAGACCTTTGCCTTCAAGAACGGCCTCATCTCCGATACCTGGAGCCTGATGGGTCCCCTCATCGAAATGCGGGTGGTGGAACATCCTGACGAACTGGAGATGAAAGCGCCGCCTTCACAACCATCGTTGTGGCAACGGTTTACCAGCCGGTTCCGCCGCAACCGGAACGGCACCGCAAACGGGGACGGGCCATGATCCTGCTGAACAGCGCTGCCCACACGAGGGTCAAGGGAGAATACGACCTCCGCCACGAGAGCGAGGCAGTGGCGAAATCGCTGCCGTTGCTGTGGCGGCGCACCAACCGTGCGGGATGGACACGGATCCTCCGCTTCCCGCGCTGGCTGGCGCACGGCTTCAGCCGCAACAATGCCGGTGACCTCGCGGCGGCCATTGCCTACCATTCCCTTATCGCCATGGTGCCAATCTTCTTCCTGCTGGTCGGTGTTACGGGGTTGTTCCTGCAAAACCAGACCGTCATCGACCAGGCCGAGCGGGTGGTTCGCACCGTATTCCCGGAGGGGTCCGGGAGTGTCGATGCGTTCCGCCAGGCGCTGGAAAGCCGCCAGAACTCCGGCATCCTGACGTTGGCATCGTTTGTCACGTTCTCGTGGGTGGGCACCGGGCTTATCAGTTCGATGGCGCGCGGTATGAACCGCATTTACAACGTGCGCAATGCCGCATTCATCACCGAGAAACAGCGCGGGTTCACCGTGATCATGCTTTTCCTGCTGTTCTTCGTGCTCTCGGTGCTCGCCTCGGTCCTGCCCACGTTATTGCTGTTGCTGGACTTGCCGGAAGCGCTCGATTTCACATTCCTTACCACCCGGTACTCGCAGCTGATCGCCTACGGTACCGCGTTCACCTTTACCATCCTGCTGTTCTTTGTCATCTTCCGGATCGTGCCGAACGCACGGCAACGAGCCGCGGATGTTTGGCCCGGCACACTTGTGTCAGCAATCCTGTTCTCGGTGATGGTGCAGGTATTCCCGATTTACATCGATCTTGTTGGCGGCGTAAACCGGTATGGCCCCCTGCTCGGCCTTATCTCGCTCATCGTGGTGGCGCTCTACTTCCTCGCGCACATCATCCTGTTCGGCTCGTATATCAACGCCACCTGGCAACGCCGACGCCAGCGTATCCTGAGGCAGAAGCGGATCCGCGAGCAGCAGTTGGCGGGAACCGCGCAGCCTTAGCGCGGCCACTCGATGCGGGGTTCGGAGTTCTTGCGGTCGGGGAAACCGCCGCCCCACTGCTCTTCGTTCTTCTCGAAGGTGGAACCCCATTCCGTCTCATCGAAGCCCCATTTGGTGGCGTCCTTGCGGAAGGGATCATCGGCCTCATCAGCAAACATGCTCTTGCCGCCGAACAGCTCGGGATAGTTATCCTGCACGTTGCCAGTTGTGGTGGAGCGCCGTCCCTGGACCGGTTGGCTGGGCCGGGGCTCGCCCTGCAGTTCCTCCAGCGGAATACCGAAGTGCTCTGCCATGCGTTCGGCGAGTGGACGGTTGTCCTGCCTGGTTGCCTGGCGCTTGCCAGTATCGACCGGGGTTTTGTTCTTGTCACCGGACTTTCCGAACAGGCCGGAGAGCATGAAGATAGCGAAGATCACCCAGGTGATGTTGTTGAGGATGAAGTCAGTGATTCGTTCCATGGTTCCGTGGTCGGACCTCCCGATGGTGCTGGCATATTGCTCCCATGATACCCGGTTGCGTGAGCCCCGCCCCGATGCTGCCATCGGCGGTAAGATGGTGCCATGACACGATTACCAACCAACGGCGAGGCGCTGGCAGCCGCCGCCACCTGGATCACAGAATCGCGCCTGCCGTTCCGGGCGGCGTTCATCGGCGGCTCGATGGCCTGGGCCGATCCCGATCTCCCCTACGACCCGGCTTCGGATATCGATTGCTACCTTGTGGTGAATGGCGACCCCCCGGATGGCAAGATCGGCAAAATACGCGTCGGTGGCGTGCTGCTGGACGTCAGCTGGCTCCCGTGGCAGCAACTCGTGGAGGCAGAATCGCACGCCGTGCTCGCAAGCCTGCTGCATTTCGGGCGCATCGTCCGGGACGACACAGGCGAGCTTACTGCGCTGCAGGAACGAATATCTGGTCGATTTACGGATCATGATCGCATCGCCACCCGCCTGGAAGATATGCGCGCGCGCATTCGGAATGGACTCTCTGGCGATTCATCACACCTGCCGGAACCGGAGCAGGTGATTAACTGGCTCTTCCCCGCCACCCTTGCTACCCATATTCCCCTTGTAGCGGCATGTGCGCCCCTTACGGTGCGGAAACGATTCCTGGCGGCGCGCCGGGTGATGGAGCCGGAGGCGTACGAAGGCTTGTTGGCGCTCTACGGGTTCGAGAGCGTCACCTCCGGGCAGGCGCAAGCGTGGCTGGACGATACCGCTACCTTGTTCGACCATACCGCCCCCCTCGCCGTGGATTCGGCACGATTCTGGTCCTCGGATATCCACGCCGGGGCCCGGCCTATTGCGATCGGCGGCTCGCAAGAACTCGTCGACACCGGCTGCCACCGCGAGGCGCTCTACTGGATCATCGCGACGCGCGTACGCTGCCTGACGGTGCTTAACGATGCCGGCAAGGATACCGGGCCATTTATGAATGCCTTCACGTCCATGACCCGGGCGCTCGATATCGCCACACCAGCGCAACGAGC
>JBHWTK010000035.1:0-3163 GCA_043427975.1 Chloroflexia bacterium | reverse complement strand
GCGCCCCATGCCGCCATCGGCGTCCTTGGCTCGTGCCTGGCCCTTGATCTGCACGTACGGGACAACATCGTCCTTATTGCGCTTGTAGGTGGTGGTAGCGGCCGGAGCAACGCCACCAGTCGTGACGGTCCCGCCCGCCAGTGCCGCGACCGACACCGGGGTAAAGGCCGCGAGCTTAACGGTGAGATCGAGGCCGTCCAGCGACGCACCCGATGCACTCACGCCATCGTCGCCTTTGTTCTCGTACTCGGTGGTGACCGTAGTCTGGCTGACCTCGCGCACCAGCACGAGATCGACCAGGTCGCCGGGAACCCCGGCTTCGTAGGGATAGGCACCCGCGTCAGCGATGCCCAGGATCTGTGTTCCGGCCATGATGGCCCTCCTCTGTTGCTACCCGTTGCCGGGGAATCGTGGGGTCCGGCTGTGTCCGGAATCCCCCTGTTGCCAAATCAAAGCGATGAATGACCGGTAAACCATGCGACGTCCGGCACCGCTGGTCGATGCACCGAACCGTGAGGGTTCCGGTTGCCTCGATCGCGAACCCCCAGTGCCGTGCCGGGCATCGGAGCGGAACCCCCGGTGGTGATGGGCGGCTCACGGGACCAGCACATCATCCAGCACCCGGAACGCCTGCTGGTGTGCCAGCTTCAGGGCAGGATCGTCGTGCATCGTATCGAGCAATCGCTCGATATCCTCCACCGCCATTTCGACCGTAAAGTTGTTGGCGGTGTTCCACTCGTAGCGGCGCGTGAATCCGTGCTCCGGCCCTACCCACCGCACCGTGTGGCCTGGCACGACCGCGAACCCCTGCATCTGGCGCTTCTGCTCCATCTTGGTCAGGGCATCGCGGCGTTTCGGGGTGATCTCACCCCGGGCTTTCATGGCCAGGACCGATGGATCGAAGAACGGGTTCGGGAGTCCGACGAACTTCACCCGGCGGGTTGTTGGTTCAGCGATCGTTACCATGGGGCAGCCCCTTACTTCTTGTCCGTCGCGGTACTGGTCGTCGACCCGCTGGCCGCTACATCGTCGGCCGTCACCTTCTGGATTGGCTCCGGATCCCCGAAGTTGATCCGCACCCCGTCCGGCAGCTTGCCGCCCGTGGCGAGCGCATCCTTGGTGTTCTTGACCTGGGTGTCGGTGGCCTTTGCCATATCGCTATACCTCCTGGATATGCCGCACCGTCGTGACACGGTAGCGGCGAAAGATGTGCCAGATGTTGCCCGGGAGTTCCTCGGCCACCAGGGGCCGCGCCCGGTACGGTGTTGCCTCGATGTCGGCGAGCCCGACCCGCTGGCCATGCAAGAGCTCCATTGCCCTCGCGTCCGCTACATCGAACAGCGACGCATCGCTGTGATCGACGTACAGGTACAGCTCCGGCTCCTGCCAGATATCGAGCCGCCGCCCGGGGTTGAGCCCGAACGGTGCAGGGACCTCCTGCGGCTCCAGCAGCACCGCGGTGGGCTTCAGGGTCTTGATGCCCGTCACCGGATCCGGGACCCACATCGACCCCGTGGCCGTGAGGGGTTCCGCCAGCACGCCGCCGGTCATGATCCCGCTGAACGTGGGATCCTCCCGGAGCATCGTGCGGAGCTCATCCGTGACCGTCATCCTTTACCTCACCAGCTGCTGCAACGACGCCATGATGGCCGCGTAGTTCCGTTGGAGCGTCGGGTGGACGATGGCGTACCGCCCAGCGTTCTTTCGCTCCAGGTAGATCCCGTACGTGACCCCGTGGCCCAGGATCAGCACCGCCCCCATCGCGACCCGCACCACCCGGCCGAAGAGGTTTTTCTCCGCGGCGCCGGTCCGGTTCTTCCAGGGGTGGGTTTCCTTCATCTCATTGACCAACTGCTGGGTCCATTTGACCGCCAGCTCATAGACCGCCTGGAGCAACCGCTTGCCGTAGGCTTCTACCCGTTTCGCCATGTCGCCAGGGGACGATTCCCAGTTGACACCGCTCATGCGGCACCACCCGACATGGTGAACGGCACCATCCCGACGCCCCGGACGTTCAGCGCGTCCCTCGTGACCTCACAGGGGTTGCCATCCAGCTGGAACAACGTCCCGGACACCAGCACCCCCACGACCTCATCGGGCCGTGCCTGCAGGGTGCCGTCCGTCCCCAGCACCTCGGTGGTGCCACGGGTTTCGTCCGGCTGCTGGTTCCCCCAGTCGACCACGACCTCGATCTCCACCACATCGTTGTCCGGAGTCTTGAACCGGACGGCCCGACCATCGAGCCGCAACCGGGTCTCCAGACCTCGCGCCCGCAACCGCGGGATCGTAGTTTCGGTGAGCCGGTCGGAGAGGAACGGCCGTACCATCTAGGCCACCTTCCATTCACCGAAAAGCCCGTAGTCATGCGGCTTTCTGATATAATCAAGGCAACGCAAAGCCCCAGCGCGACTGGCATCGCCTGAGGCATGGCACCCCACCGACCTATTGAGGAGGTCAGTCGAATGCACCCCAAGAATACCAGTAACTGGACCATGGTTGACCGCCGATGCGAATGGTGCGATACCCCCTTTCAGGCAACCGCTACCGAGGTCCGGCGCGGGAACGCCCGGTTTTGTTGCCACCGTTGCGCGGGACTGGCTCGGCGCAATCCCGGACTCAATTCCATCGCTACCGAATCTGACCATTTCTGGTCGAGAGTTGATAAGCGCGGCCCAGAGGATTGCTGGGAGTGGCAAGGCTCGACGCCCGGATTTGGACATGGCCGCTTCCACACGCTGGATGGGAAGTATGTGTACGCCCATCGCTACTCGTATGAACTCAACCACGGGCCGGTTCCTGCCGACCTGTATGTTTGCCACACCTGTGACAATCCGCCGTGCGTCAATCCTGCCCACCTGTTCCTCGGCACCCATCACGACAACATGGGCGACATGCGAGCCAAGGGACGTGAACGCCATCTCGTCGGGTCCGACCACCAAAACGCCAAGTTGAGCGAAGAGGATGTTGCGGAGATTCGACGCCTTTACAAGGGACAGCGCGGCCAGATGGTCGATCTGGCACGTCGTTACGGGGTCGGTAAGACTACGATCCGCCGCATCATTGATCGGGAATCGTGGAAGCATGTGCCGTAAGGTGCGCATGTCCATGTCTTAATCCTCACCAGTAAGAAACGCTAGATCGATAACAACCGGGCCGTCGGTGA
>JBHWTK010000034.1:0-9083 GCA_043427975.1 Chloroflexia bacterium | reverse complement strand
GGATGTGTTGGCGGGAATCGTGAGCGGCAGGACACATTAGAGGTCCATGCCTACCATCGTCATTCTGAGGCCGCAGGCCGAAGAATCTCCGCGCGAAGCGCTTCGCGAACCGGCTTCGGCGGGAGATTCTGCCGTAGGCGGCAAAGCCCTTGCTTTGCTCAGAATGACGGTCGACCGCTCGCCTGGGGATGAACCCCAGGCGTACGATGTGTTCACTCTTAGACCCAACGCGGCAGGGATTCGCTCCAGTTGGGATCGACCGTGCGCTTCATGTGACCGACATCATCCCGATCGCGGTAGGTGATGCGCTGGTAGAGATCATGCTGCCGTTGCAGTGCGGTACGGTCGACCTCAATGCCCAGCCCCGGCGCATCCTGCAGGGTTAACCCGCCATCCTCGAAACGGATCTTGCCACCCACCACGATCTCGTCGGCCGCATCCAGCCACGGGTAGTGCGTATCCACATCATATGTAAGCGCGCGGGTGGCAGCCGCCACATGCGTCATGGCCATCAGGCTGATGCCGAGGTGGCTGTTGCTGTGCATGCTCATCGACATCCCGAACGCCTCGCACAACCGGCCCAGTTCCGTGGTGGCACGCAACCCACCCCAGAAGTGGTGGTCACCAAGGATCACCTGCACCGCATCCTCGCGCACGCTCTCGGCGATCTGCAGGAACTCCGTCACGCACATGTTGGTAGCCTGCGGCAAATCGATGCCCTCGGCGAGCAGCGTGCGCCGCAGCGCCCCCATGCCGGCGATAGTGGCGGTAGGATCCTCCAGGTACTCCAGGTCGTCGCGAAGCTCACGCGCGACACGCAGGCTGGTCTCCATGCCCCAGGCGCAGTTGGGATCAATCCGGAGCGGCACGTCCGGCCCGAATTCGGCCCGTAACTGGCGGATGGATTCGATCTCGGCATCCGGATGGAGCACCCCGGCCTTCAGCTTGATGCTCTTGAAGCCGTGCGTGTCCACCATTTGCCGACTCTGGGCGGTCACCTGCTCGGGACTCATCGCCTCGCCGTATTCGTCGGCGCGCAGGTCATCGCCCTCGCCTCCCCCACCGGCGTGCTTGTAGAAGAGGTAGGCGCTGAACATGACCTTCTCGCGCATCGGGCCGCCAAGCAGGTCGACCACACGCAGGCCAAACGCCTTGCCGGTGAGATCGAACGCGGCCACCTCAATGGGGCTGAACGTGCGCGGCACGGTCATGGACGGTTTGCGGACATCGGTGCGGAAGTTGCGCAGGATCGGGTCGATACGATCATCGTCGCCGGCGAAGTGGGCTTCCACCGCCCGCAGGATGGCAGCGTGGTCGTAGCTCTGGATGCCGACGATGTGCGGGGCAATCGCCTGTAAATCGGCCAGCAGTGCGCTGGAATACGCCTGCTCGCCCCAGCCGCTCATGCCGTTTTCACCCACCAGTTCCACGATAATCCGGTTCACGTAGGGCTCGTGGATACCCGGCGCGTTGCGCAACGGCGGATCGGCAATGGCGACGGGCGTGACATTCATGGCGGTGATTTTCACGACGAACTCCTGGATGCAAACGGGTGGCCTGGGCCGCAATGCCGGCTCGCAGCACCCATGTATGGGTTTGACGATCATCCTTCTTGCCGCGATGATGCAGGGGTACTGGCGGGCTGTCAACCGCCATCAACCCTGAATGGAGCACCAACTCATGGCCGATATCCGACCTGCCCTGCACAGCGCCCTCGCCTTCCCGATCACCCCGTTTGCCGACAATGGCGATGTGGACCTCGATGCCGTGCGCACCAACGCCAGCTTCCTGGCGAGCTCGCGCATCGGCGCGATTGTGGCTCCGAGTGGCACCGGCGAGGTGTTCGCGATCACGCCGGAGGAAGCGCGCGATATCGTGGCGGCAACGGTGGACGTGGCCGGGGACAAGCCGGTGATCGCGGCGGCAGCGTTCAGCGCCCGCCTTGGCGCGCGAATGGCAGCGGATGCCGAGGCGGAGGGCGCCAGCGCCATCATGGTAGTGAGCCCCTATTATGCGAAACCGAGCCCCGACGGGCTGGTGGCGTATTACCGCGAGATCGCCGAGGCCACGAGCCTGCCGATTATCCCCTACGCGCGCGATTCGGCCCTGTTCAATCCCGCGATCCTGGAGAACCTGTGCAACGCGCTGCCGCAGATCGTGGCGTTCAAGGATGGCCGTGCCGACGTGCGACTGTTTACGCAATTACGTGAATCCGTAACCCATCGAATTGGAGCCGACCGCCTGGTGTGGATCGGTGGCAGCGGCGACGACCTGGTTGGCCCGTACTTTGCCGCCGGTGCCGTGGGGTACACCAGCTCGCTGGCGTGCTTCTGGCCGGAAGCGTCGATGGAGATCTACGACCTCGCATCCAGCGGCGATGTCGCCGGGTTGGCCGCGTACCACGACCGCGTTGTGCGCCCGATATACGAGATGCGGCAGCTTAAGCCCGGCTACGAAGTGAGCGTGATGAAAGCGGCGATGGAGATTCTTGGGTACGTGGCCGGCCCAAGTCGCGCCCCGCTTGCCAACCTGGATACCGACGAGAAGCGTCGGCTGGCAGGGATCCTGGCAGAGCTGCAGGTGCCGACGCGGGAAGACCGGGGATTGTAAACCGGCATCTTGCGGGCGGACACTGGCTGCGGCCAGGTCCGCCCCTACGCATGAAACGCAAGGGGCGCCTGGCTGCGAGGCCTCACGAGAAGCAGAACTACCCGGCGGCCCTCGTCATACTAAGCAGCGCAAGGGCTTCGCTGCCTTCAGCAGAATCCCTGCGCAAAGTGCCACAGCAGGCCGCGTTCGCCCGACGACTAATAGCACAGTCTGCTCACGTTCGGAACATTGCCGTCGGCATCCATGGGGCAACCGTTTAGCGATCGCCCCTCTGTACCTATCGTTGCGACAATTACCAGGCCGTCGGGATACCGCTCCAATGTGAAGGTTATGGTATCGCCAATGGCCGGGTAATCTGCCGGGTCAACGTTGCCATATGTCGATACGTTCACGATGGTTGCGGTTACCGGCACGGAGTTCGGATCAACCACGATATCCCAGATGATCCCGTTTCCGAAGGCATCCGGGCGGTAATGAACCTGGCCCGTTCCATCCGCCCGGATTTCGATGTCCCGGCGTTTCCCGGCCCAGATTCCCACCATTTCCTCGAACGCACCCCCATTGGAAGATGTGGGCAATCCGATCGGAATGAACACAATTCGGTGGCTGGCCTGGCCCGATGAGGCATCGATGGTCAGCGGCGGCATCGGCCCGAAATCAGCGCCGGCAGGATCGACAATCCACCCTTGGGGAAGGTTACTGAACCGGTATTCCCATGTACCCGCCGGCACATCCAGGAAGTCCACCTGACCATCCATCAGGTCCTCATCGCAGCCGATGTTGCTGGCACCGACTAACTCCACACAAATCCCGGGCACCACCCGGGTCTTGGTGCTGATGTCCACAAAAACAACGGAGACATTGCGCGTATTCGGCGCGTTCTGCTCGCGTGCCTGCCTGACCAGGAAGCTTAGTGGTACGTCGTCGACGTTTTGCACCGTAATCTGGTAGTCATTGATGGTTGGATACCCGGCCGGCGTTTTGGTTTGGCGCACCGTATAGGTGCCCGGCGGGATGGCGGCGAAGGTCACCTGGCCATCGCCGTTCTCATCGCAGCCTTCGTTGCTGTACCCGACCAGCACATAGCATGCATCCCTCAGCAAATGGCCATCTTCCGGGGCGCGGGTGATCAGGGCGATATCTACCGGGGCGGCACTGGAAGGCGCTGGCGGGGGCGCAGTGTTGATAATGGTGGCCGAGAAGCTCTCCCAACCTGCCGAGGTGACGTGCCCTCGCACCTCGATGGTGAAATCGTTCACGCGGCGATTGGGGCCGAGATCCGCAGTTTGGCGAACGGTGTAGGTACCCAAGGGGATATCGTCGAAGGTCACCTTGCCGTCGCGGTTTTCGTCGCACCCTTCCAGGCTGTATCCAACCAGCACATAGCAGGCATCGTAGGCGGGCCGGCCGTTCTCGGTGGTAAAAATGGCAACCTGGGGCGATACACGTGTCACGCCGCTTCCACTGGTGGACACCGAGACGTAGAAATACTCCCAGCCGTCCGCGGAGCTCTGGCCGGTCACCGTAATGGTAGTATCGGCCACACTGCGCCCGGCACCCAGGTTCGCCGTTTGGCGCAGGGTATAGGTGCCGACCGGGATATCCTCGAAGGTGATCTTGCCATCGCCGTTCTCGTCACAGCCGACATTGCTGTGGTCCACAAGGACATAGCAGGCGTCGTAGACCGAGGAGCCGTTCTGCGTGGTGACAATGGCGATATCCGAGGTTGCTCCCTGCGCCCCGGTAGAGTTAGCCGAGGCCATCAATCCGGACGCCAGGATCACCAGCATTGCCGCAATGTGCAACGCACGCACGCGCCATGTAGGACGGGATGCTGCCAGGTTCATACGCCTCTCCTATGCTCCAGTCGGGGCCGCCGTGGCGAGTTCACGGCATGCCGGTCAATGTCGGTTTCCAGGGTGCCCCCAATCGGGGATGCCATGTGCCCAGGGGCGCTCTTTCTACTTATTCCCGCGTACGCGGTGTGGGCATGCAGCCGCCCCGGATCAGACCAGGGATAGCCCCTGGCAGGCATGCCAGTTACGCCTGCCGAGTTCACCGCAAACACATACAAGGCTGGTGGCCTTGCAGATCGTCTTTAATTGGTCCCTGAGGGCACTATAGGCGGGACATAAGAGGCTGTCAATGCAGGCTATGGCGGTGGTTCCCGTTTCAACGCCGCTAGTGGCGGCGGTGGGGTCGACCGGCCACCTGGACGCGTACTACCGACCCGCGGGCCGAGATGTAACCGTATCGAGCCTTCATCATTCCGGGCGGAGCGAAGACCTCTTTGCCTCAGGAAGGAGCCACCCGCGAGGACTCCCTACGCCTATCCGCCTGCGACTCGCCGCCTCCTGCACGGCTGGTGCGGGGAGGCCAACCAAGCATCATGACCATTCGGGATAGGGGCCGCTACTTGACCCAGATCAAGGACCAAACCCCGGCGCATTGCTACGGTGGGGATGGAATCGATCGCGATTACCCCAGAAAGGACCTGTCACTCATGCACACCCATGTGTCCACCGCCCTGCAGCTGGCCCCGGTTATCGAGCGCGTTCACGGGGCGCATCACCCGGAGCTCACCCGGGTTCGGGAACTCACCCACCGCCTTTCCCAAACCTCGGATACAGCCGAAACCGCGGCGCTCTTGAGGGAACTCCGCGCCGTGACCAACGACTTCGCCATCCCGCACGATGCGTGCGAGGCATTCACTGCCACGTACACATCCCTGAAAGCAGCCGATGAGGCATTCCGGACTGCGGTATAGCGAAAAGAGAGTGCCCATGTACACAACGGTTGCGCTTGAGGAGGGCAATGTCCTCATCACCAAACGAATGGAAGGGAGCAGCGGAGCGGCGTTTCCGAAGCACAGCGCCTCGCTGGAGTCGGCGCTGGTCGTCGTCGAGGGCACATGCACGCTCACCTTCGGGGAGGTGGTCCATACGCTCCGGGCCGGGGATACGTTCGTTGTCCCGGCCGATGAGGTGCATCAGGTGACGGCCGCGCCAAACTTCAAGGCGATTCACGTTATGCCGAAGGACATCCGGTTCACGTTCAAGCAGTGAAATAGCAGCGAGCCTGGTCGTCGCGCAATGGCGATGAGCAGGCTTGACCTGGTGACGACGATTTGCGGGGCCAGCGGGCCGACACGCTACACGTTGAAGCGGAACTCCACCACATCGCCGGGGCGCATGATGTATTCCTTGCCCTCGGTGCGGACCTTGCCCGCCGATTTCGCGGCCACCATCGAGCCGGCCTCCACGAGCGCATCGAAATCCACCACCTGCGCAGCGATAAAGCCGCGCTGGAAATCGGTGTGGATCACGCCGGCGGCTTCCGGGGCGGTGGCGCCCTGCGGAATCGTCCAGGCACGCACTTCCTTCGGGCCAGCCGTAAGGTAACTCTGCAGGCCAAGCGTTTCGTAGGCGGCATGGATCAACTGGGCCAGGCCCGTTTCGCTGACGCCATACCCTTGCAGCAACTCGGCGGCGTCCTCTTCATCGAGGCCGCGTAGTTCCTCTTCCAGCTTGGCGGAGACGAAGATTGCCTGCGCCGGTGCCACCAGCTCCCGCAGCGCCTGTTGGCGATCGGTATCGGCGAGCGTTTCCTCATCGACATTGAACACGTAAATTACGGGCTTGGCCGAGAGCAGGTGGAGATCGTAAATCGCCTCCATATCCAGTGACGGCAGGGTGGAGAGCAGGATGCCCTGGTCGAGCTTCTCCTTCAGGCTCTCGAGGTAGGCCATGGTGCCGGCGGCCTTGGGGTTGCCTTTGATTTCCTTCTGCAGGCGCACCAGGCGGCCATCGATGGTCTGCATATCGGCAAGGCAGATTTCCGTATTGATGACCTCGATATCATCCTTCGGGCTGACCCGGTTGGAAACGTGGACGATATCGTCGTTCTCGAACGCGCGCACGATATGGGCAATCGCCTGGGTATTGCGGATATTGGCAAGGAACTTGTTACCCAGCCCTTCGCCCTTGCTGGCGCCAGCAACCAGTCCAGCGATATCCACGAATGTCACCGTTGCCGGGATGATCTTCTCGCTCTTGTAGATCTCGGCCAGCTTCTTCAGCCGCGGATCGGGCACGGGCACAATGCCGGTGTTGGGCTCGATGGTGGCGAACGGGTAGTTCGCGGCGAGGATTTCGTTATCGGTGAGGGCGTTGAAGAGGGTGGATTTGCCGACGTTCGGCAACCCGACGATTCCAATAGAGAGGCTCATGTGGTCCATTCCCGGGGAGCGAGTACGGGTGAGGCCCACCCGCGTTTTCCAACTGGTAATAATGATGGTTTGCAGCGGGTGGGTCAAATTGGGCGGATGGGGCGGTGCCGGCCGGATGTAATCGCTTTGTAGGCCCGTCCTGATCGCGCAGCGGGCATGGGGCGGGCAGGTATGGAAGGATGGCGCATCCCTGGCCACCCGGCCCATTGGACCCGCCCAATGACCATCCCTGCCAGGTCGGGTCCACACCGGCCTGCACAGGCGTAGCGGCCCACCTATGTGTGCGCCTTATGCATACCCGGGGCGGACACATGGGTCCGCCACTACGAAGGTTGGATGAGATCGTAGGCCCGGGGTTTATCCCCGGGCAGGGGAACCCATTATCCGGGCACTACATCTCGCCATGGGCCCGGAGATAAAACCTGTCAACCGTAGCGGCGCACCTGCGTGTGCGCCTCGAACGGGGATGAGGCGAAGGGCCCGCTCCGCTTCTCGCCTGCGGCTCGGCCACCACACCGGCCCGCCGCTATGCAATGGCAGGTACACCAACGGCAAACCCGGGCACGAGGCCCGGGTCTACATCTATCCGTTTGATGGCTGCCTACAGGATCCCCGGCAGCTTGAGCCCCTTCTCCTTCGCGACTTCGATCGCGATCTCGTAACCGGCGTCGGCGTGGCGCATCACGCCCGTGGCGGGGTCGTTCCACAGCACGCGAGCAATCCGCTCGGCGGCGACATCGGTGCCATCGCACACGATCACCACCCCGGCGTGCTGGCTGAAGCCCATCCCTACCCCACCGCCGTGGTGGATGCTCACCCAGGTGGCACCGCTGGCGGTATTCAGCAGCGCGTTCAGCAGCGGCCAGTCGGAAACCGCATCACTGCCATCGCGCATGCCCTCGGTCTCCCGGTTCGGGCTGGCCACCGAGCCGCTATCGAGGTGGTCCCGCCCGATCACGATCGGAGCCTTGAGCTCGCCGTTCTTCACCATCTCGTTGAACGCCAGGCCGAGGCGGTCGCGGTCGCCCAGCCCCACCCAGCAGATACGCGCCGGCAGTCCCTGGAACTTGAACGCATCCTTCGCCATATCCAGCCAGCGATGCAGGTGCGGATCGTCCGGGATCAGTTCCTTCACCTTGGCGTCGGTTTTGTAGATATCCTCGGGATCGCCGCTCAGCGCTACCCAGCGGAAGGGGCCGATTCCCCGGCAGAAGAGCGGCCGGATGTATGCGGGCACGAAGCCGGGGAAGTCGAAGGCGTTGCTCACGCCCTCCTCGAAGGCCATCTGGCGGATGTTGTTGCCGTAATCCACCGTCGGGATGCCCATGGCATGGAAATCGAGCATCGCCTGCACATGCACCGCCATGCTCTTGCGCGCCTCGCGGTTCACCGTGGCCGGGTCCTCGCTGCGCATGCGTTCCCACTGCTCCACCGTCCATCCAATGGGCAGGTAGCCGTTGACGGGATCGTGGGCGCTGGTCTGGTCGGTGACAGCATCCGGCCGGATGCCACGTTGCACTATCTCGGGCAGGATCTCGGCGGCGTTCCCCAGCAATGCGACGGAGATCGCGCGACCAGTCGCTTTTGCTTCGTCTAACAGGTGGATAGAATGGTCGAGCGAATCGGCCTGGACATCGATGTAGCCGGTGCGGAGGCGCATATCGATGCGGCTCTGCTGGCACTCGATGGCGAGCATGCTCGCCCCGGCCATCGTTGCCGCTCGCGGCTGGGCGCCACCCATGCCACCAAGCCCGGCGGTGAGGATCCAGCGGCCGGCCCAATCGCCGTCGTAGTGCTGGCGGGCCATCTCGGCGAACGTCTCGTACGTGCCCTGCACAATCCCCTGGCTACCGATGTAAATCCAGCTGCCGGCGGTCATCTGCCCGTACATTGCCAGGCCCTTCGCATCCAGCTCGTGGAAATGCTCCCAGGTGGCCCAGTGCGGCACGAGGTTGCTGTTCGCAATCAGCACGCGCGGCGCATCGGCATGGGTGCGGAACACGCCCACCGGCTTGCCGCTCTGGATCAGCAGCGTCTCGGTATCCTCGAGCCCTTTCAGCGCTTCAACGATCTGGTCGAACGCTTCCCAGTTGCGCGCCGCCTTGCCGATACCGCCGTACACCACCAGGTCTTCCGGGCGCTCGGCGACATCGGGATCGAGGTTGTTCATCAGCATGCGCAGCGGCGCCTCGGTAAGCCACGATTTCGCGTTCAGGGTGGTGCCGGTAGGGGCATGAATCACGCG
>JBHWTK010000033.1:0-156470 GCA_043427975.1 Chloroflexia bacterium | reverse complement strand
CGGGTATACACGGGACAGCGAGCGACGACGTTGCCGCATGGACATGGGGCAAGCCGCTTGATCTACATATCACCCGATCGATTGGGAATGCCCTGCGTCGCCCGCAAGTAAACGGCTCGCTCCGTTTAACCGTCGAGGACTTCGAGGTGTTCGACCGCGAATCCGGAGCGGCGGTGTCTACCGTGCTGCTGATCGACATGAGCCGCTCGATGTTCGAATCGGGTGCCTGGGATGCTGCGAAACGCGCTGCCATTGCACTCAATACACTCATGTCCACCAGTCACGTGCATGACCGGCTCGAGCTTGTCGGTTTCTCTGGCGATGCGCGCCGGTTGAAACTGGAAGAGTTGCCATCGTTGAGTTGGGACGAGTTTAGCCATGGCACTAACCTGCACGCCGGACTCTTGGCCGCAGGCCGCATCCTCGAACGCGACCATGGCAAGAACCGGCAGGTGGTCATCATCACCGATGGTGAACCGACCGCGTTCATGGACGGTGATACGCCGATTTTCGAACACCCGGTTACGGACCGCACCATCCACGCGACTCTCCTGCAGGCCAGGCGCCTGGCCCGGAAGGGTGTTTCCATCACCACGATTCACGTTCAGGATCCAGGGGATGACGCCTCGTTTGCGGCCATGCTGCTTCGCGCCACTGGCGGCAGGCTCATCGGCGTGCCGATCGGTTCGCTTGGCGCGTTTGTTGTTCGCGACATCGCGAGTGGCAGGAACCAGGTGGTGAGATAGCCGGTGAACTGGCAGACAGGGTGATAAACTTACGTCAGGAATGTCGCGATGATTTCACGCGACCACGCGTGTAACCCTCCCGCACAGAAAAGCCCCTGGTCGAACAAGGAGAATCTCATTGGCAATTGCCGAAGGACAGTGGCGCGACGTCGCTTTGAGTGACAGTGAGTATGCCCGTATCCTGGAGTTGCTTGGCCGTGAGCCAAGCGAAGTCGAACTCGGCATGTTTGGCGCCATGTGGAGCGAGCACTGTGGCTACAAGCACTCCCGACCACTACTAAAGGGACTTCCTACGGAAGCTGCATGGGTGGTTCAGGGGCCGGGGGAGAACGCCGGAGCCGTCGACCTCGGTAACGGCTTCGCTGCGGTATTCAAGGTAGAGAGCCATAACCACCCGAGCGCGGTGGAACCCTACGAAGGTGCGGCAACCGGCGTTGGGGGCATTGTCCGCGATATTTTTACGATGGGAGCCCGCCCGGTTGCGTTGCTCGATGGCCTCCGGTTCGGTCCTCTGGACGTTCCCCGGAACGCATATCTGTACTCGCACGTCGTGGCAGGCATTGGAGGCTACGGCAACTGCCTTGGCGTGCCGACCGTGGGCGGCGAGGTTTTCTTCGATGAAAGCTACAACGGTAACCCACTGGTGAACGCCATGTGCGTCGGTATTGCGCCGGTGGATGGCATCGTACGGGCAGCGGCCAGCGGCATCGGTAACGTGCTGATGTTGATCGGGGCGGATACCGGCCGAGACGGCCTGCATGGTGCCACATTCTCATCCGTGGATGACCCGGAAGCGTCGCACCGGGGCGTGATCCAGGTAGGAAACCCGTTCCTCGAAAAACAACTGATGGAGGCCTGCCTGGAACTGCTGTCTCGCGGGTCCGTGGTGGCAATGCAGGACCTGGGCGCCGCCGGGATGACGAGCTCGATCGTCGAATGCGCCAGCCGCGGTGAGGTGGGCGTCGACATCGACGTCGCGCTTGTGCCACGCCGCGAGGATGGCATGAACGCCTACGAGATCATGCTGAGCGAGAGCCAGGAACGCATGGTGCTGGTCGCCACCCCAGACCGTGTCGCCGAGATCACCGAGGTGCTCAACTACTGGAGCCTAAACGCATCGGTCATCGGCCAGGTGACTGATACAGGCCGAATTGTGGTGCGAGACGGTGAAGAGATCGTTTGCGACGTGCCCGTGCGCAACTTTATCGACGATTGCCCGGTGTATCACATTGATCCAGCCCGCCCCGAGTACCTGGATGAAGTCCAGTCCTTCAGCATCGATTCAGTCCCGGACATTGGCAAGGACGACATTCCTGCCACCCTGGAGCAAATGCTCCGGAGCCCCAACCTCGGCTCCCGGCGCAGTATTTGGGAACAGTACGACCACACGATCCTCACCAATACGGTTGTCGGGCCCGGGCAGGGCGATGCAGCGGTAATCCGACAAAAGGGTACCAATGGCGGCATGGCAATCAGCATGGATTGCAACAGCCGCTACGTGTATTTGGACCCGTACGTTGGCGCACAACACGCGGTTGCCGAGGCGGCGCGCAATGTTGCCTGTGCCGGAGCACGACCCCTCGGGCTCACCAACTGTCTCAACTTCGGTTCACCCGAGCGCAATCCGGCGGATTACCAGCTAGTTGAGGCTGTAAGAGGAATGGGCAGCGCCAGCCGGCAGCTCGATGTTCCGATCGTTAGCGGCAACGTCAGCCTGTACAACGAAACGGCGCGGCAGCCGGTTTACCCCACGCCAATGATCGGCTGCGTTGGCGTGCTGGAAGATATCCACGCCCATATGCGAATGACGTGGTCAGACGGCCAGACGCTTTGCCTGGTTGGGAATGGCGCGCCCAGCCTTGGAGGGTCGGAATACCTCGCCCACGTCCACGGGATTGTCGCCGGAACTCCGCCCGACCTGGACCTGGAGCATGAAGTTCGCCTGATTCGTTTCCTTCGTGAATTGGCGACTTCGAAATATGGCGCAGCGGTACACGATCTTTCTACCGGTGGGCTTGCGTTGGCAGTGGCCGAGATGGCCCTTACCTCTGGAATCGGCGTAGAGCTCACCCAGCTTCCAGACCACGGACGTACCGACATCACCTGGTTCGGCGAAAGCGCGGGCCGTGTATTGGTGGCGGTCGAAGCCTCCGCGGCCCTGCAGCTTCGAAGGCTGGCTGAGGAATGGGAGCTTGAAGTCCTCGAAATTGGTACCGTTGGCGGGGACAGCATGGTGTTCCCCAGCGGTTCAACAGTCACCCTTAGGGCGCTCGAAGTGGCCAGCGATTCTGCGCTGGCGGTCGGCGTGGAAGCAGAAATGGCATGACGTTCCCCTGGGACACTGACGACAAACCACACGAGGAATGTGGCGTATTCGGGATCTACGCTCCCGCGCTGGAAGTGTCGCGTGTCACCTTCTTCGGCCTCTTCGCGCTACAGCACCGGGGGCAGGAGAGCGCCGGTATCGCGTCCACGAACGGTTCAGGTATCAGGGTTCGGCGGAACCTGGGGCTTGTCGCCCAGGCGTTCGATGAAGAGGACATTGTCGACCTGCCGGGCTATGCCGCTATCGGCCACACTCGCTATTCGACTGCGGGTTCTACGCTTCAGTGCAACGCAGGCCCTATGTACGTTGAAACGGACCTGGGGCCGATTGCTATTGCACATAACGGGAACCTGACCAACGCTGTGCCGCTCCGTGAAGAGTTGGAGGCACAGGGGGAAGAGTTTGTTACCACCACGGATTCCGAGGTACTCGCACGTACGATCGCCCTCGCCAGGGGCGCGACCATGCCCGAGAAGATCCGGAACGCCATGCCGAAGCTAATCGGCGCCTTTAGCCTGGCTGTGCTCACCGAGAACGAACTTTACGCGGTTCGCGATTCCATCGGCGTTCGCCCCCTGTGCATCGGCAGGATGGACGAGGGTCACGTGATTGCGTCGGAATCGGCGGCGCTCATGACCATTGGCGCGGAGTTGATTCGTGAGGTTGAGCCCGGCGAAATCATCCGGATTGACGAACACGGCTACGAATCACTTGGCGTCCAACACAGGCGGCAGCATGCGTTGTGTTTGCTGGAACTTGTGTACTTCGCCCGCCCGGATAGCGAGATCATGGGCGAACGCCTGCACATGATGCGGCAGAATATGGGCCGCCAGCTTGCCCGGGAAGCTCCTGTAGACGCCGATGTTGTCATCGGCCTCCCGGATTCCGCGACTCCGGCCGCCATTGGGTATGCGGCCGCCAGCGGCATTCCTTTCAGCGAGGCGCTAATCAAGAATCGCTACATTGGCCGCACCTTTATTCAGCCAAACCAGAAAATGCGCGCCCAATCGGTACGCCTCAAGTTCAACGTGCTGCCCGAAGTGGTGAAAGACAAGCGCGTCGTGCTGGTGGACGATACGATTGTGCGCGGTACCACCAGCCGCCCCATCGTTGAGCTGGTTCGCAACGCCGGCGCAAAGGAAGTGCATATGCGCGTGCATGCGCCGCCGATTATGTGGCCATGCTACCTGGGGGTCGATCTTGCCAAGCGCGACGAACTGATCGCGGCGAATCTCACTATTCCCCAGATTGCCGAACACATTGGCGTCGATTCCCTCGAGTACCTCTCACTGGACGGCCTGATGGACGCCATCGGCAAGGGCAACGATCGGTTCTGCCATGCCTGTATGACCGGGGTCTATCCCGTGAAAACCTTCAGCAATCTCGATAAGCTTGCATTGGAAACACCTTGATCGCAGCGTGAGGAGTAGTTCCCGTTGAGTGACAACTTGAAGACCACACCGCTGGTCGACCGCCACATCGCGCTTGGGGCGCGGATGGTTCCGTTTGCCGGCTGGAACATGCCTGTGCAATACGAAGGCGTTATTGCTGAGCACACTGCCGTTCGCAATGCAGCAGGGCTGTTTGACCTGGGGCACATGGGCCAGTATTCAGTAACCGGTCCTGATGCGCTGGCTTTCCTGCAATACACCACCACGAACGACCTCTCCGGCCTCGAGCCGGGCCAGGCGAAGTACACCCTGCTCGGTAACCCGGATGGGGGCGTGATCGATGACCTTATCGTCTACCGCAACCCGGACGGTGAGGACGGTTACATGGCGTGTATGAACGCATCCAACGCCGAGGCCGATGTCGCGTGGTGGGAGGAGCAATCCGCCGCGCACCCGGAGTTCGACGTGACCCTGGAGGATATCTCGGGCAAAACCGGGATGATCGCGATCCAGGGACCAAATGCGCAGGCGATTACCGAAAAAGTCACTATCGACGACCTTGATGCCATTGCCGAGTTCACCTGGGCCAACGGCACGGTCGCCGGTGTTCCGGCAAAGATAGCCCGGACCGGGTACACGGGCGAGGACGGATTCGAGTTCTACACGGATCTCTCAAATATCTGCACCCTCTGGGACGCGCTCCTTGATGCTGGCAAGGACCATGGCCTGGTGCCTGTTGGCCTGGGTGCCCGGGACACGCTGCGACTGGAGTCGCGCATGCCCCTGTATGGCCAGGAGCTCGGCATGGATATCAGCCCGTACGAGGCCGGCCTTGGATGGGCCGTGAACCTCAACAAGGGAGATTTCATCGGGCGCGAGAAGATGGCAGAGGTGAAGGAGAACAAGCCTGCCCGCAAGGCAGTCGGGTTCAAGTACACCGGCAAGGGCGGAGCGCCCCGCACCCACTACCCGGTTGCCGTCGATGGCGAAGAGGTAGGCGAGGTGACCAGCGGCACATTCTCGCCGACGCTTGGTGAGAATATCGGTCTGGCCCTCGTGAAAGCAGAGTTCGCCGGGGTCGGCAAGCCGCTTCAGGTGATCGTCCGCGGAAAGCCGGTGGACGCGATTCAGGTAAAAACGCCGTTCTACAAGCGCCAGTCCTGAACAGGAACGCCATTCCATAGCATAATCAGGTGAGATGACGCAGCCGGGGATGCTGCACTACGCCATACGGAGGACAACCCATGAGCGCTCCCGCAAACCGCAAGTACACGAAGACTCACGAGTGGATTTCGCTTGAAGGCGACATCGCCACGTTCGGCCTCACCGACCATGCCCAGAGTGAGCTCGGCGACATTACGTACCTCGAACTGCCGCAGGTGGGTGATTCGCTTAAGGCCGGCGACTCGTTCGGCGTGGTGGAATCGGTCAAGGCTGCTTCCGACGTCTATTCGCCGATTGACGGCGAGGTCATTGAAGTCAACGATGCTGCCGTTGACGGCCCCGAACTGATCAACTCCTCTCCATACGACGATGCCTGGCTGGTGAAGGTGCGCGTTGCCGATCCCTCCCAGCTCGAGGGATTGATGGATACCGACGCCTATAACGAGTACGAATCCAACCAGTAACCCCTATCGTTCAGAGAACAGGAACATCCAGCCGCCATGGTTTTCAATCCACATACATCAGACGATCGACGAGCGATGCTCGAGACTATTGGGGTCGAATCTGTGGAGGAGCTGTTTGCTCCGGTCCCGGCGGATGTTCGTTTCCCTGATCTCGATTTGCCACGGCAACTGACGGAGATGGAGGCAGCGCGTCGCCTTTCCGATCTCGCTTCCAAGAACGTGGTTCCGGCACCCGAGGATAACTACATGGGTGCCGGTTCCTACCAGCACTATGTGCCGGCGACGGTTGGCCAGATCCTGAGCCGGGGCGAGTTCTACACCGCCTACACCCCGTACCAGCCGGAAGTTGCCCAGGGCACCCTCCAGGTGATCTACGAGTTCCAGTCCATGGTGGCAGCGTTGCTTGGAACCGAGGTGGCCAACGCCAGCATGTACGACGGTGCCACCGCGTTCGCTGAGGGCGCGCTGATGACCGTCGCCAACAGCCGAAAGAAGCACCGGATTGTGGTTGCTGGTACGGTTCACCCTGCCTACCAGCAGGTGATGAAGACCTACGTCGAGGGCGCTGGTGTCGAGATCACCACCGTCGAACCGTCGAGTCCTTATGTGCTCACAGTCGAGGATATTGCCCCGCATATTAGTGCGGACGTAGCCTGTGTCGCCATCGCCTATCCGAACTTCTTCGGTGCTATTGAAGATGTGAAAGCTATCGGCGAACTGGCACATGCCAATGACACCTCGTTGGTGGTTACCACATCGCCCGTGGCGCTCTCCCTCCTCAAATCGCCAGGTGAGCTGGGTGCCGATGTTGTGACGGCCGAAGGCCAGAGCCTCGGGGTGGCCCAAAGTTACGGTGGTCCGTATGTTGGCCTGCTCGGCAGTACCCAAAAGCTGGTGCGCCAGATGCCGGGCCGAATCGCGGGCATCACCACCGATAGCGAAGGCAAGCGCGGTTACGTGCTCACCCTCCAGACCCGGGAACAGCACATCCGCCGCGAGAAGGCGACATCCAACATCTGCACCAACCAGGGCCTGATGGCGACGGCAGCAACGGTGTACATGAGTTCACTCGGACCCGAAGGTTTCCGTGAGGTGGGCCAGGCTGCATACACGAACGCGCACTACCTTGCCGACCGCATTTCGACGATGGAAGGATACGAGCTGGCGTTCGATGCGCCGTTCTTCCACGAGTTCGCCGTGCGCACAGCGAAACCTGCTGCGGAGGTGCTCGAAACGCTCCTGGCGGAGGGCATCCTTGGCGGCGTGGACCTCGGGATGTTCAAGCCGGAGTGGGATCACCTGCTGCTTATGGCCGCAACCGAGCTCAACTCGCGTGAGGGTATCGATCGCCTGATCGATGTGCTGGAGACCGTTTAAGTCTCCATACGTGCTGCTCCCTTCATGGTGTAGCATGTATGCACACAACGTTCGCCGCGATATATTCCGGCGGGTCACCTGCTGTGCAAATGACTTAATGAGGTACCCGTGGCCAAGCCAATCGTTGCCCTGGTGGGCAGACCCAACGTAGGAAAATCGACGCTCTTCAATCGCCTGATTGGAGAGCGCCGCGCAATTGTCCAGAACGAGCCAGGCACCACGCGTGACCGCACGTATGGATCGGCCGACTGGATCGGCTCCGAGTTCATTGTGGTGGATACCGGCGGCCTGATGGATGACGACGAAATCCTGCGGGCGGCAGGCGAATCGGACTCGGAAACGCGCATTGCCGAGGAGACCCGCCAGCAGGCCCTGGCGGCCATCTCCGAAGCCGACGTTATTGTTTTCGTGACCGATATTACCGCAGGTGCTCCAACCGCCGGTGACTACGAAATTGCCGAAATCCTCCGCCGCGCAAGCAAGCCCGTTGTGCTCGCGCTTAACAAGGCGGATTCCGTCAACCGGCGCGAACTGGCCTACGAGTATTACCAACTCGGCCTGGGTGAGCCCATGCCGATTTCCGCGTACCACGGCAACGGTACGGGCGATATGCTGGACAAGGTCGTTGAGAGCCTGCCGGAGCACGAGGACGAAGAGGAAGAGTTCGAAGGGCCGCGAATCGCTATCGTGGGCCGGCCAAACGTTGGCAAGAGCGCGCTGCTCAACGCCTTGCTTGGGCAAGAGCGCGCCATTGTAAGCGATGTTGCCGGCACGACCCGGGACAGCCTCGATACGCAGCTCCTGTGGAACGATGAACCCATAACGCTGATCGACACGGCCGGTATCCGCCGACGAGGCCGGGTGGAGCAGGGGATCGAACGCGTCAGCGTCATGCGCTCCATGCGTTCCATTGAACGCGCGGATGTTGTGATCCTTGTTATCAATGCCGAGGACGGCTTCACCACACAGGACCTTCACATCGCGGGGTACGTGGAAGAGCAGAAAAAGGGCCTGGTCGTAGCTGTGAACAAGTGGGACTTGATCGAAAAGGATCATTCCACCATGGACGAGTGGCGTGCCGAGGCCGCGCGCGAACTGGACTTTATGGCCTACGCACCGGTGGTGTTCATTTCGGCAAAACTCGGCCAGCGGGTTGGCCAGGTGATCGACACGGCGTTGAACGTGCTGGAACAGCGCCAGAAGCGCGTCAGCACTGCCGCCCTGAACCGGGTTCTCAAGCAGGCAGTAGACAAGCACCAGCCGCCCAGCCGGCCCGGCAAGTGGCTGAAGTTCTATTACGTGACGCAGGCTGATATCGAGCCACCTACGTTCATCTTTTTCACCAACGATCCAAAGCAGATACACTTTACCTACAGAAGGTATCTGGAGAACGAACTCCGCAAAGAGTTTGGCTTTGAGGGTACACCGATCCGCATGAGTTTCCGGGATCGGCACGAGGACTTCTAGCCATGGTCACCATCGTTTCCATCGGATTGGCAGTAGCGGCGTTTTTCTTCGCGGCCGTGCCGTGGGGATTGGTGCTTGGAAAATGGCTTAAGGGCATAGACGTCCGCCAGGTTGGTAGCGGTGCCACGGGTACCACGAATTCCTTGCGGGCACTGGGTTGGAAGATTGCGCTTGCCATCTTTGTGCTCGACTTTGGCAAGGGCGTGTTGCCGGTGGTTCTGGCGCGCTGGTGGGATTTGCCCGATTGGGCAGTTGCAATAGCCGCCGTTGCTGCCACCGCGGGCCACTGCTGGTCGCCCTATATTCGGATGAAGGGTGGTAAGGGCATGGCCACGGGCGGCGGTGCATCCGTCGCGATGTTCCCCTGGCTAGTGCTCTTCCTGCTGTTCGTGATCGCGGTCGTATGGGTAACCCGGTACGTTTCGCTTGCGTCGATCCTCACCGCCCTTATCGGCCCGGCCGTTGTTGTGGTCTTGGCGTTCATGGATCGCGTCCCTGGATGGTGGGCTGCCGGCATTGTCGGTATTGGCCTCATCATTGTTATCCAGCACCGGTCCAACATCAAACGCCTGATAAACGGCACCGAGAACAAGTTCGGGCAGCGCACCACCTTGCCGCCGCCCACAGCCCCCTCTGCACACAGCTAGGAACTAGACGTTCGTCGCGTGAACGGCCGGGATTCTCATCCCGGCCGTTCCGCGCCTAGTTGTCTCCATATCCGTCAGGATGCGCCTGCATCCATTTCCACGCGCTCCCGATCATCTGGTCCATGGTGGACCGTGACGGATTCCAGCCGAGCAGTTCTTCCGCTTTCGACGTGTCTGCGATCAGCGCCGGCGGATCACCCGGGCGGCGTTCTCCGATGGCGGTCGGCAGTTCTCGTCCCGTAACGCGCTCCACAGCATCAACGATCTGCTTAACCGAGAAGCCGTCTCGGGTTCCGAGGTTCACGGCACCCAGGGACCGGTCAGTCAGCACGTCAAGGGCGCGGATGTGGGCATCAGCCAGGTCCACCACATGGATGTAGTCACGTATGCAGGTGCCATCTTCGGTGGGGTAATCGGTGCCAAAGATGGTGAACCGTTCGCGCTTGCCCATAAGCACCTGCAACGCCACCGGAATGACGTGCGTCTCTGGATTATGATCCTCGCCACGCACATCCGTCGCACCGGCGACATTGAAGTATCGGAACGCGGCCCACTTGATGCCGTGCTCGCGCTCGAAATCGGGGAAGAACTGCTCCACCATGTATTTCGAGTGGCCGTAAGGGTTGATCGGATTCTTTGGATCGGATTCCTTGACCGGCAGCGATTCTGGTTCGCCGTAGATCGCGGCCGTAGAACTGAACACGAACCGCGTGACGCCACAATCGCGGGCGGCGCAGAGGAGGTTGATTCCTCCGGCCACGTTCGTTTGAAAGTACGCGCCCGGGTTCGATACTGACTCCGGCACAAGGTGGAGCGCCGCGAAATGCATGATTGCGTCGGCCTCGGCTTCCCGTACTGCTGCCAGTGTTGCCGCTCCGTCGCGCAGGTCACATTGGATGAAGTCAACCTCGGTCGGAATCGCACGGGCGTGCCCGCGCTCCAGCGAATCGAGGGCCACCACGGTGTGCCCGCTTTCCAGCAACCGCTCGATCGCCACGCTGCCGATATATCCGGCCCCGCCGGTAACCAGTACTCGCATTACGAACCCTCTCGTTACATTCCCAGATCACGGAGATAATCAGGCATCATGGTACACTGCCAGCGTTGCCATGAACGGCCCGAAACGCCGTTCCAATGTGTATCTATGTTTACCGGAGACAATGACAATGGTTGATCTCGATGTACTCCTGCAGGCCGATCCGGACGTTGCTGAAGCAGTGCTCAAGGAGCAAAAGCGGCAGAAAGAAGGCATCGAGCTCATCGCCTCCGAAAACTATGTGAGCCCTGCCGTGCTTGCCGCAGTCGGCACCGTGCTGACCAACAAGTACGCCGAAGGACTTCCGGGCAAGCGCTACTACGGTGGCTGCGAGTTCGTGGACATTGTTGAGAACATCGCCATCGAGCGCGTCACAAAGCTCTTTGGTGCCACCTATGCGAATGTTCAGCCTCACTCGGGGGCCAGTGCCAACCTTGCCGCGTTCTTCTCGGTCCTGAACCCCGGCGACAAGATCCTCGGGATGAATTTGAGCGAGGGCGGCCACCTCACGCACGGGAAGGATGTCAATTTCTCCGGACGCTTCTTCGAGGCACACTTCTACGGAGTTAACCGTGAGACGGGGCTCATTGATTACGACGAGGTCCTCAGGGTCGCGAAAGAAGTGCGTCCAAAGGCAATCATTTCCGGGGCCAGCGCATACAGCCGCACGATCGACTTCGCGAAGTTCCGCGAAATCGCCGACGAAGTAGGGGCTTACCTGTTCGCAGATATCGCCCATATTGCCGGCCTTATCGCCGCGGGCGAGCATCCGACATCGGTTGGCCACGCGCACATCACCACCTCGACCGCCCACAAGACGCTGCGCGGGCCGAGATCCGGCTTCATCATGACCAGCGATGAAGAGCTGGCCAAGGGAATCGATAAAACGGTGTTCCCCGGCATGCAGGGGGGGCCGCTGATGCACGTGATCGCTGGCAAGGCCGTTGCGTTTGGGGAAGCCAGCCAGGATTCATTCAAAGATTACGTGAAACAGATTCGCGCAAATGCTTCGGCCATGGCAGCCGCCTTCGTCGAGCGCGATGTTCCGGTGATTACCGGCGGGACCGACAACCATCTGTTCCTGATCAACGTCGACAAACTCGGAATCAGCGGGCGGAAAGCCGAGCGGGTGCTGGATGAAGTCGGCATCTCAACCAACCGCAATACGATTCCGGGCGAAACCCGCAGCGCTTTCCAGACCAGCGGGTTGCGTATCGGCACGCCGGCCGTGACCACCCGGGGCTTCAAGGAAGCCGATGTGGTAGCCGTTGCCGATATGATCGTGCGCGTGCTGCGTGATCCGGATAATGAGTCCACGTTGGCCGGCGTTCGCAAGGACGTACTGGAGCTGACCTCCGGATTCGGTGTGCCCGGCCTTGTCTAACGCCACGACTTCACTTGATGGGGGGATGGGCGGTTGGACAGGGGCCTGATAGCGATAATCCTGCTGCTGCTGACAGCCTGCACCTCCTATGCGTTCGTGTCCAAAGCGAGTTCGCTGTTCGAACAATGGGGGTTGGTCGACAGGCCAGGGCCGCAACGTGTCAACCGCAATGTGGTGGCACGCGGCCTTGGCGTGGCCATGTTCCTTGCGTTCCTCGTGGGCGTTGGCGTTTCGTACTCGCTTCCGGTAGAGCGGTTCCCCATCGAAACGGAACGCATCCTGCTGATGATTGTCGGGGCGGCGATTATCGTGGCTGTCATGCTGGTGGATGACGCCATCGATCTGCCACCGGGTGTAAAGCTGATGTGGCAGGTAGTGGCTGGGCTGATGATTATCCTGCCGCGCATTCAGGGCGAGAGCCGGGGCATCGTTATCGAGCAGGTGAACGTGCCGTGGCTTGGTGTGGTGACCGTTCCTCTCCTGCTGGCGTTTGCCGGCACACTGCTGTGGCTGGTGGGAATGATGAACGTGATGAACTGGGTGGACGGCCTCGATGGCCTTGCCGGTTCCGTTTCCCTCGTTGCCTGTACCATCATGTTCATTCACACGTATTGGGGCCTGGGAGGCCTGCCACAGTTCACCATTTCGCTCCTGCCGCTCATCCTTGGCGGTGCCATCCTTGGTTTCATGCCGTTCAACTGGTACCCGAGCAAGGTGATCATGGGGGACGCAGGCGCGATGTTCCTCGGCTACCTGCTTGGCGTGATCTCGATTATTGGTGGTGCGAAGATCGGCATGATGCTCCTGGTGCTCGGGTTCCCGATCCTGGACGGCATATGGGTAACGTTGAACCGCCTGATGCATGGCCGCAGCGCCATGAAGCGCGATACACGGCACTTGCACCACCGGTTGCTTCGTGCCGGATTAACGCAACCTCAGGTTGTGCTGGTATTCGCAGGCGTCTCGGGCCTTTTTGGCACCTTCGCGCTGCTTCTGCCCACGCGCGAGTTGAAGTTGATTACGCTCCTGATAATGGGTGCGCTCCTGTTGATCGTGCTGTGGTGGCTGGCACGGCATCCTGAGAAGGAGATCGTTTAACGACAAAGGCCCTGGCGTGAACGCCAGGGCCTTTTTGCTGTCCGAATTACTGAAGGAGCAATTCAAACTTCATGCGCTCGCGGTCTGATCGAGTCTGCCGGTTCAACGTATGAACCAGGACTGCGGCAAGCTGGAACACTGTTTTTCCAAGTACTGCGCCCAGCAGGAATCCGCCGAAAATGCCGATCAGGATTCCGAGAAGGAGAGTGGAGATATCGTTGCTCATGTGCGGTAACTCACCCTGACTATGTGTGCGGCCGTTACTGAATCGAAAGGAGCACCGGGGCATTCTCCCAGCGTCCCTCGAGATCGTAGAACTCGCGAAGGTCCTTATCAAACACATGCACGACCACGTCCCCGAAATCCAGGAGCATCCAGCCGGAGGTCGTATCACCTTCGGTACGGATCGGTTCTGTCCCGGCCTCGCCCATCTGGTCGATAATCGCCCGGTATATCGCCCGCAACTGCCGTTCGTTCTCACCAGAGCAGATCACGAACACGTCTGCCACAGACGAGTGCTCGTGGATATCGATAACTCTGGTGTCTGCAGCCGGTGTTTCGGCGATGATATCGGCAATGTCCACCGCCAATGCGCGGCTCCGACCGATATCGTCGTGCGATGTAATGGTGTTATCTGTCACGCGTAGAACACTTCTCCTTGTTTCAATCCATCTGGTAGGCCCGGCAGGGATCGAACCTGCGACCAAGGGGTTATGAGCCCCGTGCTCTACCGCTGAGCTACAGGCCCCTGGAACCTTCAAAGCGGGTTTCTGGAACTATTATGCCACGGTGCCCGGTAAATGACTTGTGGTGGGGGTAGGTGTACCCCGGATACTAGCGGGAGAGCGATCGGAACTCGTCGGTCTCCACGAAAGCCGGGTAGCCTCGCACAGCACTACAAACAGCACACTCATCCCGAAGGCATGGGCGAGGGTGGCCATCAGCGCGAGCCCGGTTTCGATGACGATGAGGCCAAAGAGCGACTGCAACAACACAAAGCCGAATGCAATCACGCTGGCTCGGAACAGTTCAGGACGGGTGGTTCTGAGGCTGAACGACCGGATAAACAGCACCACCAACCAGATTGTGATGAGCAGCGCCATGAGCCGATGGATGGTGTGCACGCCGTGAAGGCCTCCGAACTCCGGTATCAGCTTGCCGTTACACGTTGGCCAACTGGTACAGACCAGCTCGGCACCCCGGTGCCGTACATATGCACCGGAGTACGCAACGAGGATTGCCACGACAGCTCCGCCCAAAGCCAGCCATTTGTACGTCGCCAGTGCGGCGTTATCTGCTCCCGCCGGGGCGATCGACACTGTCTCGTCCTCGGGGCGATCTTCCCGTAGGACGAGCGCCAACAACGCCGCTGAAGCCAGGCACAGCAGCGAAATACCGAAGTGACTCGCCATTACTTCTGGAGATTGCGGCCACTTAACTGCTGCCGCGCCCATCAGGCTTTGGAACACAAGCGTCCCGGCCATCAGTGGCACCAGGACCAGCGTTTCGCGGTACCGGTGGCGCAGCGGCCAGGCTGCGATCGCTGTAGCGGCCACAAGGAGCCCTTCAGCACCTGTAACGATACGATGGCTGTATTCCGTGATGCTTTCGTAGGTGTTTTGCGGTAACCAGTTGCCATGGCACAGGGGCCAGTCGCTGCCACAGCCCTCACCGGACCCGGTGGAGGTCACGCGGGCTCCCATGAGCAGCACAATCAGCATGCCGATAGCGGTCGCCACTGCCAGCCGCCTGGTAATGCGGATTCGTCGATCCAATGCAATGCCTCGATTTAAGGATGTTTTCAGCGGGAGCAGACTCCCGTATCGGTACCAATTCTACGACTACAGGAAAGCGCATGCACACCTACTCCTCACCCGGTGGTGCGGTTAGTCCAGGGCACCGGCCACTGGAACGTCGGCGAGCCGGAACCATCCCTGACGACCGTACCATTTCCTGCCGCTGCGAAGGTGTTCAAGGACTCCGCGTTCGAGGGAGGAGGTGGGCGTTATCGTATCGATATCGCGCACGTGCTTACCAAACACAAACTGCATCACTGAATCGCTGGAATCGTAAGAGTCATCGGTAAGCGTGAACCGATCCTGGAACCGGATGATGTTCGATTCCGGTTTAAGGAAGGCCTTGAGTTGCGGATCCAGTAACCACGAATTGCAAATGGCGTACTCTACCGGCCAATCGGGGAAGTGCTCCGGGAAGAACTGCCTGGCATGGCGAATAGAGGCGTTGCAGGCCTCGTAATCCATCGGTCCCATGAAATCCGGTATGTGGATCGAAAGCACGTATGTATCCGCCGTGGCATCGCCACCGGCGGCCCGAATGGACGTTGCGATTTCCTCGCCGGCCCTATGCATTTCAAACTGCAGCCGGCCCAACTGGTAGATGAGCCCCCGGAAATGGAGCATCAACCACCACATCACGCCGAGGCCGCCAACACCTTCGCGCTTCCGATGCACGCGGACATTGCGACCGAGATCAGCCAGGGTGGCCTGTGAGACCGATTCGGGAATGCCTCGGGATCCGTGATATGCCCGTATGACAGGCAGGCAGGCCGTGAGCAGCTGCACATAGAAGAAACGGTATTGCGGCGAGTTGAAATCCGCCAGGGCAGCGAACGGTACCGGACGATCCAGATTGCCCATATACGACAGCAGGTAAGCGGCGCCTTGCTGGAGCACGCGATAGAGTTCCGGATCGGTCTCCTGCGTTGGCGTGGTGGCGATCACATCAGCAATGTCCTGCTCCGGAATCTCGACGAACTCCAGCCAGGTCCTCCAGGTGTTTGAGTCTGGTATGCGTACGCGGTCGGCATCCTCATTGGACACGGTCGCAATCGCGTCAAACCATGCACGGGTCTCGGGAGTATCAGCGAAAGCTGGATGCATGAAAGGTTCACCTCGTTGTGATTCCGGCACGCCAACGCGCGCATCAAGTCAGTGGCATGGTACCGCAGAAATCACCCGGTATGGACCGCCTGAAGATCTACTGTGATCGGTGCCGCCCCTATCGGCGCAGCGGATGGAAGAGGAGCATTCTCGACAGTCTTCCGGCGAGGCACTATACTCTCCGTGCTGCGCAAGCGCGGGAGTAACTCAGTTGGTAGAGTGTCTGCCTTCCAAGCAGAATGTCGCGGGTTCGAGTCCCGTCTCCCGCTCCACGTACGATCTAATTCTCGAAAGGCCACCCGTATGGGTGGCTTTTCACGTTGGGCGGCGGTTGCTTGATCGCTTTGGCATATTGGTGCGACTACGCGTCGACGTCCATCCAGCGGCGTGTTTTGCGTTCCGAGCGGAATCAACCGGTACAATTGGCGATGGATCTCCGGGGTCAACCAGGTCCACGTGTTCCCATTTTCGTTACCACCCCGCCATTGTTGCCGCCTGGTTACACGGTCAGGCTGCCGTTCATCAAGCGATTCCGGAAGGCCAGACAATGTTGCCCATAATGACTTACAACACGCACCACAGCGCTGGAAACGACATATGCGAGGATCCCCCAACACCTGATGGTTCAACACCCCAGGCGGACTGCTCTCTGGATCTCGAGCGCCTGGCCGCTGTTGTGTTGGCGGAGAACCCGGATATCGTCGCCCTTCAGGAAGTAGACCGCTTCTGGGCCAGGTCGGGGAGCGTCGACCAGCCGCAGTCGTTTGCCGCACTTCTTCACATGGACGTGTGTTACGGTGCGAACCTCACGCACGAAGCTGATTCACACGCAGCCGGGCTACACGAGCATGGGGTAGCGACGCTGTCCCGGTTTCCAATTGTCAGTTGCAAAAATATCTTCCTTCCCACCAGAGAAGGCTGGGAACAGCGGGGCATGCTGGATACGCGTATCGCAGTGCCCGGAATCGGCGCAGTCGCGGTGGTTAACACCCATATGCAGTCAAACGCGACAGGGAAGATCGAAGAGGCGTCCAGGCAACGGATGCAACAGGCCGCGGCGATTGCGCGCCATATTGCAGGACTCGACATACCGGTAGTTCTCCTCGGTGATTTCAACGCTGAGGCCAACAGCGGGGATCTCGATTGTCTGATCGGGCCGGACTCAGGGCTGGCTGACGTGTGGTCGGCGGCCGACGGCCCAGGTGAGACGATTTTCGATGGCGTCAGCGGTGAGCCCATTGCCCGGATCGATCACATCCTCGTATCCCGACATTTCACTGTTACATCCGCCAAAGTGGCGGATAACGAGGTCTCCCGCATGGCGTCGGACCACTTTCCGCTTCTGGCAGACCTGATGTTTGCGGGCGACGAGGGCCACTCCTCATGACGCCGCACCGGTAACCGGCGCGCAGAACCTTGAGCGAAAAAGTGAACGCCCGCGAGTGAATACTCACTCGCGGGCGTTTCGGGGCTGGGGTGCAGGGACTCGAACCCCAACTGGCTGATCCAGAATCAGCTGTCCTACCATTAGACGACACCCCATCGACCGGAAGTGAGTGTACCAACACGGCCCGGCAGAGTCAAGGCGCCCGACAGGCGGTTTCCACCGATCGTAATGGTGTCGACTGGTTCGCCGCGTTGCCAATCCACGATGAATGTCGAACTGACGACCTGGACAATTTCTGGGTCGTCAAGCACGATTCCGAGCTCGCGGTTGCGGTCCAGCGATGTGAGCGAATAGTTCTGCGACCCGATCAACACCTGATTGCCATCGATGATCAACGCCTTGGAGTGAACGTATGGAGTATTGAGCACGCGCACCTGCACACCGTGGCTCAGAACGTCGAGGAAGTAGGGGGCGTCCTCATCGCTCGCAGAGGGGTTGACCAGCAGGCGCACATCAACGCCTCTGGCGACGGCGCTGTCCAGGGCCCGCGTCACCTCCTCGTCACGCAAAACCTCGGCGTACAGCCACACGCTCTCCTGGCTGGCGTTGATCAGCCCCACGATCGTACTGCGAGAGTTCACCGGGCTAACGACGAGGTGCTGAAAAGTTGTCGGGCTCTGGACGTTATTCCAATCGCTCTCGAACACCTGCATCGCCTCGCCGACGCGCCCGGGTTCGGTGGTCACTACTCCGAACTCACGATTACTGTTAAATCCCGCGCCGGTGAAGTTCTGGTTGGTCACAAGAAGGACGCTATTGTCGATGATCATGTACTTGGCATGACTGAACTGAAACGACGGAGGCGACCATTTCACCTCCACACCGATCCCAATGAGTTGATCGAACATCTCCTGCTGGGTGCCGTAATACCCGAACGGAACCTCGTCAAGGATTACCCGCACGCGCACGCCCCGGCGCTCGGCATAGTCGAGAGCCTGCACAACCTCCTCGCTTGTCAGGATGTACATGGAGATATCGATACTGCACCGGGCGGCGTCGATTTCGTCAAGAATCGGTTCGTAGCCAGCACCGGGTTGAACGTGGACCGAGGTCACAAACGTGGGCTTCGCCACCGACTGATGACACGTTGCATTACCCTGCGCGCCCGTGACACCAACAAATAGCGGCCACACGAGGGTGGCCGCTATGAGAAGCGTGATGAACTGCTTGTACCAGGCTGGAAAGGTTAGCGGCGTCGGGCCGGTACGCGGACTGGCACTGGCTCGTGCGACTCCGCCATTTGCTGCATCCAACGTTTGATTGCTTCCAGTAATGTGTTCAAGCCTGTCCGTCCTTTCCTTCATGGACCGTCACCGAACATTCGCTCCGGCATTCAGGCTCGACACTGAGCTTTTCCCTGTGGTGGAAGTGTACTCATTTGGCCGGCTGTCGGGCTAGTTCCGCTGTGGTACACCAAGCCGCAGGTGAACATGGTTCACAACGCGCTGTGCCCAGTGGTTCGCACGATTTGGGCCATCGGGAATGATTCGGATTCTGTTGGGCAGGAGCACCCCCATTTCCAGCTCAGTTGCGCGCTGTACGACAGGATCCTCCCAAGGACCAGTGAATGATCGTGGCGCTCCGGTACATAACTCGCTCATGGCCAGCGCGACCAGCTCGGCAGCGATCGGATCCGTCGTCACAGCCAGCACCACGCCCTCGCGATGAGACATATACACGGCCATCACATCCACAGGGAACGCATCCGCCACCTCAGCAGCCAGTTGCTCGCGCTGCCCGCTGGCCAGTAACTTCATGCGCTGACGCGGGTGAATGTAACGAGCGGGCAGGTCCAAAACGAAAGGCCCACGACGGGCGACTTCTACAACGTCGGTCACAATGACCCGATGATTTGCCTGCACAACATCCTGGGGCCACGTGACATTCGTAATTGATGAATCTGTGGATCGTACAGGTCGATCCATCCAACGACCGATCACGTTGGGGGTCACAAACGCGCGTCGCGCGGCCGCCCCGGTCACGGGTACAGCCGTAAACGGACTGGTATCTTCCGGCAAGGCCGATCCGACCAGCGCCGCAAAGGGGTCCTTCGCGTCCATGGAGGAGGGGAGGATAGCGACCGCGCCGGACATATGGGAGGTATGTGACGAGACCAGGGAGTTCGTCGCCTGCGTAAAGTTCTGGTCGGCCCAAAGGGAGATCGTCGCGTTCCTCAACCTGGAGTCCTTTGTAGCTAGCGAGCTCGTTCGTTTGCCAGTATCGCACCACTGTACGCAGGCAGCACAAGCTCGCTCCCGTAGAGGTTAACGTCGTTACCGGTTGCCAGCGAGAGCCACATGGAGCCATAGCTGCCAAGATCAATGCCGATCTCATGGTTACTGCGGTTGATCGCAATGAGCCACGCGTCTGTGGTGAAGATCAGGGTGCCGTCGTCGCCGGCATGCACGAGCCGGGGCACGGCATCGGCGATTGCGAATTTCTCCCGCCAAAATACCAGCGCCCGGTAATAGTCGATCAGGTCGTTATCCCGGCCGCTACCCCATATCATCGGCGGTCGACTTTCCTCCAGCCGCCGCGATCCGTCCTCGTGTTCCAAATCGCGCCACTGGTTCAGCCCCACCTCGGTTCCGTAGTAAATCACCGCCGGGGAGGGGAGAGACAGTTGAAGCATGGCCGCAATTTTCAGGCGGCGCGTATCTCCACGTACGATCCACAGGAAGCGGTTCATATCGTGATTGTCGAGGAAGGTTACTGTTACAGGCCCCTCGGCAAACCAATTGCTTGCGCGCTGATAGAAGCGCCAGAAGTCGGCTGCGGTTTCCTTCTCGAACCCCATAAACAGGCGCAGGTGCTCCAGGAAGGTAAAATCGAGCACAGCGTCGATACGCCCGCGATACTGCCGCAGGGTTTCAGGGGAATCGACCGCTTCCGCAATCAACGCGAAGTCTGGTTTGAGTCGTCGCAGTTCCCGGCGGAAGCGGGTCCAGAACTGGTGGGATTGCCCGATCGCATAATCGAGCCGGAACCCGTCCACTCCGCGCTCGATCCAGAACGCCCCGGCGCTCACCAGCCATTCCAGCGCCGCGTCGCTATCGCCATTGATTCGTGGCATGGACTGGACGCCGAAGAACGTATCGTACCCTCCGTCGTTGTCGATCAGGAACAGATCCCTGGACGGTGATTCCGGGTCTGCCAGGGCCTCCTTGAATCGCGGGTGTTCGTTGCAGGCGTGGCTCGCAACGAAGTCCAGGATGATGCGGATCCCAAGGTCATGTGCCTTGGCGACCAATTGGTCGAAGTCAGCCAGTGTACCCAGCCGTGGCTCGATGGCCGTGTAATCGGTAACGTCGTAGCCATGATGCGTGGGGCTGGGGAAAACAGGCGTGAGCCAAATGGCATTCGCGCCGAGCCGCTTAATGTGATCCAGGTGCCGGATCAGGCCCCGCAACGTGCCGCCCCAAATATTCATCAGGGTCGGTTGCTTCTCGAACGTATCCGTTTCAGAGGGGGCGAAACGATCGACCATCACCTGGTAGATGACCGCCGTCTTTAGCCAGGGCGCATCGCCTTCGGTGTCGATGGAAAGCGCAAAGAGGCCCGGTTCACCGGTGCGGGGATTCATGTCCGCCCATACCACCGCGCCGTTCGCCGTAACGGCCCGGACCCGGTACCGCCACATCTCTTCAGTTTCGGCCGGTATGGTGCATGTCCACGTTTCGATGTAGCCCCAGCCGATGGTTGACCACTCAACCGATACCCGTTGGAGCCGCGTCACCGGGGCCTCGTCGCCGGGGAATGAACCATCCCGTGTCAGGAGCAGTTCGACGTGTTCCGCAGATATATCGGTACCCACGGTGACGGTGAACGTCACCACATCGCCAGGGACCGGATCGATGGGTGATGTGCGAGAGCCGTGCCATACACCGCGGACACGGTTAACCTCGTGCTCCAGGCGCCGCTCGTCAGTGCCAAGCGTGCCGAAAATGAAATCGCCGGTGACCTTGTTATCCAAGAGAGATTATCCGTTCATGCCAACACTCCGGCAGGTCGGCCCTGCGGGAGCGATTCGACGCGTAGAGATCGCGCACCATCCCCGGTTCGCGGAGGAACCGGGGATAGTGGCACATTGTGCGGGTAGAGCGGGGGTTACCCCTTGACAGCGCCCCGCGTAAGTCCCTCCACCAGGAACTTCTGGGCGGCGAAGAAGATGATCAGGATCGGAATCGAACCGAGCACCGCTGCGGCGCAGAAGATCGTCCAGCTGGTGGTTACCGCCGTGCTGTACACGCGGACGCCAACGCCCAGCGGGTACAGGGCATCGTTGGAAAGCAGGATGGACGTGAGCACGTACTCGTTGTACACGCCGATGAACCCGAAGATGAACTGTGCCACCAGCATCGGCTGGATGAGCGGGAAGATGATCTGCCAGAAGTTCTGCCAATGCCCGGCGCCGTCAATCGACGCAGCTTCATCGAGGTCCTTCGGGATGGAATCCACGAAGTTCTTCATCAGCCACACCGCCAGGGCGGACCCGCCGAGGCCGAAGATCATGATGATGCCGATGCGGGTGTTGTACAGGCCGGTCAGCGACAGCAGCTTGTAGTAGGCCACTGCCTGCATGTTGATTGGCAGCATCTGGATGATGAGCAGGAAGAGAATGCCGTATTTGCGGCCCGGGAATCGCATGCGTGAGAACGCGTAACCCGCAAAGGTTGCAAACACAACCTGGAATACGCCAGCCACAATGCCCATGATGAGCGAGTTCTTCACCCAGTTGAGGAAGTTGCTGGTCTCTGTATTGAGCAATCGCTTGTAGAGATCAAGCGTGTATTCCCTCGGGAACAGCGATGTTGTGGACAGCCCCCGGCCATCGGCCTTGAAGCTGGTGAACAGCACGTACACAACCGGGAACAGGACGGCAATAAGGATGACCCAGATCACAACGCGGAGAGCCCACGCCTTGAGCAGGTTTTGGTTCCTGCGGCTGCTGAGCCAACCCGGACGTTCCTTTAGCGATGTTGCCGAGGGAGCACTTGCGAGGTCAGCGGGGGCGGGTGCCTGTGCAGCCATTAGTCCACCTCCTTGAAGGCGTCGGTAAGGCGAGCGCTAAGTAGGATAAATACCGCGATGATCAGGAAGGTAAACACGCCGTAGGCTGCGGCGTAGCCCATATCTCCCTGGCCCTGTGTATTGATCAGCTTGTAGCTAAAGGACGCCAGCGTATCTGTGACGCCATAAGACGATCCCGGACTCGCCTGCGGATTGCCTCCGGTCAGGAGGATGATGATTCCGGCGTTGTTGAACTGGAATGCCAGCTGGGTAATCAGCAACGGTGTTACTGAGGCGATCATGAACGGGAAAGTAATGTCGCGGAACTGCTGCCACGATCCCGCGCCATCCAGGTCGGACACTTCGTAGAGATCCCTTGGAATCGCCTGCAGCGCTGCCAGGCCAACGGTCATAAAGAACGGGAACGAAAGCCAGAAGTTAGCAATGAGCAGGGCTGTGCGGGCTGGTGCTTCTTCCAGCAGCCATCGAACCCTCTCAAAGCCGAATTCCTCGAGGATGTAGTTGAACGGACCCGACAGGCCAAAGAGTCCCGACCACACCTGAATGGTAAGAATGCTGGGGAGTGCCCAAGGGATAATCAACAGCGTCCGGTACAGGTTCCGCTCGCGCAAGAGCGGGTTGTTCAACAACAGGGCGATCAGCATGCCGCCACCGACGTTCAGCAACGTAGTGATAAACATGAATGCGAACGTCCAGCCAAGCACCGGAAACAGTTCGCCACCACTGGAAAGCGCCCTGGTGTAGTTATCCAGGCCGATGAAATCGAAGTCCCGTGCCCGAAACACCCGGTGGTAGTTGGTGAAGGAGATATAGAAGGTGTACAGGAACGGAACAATCGTAAAGCCGACTGTGCTGATAGCTACTGGTAACAGGTACCAATAGGCGGTGGGGATACGCTTTCGTGTACCGCGGGAGGGCTCACCCGACGGTATGATTTCCTGCGTCGCGATACTATGACTCTGCGTTTGCATGGTTCTCCCCACCCTACGGTGACCGAAGATTTGCGAAGAGGGCGGAGCGACTGCTCCGCCCTCCACGAACCAACCAGGAGGCCGATGGCCTTATCGATCCGGCAGGTTAGTTGTTCGCGATGTTGGCCTCGATCTGGGCAACAGCATCGTCAAGCAGCTGCTGAACCTCTTCGTCCGAGACATTGCCCATGATGATGCCATCCATGGCGTCACCCCACGGCGACCATACCTGGGCCATCTGCGGGATGTTCGGCATCGGAACTGCGTCTTCTACCTGCTCCATCACCACAGCCAGGGTGGGTGATACTTCGACGGCTTGGTCACGCATGCTGGCATGCACCGGGGCCTTGTTGAAGCCTTCGAACATCAGGCTGACGCCCTCGACCGAACCCATGAAGTTCACGAGGTCGAGCGCGGCCTCCTGCTGCTCGCCGAAGGCGTTCGCGCAGACGACCTGGATGCCGGAGAACGGCTTCAGTTGCTCGCCGTTCGGGCCAGTGGGAAGCTTGGAGAATTCGTAGTTGACGCCAGCTTCACGCACGGCTGGTTCGCGCCACGGACCGGCGATGGTCATACCAAGCAGGCCCGCTTCCTGCAGCGAGTCCACAAAACCACCGGCATTAGCGCGGTCGATCATGTCCTCGGGCATGGGCGGAGTCTGGTTGTTGAACATGTCGCGGAGCCACTTGGCTGCCTCGACGCCACCCTCGTTGTTCAGGCCGATGTCGGTGTAATCGAGCGTGCCATCATTATTCTTGAAGATATAGCTGCCGGCTGCGTGGAAGAACGCTCCCTCGTAGTACTGCTCCAGCACCGGGAAGGTGAAGCCCCAGACGTCGCCCTCGGTGATCTCGGTTGCCTTCTGAACCAGCTCGTCCCATGTGGCAGGAGCCTCGGGAACAAGGTCGGTGTTGCGGAACAGCAGCAGAGATTCGGAGAAGAGGGGATAGCCGTAGATGTTGTCCTCATACGTGACAGCATCGATTGTCGGCTGCGCGACGTCTTCGAGGCCGACAAGCTCATTGGTGGGCAGTGCGATTTCCTGGAGGGCCAGCTCACCAAGCCAGTCGTGCGCAATCGGACCGAATACATCCGGTCCATCGCCGCTGGGCGCGGCAAGCGAAAGGTTGTTGCGGAAGTCGGCGTCGACCACCGTCATCAGCTCTACCGGCGTACCGGTAATCTCGGTGTAGCGCTCGGTGACGGCCTTGAGGGCGTTCCATTCGTTGGCGGAACTGTCGATGCTCGACCGCGTCCAGAAGGTAAGCTTCTCTACCTGCGGGCCCTTGGGCTCGTAGGTAGTGGGGGCCGCAGCAGGGGATGCCGCCGGAGAAGCATCCTGGGCACCGGCCAGGGCGAACCGACCAGCAGCCACTGAGGCACCAAGAAGGCCGGCGCCGCGGACGGCAGAGCGGCGGGAAATCGAAAGCGCGGTCTTGATATCTTTGTGAGACATCTCGTCACAATCCTTTCGCAGGCACAGGCCTGGGATAACCTTTTGGACCCAGAATCCAATATTCGGGACCATCGATTGTTCCTATCTTAGTGTATGCAGAACGCTGGATGCTAGGAACAGGATGCGCGATTAATGCAGGTATGGACAATGGTTAATAATTCAGCCAACGAGATTCTCAGGCAGTCCGCTAGCCCGGTTAGTTGGATGCCCTCCGGCTCTCATCACCGTGCAATTATTGATAAACGACTCGTCGTTGCGACCGAAACGGGCGTAGAGGAGCTGGACGGCTCGGAGCCGTCCCGATTCATTGACATCACCGTTCAGCACGCAAAGTTCACTGACCCGATCATCGCCGGTCTGTCGGCCAACTTCCCGGCGCTTCGGCCCTTGACAGACGGTGGGCTTTGGGAAGGCCTGTTCACCTCAATAACGGGACAGGCGGTGAGCCTGCACAGCGCCTCGGCGTTCCAGCGCCGCCTGTGCGAAATGCTGAGCCCACAGTGGCACTCACATGGGCGGGTATTCTGGCCGCTCCCCACGGCCGAGGTGGTGGCCGAGACATCGTTGGAGCGGATCCGGTCGGTCGGCCTTACCACGCGCCGTGCCGAGGGGCTTATCGGTGTTGCCCACGAATTTGCAACGGGCAACGTGACGTTTCCGGCTTCTGGTGAGGCCGAAGAGTGGATGCGAGACCTGACGGCCATGCCGATGGTCGGCCCCTGGACCGCAGCCAGCGCGTTACTGTGGGGACTCGGCCATGTGGACGTCTATCCAAAAGGAGATGTGGCGCTCTTGCGGGCAGCACGGCTTGCCTACGGTGACCCGGGCATGACGATGAGGGACCTGGACCGCCTCTCGGAAGGCTGGCGGCCCCAGCGCGGGATCGCGGCACGGCTTCTCTGGACGAACCTGCTTGGCGCTGCGTGGGAGGCCGAATGACGGAAAGGCGCATATCCGGGTCCTCGCGCAGGACTTTGTATACTATTACGGGAGAGGTAGGGTCCGAATCAGAGCTGACCAACGCCCGGACCGACGACAGCACCGTCATATCGGGAACTGGTATATCGCTAGTTGAGAGCGATGTCCGCCGGACCAGAGTCCGACACGCTCCCGGCATCACCATTCGGAAGTGCCAGCTTGAGTCGGTGGATGCAGCGGCTGCGGATCTGGTGCGATCGGGCTGGCGAGATGTATCGGTGTCAGATTCGCGATTTACCGGGGCACGGCTGGACGGAGCGAATCTGTCACTTGTGGTGTTTGACAGATGCAAGATGAACCTGATCCAGTGCCAGCTCAGCAAGCTGCGCAATGTGCGGTTTGATGCCTGCGATCTCAGCGGAGCATTTTTCAACGACAGTGACATTGCCGGAACGGTGTTCGAAGGCAGCGACCTGACCGGAGCGGACTTCTCGGGAGCAAACCTGCAGGGGTGTGACTTTCGCAGGGCAAACGTTCAGGACATCCGCGTTGGCCCGGAGCAGCTCAAGGGTGTGATCGTCACGAGTGACCAGGCCCTTTACCTGGCGCGCCTGCTTGGGCTGGAGATCCGGGAGTAGGATCATGTGTCATATCGTGAAAGCGTCAGCGGCGTAAATCGTTTGCGGATAACTTATCTTGTGCGCAAAGCGCGCATTTCCGGCCCGATGCCGGTTCATGGGGATACTGGTACCATCAGCGCAGAGTTGCTGCCTTCAAGCAGGAGTCCCGAAATGACAGACAAACCCACGATCGGCTTCATTGGCACCGGGAAGATGGGCCGGCCCTTGATCGCGAACCTGCTGGCGGCAGGATACCCGGTGATCGCGTACAACCGTTCGCCGGAGCCGCTCCGGCAGGTTGAGGCCGCCGGGGCCAAAGCCGCGACATCAATCGCAGAGGTCGCGAGCGTTGCCAATACAGTTTTGACCAGCCTCACCAACCAGCAAAGCGTCCGCGATGTGTACCTGGGCAAAGACGGTCTCGCGGCCTCCGCACGGCCGGGCCAGGTGTTTATCGACACCAGCACAAACGATATCGCACTCATGCGCGAGATCGCAGAATCGCTCCAGGCTCAGGGGGCGTCATTTCTCGATGCTCCAGTGAGCGGCGGCGTGCCGGGCGCTGAAGCTGGCACCCTTACCGTTATGGTTGGCGGCAGCGATAATGTATACAATTCGTCACTGCCGCTACTTCAGGTAATCGGCGCGAACATCCACCACCTTGGCCCCGTTGGGGCCGGTACGGCGATGAAGCTGGTCAACCAGTTACTCGTGGGAATCAATATGGCCGCAGTGGCTGAAGCGCTGCTGTTTGGCGCCAGCGCTGGGGCCGAGCCACAGAAGATCCTCGACGTTATCTCGTCGAGTTTCGGTGGTAGCCGCATGCTCGACCGTGGCGTGCCCCTGATTCAGCAACGGAACTTCGCTCCAGCCACGCCGGTGGACCTCATCCGTAAGGATTTGGGAATTGTGCTGGACGCCGCGCAGGAACAACATCTCCCACTCAACATCGGCCAGGCAGCCATGGACCTCTTCGATCGCACCAGCGCCGAAGGTATGGGCGAGAAAGATATGACCGCTATCGTGATTCCGCTGGAAAACGATGCCGGAATCAAGGTCAGCTAACCATATTTTGCGGATAATATTGAGCAAAGCAGAGGGGATCCCCACGGGGATCCCCTCTGCTTTCACCTTGTTCCCGGTCGCTAACCGTAGAGTTCATCGACCTTTTGCGTCAGGTACTCCAAAAGCGGCTCGGCGCTTAGCGTGCGGGTGCCAAGGACCTTCTCCATCAAGTCGGTAGGCGAGTAATGCGAACCGTACTGATGGATATGCTCCCGGCTCCATTCGCGCAGGCTGCCAAATTCCCCGCTCTCGAACTCCGAGGCCAGGTTCGGTAGGTCGGAGTTGATCCGCTTCCACAGCATGGCGCCGAGGAAGTTGCCAAGGGCATACGTCGGGAAGTAACCGACTGAACCGAAACTCCAGTGCACATCCTGGAGGACACCCTCGCGGAAGTTCGGCACCTCCAGGCCCAGGTAGTCCTTGATCTTCGCGTTCCACGCTTCCGGCAGGTCGTCGAATGACACCTTGCCCGCCAGCAACTCGCGCTCAAGTTCGAAGCGGATGATGATGTGGTAGTTGTAGGTCAATTCATCAGCTTCAATTCGGATGAGTGACGGCCCCATAACGTTCACTGCCCGGTAGATGTCCTCGGCTTCCATGCCAGCGAACTGCTCGCCAAACACTGCCTTGACCTTCGGCGTTGCCCATTTCCAGAACGGCAGTGAACGGCCGACGAGGTTCTCCCACATGCGGCTCTGGCTTTCGTGCCAGGCCATGGAAACCCCGTGGCCGAGCGTAGTGCGCTCGTACTTCTCGTCGATCTGGTGCTCGTAGAGCCCGTGACCAAACTCGTGCAATGTGCCGAAGAAGCTTGGATTAAAGAAATCCTCTTCGTACTTCGTGGTAATGCGGATGTCGTTGATGGCCATCGACTGTTCGAACGGATGGGTTGTTTCGGTAAGATCCCACGCGTCGTCCGTGAATCCAACCGCCTTGACGATCTCTTCGACCAGCTTTTGCTGGTCAGCCTTCGGGAAGTGCCTGAATGTGACGGCATCCCTGCCATCACCGGCCTTTGCCGCGACCTTCTCTACCAGTGGCCGGGCGCCTTCCTTGAAGGCATCGAACACGGCGGCGATCTCGCGTGTCTTCATCCCTTGCTCATAGTCATCAAGAAGGATGTCGTAGTCCTCCTCAGCATCGGGATAGTAACTGCGGGTTAGGTCCACCACCCGCTGCGTGAGTTCGTAGTTGTGCTTCAGGAACGGCTTGAACGCCTCGTAATCGTCGTTCTTCCGTGCTTCCATCCATGCGTGGTTGCCCAGCGAGAATGCACGCTCCAACTCCGCTGCGAGTTCAGTGGGAATCAGCTTTGCCTTGTCATACCGGCGACGGGCATCCTTCCAGATCGCCAGCTCGAAGCTGTCCTCGCCTTTGGATCGGGCATACTCCTCGGCAGCGTCGATCATCTGGCCCGTCTCATCCGCAACCAGCATGCTGTGCAACGTAGCGGAGAGTGTAGCCAACCGCTCGGCGCGCACAGTATTCCCACGCGGGGGCATATGCGTGTGCATATCCCAACTCAGTACCGAGCTGGCGCCGGCAAGGTCGGTCAGCGTTTGCATTCGCGCGAAGAGCGCATCGTACTTTTCCTGCGACATTCGGTAATACCTTTCGTTAGTTGGCTGTTGCGCCGGTGTTCAATACGGATCGGAGCATGAGCAGGCCGTCGGACCCCCCAATCAGGTCGTTCGTTGCCCGCTCGGGATGTGGCATGAGCCCGACTACATTTCCGTTTTCATTGCACACGGCTGCGATAGCATTAATGGCTCCGTTGGCAGCGTCAGATACATTGCCTTCGGTATCGGAATAGCGCGCCACGACCTGGCCGTTCGCTTCGATTCGTTCGAGTCCCTCTGCGTCAATGAAATATGCACCCTCGCCGTGGGCGATGGGCAACCTCAGCACCTGGCCCTGGCGGAGGTTGTTCGTCCACACCGTTGACACATTTTCGAACCGCAGGTGCTCCCAGTAGCAGTGGAAGTTCAGGGTTTTGTTGCGCAGGAGCGCACCGGGAAGCAAATGTGCCTCGCAGAGCACCTGGAAGCCGTTGCATATACCCAGTATCGGCATGCCTTCGGCAGCGGCCTTCTGGAGCTCGCTCATGACCGGCGCAAAACGCGCAATGGCGCCGCAGCGAAGCGCATCGCCATAGCTGAATCCACCCGGAAGCACCACAGCATCGAGCCCTGCCAACGTCGTTTCGCGGTAGTCGACGCGGCGGACCGTCACCCCGAGATCGGCCTCAAGGTTGGCCAGGGCATCGTGATCGCCGTTGCTGCCGGGAAACGAGACTACACCGATGTGCATGTCTGTGCCTCGCTCACGCTTAACTGAAACTCTTCGATAACCGGGTTGGCCAGAAGCTTCTCGCACATTTCGGTCGCACTGCTGCGGGCGGCATTCTCGGATTCGGCATTGACCTCAAACCGGATCAGCTTGCCAACCCTCACCTTGCTCGCGTCATCGAACCCGAGCAGCTTCAGGCCAGACAGCACGGCCTCGCCCTGAGGGTCGTTCACTCCACGTTTGGGCATGATTTCCGCTTCCACAGTAAAGGTCTTCACTCGTTGGATCCTTTCGTTACCGCAGTGAGCCGCTCATATACCTCGTTGTAGCGGTTCAGCGTGCGTTCAACGATGTCGTCTGGAATTGCCGGGCCGGGCGGGGTCTTGTCCCAATCCAGGTGCTCGAGCCAGTTTCGCACGATTTGCTTGTCAAAGCTGTCCGGCTCAATGCCGGGCGTAACGCTTGCTGCTTCCCAATAGCGCGAGCTGTCGGGAGTCAGCACTTCGTCGATCAGGGAGAGCTGTCCATCGATGTGCCCGAACTCGAACTTGGTATCCGCCAGAACGATCCCGGCCCTGGCGGCGAGGTTGTGGGCGAACCGGTAGATTTCCAGGCTGCGCTCTTCCAGTTCGGCAGCCATGTCGCTTCCGGCAACACCCGCGAGACGCTCCCGACTTATGTTCTCGTCGTGTCCTTCATCGTTCTTGATCGCCGGCGTGAATGCGGGTGTATCCAGCTTCCCAGCGCGCTGCAGGCCGGGCGGTAGTGGTTCACCAGCCAACGTGCCCTTCTGGACATATTCCTTGTAGCCGCTACCCGCGAGATATCCGCGTACAACGCACTCGATATCGATGCGATTAGCCTTGTGCACGATCATGGTTCGATCCTGAAGCCACGCCGCTTCTTCCTGTGTGACGTCCAGAGCGGATACATCGGTGCCCACGAGGTGGTTTGGCAGGAGGTGTCGCGTCTGATCAAACCAGAAGACCGACAACTGCGTCAGGATCCGTCCCTTCCCGGAGATTTCAGTAGGAAGGATCACATCGAACGCCGAGAGGCGATCGGTGGCGACGAGCAGCAGATGGTCACCGGCATCGTAGATGTCCCTGACCTTACCTTGTCGGATGAGCGGATAGGATTTCAGTTTCATGCGCGCAGCAGTCCGACTCTGGCAAATGTGGCGTCCACATTATGGAGCTGATCCCACGGATCGAACGCCTTCTCGATTTCAGATTGGGGGACGCGCTGCTGTACCTCGGGATCGTTCTCGATACGCTGGCGGAACGTTTGCCCGTCGCTGGCGTGGGCGTGGCGCTGAACCAGCTTATAGGCGTCTTGCCGGTCCATTCCGCCGTCGACCAGTGCAAGCAGGATGCGTTGGCTGAAAATCAGCCCACCACTCATGTTCAAGTTCGCCAGCATCCGTTCGGGGTACACCACCAGGCCTTCGATGATGTCGGCGGTCTCATGCAGCATGAAGTCCAGGCCAATACAGGCGTCCGGGAAAACGACGCGTTCAGCTGAACTATGGGATATGTCTCGTTCGTGCCAGAGCGGGACGTTTTCGTACCCCACCATGGCGTAACTCCGCACTATGCGGGAGAGGCCAGCGATTCGCTCCGACTCATGAGGGTTGCGTTTGTGCGGCATCGCGGAGCTGCCCTGGTTGCCTTCGCCAAAACTCTCCTCGGCTTCCGCAACTTCGCTCCGCTGCAGGTGCCGAACCTCAACCGTCATTTTCTCCAGCGTTGCAGCGATTCCGGCAAGTACTGAGAGGAAGAACGCATGCCGGTCCCGCTGGATGACCTGGGTGCTTACAAGCTCTATGCCCAATCCGAGATCGCGACAAACCTCCTCCTCGAGTTCAAGGGAGACATGGGCGTGGGTACCGACCGCCCCGGAGATTTGACCGACCGCAATGTGATCGCGCGCCATGGTCAAGCGCTCGCGATGCCGGCGCAGTTCGTCGTACCAGACGGCCAGCTTGAGCCCGAACGTGGTGGGTTCGGCCTGCATACCATGGGAACGCCCGATAGTGATGGTGTCCTTGTGTTCGATCGCCTTTTCGCCAACAACTTCGATCAGGTGGTCCAGGCCTTTCAGGAGCAGGTCGCTGGCATCCCGCGCCTGCATCGCCATGCCGGTATCGACGACATCTGACGACGTCAGGCCCAGGTGAATGAACCGCGATGCCTCCCCAACTGTTTCGCCGACGGCCCGCAGGAACGCGATCACATCGTGGTCGGTTTCCTTCTCGATCTCCAGCATACGCTCCAGCGAACACGACGCTCCCCGAATCGCTTCCATCGCCTCGGCGGGAATGCGTCCCCTTCTGGCCCAGGCCTCACATACCGCTATTTCCACCGCCAGCCATTGCTGGATCTTGTGGTCCTGCGACCAGATAGCCCCCATTTCCGGGCGCGTATAGCGTTCGATCACGAGCTACTCCATGTGGGATACAAGCTGAGGATATTTCGCCCGCCTTCCGAGGGCGATTTGACGCTTCCAGTATACGGTGAACGCATGCTTGCCGGGCAGGCACTGGAGGTTGTAGCATTGTACGTACGAGAATCTACAGAGGGACGATTCCGTTTTACAGCGCCAGGGCCTTTTCTTGGTCGAAAAGGTCGACGAGGTGGGGATTTATCGAAAGTATCGGCGGATGATCCCCCGGCCGCACAGTCGATATGCAGTGGTCAAACCGGGTTGGTAACAACCCGACAACGCCACTCCAGCGTGCACGAGGCCTCGCCTCACTCCTCTGGAAACTCTCCTGATCCAACTGAATGGGAAATGCCTGCTTTTTCTGCCACTGCGCCCCAATGGGAGCGGCAGCGCCGGGTCATTGTCCCGCACGCATTGAGGAGTGAGTTATGTGTGGAGTTTTCGGGTACGTTGGCAAACCGACGGCAGTGATCCCCATGGTGGCAAATGCGCTTCGTGTGATGGAGTACCGCGGCTACGATAGCTGGGGTATCGGCTGGGATGAAGGCACGCGGGTTCAACTGGTGAAGCGTGCCGGGCGCGTTCCCCAGGAGTTGGCCGAGGATGTCACCGCAAGCATTGCGATAGGTCATACCCGCTGGGCAACACATGGTGGAGTCACGGATACCAATGCCCATCCCCATACGGACGAAGCCGGACAGCTCGCGGTGGTGCACAACGGCGTGATCGAGAACGCTGCCGAGTTGAAAGCGACCTACCTGCCGGACGTACCATTCCGGTCCGAAACTGATTCCGAGATCGTTCCCCACCTCATCCGAATGTACCTCGACCGGGGTGCGTCCTTCACCGAGGCCGTACGACGGACGTTCCTCATGCTCGAGGGCAGTTCGGCTGTCCTCGCCATGGACCGGACGAGCAATGTGATGGTTGCCGTTACAGCCCGCTCGCCGCTGCGGCTGGGACGACGCACGGACGGGTGGGAGCTGGCATCCGACCCACTGGCGTTTGCGAAGAGTTCGCACGAAATCGCCGTTATACCGGACCATCATCTCGTCATCCTCACCCCTGATACCGCCCAGCTGGTTGATCTCCATGCCGGTTCTGAAGTGGCGATCTCCTGGCAACCGACACCGGAGGAGATGCACTCCAGCCGAGGGGAGTTCAGCCACTTCACCCTCAAGGAGATCCATGACCAGCCGGAAGTAGCGCGGATATTGGCGGCCTGCGCGGCCGATGTATCCCCCCTTGCACAGGCTGTTCAGAAGGCGAAGCATGTGCTTCTCACAGGTTGCGGTTCTGCCCTGTACGCGGCTTCACTGGGTGCAACCTGGCTCCAGCAGGCAACGGATGCCTGGGTGGATGTCGTTCCCGCATCGGAAATCAGCGACTCTACCCGGCACCTTGGCACCGATACATTGGTGATCGCCCTGACCCAGAGCGGTGAGACCGCCGATGTGGTCGATGCAATCCAGCTCGCAAGGCGGTGGGATGCGACTATCGCGACGATCATCAACACTGAGACCTCCACTGTGGCCAGCCTCGCCGATATTGTTGTGCCGATCAAGGCCGGTGTTGAGCGCAGCGTTCTCGCAACCAAGTCATTCTTGGCCATGGCTATCCGGCTGATCCAGACGTCCGCCTGGCTCGATCCCGAGAACGACAGCGACCTCGATGAGACCACGCGAGCGATTGACGCAGTCCTCACAAATCCGGAGCTCCCCCGGATTGCCAACGCAATTGCCATGCAGGATTCGATGATCGTGCTCGGAAAGGGCGCAGGTCGCGCGGTGGCTCAGGAAGCAGCCCTCAAGATCAAGGAAGGCTCATACCTTCATGCCGAGGCATTCCTCTCTGGCGAACTGAAGCACGGCCCGCTGGCACTTGTTCAGCAGGGAACCCCGTGTTTGGTGTTTGCAACCACAGCCGAGGAACTGCAATCCGCCAGGATTGCCGCCGCTGAGGTAATGTGCCGCGGCGGTTATGTTGTAGCGATGGGTGAATTCGACCCGAATGAGTGCTCTGTAGCTGTGCCGCTCTCCTCTTCCGGAGGCTCCGCGAGTCTTGTTCACCTGGTGGCGTCACAGGTGCTCGCCTTCCACATTGCTCTGGCGCGGGGGGTGGATCCCGATTTCCCGAGGAATCTCGCCAAGAGCGTCACGGTCCGTTAAACCGGCACCAGCGGTCGGATAGTACAATCGAGGCATGATTAATTCACACCCATCGGCACTGCCGCCGATGATCGATACACACTGCCACCTGGACGACCACCAGTTCGCCCACGACCTCCATGAGGTGCTCCAGCGGAGCCGCGACGCGAACGTCACCCGTTGGATTCTTATCGGCTACGATCCCGACCGCTGGAAACAGGCGATCGAGATGGCGAGCCATCACCAGGGCATGTCGCACACGCTGGGTGTTCACCCGGCGTGTGCGCATATTTGGACCGATGCGGTGGGTGAACGGCTGCGGCGCATGCTCGAAGAATCGGGCGCATGTGGCGTCGGCGAAGCAGGGCTGGATTTTTTCCGCGATAACGCCCCCTATGAAGTACAGGCGCGGGCGTTCCGCGGCCAACTCGATATCGCCCTCGAACTTGGTCTCCCAGTCGTGATCCATATGCGATCTGCTGATGACGAGATTCTTGAGGTGCTTTCAGACGGTCGCACCTTGCCTACACTGATTTTCCACTCCTTCGACGGTAACCAGCGGCTCATGGATTTCATGCTGCAGACCGGGAGTTATGTGGGAATCGGCGGGCTGGCCACGCGGCAGAGTTCAGGTGAATTGCGGTCCCTCTTGACCAATGTGCCAATGGAACGGATTCTGCTTGAAACAGATTCACCATACCTGGTGCCGGCCCGGCAAAAAGACAGGCGGAACCAGCCAGCCCATATTGCAACGATCGCCACCATGATGGCCGACGCTCTGGGGACCGATCCCGCTACCCTCGCCGCGCAAGCAACGACGAATGCCGAGCGCGTTTTTGGACATATGAATGACTAACCAACACCCGCCGATGACCGTAGTGCTTGCCTCCGCCAATCGGGGCAAGTTGGCAGAACTTCAGCAACTCCTTGGTGATTCCGTACATGTGGTCTCCGCCATTGAAATGGGAATTACCATGCCGGAGGAAACAGGAACGTCCTTCGCCGACAATGCCACGCTTAAGGCTGATGCAGCTTTCGAGCAAACCGGACATATGACACTTGCCGATGACAGCGGCCTTGAGGTAGACGCGCTCGATGGTCGACCTGGCGTCTATTCAGCCCGCTTTGCGGGCCCCGATGCTACCGACGCCGAGAATAACGAAAAGCTCCTGGCGGAACTCGCCCAAGTTCCCGAAGGTCTCAGGTCGGCGCGATTTCGGAGCGCGATTGCCATCCGGCTGGATCGTGAAACGCTGCTGGTATTCGAGGGCACCTGCGAGGGAGCCGTTGGTTTCGAGCCGAAGGGAACCGGGGGGTTCGGCTACGACCCGCTCTTTTATCTTCCCAACGGGCGCACGATGGCTGAACTCGAGCCCGATGAAAAGAACGCGGTGAGCCACCGCGGCCACGCCATGCGTCAGGCTGTGCCGGTACTGCTGGAGCACATTAATGCGAAGGGAGGGACGCTATGATCCTGACCCCTGATATCCTTCACGACCGCGAACCAGCGAGCTTCCTCTTTCCGAATGCACGGGCGTGGCAAAGCGAGACCCTCCGAAAGCAGTTGGTACCCCTCATAGGCGTCGCGGGTACGCGGGGCAAAAGCACCGTGCTTCGTCTTATCGAATCCGTATTGAACGCCATGCGCTTCAAGACGGCGACCTGGACCGATATGGGAGTGCAGATACGCGGCCGGCACCAGAGGGCGGAACTTGCTGGCTGGAGCCGCGCCATGCAAGGCCTGGCCGAGGGCCATCTGGACGTGGCACTGCAGGAACTGGACTGGGCCGCGGTGAGCGTAGCTGGTCTACCTACGGGCATGTATCCCGTCATGGTGCATACAGGACTACGCGAGACATCCGAACCGCTGGGGAAATCGAGCCGTTTCCAGTTGGGTCTGGGGAGCTCGATCAAGTGCATTGCCGCCACTCACCACGACGGAATTATCGTCGCTAACGGGGACGACCATTATGTCGTTGATGCCCTTGAGGACGCGGACGCGTCGGTAATCCTGGTGTCCCAGTCGATTGAATCACCGAATATGAAAGCCCACCTGCACAACAACGGGTCCGGTGTGTGGGTGAAGAACGGGGTCATTTACGTAGGCAATGAGAGGTCGGCCGCACGGTTTGGAAACGTTCGCGATTTCCCAATCACCTTCGATGGGGAGGCTTCGTTCAACGTCAAGAACGTGCTACTGGCGTTGGGGGCACTCCATGCGATTGGGGTGGACCTTCACCTGATCCGGCGGCAGTTCCGGCAGTTTCGTGCCGCATGGGAGATCCTGCCGGCATCCATGAACCACTACACCTACCATGAAGCCAGTGTAGTGATTGATCAGCTTGCCCCGCACTGGATCCTGCGCGATGTCCTGAAGGTGCTTAATCCGGAGATGGACCGGCGACAGATAACAGTGGTCGGGGATCTATCCTGGATCGAACGTGATGAGGTTCACGACGTCGGCAAGCTGTTGGGCCGCTACCGAGGTGCCATCGTGCTCCACGGTGAACAGGAGGACGACCGTCTGGCCGAGTTCAAACGGGGCTTGGCCAGCAATGAGTACCCGCCCCTCCTTAGCATCCTCCCCACCGAACGCAAGGCGATTAACCGCGCGTTCGGAGCGCTGCGTCCGCGCAATGTCCTCGTCATCCTGACGACCCGCGATTCCGGCGTGGCGCACCGGGCGGTGCGCCGTCAGCTCGACCGTGCCTGAGTCTCTGGCGGCGATTTCAAGATCGGGCTAATCGCCTATGGGATATGTCGCCTCAGGCGTCGTGGCCCGGATGCGTACGCTTCCGGTGCCCGTTATTTCCTCGACTGCTTCGACGAACGCTGCCGACCACTCCACGCGCTTGCTCCGCGATCTGAACACCCGCGACTCGTCGCCAATCGTTACCAGCAGCTCCAGTGGGTGCTCGCCAGCGAATTCCGACGTTGTGTCGTCAAGCCGATGGAGCAAATCGACGTCGCTCCACTGTTCTCCGGTGAGCGGAACGCATACGACCACCGTGTCGCGCTCTGGGGCCTTTTCGATCCTGCCGGGGATATTCTGTGAAAGCGACTCCAACAGCAACTGGTTCTGGTCACCTCGCTCATCGACCTTCGCTTCGACAACCAGGATTACGTCTGGCTCGAGCAGCGCTCCAAACTCCTCATATTTCTTCGGGAACACCACGACCTCTATGCTCCCGGTGAGGTCCTCCACTTCCATTACTGCCATTGTCTTGTTGGTCTTGGTTGTAACGCGGCGGACCGACTTCACCATACCGATGAGCTTCACCATGTGGTTTGAGCCCATGCCGGCGATGGACGCAATGTTGTGGAACCCGTATGGAAGATCAGTGCCGATAACCTCCTTGAGCGGATGGCTACTGAGATAGATGCCCAGCACTTCCTTTTCCCACTCCAGGATTTGACGCTGGTCCGCTTCCATCACGTCCGGCAACACGGTGCCGGTTTCTTCGGCTCCACTATCGGCAATGAGTTGGCCAAACATGTCCATCTGGCCGCGGCTCTTTGCTCGCTGGCGTTTCTGGGCCGATGATGTCAACTGCTCCATACCAACAAGGACTTGCGCTCGATGGCCGTAGCTATCCAGCACCCCTGCCTTGACCAGGCACTCGATCATTTTCTTGTTACCGGATGTCCAGTCGATCGAGTCGCAGAACGCGTCCAGGGTTGGGAAGCGCTTGTCTTCCCTCTCCATCCTCGCGGCAATAACGCTCTCAAGCGCATGCTTGCCAACACCCTTCACTGCAGCCAGCCCGAAGCGCACCGCCGGTGTCCCGTCCTCCATCGTCTCCACGGTAAAGTCCACAAAACTGGCATTGATATCTGGCGGCAGTACGGGGATACCTGCCTTGATGCACTCGGCTACGTTGATAACCGTCTTTTCTGACGATTCGATTTCCGTACTCATCAATGCCGCCATGAACTGGGCCGGATAGTGGGCCTTCATGTACGCAGTTTGGGCAGCAATCACACCATAGGCAGCGCTATGTGACTTCACGAACCCGTAGCCGGCGAACTTCTCAATCAGGTCCCAAACGTTGTTTGCGTCCTTCTTGCTTACGCCCTTCCCTGCTGCGCCTTCAACGAACCGATCCTTGTACTCGGCCATAACAGCCGGTAACTTCTTGCCCATCGCCTTACGGAGGCCATCGGCCTCCGCCATGGAGAAGCCGGCCAGGACGTTGGCGATCTGCATCACCTGTTCCTGGTAGAGCGCAACGCCGTACGTCTCCTCCAGCACGTCCGCCAGGGAGGGGTGTGGGTATTCGATCGGAAGCCGACCGTGCTTCCGTCCGATGTAATCTGGTGCAAGTTCCATCGGACCCGGCCGGATCAGCGCCATCAGCGCAATGATGTCCTCGAAGCTCTCGGGCTGAACATCGATCGTCATGCGGGTGGTCATGCCACCTTCTAACTGGAAGACACCAAAGGTATCGCCGCGCTGGAGCAGCTCGAAGGCCTTCTTGTCTTCGAGGGGGATGCTCTCCAGCGTGATATCCGAACCCGCCTGCCGAGCCAGTTCCACCGCCCGTCCAAGCACCGTGAGTGTCTTGAGGCCAAGGAAGTCCATCTTCAGCAGGCCCAGGTCCTCCAGGTGGGTCTGAGTCCACTGGGTAGTGACATCCGTGCGCCCCTTCCCGGTGAGCTGCAGCGGCACATGCTCCACCAAGGGATCGCGGGAGATGACGACGCCAGCGGCATGCTTGCCCGGGTGGCGGGAGATGCCCTCAACCTTCTTGGCTGTATCGATAAGTTCCCGCGTGACCGGCTCTTCCTTGTATGCCTTGCTGAGCTCGGGAACAGATTCGAGCGCGCTATCGATGGTCACACCGATATCGGCAGGGATCATTTTGGCAATCCGATTCGCCTCGAACACAGGTATATCCATCGCCCGGGCGCAGTCCTTGATGGCCGCCTTGGCCTTCATGGTTCCGAACGTCGCGATACCGGCTACACGATCGTCACCGTACTTTCGCACCACGTAATCGATGACTTCGCCCCGGCGGTCGTCGGCAAAATCGATATCAATATCTGGCATCGAGATGCGGCTCGGATTGAGGAACCGCTCGAACATGAGGTTGTACTTAAGCGGATCCAGGCCCGTGATGTCGAGCGAGTACGTCACAATGCTGCTGGCGGCGGAGCCACGGCCCGGGCCCACCAGGATGCCGTTGCGCTTGGCGAAGCTCACAAAATCCCACACGATCAGGAAGTAGTTGGTGAACCCCATGTTGGCGATAACGCCGAGTTCATAATCGAGCCGCTCACCTATTTGGCCGTCAAGCGTCCCGTACTTCCGCATCACCCCTTCGGTGCACAACTGGCGCAAGTAGTCTTCAGGGGATATGTCGCCTGGCGTTTCAAAGTTCGGCAGCTGATAACCCCCGAACTCGATATTGACATTGCACATTTCAGCAATGCGAATGGTGTTCTGCAACGCCTCGGGATGATCAGGGAACAGCCGGGCCATCTCCGCAGGGCTCTTCAGGTAGAACTGGTCAGTCTCGTGCTTCAGGCGTTTGGGGTCGTTAATCGTGGTGCTGGTACCGACACAGATAAGGATGTCCTGGGCCGGCGCGTCGTGCTGGTTGCAGTAGTGGACGTCGTTGGTGGCCACTAGCGGCAGGCCGAGTTCCTTCGACATCTGGATCATCATCCGGTTGGTCATGTGCTGCTCAGGCAGCCCATGATCCTGGATTTCGATATAAAAGCGGTCCTTGCCAAAGATCTCGCTGAGGGTGTTGGCATAGTAGTAGGCCTTGTTGGCCTGGTCGTTGAGGAAGTTGTTCGCCACCGGGCCGCCGAGGCAGGCCGAGGTAGCAATGACTCCCGACCCGTATCGCTGCAGCATATCCAGGTCGACACGCGGGCGATAGTAGAAGCCCTTGAGCGACGCCTCGCTGGCCAAGCGAATCAGGTTTCGATACCCAGTTTCATTTTCCGCCAGCAAGAGCAGGTGGTAATTCTTGCGGTTGCTCTCCGACGCGGCTCCCTCGGCAAGATATGCCTCCATGCCGAGAATCGGGTGCATTCCGGCACTCGTTGCCGTTTTGTACCAATCCATGGCGCCATACATCACGCCATGGTCGGTGACCGCCATGTGGTGCATGCCCATTTCTTGCGCCGATGCGATGTAATCCTTCATCCGTCCCATGCCGTCAAGCAGCGAGAACTCGGTATGGAGGTGTAAATGGGCAAACTCTGGCATGTCGAGATCTTCCTTAAGTACGAAACCCCGGATGCACCAGTGAACGGAAGGTGCATCCGGAGTGTAGTACGTACAGCCCCTACCTGGCTTCACGCTGTGGGCGGGGGCGCACAGGTGGATAGCGGCTGTTTCGAAACTATGCGACCGAAATGCGGTCGCTTTCCTTCAGCACCAGGCGAGCCTGGTCGGCGATAACGCGCAATACCTGGCGCATCGATTGGCGGTACTCATCCGGCATGGAGCTGTTCTGCAACAGAGCTAGCACGTCGGTGATTTCCGGCTCGCTCGAAAGCAAGCTGGACACTTCCTGAGGAAGGAAGCCGGCCGAAGCCAGGAGTTCATCCTGCTGCAAACGCTCCAGTTCAAGTGCGTCGGCCAACTGCTGCACTGCATCCCGGGTTGGGGTACGCGCCCCACTCTCCAGGCGGCTCACATAGCTGTGGTCGAACCCGGCACGCTCTGCCAGCTTGCTTTGCGAAACCCTGCGGACCTCGCGAAAACGCTTCAGCGTCGCGCCGAACTGATCGTTTGCCTGCATCACTACCCCACCCTCTATCGTGTCCACCTGACACGCTATTTCGTTCACTCGTCAAGCACTTGCCGTTTAGTCACGAGCTGCAACCACCGACAAACCGATAGTACTACCCGGTTGCCAAGATGTCAATACCTGTGTACGTACTATGCACAGTAATCACACAGGCAGTGCCACAACGGGGTTCCAAAGCGCAAACTTAACAGTGGCACTGTCACCGAGTACTCACCTCTGTCGGTAACTGTCGCTTCACTGGTATTACTGTTGATATCCGGCGTACAAGGGAGGGCTATAACGTGCCGTGTGTCCGTGCATCGTCCCGCCTGAGGGCTCCAGGGGCTTGGTATACTGCCCCCGACCGGTAAGCCGCCTGCCATCGCTGCTGTCCTTACCCCGGCCGATCGCCAGTACTGCGAGAGGACTTCCTGCATTGACCACATTTGAAACGAGAGCACTGAAGGGTGCCCCACCCGCGAAGATGCTCCGGGAAACCATCATTTCAGCCAAGGAACTCTATCGCCAGCAACGAGGCCAGGGTGCCGTTCTCGCGACCGTCCTCGTGGGCAGGGATCCTGCTGCGCTGGCCTATCGCGCTTCCATCGAACGTTCCTTCAAGAAAGTGGAGATCGAGCACCGGAAGTTGGAAATGGATGAGGGGATCAGTAGTAGCGAGTTCCGCAAGGCGCTCCAGGCGCTCAATAACGACGACGACATTACTGGCATCCTGGTGCTGATGCCCCTGCCGCAACATATTGATCCGCACGTTGTTTTGGAAACGCTCTCTCCGCTTAAAGATGTGGACGGGATTACGCCGGTGAACTCGGGACGCCTTCATCTTGGTCTGCCAAGCCTCAAGCCAAGCACTCCATCGGGTGGCATGGAGCTCCTCCGCTATTACGGCGTCGAGCTCGCCGGCACGCCCGTCACCGTTGTAGGTCGCAGCAATGTGGTGGGCCGTCCACTGGCAACTATGCTCACCCATGCGGATGCCACCGTAACCCTGTGCCACACCAGGACCCGGAACCTGGCACAACATGTTCGCCGGGCAGAGATCGTTTGCGTGGCGGCAGGAAGTCCGGGGCTGATCACAGGCAAAATGATTCGCAAGGGCGCCCTGGTTCTCGATTTCGGCGTCAACGTCGCCGAGGGCGGCAAGGTCGTGGGCGATGCGGATGTTGAAAGCCTGGAAGGAATCGCCTCGGCCTACACACCTACCCCAGGTGGCACCGGTCCGGTGACGGCCATGGTATTGGCCAGGAATGTGCTCGCAGCAGGTTTCGCCAGGCTGGAAGGCACACTGGATGCCCTGCCGGAGCTGGATTCGATGCTGCAGTGCCCGCTGCCGGATCTCTCAGAGTTCCTGCCGCGACCAGACTTCGAAGAAGAACCGACCCCGGCCTAATCAGACTCCCCATGGCGTATGTACGTTCACTGTTGACATGCCGCACCGTGGCGCATAGAATGTACGTACAGTCCCAGTGGACTGGTGTTCTTCACGCCAGAAGTTGATGTGTGTATATCGCTGCGGGGCTTTATGCACTTCCCGATCAACGATGGCGGTGGGCAATCCAGATCGGTACACGTTGCGGGGCGTTGTATCGGAACTGATGTCTGCGAGAAGTCTCACCGGACCGGTCGGGACTGTCTCGTTAAGCGCAGGAAACGCCGGAGGATACATCCTCCGGCGTTTTCATTTGGTGGTAGCCCGTAGGGGATTCGAACCCCTGATCTCCGCCTTGAGAGGGCGGTGTCCTAGGCCGCTAGACGAACGGGCCATGCTGCCGAGGCAACGTGCTGAATAGTACACGATGTGCCGCAGCGGTTCAAGGATTTGCGGGGTCAGGACTCGAGCCGGATCGTCTCCAGGTGGGCCAACTCCGGTCGGTCAAGTGTTTGCTCAATGGCCGATGTTAGAAGGAGTTGGCGATTGGAACTCGAGACACTTTCCAGCAGCCACTGGGCATGAAATTCGTCCAGTTCAGATAGCGCATCGTCCAGCAACAAGACCGGCTGCTCCCCGGTCAACCGTTCGATCACGTCCGCTTCGCTCAGCTTGAGCGCGATCACACCCAAACGCTGCTGGCCTCGAGATCCAAATGAAGCCAGGGAACGAGCGTTGATGCGCATCGACATGTCGTCTCGCTGCGGGCCGATGGTAGTGGTTCCCCGCCGCACATCATCGGCCCGGGCGGATTCGAGCTCTCTCGCGAACCGCTCCTCCACCGCTTGCAGCATCTGGTCGTCCTCGAACTCTCGGGCCAGGACGTGGTCCACACGCGGAACGCCAGGCAGGTAGACGCTGTCGATGACATGGGCGCCAAGCAGCGCGGCAGACCACCCGCGCATGTGCATCGAAAGTGCATCGATGATCCTGGCCCGGGCAGTGATGAGTCGGGAGCCATGGTGCACCAACTCTTCATCCCAAAACCGGAGCTGTTCAATCACCTCGGTGGAACGATGGGATGCGCCCTCCTTGTTGAAGGTGCGCAAAAGGCCGTTACGCTGGCTCAGCACCTTGCCGTACCTGGTGCTGGACTGCATATAGTGGCGATCGATCTGGGAGATAAGGATATCGAGCTGGCGCCGGCGGTCAGCGGGAGGCCCACCAACAAGCTGCACGTCCTCCGGAGAGAACTCCACCACTTTCAGGATGCCGACCATTGTGCTGGCCCGGACGTTCTTGCCATCCACAATACAGGTCTTGCGCGCCGTCGAATCGCTGTTCGCGCTTGCCTCCAGCCGCAACTCCAGCTCATGTTCGCCAGAACCAGTCTCCACCCTTGCGGTAATGCGCGAGTACGGCTGGAGCCCAAACTCCTCGCCACTCTCCCATCGGATCAGGTCCCGCTCCACGTTCACCCTCGGAGATTTGGTTGTGGCAAGCAACAACAACACCTCGAGCAAACTGGTTTTGCCCGAGGCGTTATTGCCAACGATCCGGAGGCCGGCATGCGGCACGTCCAGACGGAGGTTGTCGTATCGTCGAAACTGATCGAGCGTAATCCTGGTGACGCGCATGCGGGCTCGGTGCGTTACCCGCCGATGACCATCGGCATGATCACGTGCGTGCAGTTCTGGTTATCGCCGGACCGCACAATGCCAGCAGCGTTGGGACCATTGAGGCCGATCATCACCTGGCCGGAGCGGAGCACGCCCAGTACATCGGTGAGGTAGTGACTGTTGAAGGCCACGCGCATCTCAGAACCGGTGACACTTGCATCCACGAAACTCTGGTTGTTGCCTCGCTCCGCCGCGGTCGCCGAGATCTCGACACTCCCCGGCGTCAGCTCATCGGCGCCTGGCTGGATGGTGAGGTAAACAACGTCGTTGTTCTCGCGTGCAAAGAAACTGCTTCGGCGCACCGCCTGCAGCAGCGATTCCCGGCCAAGGTCTACGCGGGTGCCGACTTCTTTGGGCACGATCTGCTTCACATCGGGGAAGGTGCCGTCGATCAGGCTGCTTACCCATTCGGTGTCGCCCACACGCGCCACGAGCTGGCTGCGGTTGGAGGTGAGCGACAGTTTAATCAGGCCATCGTAGTCACCGATGATGCGAGCGAACTCGCGGTACGCCCTGGCAGGCACGATGAAATCGTGCCGACCATCGACTGCCGAATCCAGCTGCTGGTCGATCACCGCCATACGGAATCCATCGGCCGACGCCAGGGTCATGGTGTTGCCATCGAAGCGCGTGAGCACACCAGCCAACACGGGGCGGCTTTCGTCGCTGGCGGCGGAGAACTCCACCATCGCGATCGCCTCGCGCATGAGCTGCCCGTTTACTTCAACCGTAAAGCCATCCCCGGATACAGACGGCAATACCGGGAAATCCTCGGCATCGAGGCCGTTGATGGTGGCCTTGTCCCGGCCCGACTGCACGGTGATGGACATGCGCACGCTGTCGGACACAAGCGATACCTCGCCAGCCGGCAGTGTATTGACAAACTCGTTCAACAGGCGGGCATCGACCGTGAGGGCACCCTCTTCCTCGATGGACGCATCAATCCAGGTTGTGACACCCACGGCCATATCCGTGGCGGCGATACGCAAACGCCCTTGGTCGGTGGCGAGGAGCACATTGCTCAGCACCGGCAGGGTCGATCGGGTTGCCACCGCACGGCTGACGCGGCTCAAACCTCGTTGAAGTTGTTCCTGAAGGCAAGAGACCTTCACGGGCCACCTCACTTTGTATGAATGACTGAGCGGCACCTGACCACCAGGGCCGTATAGGCGTTCACTGGCAACGTATGCACAGTACTTTCTTTTCGTATTGTCGCACGAAAATGCCGTGGATGCATCGGAGAAATCGCCATCTCCAGGGGTTGACACTGTAGAACAGAAGTTCTAGAATAGGCACATACGAACAAGTGTTCTGCATGGGTTCGCCCGTGATTCAACCGCCCGCAAGGAGACGAACTGTGGCCCAGCAACCCTTTGATCCAAACCAGTTCCTCAGCAAAGTCAAGGGCCAGGATTACCTGGAAGTGAAGCACCGCATCGCATGGATGCGCAGCGAACACCCTGAGGCCGTCGTCGAGACTGAGCTGGTATCCCACGCCGATGGCCGCGCGATCATGCGCGCCAGCGTGGTTCTGCCCAGCGGTGGACGTGCCACCGGCTGGGGCAGCGAGACCGCTGCCAACTTTGAGAACTACATCGAAAAGGCCGAGACCAAGTCCATCGGCCGCGCGCTCACGGCGCTGGGATATGGCACACCCGCTGCTGACAACGATGATGGTGAGCCGGAAGTAACCTTCCATCGTCAGCCAGAGCCGCAGCACTTCAACCAGTCGAGTGCGTTCCTGGCAACTGCTCCGCAGAAGTCCCGCATCCAGCGCCTTGCCGCAGAAATGCAGCTGCAGCCGGAAGAGCTGAGTGCGCTGATCCAGCAGCACACCGGTACAGACTTTATGAACATGAACAAGCGCCAGGCGAGCGGTGTTATCGATATGCTCGAGGCTCGTCGACCAGTTAGCCAGCGCGCGTCCTAAGGGAGGAGAGCCACTATGCGAGTTGTTTCCACATCTACCGCTGTCGTCGAGAAGCGTTCAGCGCTCGACGACCTGGTTGATCGCCTTAACCACGGTGAAGCGATGATCAACCAGCTCCGCGCGGACAACAAGCCGATCGGGGCTCTCGAGGAGCACTGGCTGCGCTTGCTGCGGGAGTACGAAGAGGAATATCGGGCACGCCAGCAGGCTGCCTAAGAACGAAGACGCCGTTCCCTGCGGGGAACGGCGTCTTCTTGGTTTTCAGGACCGGTGGGCCTTAGGACTCGTGGATCGTTACCTTCTGCAGCGTGACTGGCTCGAGCGGGGTGGAGCGCTCACCACTGCGGGAAGCGCCGACTGGCACGTTTGCAATAGCATCGATTACATCCATGCCGCTCGTCACCTTACCGAATATGGTGTAGTTCGGTGGCAGCGGGTAATCGGCGTGCATGATGAAGAACTGGCTGCCATTGGTGTTCGGGCCGGCGTTGGCCATGGCCAGCGTGCCCTTGGAGTACGGCTTGCTCACCTTCTCATCGTTGAACTTGTAGCCAGGGCCGCCCATGCCCGTGCCGGTGGGATCGCCACCCTGCAACATGAACCCCTTGATGATGCGGTGGAACGGCGTACCGTCGTAGTAGCCCTCCTTCGCGAGGTTCACGAAGTTGTTGACTGTATTGGGAGCGTCCTCCACGAAGAACTCAACGTCCATCGAGCCGTGGCTGGTCTCCAGTGTGGCGGTGTACGTGGTGTTGTCGTCGAGCGACATCTCAAATGGCTGCTTCCACTGCTTTGCCATGGTTTGCCTTTCTGTTCTGGTGCCGGCACCATCGCCTGCACCGATCATCAATGGCCAGGTTCCTGGCTCATCGGAGTGCCGGCCAGGCCGAGATCCTCGGCATTGGCGGACATCGCCTCAATGATAACGCCAACGTGTTCGTTGAAGTCCACCCCAAACTCCTCGGCACCCTGTCGCAGTTCATCACGATGGATCGCAGCAGCGAAGGCCTTGTCCTTCATCTTCTTTGTGACTGAGCTCACCTTGACGTCCCTGACAGACTTCGACGGCCGTACCAGCGCGACCGCCGAGACGAACCCGGTTAGCTCATCGACGGCGAACAAGGCCTTGTCGTATAGCGTGGTTCGAGGGTAGTTCTCGTCGAACCCGTGGGCGAGCAGTGCATCCGCGAGCCAACCAGGCCACCCGTTATCCCGCAGATACGCCGATCCGACCTTGGTGTGATCTTCGACGGTCGGATAGCGTTCGTAATCGAAATCATGCAGCAGCCCAAGCATGCCCCACGCTTCAACCGGCTCGCCGAGCCTTTCAGCATAGGCACGCATCGCGGTCTCAACTGCCAGGCAATGCTTGCGCAGGCTGTCGCTGGTGATCCATTCGGTCACCAGGGCCCACGCGTCACCCCGTGTCTTACCATTCAGTTCTGGAAAATCGCTCATACCACCTCACACAATCAGCATCGCATCGCCGAACGAGAAGAACCGGTATTCTGTCCGGATCGCCTCCTCATACGCCGCCAACACATTCTCCTTGCCGGCAAGTGCACTGATCATCAGCAACAGGGTGGACTTTGGCAAGTGAAAGTTGGTGAGCAGAACGTCCACCATTGTCCACTGGTACCCCGGCGTGATGTAGATGCGGGTAAAGGCATCGAAAGGACCCGGCTGGCCATCGCGAACTCGCTGGCCGAGGGATTCCAGGGTTCGGGCGCTGGTCGTACCTACAGCCACCACTCGCCCACCCCGCTCCTTTGTCTCCCTGATCTTCTCCCATGCCTCTTCTGACACCGAGCACCACTCGCTGTGGATCTCGTGGTCCTCGGCGTACTCGGCCGTTACCGGCCTGAACGTATCAAGTCCCACATGTAGCGTTACAGAGGTGAAATCGACGCCACGCGCCCTCACCTCTGCGATCACTTCATCTGTAAAGTGCAGGCCGGCGGTTGGAGCGGCCGCAGAGCCGGTTTCGTTCGCATACACCGTTTGATAGCGGGAGTCGTCATCAAGCTGATGCGTGATGTACGGCGGCAGAGGCACACTGCCGTAATCATCCAGGTGTTGGCTAAGGTGGTCATCCAATTGGACCAGCGCCTGACCCTCTGCACGCTTTTCCACCAGCGTCACGTAAGCAGAATCGGCGTCGCCATGAGCCGGAATCGCGATGCGTTCGCCAATCGAGAGCCGCCTGACCGGTTTTGCGAGGGCCAGCCACATGCCGTCGACGTCTGGCCGAAGCAGCAGGAACTCCACCGATCCACCGGTGCTGCGATACCCCCGGATACGTGCCGGCAGCACGCGAGAATCGTTAACCACCAGCAGGTCCCCCGGCTGGAGCAGGCCGGGCAGATCCCGGAATATGCGGTGTTCCACTGCCCCGCTCTCCCGGTGCAACACCATGAGCCTGCTTGCGGCACGATCCTCAAGCGGTTCCTGGGCGATTCGTTCGGGCGGAAGGTGGTAATCGAACTCGGCAATTGCGAGCTTCGGGGGCTGCGAAGAGGTCACTCGTTCTCCTGGAAAAGTGGTTGTTGCGTTGTGCCAGCTCGCTGAGGATCGTACGGGCGTCCCAGGTGGTCGTAGGCACGACGGGTGGCGATACGTCCGCGTGGCGTACGCTGCAGGAACCCGAGTTGAATGAGGAACGGCTCGTACACATCCATGATGGTGTCCGTTTCCTCTGCGGTCGCCGCTGCCAACGTGTCGATTCCAACCGGGCCACCGTCGAACTTGTCGATGACGGTTTCAAGCAGCCGGCGGTCGGTATCGTCAAGGCCCAGGTGGTCGATTTCCAGTAGGCTCAGCGCCTCGGCGGCGATTTCTTCGGTGACAACGCCATTACCCATGACCTGTGCCACATCTCTGACGCGTCGAAGCAATCGGTTGGCGATGCGGGGAGTGCCCCGTGCGCGGCTGGACAGGGCCCTGGCGCCCTGCTCTTCCAACTGTACGCCGAGGATGCCCGCAGATCGCTGGATAATCTGCTCCATCGAATCATCGTCGTAGAACTCGAGCCGCAATACCGCCCCGAAACGGTCGCGTAGAGGTCCTGTCAGCAACGCCAGCCGGGTGGTGGCTCCAACGAGTGTGAACTTGGGGAGCGGAATTCGCATGGTCCTCGCGGCCGGTCCCTTACCGACGATGATATCGACGGAGAAGTCCTCCATCGCCGGGTACAGCACCTCTTCCACCAGGCGATTGAGGCGGTGGATTTCGTCGATAAAGAGCACGTCCCCCGGTTGGAGGTTGGTCAGCACGGACACCAGGTCTCCCTGGCGCTCAATAGCCGGTCCGCTTGTGACGCGAAGATTGACTCCCATCTCGGCAGCAATGATCTGTGCAAGCGTGGTTTTCCCGAGGCCGGGCGGCCCGTACAGCAGGATGTGATCAAGCGGTTCACCCCGCTCCAGTGCCGCCCGGATAAAGATGCTGAGATTGTTCTTTACCCTCGCCTGGCCGACGTACTCCGCCAACGACCGCGGACGCAGGTTCTTCTCGGTGGAGAGATCGTCATCCTCCCGCAGGTGGGGCGTGACTATCCGTTCCTGGGGCTCGTTTTCGGCAGAAATGGTGGAGAGCCGACCCTTGGGTCGTGGTGCATCAGTCATACGGCCAGTATACCGCAGGAAACGAACATCTGTTCGCTCTTACGGTGCCGTGGGCGAAGCAATAGGGGTCGACTGGCCAATGGTGTCGAGGACGTTCTGGGACTGTTCCGCGTAGAACGAATCCGGCGCGATCTCTACGACGCGCTGGAAATGTCCAATGGCGTCTTCTTCCCGTCGTGGTTGCCAATCCATATAAAGCCGGGCAAGAAAGTAATGGGCGGTATGGTTGTCGGGCTGAAGCTCAATGACCTTGAGGAACTGCGCCTCCGCATCGTGGTTCATCCCGTTCGCCTGCAGGCTCTGGGCGAAGCTCAGGCGCACCTCAACATTATTCGGGTCTTCCTTAAGCACCTGTTCATAGATAGGGATCGCCTCTGACATCCTCCCCGAATTCGAGAGCATGGACGCCAGTAGCCCCCGCCCTGCCATGTCGTCAGGGTTCTGAGCAACGGCAGTCTGCTGCATGGCAATGGCATCAGTTGTGTAGTCGGGCGTTGGCTCGGAGCTGCCGAGCACGCCAGACCAATCGACCGAGGACAGCCCTGCGAGAATGAGAGAAAACACGACGAGGGAGACGATAGCGATGTACACCAGTGGCGCCCGGTTCGTACCCTGGGTGGCTTGCGGACGTTGTGCGGGTGGCCTTCGCCGTGGTCGTGGCTGGGACATGAAGCGTCTTTCTCGTCGTTCGGGAATGTCGTGCTGAATCCGGGTTTTGCCCTGTGCAAACCACGCACAAAGAATGTACACTACGTGAGCAGCGTCAGGGATGCTTGGCAGCACCAAAGACCCTTTGGTATACTGACGCGGCCTTGTGGAGAAGGTGCTGCCGAACTAGCTCAGTTGGTAGAGCAGCTGTTTCGTAAACAGCAGGTCGCCGGTTCGAGTCCGGCGTTCGGCTCCAGTTCTCCACAACACTTCATGCCGAAGTGGCGAAACGGCAGACGCGCTACGTTCAGGGCGTAGTGGGGGTAACCCCGTGGGAGTTCAAATCTCCCCTTCGGCACCACAAACGCATCAAGCGTTACGAACCCGGGCCTCGTGGCCCGGGTTCGTTTTTCAACGGTTCTTTCCTTTGCCTTGGCAGCAGAAGCTGGCCACTGGAGCCAACACGTCACCCCTCGGCCGGCTGATGCAGTGCCCTTCATCCCAGGTGGCCCCTAGCCGGGCTGCACTTCCTGGTGCTCAATCACCGATATGCTGAAGAAAAGGAGAGGGCCCGACATAGTCGGGCCCTCTCCTCGGGCTCATGGCTCCCGCTATCGGCTTCCCGGAACCACCGGGCTAGTTGCCGAACACCGAAACGCCGTTGAGCCGTACATCGCCAACTTCCGACATGTTCACGCCCGGCTCGCCAAGAATTGTGACGATAACCACCGTCGAGGGGCTCACGATGACGACCTGCTGAACCATCTGGTTACCGTCGGACGTAACACCTGCCCAAACGGCCCGGTCATTCATGTACCCGCCGTCAATGTACCGCCCGTTCGAACCGAGCGAGTCAATGAATGTTGGCGTAAGCGCTTCGAAAATTGCGGACGGAGAGGCCCCCGGGTTCTCAAGACCCATGAAGCCGACAACCACGAGCGGGGAGTAACTCGCGACCATGAAGTCAAGATCCGCCTCGTCGCTCATATCCATGAACGGGGCATCGTACTCGACCGTGTAGCCCCATACCGGGCTTGTGAACGAGTTCCCACTGGACGTTGTCGTGTTCACCGGTTCCTGAGTCGGCACCACCTCGGCTGTCGGAACCTGCACCGTTCCCGTGGTCTGGGTGGACGTTCCCTGGGCCAGGTTGAGGAAGCTCTGCATGCCGGCCGGATCAACGCCATTCATGGCGGCAGTGCCATCAACGGTGATACCAACCTGTACCGCGCTCACCCCTTCAGAGAACGCATCGGCATCGGTGACCAATACGTAGATGACCGCCGTACCGGCACCGGTGTTCGCGATTTTCAGGGTGAATACGCCCTCGGGCTCCCCTGCATCGGCTCGAAGAAGTTCCACGCTATAGCTCACATCGCCATATGCACCGTCTTCTAGCTGTGAGACCTTGGCACCCGAGCGGCCGGATGCAGCGAAGGCGGCATCACGAACAGCAATTGCGTCACCATCCGCCGCGACAAACGCCACCAACAACTCGGCACCGGAATCACCATGCTCAAGGAACACGCTATCGGCAATAGCGGCGTCCTTTTCCTCCAAAGCCTTTTCCTGCCATCCCGAGTCCCAGGCGACCTGCTGGCCACTGCCCTGGCTCGCGTACATTCCGGATGCGGCTGCGATTGAAGGAGCGCCAACCATCATGACAACGGTCAGGAACGTGGCCAGTACCTGACTTAATCTCTTACCCATCACTACCTCCCGCCGGCCTCAAAGCCGACTAACGTGCACGCTGCTCGCATCCGACATACGTTGCCAAATGCGTCCCCAATAAACGAATGACAACAGACCTTCTGACATCACCCTACCAAAACCATATCCGTAAACCCACGACTTCGCAAAATTAAGTCGAGAGGAGACGTGCGAATTAGCCTAACCACCAGTCACCAATATACCGACGCGGGCTGGATGCACGTGATCCGACTCCATTTCGGGGAAGCTTATGGATGGTGATTCAGTTGATCTTGGGAGAGAGTCGCGAGCCAGGAGGTCCCGCCTTGTTGGCAGATGTGGCTTGGCAAAGCGTGTGACATCCAGGAGGGAATGATGTATAAATACGGGTGCCCTGAGCGGTAGCGAAGGGACGGCGATGCTGCGTGCATACGCAGCCGCACCTTAAGATGTTAACGTGCTTGGGAAGCAAGGGGATGGTCGCTGGTGGCACATGCTACCAGAGGAAAGTCCGGGCTGCGTAGAGCAAGGGTGCCTGGTGAAAACCAGGGAGGTCCGCTTTGGCGGATCGACAGTCCAGATTGGCGTACGGGCAACCGTGCGAGAGCAACAGAGACCAAAGCCGCGGGCGACCGCGGAGTGAAAAGGGCAATCCTCCCCGCAGCAATCTCCGATTCGGCCGCAATTAGGCTGCTCGCCAAGGCCGGAAGTCGAGAGCCGTCACAAAGGCGACGATGTGACCAGCCTCCGGGTTGAGAGAGATGACCATTTAGAACAGAACTCGGCTTACACCTCCTTCTTCAAACACGTTTACACGGTGCCTATAGCTCAACGGCAGAGCGCTTGTCTGTGGAACAAGAGGTTACGGGTTCGAAACCCGTTAGGCACCCCCGGAAACCCTATAGAATCAAGGAAATCGGCCACTCATACAGGGTGGCCGGTTCACTGTTTTTCGTGGCGGCGTGACGGCGGCGTGAATGCTATTTGGCGGCGTGATGATTTCGCATCTCTTCGCTCGCCTCCTCTGCTACCTCAACGTAAATGCTAATGACGCTTCTTCAGCCGTTCATCGAATTCTTGTTTGACCTCCTGTAACCGTCCGAGTGACCCGCTAAACATCCCAGCTTGCAACGGTGGCCACTGGCTCTGCATTTCCTGAACCTCCCTGTCCATCCGCTCGATTAGTTTGTCACGGTCATAACCGTGCCCAAGGTATGGAAGTAGACCGGTTGGATACCACGCGCCGAAATCATGCTGGTGAGCCAAGTCTGTGTGGACGAGCCCGAATAGATACTCGAACTCGTTGAACAGCTCTTTGAATCGATCTTGGTCCGGGACGTATTCTCGCAGCACCGACCACAGAGATTCGGTATTTCGCATTCGCAGGCTTGCGGCTGTGTCGGAGTAGTATCCGGGATAGAGAAGATCGGCCACCGGTTCGAACAACGCCTGATGGACAGAAATGACCATGGGATTGCGTTCATGTCGATAAATATCAATTGATGCCGGTTGATAGAGCAACGCATGGAGAGTCTTGAACCGACGGTTCGCCAGCGCGGCAATTCCGCCGGCAAAAAGCGTTAGGAGTGCCGGGTATCGCCGTAGCGCTACCCAATGACGATGGAAGGTTCCTGGTCCATTTCCTAAGGCAGCAAGGCGCTCCAGCGCAGTAACCCAAGGGCGGAGATCGTGGTCATCTGCCGACCAGTAACATCCGGTGATAAATAGAGCCCGAAGTACAGCGGTACTCGCTTCATAAGATTCCAATCGATTGACGACGGATTCCTGGGTTGGGTTCTCAAGGAAATAACCTGCCGGAACTTCGATGAGTGACCGTTGAACACGGGTAGCTTCCCCAATCACCAAATCGTGAAGACGGATGCGCTTGGAAGGATCATCAAGATACCGTTTCAGCGTTGCTACAGCAATATCAACGGAGACCAGTTCAGGATTCTGCATATCTTCCACCGCTGCAACGCTGTCTGCCAACCGTTCAAAGAATGCGTCTGCTCCCATGTTTGTTATCAGCTTGCCGCCCCGCTGCTCGACAATCCCCTGCGCTTTCTTACCTGGTTCTCGATAGGAAACCCAGTACGTGGGAAACCACGGACTTAACGTCTCACACATCGCCTCGCACAACGCGTGATCCCAATCCCCTGACCAGCCGCTCACGATTAGCCCATACTCCCGAAACACCTGGGATAAGAGGTTCCTCATCTCTACCGGGTAGTTAGACAACTCGTCGGTGGTATTGCGAATGCGGGAATCAAGATAGTCACCATGGATTTTGATGATGGTACAAGCGTTGTGCGCCAAGGGCAGTGTCCCCTGGACGTCATCGGGTGTGCTAATCACCGAAGGCACCACCCCTGCGTCAGCCAATGCCGTTTCGAGCAGCCGGTCAAAATTCGTAGTGACGATGACTTTGACGTAGCCCTTGGCAACGAGTGAGGCAATCGACCGGTGCGCTAAGGTCGGCTGCTTCACCCCTACCTCACGCTCTTCTTCTGTTGGCTCAATGAACCGCTTGATGATCTGGCTTCGTTCCAGTGGGGTCGTTGATAGTGCGTCAAGCAATCGACTGTAGTCAGGTTCTTCGCCGTAGGTTTCCTGGTACCAGTCTGTGGGCTTCCCTTGAATCTCATGGCCCTCGACTTTGGCGATGCGCCTAATCAAGTCCTCGATAATAGCCCATCCGGTTGGAATCTGTGCGGATTGCGATACGCCAGAACCGAGAAGTAAAGCAAATGTGCCTTGCTGGGCCTGCATCGAGACCGCCAAAGTAGTAATCGGATCGATTTCAGCCGCTTCATTTACCTCAGTCAAGTGTCGCTCCTTACGCTTTGCACTACTTCATAGTCGTCAAACAATAGAGGCGTCCGAGCTACAATTCGGTGCGTCCCAGTTGGCTTCCGATACTGCAACCAAGGTGACAGAGCATCAGGTTGATGGCTGATTCAGTGTCTTAGCTCACCTCTACGGAGTTCTATTACGTCTCCGGTTTCCCAGCCTTCAAGGTCCGCGCCGTCTAGACGTGCAGCTGTGACTGACGGCAGGTAGTAATTGCCATATCGGTTGTGCCTGAGGTGGGAATCGGTTGGAGCACCTGACTTGGAATGAAGCGCCAAGTGAAGCGTCAATTCGTGAGCACCAACATCGTGATACTGGCAGGTGACCACCATGCGCAGCAAGTGATCCGGCGGCAGCGTTATATCCCGAAGCTCGAAGTAAGTGACTGCTGAATCACCCGGCCCGATTGACTGACTGGGGGAATGCACGGGCAAATGATATTCTCCAAGAATCAAGGCCCCTATCTTCAGGCCAAGCGCAGGCGCTTGGCCTGCGTTGGAAAGCTCCAGTCCCACCGCGCTTGGCCATTGGATATGGTCCGCGTTCTCGAACTGCTCAACTTGATGGATGCTAACCATTCTTCGTACCAGCACAAGCCTCGCAGTTCGCTCCCAGTCAAAACGCTGCGCCTCCAGCTGCACGGCTTTCTCAGACGCCGCTGCCGAACTCTCTGCCGCCTTCGCAGACGCTATAGAAGCACCGGCAGATCGTCGCGATTCCCACGCGGTCCAGCCCGCAAATCCGGCGGCAAGAATCGCGACTGTCAAGCCGAGGATTGCAATGGTTAGCTCCATATCGCCTGCCGTTCCCTCTAACAGCTAACATGCAACTTTTCGGCTCACCATAGATCAACCGATCAACATTAATCGTCGGCACGATCACCGCTTGCCACGATCTTGGCTATCGGCACTTCATCTTCGAGCGGCTCACTACGGCGATTGTCCATCACAACGCTATAAGCAGGGCCACCATAGAAGCGCATAGTTATGAACAGTACCTTTCGACCCCGATCACCAACAACGAACGGCCAACCACAGATGAGCGCGACACCTTCCTTGTCGAGCAACTGGATTGGCGGCTGCGATTCCGTGATCTCCAGCATCATCACCTCCGGCTTGATTGCGAACATGTCAAAATATCGGCTCTCCAACATGCCGTCCGTTGCCACCTCATCGAAATGCCGATACCAAACCGCTTTGGCGATGTACGCAACAGCCTTTCGCTGGTCCTCTCCGTCGATAGGGACTGAAACTCCGTCGATAATCTCGCCGTTATGCACGAACGTCCGTGGCCTTGCTAGCCACTTGATACGCCTTCCAATCCGCGATTGATTACGGCTTACTGCTCGGAACATGCGGTGCAATATCTCGTCGTGGTATGGATGCTGACCCGAGTTCATGTTCGATATTGCAAAATCTCGCAGCTCAGGATCGTATCTGGACTTGTCCACGTTACATGCCCTGCAAGCATCAACGGTAAAGGTGGAGTTCGCTCGGTGGTGGAACATGCCACGGGGAATCACATGGTCTCTCGTGACTTCGCCGCTTATGCCGCAGTACACGCAAATGCCAAGGCGCGGCTGTCGCTTGCTTTTGCGGCTTGGCTTGCTCATCTCTCCCCTGCCCATCGAATGCGAACGCTACATAGTGGACGGTTGTTTTGCACCTGATTCGAAATCGCCGCGTCGCATTCGTCTCCGTTCCTCGCGAGCTATCTTTAGCGACGCATCCACCCAAACGACGTCGCCGGTTTCCATCTCTTCGTGCCGAGCACCGTCAAGCTCTGCCAGAACAACCGAAGGCTTGTAGAAGGCACCGTCTTTGTTATGTGCAAGATACGGATTGTCCGGCCCTCCGGTTTTTGAGTAAACGGCCATTTGTAGTGCCAGCTCATGCGGCCGAATATCGTGGTATTTGACGAGCAATAGAAATTTCATCATGTCAGCACGTCCGGTTGGAAACGTCTTCACATTGAAAACGAAGTGCACCGTCTCACCACTCGCCACCGTTGCCTTCACGCTGTCTTGCGGCCTGAACACATCTCCCAGATAATGCGCTTGAACATCTATATCGGTGGCTGGTGCTTGCCCGACATTTCGGAACTCAAAAGCGATGTACTCCGGCCAGTCATTCACTGCCGCATTCACCACGTTGTTCAGCTGGGCAGCCAGCACGGTGTTTAGGTGGCCTTGATATGCACTCCGCTCTGTGAGCGCAAGTCGTGCGCTCTGCTCCCATTCGAACCGTTTTGATTCCAGTTGCACGGCCACTTGTGACGCTGCCGCCGAACTCTCCGCCGCCTTTGCGGATGCCAAAGCAGCGCCCGCAGATCGTCGGGATTCCCAGGCCGTCCAGCCTGCAAATCCGGCCGCCACAATCGCAATCACAAGGGCTAGTTCCATATCACCTGCCATTCTTCAATGTGCTAACAGGTACTCTCGCGATTCAGTCCAGCCCCGGCAGGCCGACTGCGTGATGCTCGCTCGCCCTACGAAGGCGTTGTGACCGAAGGAACGTTGCCCGCATCGGTGGCATCTGAGGTTCCTTGCCTGCTAGCAGCTCTTCAATGGTGATGATCTGACACTTCGGATACGCGCGCCCCCACCAGGGCGATTCATAGCTTCCAGCGGCTAACGCCTCTTCGCGCATAGGCTTGGAACTGGGCTGCAACGTGATGAACAGGCCCATTTCGGCTTTCTCACGGTCAACCGCATTCTTCAGGTCAGCGACATCACGCCGCTGCACGTTACCCGACTTCACCGATACCAGCACCCGCTTCACCTTGCCGGTATCGTCATCAATGAACCGGATAACTCCATCAATGCCGCCGTCAGCGCCCTTCTTGCCCTTGCCGCTCTTACCCACTTCCAGCGGCTGTGCGTTCACCAAGCTGTTAGCCCAATACTGGAACTCGTACCGATCTTGTTCCGCGAGCATCTGAGCGCTGCTAACAGTGGTGGGAATGCCCTTTATCTGAAACTTCAGGGTCTCTCCGAACATGTCTACGAGGCGATTGTTCATCAATGCAACCGCTAGGTGGGTCACGTCAATGCCTATCCACTTGCGGCCCAGCTTCTCGGCTGCGACCACCGCTGTACCGCAACCACAAAACGGGTCAAGCACTACGTCGCCGGGGTTGCTGCTCGCCTCAATTATCCGCTCCAATAGTGCCATTGGCTTCTGGGTTGGATAGCCCAGCCTCTCAACAGCGCGGGAGTTTATCGGTGGAATGTCTGTCCAGACGTTCGTAACTAGCGTGCCCGGCATCTCGTCTAGGTAACGCTTCAGGCGGGGCCGCTTTGTCGTGGAATCGGGATACCAAATCCGTCCCTCCTCATCGAGACGGGTCATTGTTTCGACAGAGTACCGCCAACCCATTGCGGGCGATGGGTGGCCTTTCCACTCGTACATCATGTTGGGCCGGGGGTTCGGGCTGGTCATATCGCTAAGCGTATATCTTCGGCCGTCAGGGTCCACTTGGTTGTATTTGGCAGCAATATGACTGTCAGAATGTGGCTCATAGGGAGGGTTCCATACGGCCTCTTCAGACTTGCCGAAGTAAAGAATTATGTCCGCAACCGGGCTCCAGCGCTTTGCATCACTATGTGTGCTGGTTCGTTTCCAAGTAATCTCGGAGCGAAAGTTTCGCACTCCGAAAATGGCATCCATGACGATCTTCAGATAGTGGCTCGCCGTCGGGTCACAGTGCAAATAGATGCTGCCAGTCGGCTTCAGTACCCGGTGTAACTCAACTAACCGCTGGGCCATCATCACCAGATAGGCGAGCATGTCATTTGTGCCAACGAACTGCCGCATTGCCCCGATCACAGCCGCCACGTTGTTCGGCGCATCCGTCACCAGTTCGTTATAGGCGTCAACCGCCGCTTGGTCCCATGTCCAGGTATCCGTGAACGCCTGTATCTGTGCCGGGCTTTCATCGCCGCTCTTCTCTTTGAACAGCACGTTGTAGTTACGGTTGCTGTTGAATGGTGGGTCAAGATAGATAAGGTCCACCGATTCATCGGCAATCTCTTCCCGCAGAACCCGCAGGTTGTCGCCGTACCACAGGGTATTTATCAAGCTGTCGCCCTTTCGTTGTGTTCCGTACAGTGATTATAGGGCTCGCTGACCGTTAGTCACCTACGTTGCAACCGTGGTGCCAATCCAGAACATCAGTTCCGAACACAACGCGAGCATGTCCGAGTTTGCGATTCTTTGCCGGGTAGGGAATTCGATAGCCATTCACATGGGTACTGACTAGGGTGCAGCCCTTTCAGGCGCTTAGAATCGATCCTAGGGCTACTTTATCCAGGCCACGCTTCTTCCACTGGGCGGAATGGTGCTGAATAGTCTTCTATCTGCTGGATTCCTAGGTGATTTCTACGCCGGTGAGGTGCTACGTCGAGATATGCAGCTTGAACTTATCATCTATGCAATCATCGCGAGAATGCGATCTGCCGCCTCTTGAGGTGAAAGACCAGTGTTGTCTATTCGTTCGTCGAACATCGAAAACTCCAGTTGACCTTGGTACACCATTTCCAGCTCCTCATCAGTCAGCCGAGGCGGTCTCGTACGATTCCGCCTCAGTATTTCGTCATATGTGGGTAAAAGCTGAACGATGACCGGATCGTGGTGACTCAGTCTTTCCTTGTATAAGGATGCCGTTTCATCACTCAACACATCCAGGATTATGCAGTCATAGCCATTGGCAAGGAGGCTGCTAGCCAACATACAGGCATGGTCAACGCCCAAGACGTTCTGACGATGCCCGGCGTCGCCGTCCCAAGGAGTCAAATGGGGCTTAAGAAACATATTGCGGAGCACATCGAAGTCGATCCCCGCACACCGACCCCGCTGCTGCGCTACCAATTCCGCTATCGTATTTTTACCGGCGCCCGTGGGCCCGCTGAGTATAACTAGCTTCATCTTTTCAGGGTATCACTAGGTCCCCAAGTTTCAAAGACCCCTTAAATTCAGAACATCATGCGAACATGCCGCTGTTTGCAACTCTTTGCCGGGTAGCTAATTCGATAGCCCGTTACGCGGGTACTGACTAGGGTTCACCCCTTTTCTACGCTTACAGGGCAAATAAACGCCTCGTCTTCTTTCCACAACGCAAAAGCGGCCCGGTATTGGTCCAAGCCGCTTGCATCTCTCCACTTCGGCTGTGTTTCATCGTTTGCGCTTTGGTAGCGGTGGCGCTTGTGAAAGCATCCGCTCGGCATTATCGATTGCCTGTTGCAGTTGGTGGCAGCTCTCAAACACCTCTTGGCAAGCATCCGAACGTTGCCAATGTGCAAGCTCCCAGTTCGATTGCGCCGCGTCTGTGGTTGCGTCTGTCAGTGTCCGCAGTGGTGCTTTGATCGCCGCGGCCGCTGTCAGCAACCGGGATTCAATCCGTTCACTCACAATGCACCCCGATCACGCTGTTGCGCATAACGCAGTTGGTCAGTCATCCGCTCCAGGGTTTCTAATGTCGCTACAAGATCACGATGCACGTTAGCCGCGTAGCCACCATCCGGCCGGAGTATGCGTATCTCTGCCAGCGCGTGCGTTGCTGTGCCTTCCGACCGTTCGGCTATCTCGGCAAGCCGCTCGCCTTTGGTCTGTGTGCTCATGGTTTCCCTCCAACTGGCAAGATGATCGTTTCGCCACTGTGTGCCTGCGTCGCGTCCAGAATCGAGCCGCAATAGGCTCGTAGCGTTTCCGGTGTGATGTTCAGGGTTCGCCGTACTGCGCTCGCGTCCGCTCCGGTTGCCAGCATCCAAGCGGCCAGCACCGCCTTGCCGGAAAGGCCAGGCAGCACGTAGTCGACAATCTCCGGCATTGAAATGCTCGCCAGGGCATCACGGGTAACGTTCACCGCGTTGCCGTCATCAGGCCAGCGAAATTGTGTCTCCTGTTGGTCGCGCATCACCAGCCGCCTTTCACAACTGCCATGCCGTAAAAGCCCGGTGGCTCCGGTGGCCGCAACCCCGGCAGTGTCGATAATCCCAGGGCCGTAATCAGATCGTCATGTGAACCACTCTTCGCGTTGAACGTCAGCTTTCCGCTCGGCGTCTCTTGCAGCCGGAAACTTTGCAGCTCCGATAGCAGCGCCTCTGCCTCTGTGCCTTGTGGCAGGTGAACCGCGCCGCGCTGAATGCCGATAAGCAGGTTGCTCACTAGCACGCTCTTGCCGCAACTCCATTCAGCATCATCGCGCTGTGTAAGCCGTTCGGTGCTGGTGATGGTGACGGGCACTATCGTTTCGCCGCGTTCTGTCAGCAGATCGAATAGGCCGCGCCCGACGCCAGTAACGTCTAGCACCGTGAGAATGTCCATGACCCCCGTACCTTCGGCTTCCCACTTAGCAGACATCGCCCGCAGCCCTTCCAGAATTTCAACAATGCGGTCAGCTTGTGCAGGGTATGGCAGCCCAAGCGGCAGCCGCTCCAGCCGCCGCACCATGAAATGCAAACCATCATTGCGGGCAGTCCACTCCGAGATTGAAACCGCCGTGCTGTCTCCAATCTGGCCCGCGTCAATGCCAACCTGCACGTTCAGTTTTTCCGGCCCGGTTGGCACGTCCGGTTCAAAGCCCTTCACACGGTGCCTTGCACCCGCATAGGCTCCACTATCGCGGTCTACGTTCGTTGCGTAATTGCCATTCTCTCCGGTGTATCGTCGCTTTGTGTCCATGCTCAAACCTCCCATGCCGCTACCGGCTCTTCATGCAGTCGTGCCAGATCATCGGCCCGGAACACCGCGCCCGCACCCTCGACAAATTCCGCTTCAAACTCGGCTGCATATTGCTGTGCGGTCAGCATCAACCGCTGCCGTGCAAGGAACTCTGGGCTAATCCGGCTGCATTGGTCAGCTCGCACTTTCACCCGCTGCCACGTCTCGCCACCATCCCGCCACTGCCTAGCGAAGTAGCCCACCGTGCCAGCCGGTGACGATGCCAGAATCAAGCGCCCGTCACTTGTGGCCGCCATAGGCAGCACCGCCGCGTACAGTTCGTCCGGCACGAATGCGCTTTCGTCAACGATGATCGCCCGCGCCCCGCTTAGTCCGCGAATGGTTTGCGAGCTGCCCGGCAGTGCTACCACACGCGAGCCGTTTGCCAACTCGCACCGCATGGAGCTTTCAGCCGTGATTGATTCCAGCTTTGCCTTACGTAGCAACTCCACAACCTGCCGGAATAGCTCTGTGCTTTGGCGTTGGCTAGGCGATACAACCACGATCAAACCGTCTGGCAAGCGCAATGCTTCAAACGCTGCAACGATGCTGCAAGCTAACGTCTTGCTAACCTGCCGCGCTGCCGCTATCAGCACTTGCTTTGCCGGGCTTTGCACCAGCTCCCGTTGCCACGGGTCCAGATCGTAGCCGCAGTGCTCGGCCAGCGCGTTCGCATCCAACCGCAGGCGCAAATCCTTGGCAAGGTCAGCGACCGCGTTCATGTTGGTTGCTCCAGCGCCGCCAATCGTTCGCTCACCGCCTGCAATGCCGCCGGATGGTTAGCCAGGGTTTCGAGAATCGCGCTCCGAACCAGCGGCCAGCCGGTATCAAGTTGCACCGACACGGCTACTCTCTGGCCGTCTTGAATCAGGCTTGCGAGCTTTGCAGCTAACTCGATCTGCCGCTCCAGCCGTGCGAGTGCTGATAGCTGATCGCGCCGGTTTCCGTCCTCGCGGGCCTCGTGCAGCAACCGCGTTGCCTCCGCGTGAATGGTGGCAAGCTGGTTGCCGATACCTTGAGCTGTCGCCAAATCGAAATGCTCTTCATGCTTTGCGAGCGCCGGTGCCAAATGGTTCTTGCGGTGCCTGCCAAGTGCGGAAACGGTCACGTCAAACTTACGCGCTGTGTCTCGCACGGTTGCACCATCGGTAACTAGCGCCCGATCAATGTGTAGCCGTTTTGGATGTGTACAAACCGTGCAAGGTGGCATCTTAAGATCCTCTCCGCATCCGTTACCGGCTGCTCCTTCGACGTGCCAGTTCGCTCGCTGTAAGCCCGGATAGAGGCCGCGACACCCGGCCCGTTGTATCAAGCACAAGCGCTGTTGCAGGGTCCGCTTCCCGCGTGCTGCCACTTAGGCCACGAACCAAAAGCACGCCCGGTATTTCATCCGGCCCGCATTGCGCGGCCGCCTCCTGCATCTTTGGAGCTAGCCATTTCGGCCAGGCTCCGTTTATGCCGTCAGCCACGACAACGCCGGTCTGAGCACGCGATGCTTGCGCCGCCGCGCTAATCGCGGTCTCCAGTTGAGAGCGCTCCAACCCCAGCGCCGCCGCTGCGTCAGCTTCCAGCGCTTCGCGCCGCGCTCGCAGTAGCATCCGTTCGCTTGCAGCGTGCGCCTCAATAGCCTCGCTATATGCATCTCGTGCCGTGTGCAGCTCTTCCAGCGTTGTTCGTGTTCGCTGTTCCAGCGCTGCTATCCCGGTGCCCGGTTCGCCGTCCATTGCCGCGCTACCAATAGGCCGGTCACACCCTGTTCGCTGTGCCATGATGGTGTTCCTCCTTGCGGGCTATGCCGCTCTAGTCGCCGAAGTGCTTTGTGATACTGGCCTTGACTGCCTCCAGATGATCGGGACCGAATATGTCCAGATACTCATGTAGCTCTTCGTCGGTGAATGCGGACGGGTCACGTACCAGCATTCCTCCGCCGTCAACTTGCATGTACTTCAATACCCGTGGGTCGTCAGCTGCCAACGCTGCCAGCATCTCAGCGCCTCTTTTCGCTTCGTGAGACATCGCTTCAACCATCGGCCCAATGGGTACCGAAACCTCAACCAGCGCCTGTAGCACCTTCCAGGCATCTTCACCAGATGCTCGTCTGTAGCGCCTTCGCGCACTGTGAGACATTGTTTTCGGGTCGTGAATCAACGTGTCCCGGCCCTCCAACTGTGCGTAGCGCAGCTTGCGCGGATTCTGAACGCCTAGCGCGTTCATTGCCTGCTGCAAACTAAGCGGCCCTTGTGTCAGGTCGAAATATGCGATCAGTGGCCTCAGTCCCTCGCTGCTCATCTCTGTGCTCCCTTTGTTAATCGAATCAACGTTGTGCGCCGGTCGTGTCCCTTGTCGCACTTCGCAACATGCAGCCTGCGTTCGATGAATCCAGCATCAATGAGCGCTAGAACCTTCGTCCTCACGCCCTCTCGACCGTATCCATGAATCGCGCCCATGTCCTCAACCGGCAATCGCCTCCAGCCGTCAGTCCAGTCGTAACCGTCACCAGCTCCATACCTGCCAGCCCATTCCAGAATGCTTGCGGCCAGCATTTCTCCGCGCTCCTTTTTCCGTCTCTCCGCCATTCCTCCAACCACCCATATTCCGTTTTCTGGCAACATACACACCTTGCGGCTATGTGGTGGTGTGGGGTGGGGAATGGAAAAGGGCAAGGTGGAGAAATGGAGAATCTGGGCAATGTTCGCGAGCCGGGTGTAGTCGGTGAGTGAACGGGTGGCAAGGGCAGCGGAAACGGTGCTGGATATGTATGACGATTGCGAAGCGGCCGTATGCTTGTCACGGAGTTTTCGTGAATGACGAAACAGCAGTTCGGCAAGGCAGCCTTCGGAAGCATCGAAGTGCGTTGCCATGAATAGCAGCGCGAAGTCGGCTTCGCTCCGGCTCGGATAACGGTCTTCGATCTCGCCTCTGAGAATCGCTGTGACGGTGCTGCCGAACCGGCCCTTCAGCAGGTTCGTTGTGATCGTATCCGCCTGCCTGCGGTCCGCTTGCGTAATGTCGCGGGCGATGATCTCCGCCATGTGTTCCCGACGAACACCTGCACGTAAGTAATTCAGCCACAGGCTACCGTCTTCGGGCAGCAACGGCCATGGCAGCATGTTGAACGCGCCACCAGCCGCCCGCCATGCCTCTTTCCCCGGAGACGGACAGACGATCGTGTAGCTGTTCGGCCCAGCTCTGAGTTCTCCAGAATCGTGGCTGGAAACGAGGTCCACTTGCGCTGGCAGCGCGGTAAACCAGTGCGCTCCGCCCCGCGTAGTCTCGTACGGCCCTATTGAACTGCGGCCCGTGGGCAAGCCAAGCGGGCGCGGCCCTTTGTCAGCGTCCCAGTCCACGACGGCAGCGCCGCTCGGTGTCACCATTGCCAACGCTGGTTCGATGTGCTCCGGTATGACTTCGTGCATGGCGTATAACTCCGAGCCATATCGGGTGGCATCTGCCACACCACCGGACGTTATGGGCTGTTTGGTATCCGCATTCGTCCACAATGCCCGGAAGCCCTGCGGGCTGGCAACCAGCGACAACCCGGCGTCAAGCAAATTGCCCTCCAGCGCATGATGAACGTAGGCACGCGGAAAGCGTATTTCGTTCGTGTTGTCGTGTGCTACAGTGTCCATGTGCTTCACCTATCGCTTCACGGGTAAGCGCTTCATGTCTTGGATAAGCCCGGCCGTCTGGAGAGAGTGCCGGGCTTTTCCAGGCCCCAAACTTCGCGTTACCGATCATCTCCGCCACCGCCAGCATCACGTGGCTCCAGCTCACCTGCGAGCAGCTTTTCGAGCTGCGCACGGGACCACCTGTACGACCGCTTGCCGATTCTGAGCGTCGGAATCGGCAGAGTGTCGGCTTTCGCGCCCTCGTAAACGCTCCATTTGCTGATTCCGAGCGCCTGCGCCATTTCGTTAGCGTCAACCAACGGGCTTGCCGCGCCGGGCTTCCGTCGTGCAGTAACCACCTGAATATCCTCCCTTCCGGCTTACGCCGATCAAATCTCGAAAACGAAAGAGGCGGGCGACTGCGAGGCCGGAATATCCGGTTCATCCTCACAAGTCGCCCGCCTTTGCGGTGCACCCATGTGCCAAAATTCGTTTTCGCCGAACCTCCCGTTCGGTAAACGCATCCTAACCCGCCATCATGGATTCTGTCAACTCTGGCCTGTACCGGTCGCTAGCTCGCGTTCAATGGCCGCATTTGCCGCGCTCTGGTCGCTCTGAACCAAGTGCCCATAGCTCCGATACACCAGCCCAACATCGCTGTGCCCAGCCTTCTGTGCTGCCAAGGCCGGGCTTACACCCTGCCTCAGCAGCCGGGTAAGCGCATGGTGTCGGAGCGCATGCGGTGTCAGTTCTGGCAGCCCGGCTTCCTTCACCATCCGCTTTGTACAGATCGTGAACCACGCTGGCCGTATCGGCTCGCCCAGTTCGTTACAGATCACCAGGTCATGCGCCTGCCACGCATCGCCCGCCTGCTTACGGATGAACGCCTGCTTATCGCGGTGTCGTCGCAACGCCTCTACCGTTGGCTGTGTGAGCAGAATCGCCCGCTCCGAACTGCGGGTTTTGGCCTTCGGTTGCAGCAACGCCCGGCCGCCGTTGCGTTGGTCGGCAACGCACGTCTGCGCAATGCTCGCCACCACTGGGCCGCCGTCCGTATCCAGCCCGCGTATATCGCTCCAACGCAAGCCCAGGATTTCCGCCCGGCGCATGCCTTCCAGCTCACCTAACCAGAACGCCGGTGCATAGTCGTGAGCGCTGGCGGCCTCAAAGAACGCTGCTACCTGTTCGGCGCTCCACTGTGCCACGTCTTTCTTGCCCTTGTTGACACTCGGCTTCTCAACGCCCAGCGCCGGGTTTGCGCTTAGCAGGCCACTGCGTACTTGCCGGTCTAGCGCACCACTCAACACCACCAGCGAACGGCTGATTGTCTGCGCATGCCTGCCGGCCTCTTGCATGTCGAGAACCCATCTCTGCACCATCTCGTGCGTCACGGTCGTCACATGTTCGTCTCCGAACACCGGGCCAATATGGTTCTTCAATACGCCCTCATAGGAGCTCACCGTGTTTTGCTCTATCTTCAGCGCCTTTAGCCGTATCCATGTCTCGCACGCCTCGCGCACGCTTGGAATGATCGTCTCCGGCTCCGGCTTTCGTTCCTCCCACTCGAACACGCCCGTCTCAATCGCTCGCAGCGCATCCCGCTCCGCTCGCTTGGCATCGTCCTTGTAGGTGTAGCTGCCTACCACCTTGCGCCGCCGCATACCACTGGCATCAACACCCCATACTTCCACCTTCCAGCTGACAACCTCGCGTATCGGCTTGCCCTCGCTATCCAGCCGGATGCCACCGCCCTTCTTCTTCGCGTACACCGGTTCCTTCTTGCCCGTCTCCGGGTTCTTCACCATTCGGTAGCGTGGTGTTACGGCCATGTGGAACGTTCCCTCAGTGCTCGGCGGCGTGATGGCGGCGTGATGGCGGCGTGAACACTCCGCCCGTCTAACCCTTATTTTACCAAACTCTGCCACAAAGTATGAGCCGTTTTCGTGGATTTTATGGGCTTTTTCGCAAACCGGGCCGAACTGCCCCATACGCAACTTAGCACCAAGTCTTTTCTGTGGAACAAGAGGTTACGGGTTCGAAACCCGTTAGGCACCCCACTGGAACCATCAGGTACAGCAATCCGGCCAGGCTCTTCGCCTGGCCGGTTCGTCGTTTTCGGGCAACGAGACCGTGCGTGTTAGTCCGGCACGTACTTGCCGCTATCCGGAATAGCGATTTCATCGAAATTCTCAAGCAGCGATCGCAACCCGTCCCGCAGGGCCTCGCCACGCATCGGAGTGCCGTGCCCGGTGGCACCAATTTCCGGCGAGAGTTCCGCCAGGATGCGGACTGACTCCCGTGCCGATTCCCAATCCGGAGTGAAGTACGCGGGAGGGCCGTGCACTTCTTCTTTTTGCGTAGCGACCTTGTACAGGGATTCCTGCTCGACGGTCACAAACGCGTCACCGGCAATCAGCGTTCGGTCGCTTTCACGGAACAACGCCACCTGCCCGTTGGTGTGGCCAGGCACATGGATCCACTTCCAATCCGGAAGGTGCGGAACTGACATATCGGCAGGCAACGGCTGTACTCGTGCACCCAGGTCAATCGCAGCATTGGGATAGCTGAACGAGAGGAGCGCCATAGCCCCCTTGCCCACTGTTGGATCCGGTTCAATGTAGTCCTCCCGACCAGTGAGGTGTGGCAATTCCAGCTGGTGCGCCCATACCGGGACGTCCCACCGATCGAGGAGTTCCTCAATCGCGCCAACATGATCAAAGTGCCCGTGCGTGAGAACGATTGCCTCTGGCCGGGTTCCCTCGCCAAAATAGTGCTCTGCTGCCTTTGCGATATCGTCTCCTGCGCCCTTCATCGCAGCGTCGACGAGCACCCACCCATCGGGACCTCCGACCAGATAGACATTGGTAAACAGGTAGCGGACGTGAACCACGTCATCAGCTATGCGTTGATGTGATGAAATCACAGACATGTGGGGACTCCTTTGCGAACATAGCGGCTGCCGCGAAATCGGACGTGAGCATCCTGATCCCGGCTGGAATCCCCTTCGCAGAAGTTGTTCCGCCGGTCGAACAATGCGGCGTCATATCAATCGCCGCTGAAGGTACGAGGGGCATCCGTTCAGATCGGACTCTGTACGTACGGCTTAAATGTCCGAAATAGCCACAACGGGTTCTGGAGTCGTTGACATGTGTCTGGATTCTTATTATGTTGCAACCAGTTGGACCATAAACGGATGTAATACGATCATCTTCAAGGGAGTCGCCGATGAAGCTGCGAGTTCTTATCGTGATGCCGGTGGTCGTATCACTGCTGCTCCTGCAGACTGGCCTGGCTGCTGCCTCTGTTGGTTACGCACCGTTGCTCCCCGCCATGTCACTCCCCGTCGACACAGACAGGGATGGCCAGCCGGACGAATTTGATGCTGATGACGACGGTGATGGCGTGACCGATATCAATGATCCTGAACCTCTAAACCGGGAGGTGCCCGGCACCTCTGGGCCTCCCAGGCCTGAGCCGGGATCTCACGGTTCCGACATTGATGGCGACGGTTTGGCTGACGACCTCGATCTCGACGCCGACGGCGACACGGTGATGGATGACGAAGATCCAGATCCATACAACCCGGCGGTGCCCGGCACCTCCGCGCCCCTAGAGCCCGAGCCAGGAACTCACGGTTCCGATATCGATGGCGATGGCATGGCCGATGACCTCGATCTGGATGACGACAACGACGGCGTGATTGACGTCGATGACCCGGCCCCATTTGACGCTTCCATTCCCGGTAATATGCCGCCTTCTCCGCAAGCCTCCCCGACCCCGCCTGTACCGCCTGTGAGCGAGCCACAGGCCTCTCCGGCGTCGACGATTCCCGCTTCCGGCGCGCCACCTTCAGTGGTGAACGTATCTGGATCAACGGACGGCGTGCCGCCTGCACCTGCGGTCCCGGTTGTGAGTGCATTGCCGTCTACTGGCGCCGGGACGGAATCACATCACAATCTCGCTCTGGCGGCATCGATCATCACATCCGCCCTCATGACTCCCGTCGTTGTGCGGCGCGCTATCCGCTGGCTGGCATGAGTACTTCGCCCACGGCGCCTGAGGATCCTTTCCCGGTCAAGACCTGGCTATGGTGGTTCCTGAGCGTAGCGGTTATGGCAGCTATCGTGGGACTTGCCCTTTTCAGTTGGATAGATTCCCGGAAGGTGCCTGTAATTACCTTCGCCGCCACACCACGCACTCAGGTGGCAGTGGACATCCGTGGCGCGGTCTCCACTCCGGGAGTAGTATTCGTCGACCCCGGAGATCGCCTGATTGATGTCGTCAATGAAGCAGGTGGACTGTCGCCCAATGCCGACCTCGCTCTCATCAACCTGAGTTCACGGGTGTGGGATGGGCAAATGATCGTCCTTCCAACGATTCCGCCTGCTGGCACTGACCACAGCTCCAGCAGTCAGGTCAATATCAACACCGCCACTGTCCAGGAACTCACACAATTACCCGGAATCGGAGATGTGCTTGCCGGTCGGATCGTTGCCTATCGGGAGGAGAATGGCCCGTTCCAGTCGGTGGATGAACTCGTGAATGTGGATGGTATCTCGGACACCAAATTGGAGGAGCTCCGGCCGTTCATTCGGGTGACGAACGGTGACTAACGGTATCGTGGTCGGGCTCAGCGCACTCGCTGGCGTCTGGTTTGGCTGGTACGCGCTGCCCTTGTGCTTCGCAACTGTCGCGCTGCTCCTGCTCGTCGAACGAGAACGACGACTGTCCATCATCCTCGCCGCGATCTTCTTCGCCACTGTTGGAGCAGTGAGATCTGAAGCGCCCGGTTCTACCACTACCAGCGATATCCTTGCTTCCTCCACTGGTGCAGTAGGGCGAATAGCCTCCATTCCACGACCTGCCGGAGAAGGTCACCGCGCCGTCTTCGAGGTCTCGGAACTTTGCATTGGCCAGCAATGCACGCCGGCCGAGGAAACAGTGCTTCTCTACGCAGAACGCCAAGATCCACCCATCTCGCGGGGCCAGGTTATTCAGGTGCAATGGCGTGTGCAGCCCCTCACCGCGTTGTCGCCAGGATATAGGAACTTCATTCGATCTCACGACGCGACGGCAAAGACCAACGCGTACGAGATTACTGTCTTGGACCCTGGGCCCCGTGCGACCAGATGGTTGGCATCGGCCAACCAGAGTGTTGCCGATCGCCTCTCACGCATACTCCCAGACGACACAGCTGCATTGGCAACCGGGATTGTGACGGGCGACGATTCCGATCTCTCAGCCGATGCCCGGGATAACTTCCAGGCGACAGGTACGTCTCATATCACAGCTGTGAGTGGCCAGAACGTTACGATCATACTCGGCTTCCTTGCCCTCTGGTGGCACCCCAACACTATCCTGAAGCGGCGGATCTTCTTCCTTGTACTTATCCTGGTGGTGTGGAGTTACGCCCTGTTCGTTGGGCTGGAGGCTCCGGCATTCCGGGCAGCAATCGTCGCGACCTTTACGATCGTCGGCCAGGCAATCTATCGACGTCCCGACCCGCTGACAAGCCTCTTCCTCACATTGGGTGGGATGGCGTTATTCAATCCTCTCATGGTCCATGGAGTTGGGTTTTGGCTCTCGGCCACAGCCTCCGCCGCCCTGTGCCTTGCCCTGCCGTCGGATCTGAACGGCGATCTCCGTCGTCGCCTGCTGGAGATCGGACTCGGGCCGGTGGCCGCGTCGCTGGCCACCATGCCAATCATCCTTGCGACGTTCGGAACGTGGTCGCCAGTCAGCATCCTCGCCAACATCCTGATCGCGCCAATCATCACACTTGCATTTTGGGTGACCTACCCGTTCGCGATGCTGGCGCTCGTGGCGCCCTCCCTCGCGGGCCTGCTGGCCTGGATACCGGGGATCCTGCTCGATACTGTGCTGGTGATTGTAAAGTGGCTCGCGCCGCTTGCAGCGCAAGTACGCGTGGACGCCCTTACGCCAGGCATGATGATTCTCATGTGGCTGCCAATAGCCCTGGGGATATGGCTCACAAGCGACGAAAGCGATCGCTGGATTCGTCATGCGCAGCGAACCATCAAGGCGCTACGGGCATAGGCCCGACGGTACATCCCGAGTTCTGGTGCTTAAAAGTTGTGGATCGGAGCGGAAGACGGGACTCGAACCCGCGACATTCTGCTTGGGAAGCAGACACTCTACCAACTGAGTTACTCCCGCAACTGGCTTTCGCCTGCATCGATTATACCAAACCGCCATGGTGCAGATCAGTATGATCGGGGCTGACATAGCGCACAGAGTGTTGTGCCCCTGCCACCAACAACGATCCGCTCCAGCTCATGGCCGCACCGCGGGCACGGCTCACCGCGCTTGCCGTAGACCCGCAGGTACCCAGCGTTGCCGCCCGCTTCCCCGTATGGATTCTCGAAGGAAGAAAATGTGGTTCCCTGGTTCCGGATACCGACCTTCAGCACATACTGGATCGCCTCCGACAGGGCCCGCAACAGAATTGGGTTTAGCTCTCCCGCCGGTATCAACGGGTGGATTCCCGCCCGGAACAATGCCTCATCGACATAGATGTTGCCCAGGCCCGCAATGATGTGCTGATTGAGGAGCAACGACTTGACCGGGGCACGGCGGTCGGCAAACAACTCAGCCAATCGGTACGGCGTGAACCCCAAAGTGAGTGGCTCTATGCCCAGCCGGTTATGAAGCGCTTTCACCTCATCAGTGACCGCCAGTTGAACCCGGCCAAATTTGCGCTGGTCGGCAAAGCGCAGATCGGTGCCATTATCGAGGCTCAGCGCAAGGTGCTGGAACCTGACGGGTTCTGCAGCGGAGTCCATCACCAGCAGCCTGCCGGTCATACGCAGGTGGATAATCAGGTGCCACCCGGGATCCAGATTCGCGATCAGGTATTTACCACGTCGCCCCAGGGCTGTGATCTGCATTCCTGGCAATGTGCCGGCGGCGTTTACCCCCTCTGGCCCGACAAGAACACCCGGGAAAAGCGGGTTCAGATGAACCTTCGTGATGGTCCGCCCGACGATCAACGGCTCAGCTATACGTTTGACTGTTTCTACTTCAGGTAACTCTGGCATAATTTGTCCCGTAAAACGCGAGTTCCAATGGAAGGAGCATACACATGACCGGCGATAGTGCGAGCTGTATCTTCTGCAAGATTGCCAGCGGCGAGATGAAAACGGAGTTCGTCGCCGAGAGCGACAACGTTGTTGCGTTCAACGATATTGCGCCGGTGTCGCCCGTGCATGTGCTGATAGTGCCCAGGGCACATGTCCAAAGTGCTCACCACGTGGGCCCTGAACACACGGGATTGTGGCAGGAAATGCTGGATACCGCCCAGTCCGTGGCCTCAACCACCGGCGTGGCGGAATCGGGATATCGGCTCGTCACCAATATTGGACCCGACGGCGGACAGGAAGTAATGCACCTGCATATGCACGTTCTCGGTGGCAAGAAACAGGGCCGCCTGGGTTAATTCGGCCTGATACAAGGAGTGAACAATGGGCATTCGACAGCAAATGGAAGCCGACCTCAAGACAGCGATGAAGGAGCGCGATACCGAGACCCGCGACGCCCTGCGCTTCGTAATTTCCGCCTTCAAGTACGCCGAGATCGAAGCTCGCGCGGAGTTGAGTGAAGAAGAACAACTCAAGGTGCTGCGACAGCAGGTTAAGCAACGCCAGGACTCCATCGAGCAGTTCCGCGCCGGGGGACGTCAGGACCTGGTAGACAAGGAAGAGGCGCAGTTGCGCGTGCTGGAGCGCTACCTGCCCCAGCAAATGAGCGACGATGAACTGGCAACATTTGTGTCCGCCGGCATTGCGGATACCGGGGCCGCGGGGCCAAAGGATATGGGCAAAGTCATGGGTCACCTCAACAAGCTGGCCGACGGACGGGTAGATGGTCGACGCCTGTCGGCCGCCGTCAAAAACGCATTGGCCAAAGCCTGATGCACAACATGGTGACGATTGAGAGCGATGTAGCGCTTCCCGAGGCAATCGATACCGCTGCCGTTACATCGCTCCTGACGCACATCCTGTCCGAGGAAGGAATTGACGAAACGTGGCACCTGGGAATCCGGTTCGTCGATGATGCGACCATGCAGGAAGCGCACGCGGAGTTCATGGGTATCAATGAACCAACCGATATCATGACCTTCCCGTATGCGGATGCTGACGATATCTGGACAGAGGGCGAGCCGGGAGGCGACCTGATGATATCCGTCGATACCGCGCAGGAGAACGCATCGGTCGCCTCATGGACACTGGTGGACGAACTCTTCTTTCTGGTTGCGCACGGGGTGCTGCACCTTGTCGGATGGGACGACCAAAGCCACGCTGACCGTGTCTCCATGCTAAACCGGCAAATAGAGCTTCTGGCAAGCTGGCCGGAACGTCCCTAGCCTTCCAGCTGGTTCAGCCAACCATGCAAAGCATGGACGGCATTAAGCCCTACCCTCCGCTGGATATCTGCGAGGCTTCCACGGACCTGCCAAGATTTCTCCAGCGGCTCTGTCAGTGTCTCGTGGTCCACCCTCAGGAACATCATGCCGCGAGACACTGCAGCCTCGTCGATCTCCCCATCGAACCTGATGGTCACCTTCACGCTTCCAGGTTCCGCATGCCAATCGTGGTCCACGCGAATTTGCTCCCCGTTCGGCTCCACGATATCGCGCACGTAACTGCGAGCAGCTACCGGATCGGCGGACAGTAACGACGCGAGCGCGCCGCCTGTCCCGATCTCATGCAGGCTCAACATCAGGCCCCGCGCCGAAAGGGCTTGCGCGATCACACCGGCCAGGGTGTCGGAATCAGAACCCCAGATAAACGTCCCCAACCGGCGGTACACCTCATCGCGTGCGGCGTCGCGACGTGACCGGACCTCGCCCGGATCGGTGCCCAGAGCCGTGATGCGAATATGCACCCCGTCGTCCTTGGCATATGTAGCTACCTGCGGGTCCGCTGCGAGCACAAGGTCGTGAATCCGCTCCTCGACATCCGATTCACCAATACCGATCGTCTTGATCTGCAAGGTGTCGATGATTTGCGCCTCGGATTTGCCGAGCACGCGCGGCTTCATTTGCTCTTCCCACATGCGGAACATCTCCCGGGGCACGCCCGGCATCGTGAGAATGTACTTACCAGACTCGCCGGGAACGGTGACAAACCAGCCCGGAGCGGTTCCGATCGGGTTGGGGATGCTCTCTGCGCTGGGTATAACCCAGGCCTGCTTCGCGTTTCGGGGCGGCATAACACGGCCCATATCAGTGAAGTACTTTTCGAGCTCTGCCAGGAGATGGGCATCAACCTCGGGTGTTTCGCCGACGAGGTCAGCAATCGTCTCCCGGGTGAGGTCATCGTCGGTTGGGCCGATTCCTCCCGTGCAGATCACCACATCGCCGATCTCGAGGGAGTTTTTCATTGCACGAAGCAACAGCGTCCGGTCGTCACCTACCTGGGTGACCTGCACCAGCTCAATCCCTGACTCAGCGAGGTCGCGAGCGAGCCACGAGGCGTTGGTGTCCGTGATCTGGCCGAGCATGAGCTCCGAGCCGATGGAAAGAATGCAAGCGCGCATTCAGGTTCTCCTGTAATGGTAGGATGCCGAGGTCAACAGGCCGGAACAGGGAGCGGTGCAGTGATGTCTTGCCGGGTACATCCAGCCGATTGTACCGCAGGGCGTTGTCCTGCAAAGGAGCCGAAACACGGGCAGATGAACGCAGAAACGGGAGGCCAAGGCCTCCCGTTCACCTCATTTTTCTTCACATCCTGGTACCCGCGGCAGGAATCGAACCCACAACCTTCTGTTCCGAAGACAGACGCTCTATCCGTTGAGCTACGCGGGCGCGTCGCACAGCACGCAGTATAGCAGCGTTTTCGAACAAGCGTCAGCACGAATCGAGTGAAGTCGACCAACCCAGGTATTCGGGTATCGTGGCGTCATGCCGATGATAGGATGAGATTACTACCCGGCACCCGCCATGTCGTGGCTCCCAAGCCAACGGAGGTCGCCATGAAGGAAATCCATCAACCCGGCCCGTACTCCTACGTTTTCAGCCCGTACCTCGAGCCGATAGCCACGGTCCGCCCGGGCGAAGAGTTCGTCGTCTATACGAAAGATGCCTTCGAAGACAAGATGACGAACCTCGAGCTCAAACCGTCGGAAGTCCTGGGTGATTACCTGAACCTGCAAACGGGTCCGGTGTATATCGAGGGTGCCGAGGCTGGCGACACGGTGAAGGTGAATATTCTCGATATCCAGCCCACTCGCGACTGGGCGATCAACCTCTTTGTTCCCTACTTCGGCGGGCTTACATCCACCAACGCTACCCGCACGCTGCAGGAGCCTCTCCCAGAACGTGTCTTTCTCTACCGGATTGAGGACGGCTGGGTAACGCACAACGAGAAGTTGCGCTTCCCCTGGCGACCGTTCCTCGGCACCATAGCCACGGCGCCGTTCCTGGAGGCACTCTCCGCCCTTACACCGTTCGACCATGGTGGAAACATGGATGTACCGGATGTGAAACCTGGCAATAGTATCTACCTGCCTGTCAATGTGGAACGCGCACTCCTCTTCGCCGGGGATTGCCATGCAGGCCAGGGTCAGGGAGAACTGTGTGGCGTTGCCCTTGAGGTAGCGGCCTGGACAACGCTCTCCGTAGAGCTCATCAAGGGTCACAAGGTGCGGTGGCCGCGTATCGAGAGCCCGGAAGAATACATGGTGGTTGGCAGCGCGCGGCCAATGGAGGATGCGGCCAGAATCGCATACACGGAACTGGTGTACTGGATGGTCGAGATGGGCTGGGATAAATGGGAGGCATACCAGGCGCTCACGCAAATTGGCGACTGTTATGTCGGCAATATGGTGGATACCTATTACTCCATGGTCGCCAAAATCCGAAAAGAATACGTCTAGCCCCTCGAATGCCCGGATCCGCGAACGATAGGGGCCGAATCGACGTGGAAAATTGACGTCAGGAACCGCGTTCCCCTATACTCAACCTTGCCTCGCGGGGACGTAGCTCAGCTGGGAGAGCGCTACAATCGCACTGTAGAGGTCGGGGGTTCGAATCCCCCCGTCTCCACCAACAGGCAGTGAACGCCCGGTCCACCAGGATCGGGCGTTTTGCTTACCCCGGGCAACCGGACCAGCGTGCTATCAAGGGAGTGGCCGGTGAGGATTCGTCAATATCGCGCCAGCGGCGTGGAGGCGCTCAATCTCATGACAACCCTCTGTCAACGGGCCCGCCTTGCTGATCCGGATTCAGGTACGTGGGAAGCAGCCGATTTCCAATGGTGGTGGCGCAAGCCACAAAAATCAGATGATGCTGATCAGGTGTTTTGGCTGGATGAAACTGGACCAGTGGCTGGCACCCGACTTTCCGCCTGGGACGACGATACGTGGCAGCTGGATCCCATCGTTGTGATGGGCACTAACGCCCCATCGCTTAACCACATCCTCAACGTGAGCCTACACCTGCTTCTGATGCACGCACCCACCACTATCACGCTTCCTGTCCGTGACGATGACCAGACGTTGCGGGCGCTGGCCAGGGACTTGGGTTTTGCCGCCGGAGATGGCGATTCCACGGCGTGGATGGATGCCGCAGATGTGCCGACCCCCACTCCGCTGCCGGAAGGGTTCGTGCTTGTCGACCGCGCAATGCGCTCGCACACTCCCCACCCCATGGTTGGCCGAAACGGCCAGCAGGTTGCCCGGCGCCTGGCAATGTGTTCGCTGTACGACCCGGCACTCGACCTGGCCGTCGAGACAGAAAACGGCGAAGTTGCGGGCTACTCGCTCTATTGGTTCGATCCGGTCACGAAGGTCGGCCTGGTTGAACCGGTCCGGGTTGAGGATGACTTCCAAAGGCAAGGTCTGGCCAAGGCAATGGTTACAGAAGGCGTCCGGCGGCTGGTAGAACGCGGCGCCATGCGCGTGAAGGTGTCCTACGAGAACAGAAAGGCGCGGGCCCTTTATGAGGGCATTGGCTTCACCACGACCCATTCCACGACGTGGTTCACCAGGGAAACCAGGTAGCCCGCGGTCGCTCGCCGTAACCCCTACCCCCCCCACCTGGTCAACTGCATCAGAGAACAGGGCATGGGCTCGTCAATACTCTGTTTCGCTGATCGGATCATCGACGCCCGCATACACCGAAGGATCGAGGATACCGATGTAGGGCAGGTTGCGGTATTGACCGGCGTAATCCAGCCCATACCCCACCACGAACTCATCCGGAACATGGAAGCCGATTCGATCCACCTGCACATCAATCTCACCGGGCTTGTCTTTCTTCACCAGGCTGACCACGCGGATGTCCTTCGGATTCCGGCGGGACAGGTGATCCAGCAGGTACTGAAGGGTCAGGCCGCTATCGACGATGTCCTCAACAACAATCAGGCGGCGACCCGCCACCTCCTCGTCGAGATCCTTGAGGATGCGAACAACGCCAGAGCTCTTCGTTGACGACCCGTAACTGGAGATGGCCATGAAATCCATCTCCAGTGGGATGCTCATCTGCTTGGTGAGATCGCTCATGAAGGCAACAGCACCCCGAAGGACGCAAATCACCAGCGGCACATCGTTACGGTATTCGTCGTCCAATTCGGCCGCGATCTTCGCGGTTTCCGCCACGATCTGCTCTTCGGTAATAAGGATTCGGCTGATGCCTTTCGACTTGTCGTTCCCGGGAATTTGCACGGCAGGCCTCGCTGATGAGCACAAATGTTATCGATTCCTATTCTGCCACGGAAGCAGCACAAGATAACCGTCACGTAGCACCACTATGCTCCCGGCACCCACCTCGACAGATGCTCCACCCCGGTTGCGATGCGCGATATCCAGCACAGCCGAGATGCGGTTGATTGTGAACTCCCCTTCAGGCACCAGCGATTCCAGCCAGGCCCGAACCACCCGGCGCTGGAGCGACAGCGGCAACGCCACAACGTCGTGACGAACCAGGCGGTTTCCTTCACGGCAGGCGCCGAGGTGGCGGGAGGTCAGTTCGTCCAGGAGGTCGGCATCCGGGGCGACCAGGTGGGCGGTACGGGCGACGGAAGCGGTGGAACCAGGCGCAATGGCCTCGATGACAGGTAAGAGCTGGTGACGAATGGCATTGCGCCGAAACGCCGTATCTCTGTTCGTGGGGTCTTCCACAACGGGAAGGCCAGATGCCGCGGCTACCGCAGTGACTTCGTCGGCAGGTTCCTGGATAAACGGCCTCCAGAGGCCCATTTCCCCCACCGATTCACTGGTGGTCCACCAGGGGATTCGCCGCGTTTCCCACTCGCGCATGCCTGCAAGGCCACTCAGGCCGCTGCCGCGGATCAGGTGGAGCAGCAACGTCTCTGCCTGATCCGACTGGTGGTGAGCAAGCGCCAATGCATCAGTACTCCGTTCCCGGGCAACACGTGCGAGCTCAACGTACCGCTCTCGCCGCAGTGCTTCTTCGAGGCCGACACCCCTGTGGGAGGCGATTTGCTGGCGACTCAAATGCCGCACATCCACAGGCACATCAAGGGTCGCGCCTATCTGCCGGACTGCGTCCGCTGCAGCATCGGCAAGGTTGTGCTGCCCGTGGTGGACATGGGCGATTGACAGCCCGATCAGATCAAGGCGAAGCAACTCTCCCAACACCCAGGCCAGGGCAACGGAATCCCTGCCGCCGCTGCAGGCGAGAAGAATATGAGGCTTGTTGACGGGTACGATACGCAACGATGCACGCACGCGCTGCACCAGGCCAGATTCGCGTGATTCTGCCGTGCGGCGGTGGTGTGGCGTCATGAACGTGACCTGGGTTGTGGAGGGATTTGGTGACGACGGGTGGATTCGAACCACCGACCGAAGGCTTATGAGTCCTTTGCTCTGCCACTGAGCTACGTCGCCATGACGGGGAATAATGTAGCAGCGAAACGGAGAAACGTCAAGACAAATCGGCGTGACTGCGTGCCCTGAACCCGCCTCTGCGCCGGCCGAATTGTATGCTGTGTGCGCCGCAATTACCGCTGTACCGTACAATAGATAGTAATGAATTGTGAGGGTTGGGCGCTGGAGCCCGGCCGCGAAAGGGAGCAGTGCCCACCATGGCTCAGAACGAATTTGATGTTGTCATTCTCGGTGCCGGTACGGGAGGATATTACGCGGCGTTCCGGGCCAAGCAGCTCGGTCTGAACGTCGCCGTAGTTGAGCGGGACAAGGTTGGCGGCGTCTGCCTCCACCGCGGTTGCATCCCTACAAAAGCGTTCCTCAAGAGTGCCAGCGTGCTGGACACTGTCAATCGTGCAAGTGAATTTGGTGTCGACATCTCGGGTGAGACCACGTTCAACTACGACACCGCCCTCAAGCGCAGCCTTGCTGTTGTAAACAAGCAATACACCGGCCTGCAGTACCTGTTCGACAAGAAGAACAAGGTTCCCGTGTTCAAAGGCGAAGGCAAGCTGATCAGCAAGAACCAGGTTGAAGTGGCGCTGCACGACGGTGGCAAGGAAGTGCTCACCGGCAAGCACATCATCATCAACACCGGCTCCCGCCCGCGGGCGATCGAAGGCGTACCCACCGATGGCAAGATTGTGATCGATTCGGATCACGCCGTTGTGCTGGAGAAACTGCCGAAGCGCATCATTGTTCGTGGTGGCGGCGCTACCGGTGTTGAATGGGCGTCGGTGTACCACCGATATGGTTCCGAAGTGACTTTGGTCGGCAACGTGGTTCCGAACGAGGATGCCGACATCCGCAAGGAACTCACCAAGCAGTTCAAGCGCCAGAAGATCAACGTGCTGGAAGGTGTTCGGCCGAAGGCGGAGAACTTCGAGATTAGCGACAAGGGCGTCAAGCTCACCGTTAACGATGCCAAGGGCAAGGAAGTGGTGGTTGAGGCAGATGTCCTGCTCGTCGCCACAGGTCGCCAGCCGAACATCGAGAACATTGGCCTCGAAGAAGTAGGCGTGAAGACGGAAAAGGGTGCAATCGTTGTCGACGACATGATGCGCACCAATGTCGAGGGCATCTATGCCATCGGAGATGTCAATGGCATCCAGATGCTGGCTCATACTGCCGGACACCATGGCATCATCGCGGTGGAGCACATTGCCGGGCACAACCCGTTCCCGCTGGATCACCTCAACGTACCCACCTGCACTTACTGCCACCCCGAGATCGGATCCGTCGGCCTCTCTGAGGAAGACGCGAAGGAACTCGGCTACGAAGTGAAGGTCGGCAAGTTCCCGATGATGCCAAACGGCAAGGCCGTGATCGAAGGGGAAGCCGAGGGCCTTACCAAGATCGTTGTGGATGCCGACACCAATGACATCCTCGGCGTGCATATCATCGGTCCTCACGCCACCGAGTTGATCGCGGAGGCAGGCCTCGCCCGCTTCCTCAACGCCAGCGCGGAGGAGCTCACCATGACCGTTCACCCTCACCCGACCGTGTCCGAGGTGATCGGTCAGGCGGCGATGGATGTGTTTGGCCAGGCGATCGATATCTAGCTACCGTTGTGCAAAGCGACCAATCGGTTCTCCGGAATCTGGTCACTTTGCTCCGGCGCAAGTTGTACTATCAGGGGGGCCGTTCCTTTCGGGGTAACGGCCCCTTTTTCGCATGAACAACCGGGAGATATTGATGCAACATCCTGCTCCGATTCTCGATGACACTGCTGCACTCGACCTGGCTGACAGGATTTCCGCCTGGCTCAGGGACCGGATTGAGGAGGCTGGCGCCGACCGCTTTGTCTTCGGCCTTAGCGGCGGGCTCGACTCCGCGGTGGTCTGCGGCCTGTGCGCCCGGGCAGTGGGCCCGAAGCGCGTGTTACCGATCATCATGCCCAGTTCAAGCCTTGCCCAGGATGCATTGGAAGCACAGAAGGTAGCAGACGCGTTCGGTGTTAAGGCTGTGACCATCGATCTCACCGGTGTGGCGGAGTCGGTATTTGCAGCCATGCCGGAAGAGACAGAACTCTACCGCGACATATTGGGTACCGAAATACCGGAGGGATCCGAAGCGCGTCTCCAGTTGGCTCGGGCGAACGTGCGCCCACGCAGCCGAATGGTCACCAACTACTACCTGGCCAACCTCAGCCGTGGAATCGTGGTGGGTACCGGGAACAAAACCGAATACCTGATCGGATATTTCACCAAATGGGGTGACGGGGGCATCGATATCGCGCCGATCCTCGACCTCTACAAGTTCGAGGTCCGGGCCGTAGCCAGGGTCATCGGTGTTCCGGAGAGCGTTATCACCCGTCCGCCGAGCGCCGGCCTGTGGGAGGGCCAAACCGACGAATCGGAGATTGGCATCAGCTACGCTGATCTCGATGCCACGCTACTGGCGATTGAACAGGGAGACACATCCCGTATCGCGCCGGATCTGCTGGCCAGGGTCCAGGGCAAGATCGCGTCATCGGCGCACAAGCGCACCGCTGTGCCTGCCTTCCGGAAATGAGCACAACGGGGAGTCGCTATGGCGACTCCCCTCTTTCGTCACGTTGTCGGAACGGCGGGGTGGATCGTGAGTGCGCGGGCGGGATTCTCTATTGCCAACTCCCTCACCTGCATCGCCTCGAGACCGGATTCCATCAGCAATACCATGAACCATTCGCTTAGGTACGGCAGCCCGGGTGCTCCGTCGTAGGCGGACAGCAGCGATTTTCGACCGTAGTCCAGCGACAAGAGGAGCTGGCTGCCGAAACCGGCCCGGTACAGGTCTGCCACACAATCAGCCCGCTGCTGATCAGTATAGGTATCGCTCTTGCCAATCTGGTCGAACTGGACATATGCTCCCTGGTTCAGCACCTCGATGTGCGCTTCAAAAGGCATCGGCGTGCGATCCATATGGCCAATAATCACGCGGTTCGGATTCACGCCGTTGATACCGAGACACTCCAGGATTTCGAGCGCCACCGTGCCGTCCTCGGTATGCGTCGTTATGGTTGCACCCGTTTCCAGATGGGCCCGGGCAGCCGCCTGCAACGTGATCCTCTCGATATCGGTGATTTCGTTCTTGCTTGTACCCACCTTGATTGCGCCAGCACGCGCTCCTGTTCCCTCCATTCCGACGGTCAGGTCGTGGACGAATTCTCTAATGAGGGAATCTTCATCGGTGGCATTCTGCATCAGTGATGCAGATTGATGGTTCTTCCTTCCGGTGACGGCGATAAGGTGGGCTGGTACCCACTGCGCGATCCCCAGCATTCCCGGCACGTTCCGTCCGCAATCCGTGGTGGTGCACTCCACCAGGCTGCGGCCGTTCATGGTGACGAACGCTTCTACCTCGGCTTCAGCGCGCTCGGCGTCAAGAAGCCGATGGTCTTCGTCGGCCCCAGGCGGATCGCACAGCAAGTGCACATGCGGCAGGCATACGCCCAGCTCGTCGGGCTCGATCGGACCCAGCAACGTCATTATGTGTGGATCGGAGGTAGATACTTCCTGGACATCATCGCCCGACAAATCCGGCTCGAACGTTTCCCCCTCGGCCAGGCCAAAATCGTCATCGTGATAGGTTTCCGGGTTCCACATTCGCTTCATCCTGCGGGTACAGAGCAATAAGTTTCAATGGGCTTAACCATACAACGACAGCAGCGAATTCCGGCGTACGGCCACTGCGGAAACGCGCATGAAATCGGGCAATTTGTGCCCAAATTTGGTAGAATAGACACATGGATCGAGACCCGCTTACCGTGGCGCGGCGTGCCCGCCACCTGCGATTCCACCGTCTGGTTCAACGTGTTTCCGACACGCTGCCAGCCCAGATTCAGTCGCTACTCAACAACGTTGCCATAGTCGTTCAGGACGAACCAACCGATCAGCAACGGCCGGAGCTCGCCAACGCCTCGTGTGACATTTTTGGGTTGTATCAGGGTGTTCCAATGATCGAACGCGGCGGTGGAAACATGCTCCTTCCAGACAGGATAACCATCTTCGCCGGTCCCCTCACCCGGTATACCCGCAACAACGCCGAGCTGGAAGAACAGATTCGGGTGACGTTGTTGCACGAGATCGGACATCATCTCGGTTTCGATGAAGCCGGCGTGGAACGATTGGGACTCGGATGACGGAAACCCGATCCCGACGGCCGTATAGACGCACGGCCGAGGGTACCGCCGCTGGCGTGATCGACACCATTTCGGATGCGATTACGTTCGTTCTGCAACGTCCATGGCTGATGGCTGTACCGGTTGTAATCGACCTCATCCTGTGGCTGGTGCTCAAGGTCACGCTCGGGCCTGTTATCGATAACCTGATTCGCATCATGGAAACATCCCAGGTCGAGGGGTCGGACCAGATTATCGAGCAGTTGCGCACAACCGGCGACCAGGTGATGGTTTCCGATTACCTCGGTGCATTCGTACCGACGCTGCTCACGGGCATGTCGCTGGATACCGTCATGGGTATCCTGATGCTGTTCGTCGCTCCCGACGGATTCGGGGTGCCTCGCACGGATTTCTATGGTCCGTGGCAGAACGGCGTTACGGATACGCTCGTGCCCGACTCGAACCTGGTCGTAATGCTGGTGTGGTTCGGCGTACTGGTGGCAAGCTCGGTCGCGATGGTCCTGTTCCGCGTTCCGATGGCCCGCGCCATCCGGGGTACGCGGCCCACCAGCCTGGCCAGTGAAACCGTGCGAAGCTGGCTGAACTTTGTCGTTTACCTGCTGATGCTCTTCGTGCTGGCATGTGCCAGCCTGGTTCCACTCGCCATCATGGCAGTGTTGGTACCGGTCCTCGGGTTGAGCGTCGCGTTCGTCACGTCGTTCGCGCTGCTCATTTTCGGTGGCATGATCGGCGTCTACACGCTGTTCGCGGTCGATGCGATGTTGATTCATCGCACATCACCCGTGAACGGTTTTCGGATGAGCTACGCGGTCGGCAAGGCGTATTTTGGGCAGGTAGCCCGGTTCGCGCTGACCAGTATCTTCGTTATGTTAGCCACCTTGCGGCTCTGGAGTGAGTTGGCCGGATCGGCACCAGGATTTGTTGTTTCGCTGCTCGGGAGTGCGTTTGTGGGCACAGTGCTCGCTGCTGCCAGCATGATGTTTTATACCGACCGTTTCCGCCTTGTTCGCGCTGCGCAAGGTGGCCGACGAACCGTTCGGCCAGATCGTTCCGCAGCACCCTGATCTCTCGAAAGGAGATGCCTTCATGGCAAAAGCAACCCCAACCGGAGGAAGCTATAACGCTTCCAATATCCAGATCCTCGAAGGTCTGGAGGCTGTGCGCAAGCGCCCGGGTATGTATATCGGCTCCACTGACCAGCGCGGCCTGCACCACATGGTGCGCGAGATCGTGGACAACTCGGTCGACGAGGCTCTGGCCGGCTACTGTGATGAAATCACCTGCACGATCGGCAAGGACAATATTGTGACCGTTGTGGACAACGGCCGTGGTATTCCTGTCGACGAGCATGCCAAAGAGAAGCGCTCGGCGCTTGAAGTGATCATGACCACGCTGCACGCCGGCGGCAAGTTCGGCGGCGGCGGGTACAAGGTGTCCGGCGGCCTTCACGGCGTGGGAGCGTCGGTTGTGAACGCGTTGTCCGACTACATGTCGGTCGAGGTCCGAAAGGTTGGCGATACAAAGGTGTACCGCCAGGAATACAGCCGCGGTATCCCGCAGGGGCCGGTGAAGTCGGTCGGCAAGTCCCTCAAGGATGAGCATGGCACCACCACCCGATTCCGTGCCGATGAGCAGATCTTCAAGGAGGGGCATAACTACAGCTACGAAATCCTGGTGCAATGGTTCCGCGAATGGGCATACCTCACCAAGGGCCTGAAGCTGACCCTCGTCGACGAGCGTATCGATAAGCAGATGAGCTTCTACTTCGAGGGGGGCATTGTTTCATACGTCCGTCACCTGAATCGCAACCGCCAGACGGTGAGCGACAAGCCGTTCTACGTAGAGCGCGACACCCCGGCCGGCCTGGTCGAGGTGGCGATGCAGTACAACGATTCGTTTGGTGAAATCACCCAAACGTACGTTAACAACATCCACACAACAGACGGCGGCACACACCTGAGCGGCTTCAAGAGCGCCCTCACCCGCACCATCAACGAGTATGCCCGCAAGAACGGCCACATGAAGGGCGATGAATCGCTCAGTGGCGACGACGTGCGCGAGGGCCTCACCGCGATCATCTCCGTCAAGATGGAGGATCCGCAGTTCGAGGGTCAGACCAAGGGCAAGCTGGGATCGCCGGAAATCGCTGGCGCCGTGCAAAGCGTAGTCAACGATGCGCTTGGCGCATGGTTGGAGGAGAACCCATCCCAGGCGAAACGTGTGGTCGAGAAGTGCCTTACCGCCGCTCGTGCCCGGGAAGCGGCTCGCAAGGCGCGGGAACTGGTGCAGCGTAAGGGCGGCCTGGATAACTTCAGCCTCCCGGGCAAGTTAGCGGATTGCACCGAGCGCGATCCGGCGAAATCCGAACTCTACATCGTGGAGGGCGATTCCGCAGGTGGTTCGGCCAAGCAGGGCCGCGACCGTCGCTTCCAGGCCATCCTGCCGCTGTGGGGCAAGATCCTCAACGTGGAAAAGGCCCGCCTGGACAAGATGCTGCAGAATCAGGCAATCCGTACCCTGGTCACGGCGCTGGGCACCTCAATTGGTGATCAGTTCGATCTCAACAAGCTCCGCTATCACCGCATCATCATCATGACCGATGCCGACGTGGACGGTGCACACATCCGCACGTTGCTGCTGACATTCTTCTATCGATACCTGCTTCCGCTGGTAGAGAACGGGCACGTGTATATCGCCCAGCCACCGCTGTACAAGCTGCGTGTGGGTCGCAACGAGCACTGGATCTACAACGATGCCGACCTCGACAAGCGAACCGCAGAACTCGAAAAGAACGGCACGCGGTACGATGTGCAGCGCTACAAGGGCCTTGGTGAGATGAACCCGGAGCAGCTGTGGGATACCACCATGGATCCCGCGGTGCGAACCCTGCTGCAGGTAAGCATCGAGGACGCCGCCCAGGCAGACGAAACCTTCGACATGCTGATGGGTGCCGCGGTACCGCCGCGCAAGAAGTTCATCCAGACGCACGCTCAGTACGTGCAGAATCTGGACGTCTAGCCGATTGCGCAAGGAGAGTCGCACATGCGCATTGCCGTTGACGCCATGGGCGGAGATCACGGTCCATCCGTCGTAATTCCCGGAGCGCTTGCGGGCGCCCGGGAGAATGGTTGTGACCTGTTGCTGGTCGGGGAAGAAACTGCCATTCGAGCGGAACTAGCAAAGCACGATTCCGCCGGCATCGATGTCCGGGTAACCCATACCACCGAATCGGTGGACATGAGCGATCATCCGGCCCAGGCAGTGCGCCGCAAGCAGGATAACCCCATCTCCGTGGCCCTGCGGGCCGTGAAAGAAGGTGAGGCTGATGCCATGCTCAGCGCCGGCAACTCCGGTGCTGTCATGGCCGCCGCCCTTATGGTGCTGGGAAGGATCAAAGGCATCGACCGCCCGGCAATCACCGGTGCTGTGCCAAACGCGGCTGGTGGCCACACGACGGTTGTCGACCTCGGGGCGGTCACTGACCCAAAACCGTTGAACATGGTGCAACAAACCATGATGGCCGATGTGTATGCCCGCCGTGTGCTTGGCATCCAGAACCCTCGTATTGGCCTCATGGCAAACGGCGAGGAGGATTCCAAGGGCAACACCCTCGTACAGACTGTTCATCCCATGCTGAGGGCGCTGGAGGGCATCAACTTCGTTGGAAACATTGAAGGGCCGGATGTTCTCAATGGCCGGGTCGATGTGGTCGTCGCCGATGGGTTCACCGGCAATGTGATGCTGAAATCCATTGAAGGCACGGCAAGCATGCTGATGCAGGTGATACGCGAGGAACTGACTGCCTCACCGGTGCGGAAGCTGGCAGCGGCAGTGCTGAAACCTGCGTTCCGTGCAGTAGCCCGCAAGCTGGATTACGCGAGCGTTGGAGGCGCGCCCCTGCTGGGTGTCGATGGTGCAGTCATTATCTGCCATGGCAAGAGCAACGAGGAGGCCATTAAGAACGCCGTCGGCGTGGGCGTACGCGCTGCCCAGCAGGATATGCGGGGAGCGATCCATGACCGCGTCGAAAGCTCCCGTCAGGCGGCCAACGAAGCCTGAATCCTCTGTCCCTCCAGACTTCAGAAAACTGAGCATCCCCGCTCTCTGATAAAGGGCGGGGATGGTGCTTGTCTGGCTTGTGCCGGGAAGTCGTTACTCGACAGCGCGCTTGAGCTGCGTGCCAGGTCGGAAGACCGGGCTCTTGCGGGCCTTAATGGTCATCTCTTCGCCAGTCTGCGGGTTGCGGCCCTGGCGAGCAGCACGCTCCACAACCTTGAACGAACCGAAGCCGCTCACGGTCACTTCGTCACCTTTTGCGAGTGCTTCCTCAATGGCGCCGAATACCGCATTCACTGCCTTGGTGCTGGCAGCTTCGCTCTGCGATGTGGCCTCGGAAACGGCACGTACAAGATCTTGCTTACGCATATCGTTCAACTCCTCTGCTCCCGACCGGAGGCGGAACTCCTGTCATCGGTCTCTCGTGTGGGCCGGGGCCCTCGGATCTGTGGTCCTAAGGCTCACGGGAATCGCAAACCTGGCCTACAGTACTACACCAGACGCGATCAGGTCTCCAGCGATTGTCTCCGCTGCCTTGCTGCTTCAAACATTAGCAAGGACCCTGCCACGCCCGCGTTCAGGCTCTCCACACCGTTTGCCAACGGAATGGAAACAGTGACATTTGCCATCTCGCGCGATGTAGAAGTTGGGCCGAACGCCTCGCCTCCCACGATCATCACGCATGCCAATTGCCAACTGACACTATCATATAGCGCTTTTCCGCCCGCGTCTGCAAGGGCTACTACGGGGAAATCGCGACAGTAGTCGGCAAATTCACCCGAATCGGCACTGGAAAACGGGATTCGGAGGTGTGCACCCATTGCCGCGCGCACCGCCTTGGGGTGGTATGGATCCACGCACTCGGGGCCAATGACAACGTGGTCTACGCCCGCGCCCGCGGCCGAGCGGAAGAGCGTGCCCATGTTCCCCGGGTCGCGAACACGGTCCAGGTACACGACCAACGGGTTCGTCGAGATGTGCGGCAAAGGAGCCTCTGGCTTCATCGGGACTACCGCCAACACTCCCTGTGGATGGGCCACCTCAGTGAGTTGATCGAACACCTCTCCACTCACCCGCCGGATAACAGGAAACATCCCGTCCGGTACGGCGAAGTCCGAATGCTCGCGCAGCACAATGGCCTCGGGTTCGACGCCCGCTGCGAGCACATCCTCAACCGCGCGCACACCCTCCACAACAAACGCCCGCTCCTGCAAACGGAATTTCCGTCGCTGGAGCGAGCGTATGCGTTTGATCGCCGGATTCGCCGCGCTTGTGAGCAGGTCGTGCGATCGGTGCGTCATTGTTTTGACTAGCTGGGAAGATGCTGCTTGGCAGTCTCGACCAGGGCGGCAAACGCCTGCTCGTCGCGAACGGCCAGGTCGGCCATCATCTTGCGGTCGACTTCCACGCCGGCCAGGTTCAGGCCGTGAATAAGCCTGCTGTACTGAAGGCCATTCATGCGGGAAGCAGCATTGATGCGCTGAATCCACAGGCGGCGCATATCGCGCTTGCGGTTTCGGCGGTCACGGTACGCATAGGCCCAGCTCTTCATCAGGCTTTCGTGCGCACGCTTGTACAAACGGTTCCGGGTACCGCGATGACCCTTTACCTGGGCCAACACAGCCTTGTGTCGACGGTGGGCGGCAACGCCGCGCTTTACTCGAGCCATTGTCTGATTTCCTCTTATTCAGGTACGGGCAGTTACTTAACGCCGTTCGGCAGCATTCGCTTCACACGCTTCACGGTGGCATCGTTCATCACAAGCATGCGATCGAACTGGCGCTTCACCCGTGGAGCCTTCTTGCGACGAAGGTGGCTCTTCATGCCCTTCGCGTGCATGACCTTGCCGGTCGCTGTGATTTTGAACCGCCGCGCTGCACCCTTATGAGTCTTCAGCTTGGTCTTCTTAGCCTTGTTCGCCACTTGTATCCTCTTTCTTTGACGAATCGCCCTTCTGGCGGATTGGCGCCATAGTCATCGTCATGTTACGGCCTTCCATACGGGGGGCTTGCTCAATAACCCCGCTCCCCTGGAGCTGGACTGCCAGTTTATCCAGCAGCTCTTTCCCCAGCTCCGGGTGCGTGATTGAACGCCCGCGGAACAGCACATTAATCTTAACCTTGTCCCCGGATTCAAGAAACTTTTGGGCTGCGCGGCCCTTCGTTTCGAGATCGTGCCCGCCAATCTTGGGCTCGATCCGAACCTCCTTGAGCCTGACTACGTGCTGATTCTTGCGCGAGTCTCGCTCTTTCTTGCTCTGCTCAAACCGGAATTTGCCAAAGTCCATTAAGCGACAAACCGGCGGCGTCGCGTTCGGTGCTACCTCAACGAGGTCAAGGCCTCGTTCCCGGGCCATCTCCAACGCATCGCGCGTGGCGATGACGCCGACCTGGTTACCCTCTTCATCGATAAGCCGCACTTCACGTACACGAATCCGCTCGTTGACGCGTGTTTGCACTGGTCTGGAAATAGCGATCCTCCTGTTACTCTAGCTTCGCACCGCGCACAAAAAGGCGCCGGCTGTAAGGCCAAGCGCTGCTTCACCGGTACACCGAACAATTATAGCGCGTATTCATCGCCCATTCAACTGTTTTGCCCTGTTACAGGGGCGAGAAGCACCCCTTCGGCCTCCTGCGCCAGGATAGTACGTGTGGCCGCTTCGTCGTGCCCCAGCTGCTCCACCAGCGCATCAAGCGACGGAAAATCGGAGTCTGGCCGCAGGTGTGTCACGAACGATGTGGTGAGCCGGCGCCCGTACAGGTCGCTGTCGAAATCCAGCAAGTGGGTCTCGATCATTCGCTCACCGGTGTTCACGGCGGGCCGGGTACCGATATAGGTCATTGCGGGCCGGAGCACCGTCTCGTCGTCAATACTGGCGTATGAGGCGTAGATGCCGTCGTGCAGTGGGACGATTCCCGCAGGTGGGGCAACGTTTGCCGTTGGGAAGCCGATCTGGCGCCCCAACTGCGCTCCATGCACGACAAGCCCATCCACCTGGAAACGGTGGCCAAGGATAATGGATGCCTCCCGCGCTGCGCCCTGCATGATATATGCGCGCACGGCCGAACTGCTCACCTCGCGCCGGTCCCAGGTGATACGGGGGACTGCATGCACCGTGGTTCCGTGCTCGGCGAGGAGTTCACGGAGGCGTGCAGGCGAACCCTCGCGGTTATGGCCCAGGGCAAAGTCGTCGCCTACCCAAATCTCCAGGATCGGCCCGATCGCCTTGATTTCATCGACAAATTCGCCAGCAGTCTGGCGGGCCATTTCACGGCTGAACTGGAGTTCAATCACCACATCTGCACCGAAGGAATGGAGCAGTTCACGGCGACGAGACCCGGTAAGGATCCGACCCGGAAACGCCTCGGGACGGAATACCTGTACCGGAAGCGGCTCAAATGTGATCGCGATCACCCGGGCCCCCTGGCGATCGGCAGCCTGCCGTGCTTGCTGTAACAGGAATTGGTGCCCACGGTGGACCCCGTCGAATGCGCCAATCGTAACGACGCTCGGCCCGGCTGGAACGTCACTCATAGAGGTATAAACAGTTTTGGTCACCACGTTATGCCTCTGCCACCACTTTCTCCGGCTTCACAACGCCATTTTCCGGATCGCCCGTACCGACGCCGAGCCAGTTGCCCGCCACATCGTACACGCGTACCAGGCCTGCGGGAACGGTGATGGATACGTTGGTCCCGTTCCGCCACTGCATTGCGGCATCGTCGGTCAGGACGATTGACGGACGATCATGCAATGCCACATCCGGGTGGGCAGCAACGTCCTCCCAGCACCCGCTGGCGATGAGTTCTTCAAGTTCGTCCAGTTGCCAGGCGTCCTCTAACGTAAATGGGCCGGTACTGAGGCGGACAAGGTTGCTCATATACGCACCCGTGCCTACCGCATCACCGATATCACGGGCCAGGGAACGGACATATGTTCCCTTCGAACAGTGAACGAAGATCTCGGCAGTCGGGAACTCCCAACTGACGAGGTTTAACTGGTAGATGGTGACGGGCCGGGCGTCGAGTTCGATATGCTCGCCACGCCGTGCACGCTCGTAGAGCGGACGCCCCTCAATTTTGATCGCCGAATGCATCGGTGGCACTTGGTGAATATCGCCACGAAACTGGCCCAACGCCTGCTCAATGGTCTCTGATGTGAGGCCGTTGGCATCTGTCACCTCCACCACGGTACCATCGCCATCCAGGGAATCGGTGGTGACGCCAAAGGTAATATCAGCATGGTAGCTCTTGGTGGATTCAGAGAGGTACTCGACGGTACGTGTTGCGAGTCCGACGGCAATAGGCAATACCCCTACTGCTGCCGGATCCAGCGTGCCAGCATGGCCAACCCGACGCTCCCCGGTCATGCGGCGGACAGCGCCGACCACATCGTGACTGGTGACGCCTGCTGGTTTCTCTACCACTACAAATCCGTGGTACTTACCGCGGGTTGCCCGTTTTGCCATTAGTCCAGCACAACATCCGATACATAAGCGGGTTCGGGTTGTTCGGGGTCGAGCCGAATCATGGCGGCGACCTTTTCCAGGAAGTCCTGCTTGGCCTGCTCATCCCCCTCAATCTGGAGTCCCGCCGCACGGGGATGCCCGCCGCCGCCGAAATGCGCCGCGATCTTGGCGACATCCACGTCTTCGGTCATGGATCGCATGGACACTCGCCAGCCGGACGGCGTGGCATACAGCAGCGCGGCCGCACGTGACCCCTCCGTACCGACGAGGAAGTTCACCATGCCTTCCGCTTCGCTCCGCTGCGCACCGGTTTCGTCAAACATTTTTTGGGTGAGCTCGGTCCAGATAAGGTCTCCGGTCCAGGAAACGCCTCGAAGCGCCGCGCGCCACAGCAACACTGCCTCTTTGGACTTAAGGCGGAAGAGCGCGTTCACAATGGGCACGGGATTGCCGCCGTTGTCAACAAGATCGGCGGATGTGCGCATGGTGCGGGCCGTCGTGCTCTCGGTGCGGAGTCCCAACGTGTCCCCGTAGATGCCTGCCAGCAAGCACTGGGCAATGTCTCGGGTAAGCACTGTGCCCCACACCGCGAGCAAATCGGCAAGGATCTCGGTGGTGGAAGCGGCACCGGGCTGGATGATGTTCACCACGCCGAACTCGTCGTTGGTTACGTGGTGATCAATATTGATAATCGGGATGTTCCCGTTGACTCGACCGGGATCGTCCCGATAGAACGCTCCTCCGCGGGTGCGGTCACTGTGATCCGCCATCAGCAGCACGTCGTATTCCGGAAGCTCGTCATGGCCGTACAGCAGCACACCATCCACGCCCGGCAGGAACTCGAGCGAGTGCGGCACCTCACCGTCCGTCACCAGCACCTCGGCCCGAATGCCGATCTGTTCCAGCGCCATCTTGAGGGCAAGCACAGATGACAGTGAATCTGCGTCCACATTCTGGTGGGTTGGCAGGAGCATGCAGGATGCCTTTTTCAGGAGATCCAGTGCGGCAGATGCGGCATCACGGTCGAGCTTCCACGACGATGTCATGAATCCTTCTGCCCTTCACTGGCCGCTGCGTTAGCTTCGGACAACTTGCGGATCTCTTCATCGCGGGCACGCACTTCGGCCAGCGCTTCGGAGATCTCTTGCGCGTACTCCATCGAGCGATCATCCCGAAAATCGAGTTCAGGAATTTGTCGCATCCGCAGCCGGGGTTTAAGGTGGAATCGAATGAATTTGGCCGCAGCACGCAGCGCTTCAAGCGTGTCCGTGCGCTCCTCATCTGAGCCGAGCACACTCACAAAAACGCGCGCGCTACGGAGATCGGTTGGCACATCGACGCGGGTGATGCTGAAGAATCCGATGCGAGGATCTTTCACCTCGCGTCGGATTATATCGTCCAGCTCTTCCCGGAGCATTTCGCCAACCTGTTGGGTTCTTCGGGTCATGGTGGCAGTTCTCCAGGTGCCCGGAGGGCGTTAGCCCCGGGCAACCTCTTCGCGATGCAGGAACTCGATCTGGTCACCAACCTGAAGGTCGTTGAATCCCTCCAGGCCAAGACCACATTCGTACCCCTGCTGGACTTCGCGGACATCGTCCTTGAAGCGCTTGAGCGAGCTGATAGCACCTTCGTGCAGCACCACACCACTCCGCAACACGCGAGCCCGGGAGTTACGCGTGATTTTGCCATCCAGCACGTACATACCGGCGACCACGTCGTTGTTCGGCAGCTTGAACGTCTCCCGCACTTCCGCGTAACCATCGGTCACGTCCCGGAAGATCGGCGCAAGCATACCCGTCATGGCCTTCTTTACGTCGTCGAGCAGTTCGTAGATGACGGTGTAGTAGCGCACGTCCACGCCCGCGTTATCAGCGGCCCGCTTGGCAGCGCTATCCGGGCGGATGTTGAAACCGATCACGATCGCGCCGGTTGTCTGGGCGAGCGAGATATCGGATTCGGTGATCATGCCGGTCGCGGCCAGCGCGATCGACAGCGTGACGCCCTCTTCCACCTCTTCGTTCAGCTTGAGCAGCGATCCCTGGATTGCACCAAGGGAGCCCTGGACGTCGGCCTTTAGGATCACCCGAAGCTCGGCTGTCTTGCCTTCCTGCACCTGGTCGTACAGGTCCGTGAGGCGCAGCGGGCGATTATCGTTCAGGTTCGAGAGTCGGGCCTCAGCCTGGCGCTGTTCGGCCAGCTGCCGTGCGGCCTTCTCATCCTCGAATGTCACACAGCTGTCGCCAGCGTCCGGCACTCCGGACAGGCCCATGATTTCCACGGGTGTGCTTGGACCGGCCTTGCGCACCTTCTTGCCGCGATCGTCAAACATGTTCTTGACGCGGCCCCAGGTGGTACCAGCCACGATCACATCGCGGAGGTTCAGCGTGCCGTTCTGCACCAGAATGGTCGCCACGGTACCGCGGCCGCCATCCACACGAGCCTCAATTACCGCACCCTCGGCAGGCTTGCGGGGGTTGGCCTTCAACTCATTCACATCGGCAACAAGCAGGAGCACTTCCAGCAAGTCATCGAGGCCGAGCCTCGCCTTGGCGGACACCTCAACAAATGGGACATCGCCACCCCATTCTTCCGGGAGCACTTCCAGCTCGGAAAGCTGCTGCTTGATCCGGTCCGGGTTTGCGGATTCCAGGTCAATCTTGTTGACGGCCACCACCATCGGCACATTCGCACTCTTGATGTGTGCAATGGCCTCACGGGTGGTCGGCATCACGCCGTCATCGGCGGCCACCACCAGCACAGCGATATCGGTTACCTGGGCACCCCGTGCACGCATGGCAGTGAACGCTTCGTGGCCCGGCGTATCCAGGAAGGTGATCTTTCGCCCCTGGCGTTCAATCTGGTAGGCACCAATGTGCTGCGTGATGCCACCTGCTTCACCCTGCTGGACGCTGGTGGAGCGGATGGCATCCAGAAGGCTGGTCTTGCCATGGTCCACGTGGCCCATGATGGTGATCACCGGCGGGCGCGTCGTGGCGTCAGGGTCAAGCAGGTTGCTCTCCTGACGATCGGTGTAGCTCGACGTGTGCTGGGTGGCTTCGTTCTCGATAAGCAGGGTTTCCCAGCCCAGTTCTTCGGCCACGCGAGACGCGGTAGCGTAATCCACCTGCTGGTTGAGGTTGGCCATAATGCCTTCCTTCATCAGCTCCTTGATTACCTCTACCGGATTGGTCTGCAGCGCTTCTCCGAGTTCGGAAACCGTCATTACCGGAGGCAACTCCACGGGCTCTCGCTCAACCGGAGCTGCGCGCTTGACGGCGACCGTACGAGCACCGCTACCACCGGGACGGCGCGAGCGGGTTGCGCGGCGAGCACCGCGTGCTGTTGTGTCTGTCATACGTGCTTCTCCTCTGAATCTGTCGCGGCGGCAGGTACATGGGTTTCCAGCACCTGCGCCGCGGCATATTCCTCTAGCTGTTTAATCGAATCGTTGTCGGGGGTTACCCGCAATGCACGCGCCAGGATGGGCGTGGCTGCGGCCTTTTCCCAACACGATGCCTTGTCGCAAAGGTACGCCCCGCGGCCGTTTGCCCGACCCGTGGGGTCGACGCTAAACGATGTCTCACTCGTGCGGACAATTCGCGTCAGCGTGCGCTTTGCATTTGTTTCCCGGCAGACAGCACACATGCGCTGCGGCACATGCTTCTGCCGGGTCTTGCCAAGCTTCCTGGTTCCCGTAGGAGATGTCATCATTGGACCTCCTCCTAGAACTCAGTGGCCTGCACCGCTTCGTCTACCTCATCGGCAACGTACTCTTCGTCCAGGCCAAGTTCCTCACCAGTTACCTGCACGAACCGGGCGCGAAGCTCGCGCTCGTAATACACCTCGACTACGCCATCGACGATATCGACGTCCACCTGCCGGCGGACCAGGTCCTCATCAAGCGGGCCATAGATGACATCGTTCACGTTGATGGTGCCATCGGCCTGCACAGCACGTGGCTGGCGGCCCATCCAGCCGAAGTCGGTATCAAAGGAGCCTTCGCTGGCCGCCTTGTAGAAGCCTTCACTACGCAGCAGCGTTTCAGGACCCTTGATATCGATCTTCCAGTCGGTCAGCTTGAAGGCGAGGCGGGCATTCTGGCCTTCCTTGCCGATCGCCAGCGACATCTGGTCACTCGGGACGATCACAGTCGCTGTGCGCGTATCGCCATCTTCCACAAGCGTCACGTTGCTCGGCTTGGCGGGGCTCAGCGCATTTGCGATGAACGTTGCCATATCCGGCGACCACTCGATCACATCGATCTTCTCGCCGTACAACTCGTTGACGATGTTCTGGATACGGACACCACGCACGCCAACGCAGGAGCCGACCGGATCGACCTTGTCCTGCCGTGCCGCTACTGCGACCTTGGATCGTAGGCCTGGCTCACGGGCGATCGCCATGATTTCCACGGCGCCGCTCTGGATTTCGGGAACTTCCTGCTCGAACAATCGCTTGATCAGCAGTCCGTCGGCACGGCTGACGATCAGTTGCGGGCCACGGGGGTTGTCGCTGACTTCCTTCAGCAGAACCTTTATCCGCTGGCCTGCGCGATACCGCTCATTCGGCACTTGCTCGCGGGCGGGCATTACAGCCTCGGCCTTGCCGAGCTCAATGACCACCGCACGATTATCGGCGCGCTGAATAACGCCACTCAGCACTTCGCCCTGCTTGTCGTGGTACTCCTTGTACACGGTCTCGCGCTCGAAATCGCGAATCTTGCCGTGCACAACCTGCTTCACGGTTTGGGCAGCAATGCGGCCGAAGTTCTCCGGCGTGCTGATGATCTTGATCACTTGGCCGATGATCGGAGCAGATGTGTATTTACGGGCGTCTTCCAGCGAGATCTCGAGGTCAGGATTCTGGACGGCCTCGACAACGGTCTTGCTGACCACGACCTGCATTTCGCCGGTAGCAGGATCGAGCTCAACTGACGCGTCTTCCTCGCTGCCGGTATTGCGCTTGTACACCGTTGTGAGCGCCGATTGCACAGAATTAAGCACCGCGTCACGGGGAATCCCTCGTTCCGCGGCGATTTGGGCGATAGCGGTATAGAGATCACTCTTCATGTCCGCACACCTCCTCCATTGAAAAGACAAACAAAAAGGGGCCGATTGTGGGACGGCCCCAAGGAAAGGCTCTTGAGTTCCATCGAACAACACAAAACGCAGGCTGTGGGCCCGCGCTTGATCCCACGTCGTTCGGTTGCATGAATAATACCATGGTACCACCCTCCTATTCAATAATTGCACTGGGTGCGGCATTGTATTCATTCTTGAGCCAGCAGAATATGTCGGCTTCGAATCACCTGCCGTATTATGTTATTGGGGCCAACACATTTATACCGATATTGCGCAGGAGCCAGCTATGAGACCGGTCTATTCGGTTCGACTTGTGATTAACGCCGACGGCACCAGCGACTCCGAAGATCAGTACCGGGAGGCCGTTACGCTGTGCCATCAGTGGCTTCAGCGGATTGCTGACCGGCATAATTTGGAGATATCTCCAGATCCATTCGAAACTGGACGCTCCCCTCTCGGGATTATGGGCCAATCGGTTGCTATTGAATCCCTCGAAATCGACGATCGGAAGGCTTGGAGAGCTCACGCCGTTCACCCATTGGACGTGACAGCCCCTGACAAAATCATGCGCGTTGAAATTCAGATGAGGCATGAGCATGTAGGCGAAACGTTCGTCAGCATCCGACTGCTTGTAGGCTCCACTATTGATTCAATAAGGCCGGTGCACTTCAATTTGCAGCCGCCCAAAATCATGGCTGACTTGCTTGAAGCGTTCCCTGGCCTGGTGTCGAGCGGCAATATGCGTGCGTCCGATAGCATCAGTCAACCAGCCGAAGAGGATCTCTACGACCTGTTCCATCACCTGCTGCGGCAGGATCGGCTAGTTCCCATTATTGTCATTTCACGTGACGAGGAGGAAAGGGTCGCGCTGAATCCCAGTTCGCTGAGGTACTTGGCGCGAAAGGTCGCTGGCCTGGCAAGGGTCTTCGTCCTTCCCAGCTTCAATTCCGCGTATAAGCTCACGGAATTCCTCGGCGGAAAGCGACTTTCGTGTTTCCGAGGTGCTGTCAGAGTCTACTGGCCCGGGCTGTCTGTAAACGATTCATCGTTCGACCACCCGCTTTACACGAAGGAAATGATCCTTGGCGAAAATCTCCTGCAGGAACTGCCAAACCGGCTGTTTCGGATTGTGGCAGAAGGATCCGCTCTCTCAATTTCTGCAGATTCCCCAGAATTGTTCCAGTTAGCCGAACAACGGAAGCGAGAAGCGGAGACAAGGGAACGGCTCGCAAACCTCGAGGAGGCATCCCGAGCCGCGGCGCGCAAGAACGACGACGTCTATAACCAGTACCTTGACGAAGCGATTACCGAGATCAAACAACACCAATCAGATCTTCAGGCCTGCCAATGGGAGTTGGGTAACCTGAAGCAGGAGCTTGTGCAGGAACGAGCTTATTCGGAGACGCTGCGCTATCGGCTCAGCGTGGCCTCTGATCCCTCCGATCTCCTTGACCATCTGAGCAAGGCTCTATGCTGCAAGTCACTGCACGAAGCTATTGAGCTCGTCCAATCGGTCAGCAGCGAAGATTCCCTATTGTTCTTGCCCGATGCAATCGAGTCAGCCAAGAAACACTCACGGAGCTATAACGGCGACTATGCACCGGTTCTAGAGCGACTCATGAGAATTACTAAGGTGGCTCATAGATATCATCTTGGCGAAAGCGATGGAGATGCTCGGGGCCACCGGGCCATGTTTGAGATGGTAGGAGAGTCCGACTATAAAGCGAATATCTCCGACACGGCCAGAGAACTATATCGACGCGATTATGAGAAGACCTATGTCGTAGATGGCAGGAGTGAAACAATTGTTCTTGGTCCCCACCTCACCTACGGTAGCGGGAATCCAGCCTCGTCAGTGAGCATCTACTGGTATGTCGATACAACACGGCGCCGCTTTGTGATAGGTCACGTAGGACGTCACCTTCCAGGGAAGCGCGCTACTTGATAGCGAGCAGACATCGGAAGCACGGCAGTTCCCACAGGGTGCCGGTGCTATCCTGAACATATGATCGCCTCGGTACGTCACGCCGCCGTGTAGCTACCCATATTCACCAGAACGGATGATTGTTCCCGATGTCGCAAACAGTTCCCGATCTCCTTACCGGCCTGAACGAGCAGCAGCAACAGGCTGTCACAACCACCGAAGGTCCGGTGCTGGTTGTGGCGGGTCCGGGTTCCGGAAAGACCCGCGTGCTTACCCACCGCATCGCGTACCTGATCCAGCACCTCGGTGTGCACCCATCCGAGATCCTGGCTGTCACATTTACCAACAAGGCCGCGCGCGAAATGCGGGACCGTATCGAGAAACTCATCGGTGCAGATGCGACCGACGGCCTGGTCATGGGCACATTTCACTCACTGGGTGTTCGTATTTTGCGGCAGAATCCGGGACGTGTAGCAGAACAACTCCAGCTGAACCCGAACTTCGTCATCTACGACGACGGCGACCAGATGGAACTGGCAAAGACCGCCGTCAAGAATGCCAACCTTGATCCGAAGCAGGTAACGCCACGCCGTATGCTGAGCCGCATCTCGGCCGCAAAAAGCGTCCTCCAAACCTCGCAAGACGTGGCCCTGGAGGCGGGTTCCTATGACGATGAAATCGTGGCCCGGGTGTACGGCGAATACGAAAAGCTCCTCCGCGCGGCGAACGCCGTCGATTTCGATGACCTTCTCGGCCTGCCCATCCGCCTTTTCGATCGCGATCCGTCAACGCTTGCCCGATACCAGCAGCAGTTTCGTTACATCCTGGTCGACGAGTACCAGGACACCAACCGCGTGCAATACGTCATGGTGAGCGCGCTTAGCGAATACCACGGCAACCTCTTTGTGGTAGGCGACCCTGACCAGAGTATTTACGGCTGGCGCCAGGCGGACATCCGCAACATCCTCGATTTCAAGCAGGACTACCCGAACGCAACCGAGATCCACCTTGAGGTGAACTACCGATCCACCCACCGCATCGTGCAGGCGGCCGACCGCGTGATCCAGGGCAACAAGGACCGCATCGACCGCAAGATGACGACGTTCAACGACGAGGGTGAACTGATCCAGCTGCGGGAGCTTTCCGACCAGCAGCATGAGGCCGAGTGGATCGTCAGCGAGATTAGGCGCCTCGTGAGCATGGGCAAGGTACTTCCAGAACAGATCGCGGTGATGTACCGCACCACCGCCCAGAGCCGTGTGCTGGAGGAAGCATTCCGTACCAGCGAGTTCCGCTACCAGATTGTGGGCGGCGTCCGCTTTTACGAGCGGCGTGAAGTGCGCGACATCATGGCCGTGCTGCGGATCATCTATAACCCCAGCGATAACGTCGCGCTTCTTCGCGTGATTGACCACCTTCCCATCGGCAAAGGGTTTGGGCCGGCGGCCTTTGAGGTCGCCACCGCATGGGCTACCGAGCAGCGTCGCCCGCTGCTGGATGCGTTCCTCACACAGGTACCGGCCGTCGCGAACAAGGAAGATGGTCCCCTGCCCCATTTCACCGGCACGGGCGCCAGGGCCGCTGCCCGTATCGGGTCGGCATTCCAGATCCTCCTGGAGAAGAAAAATGACGTTACCCTGGCCGAACTCTACGACTCGATCGTGGATGTGATGGACATCCGGTCGATGTTCGATTCCGGCACGGAAGAGGACCTGCAGCGATGGGCGAACGTGCAAGAGTTACGTACCGATCTTGAGCGCTACGACCTGGTTCCACCCAACGAGGCACTCGCTGCCTACCTCGAGCAAGTGGCGCTTGTGTCGGATGCCGACACCATTTCGGACGATGGCGCGGGCACTGTCACGCTGATCACGCTTCACTCCGCCAAGGGACTGGAATACCCCGTCGTTTTCATTGCAGGTGCCGAAGAGGGCCTGCTGCCGATCTACCGCGCTGTTGAAGCTGAGGCGTTCGATACCTCGGCCATGGAAGAAGAACGTCGCCTCTTTTACGTTGGCCTGACACGGGCACAAAAACTGCTTTACATCACCTATGCGCAGAGTCGCATGACGCACGGGCAATATCGTGGCAGCGTCGTGAGCCGATTCGTTGAGCCGATCCCTGTTGAGTCGATGCGCCGCGTTACCCGGGAGGGACACCGGACCAGCAACCGCGCGCGTGAGTACGGGCACACGGAACCTGGTTCATTCACCGAGCGGGTCCAGCGTCCGTGGGGAGATTCAACACCGATCCCCAAGAAAGTCGAGCCGGTGATTCCGGACTTCAAGGATGGGAATACGGTGTTCCACCCCAAATTTGGCGAAGGGACTGTGATGTCGGTGCTCGATCGACGTGACAAGGACAAGGAAGTGACCGTGCAGTTCAAGAATCCGGCGCACGGTACGAAACGACTGATGGCGTCCATGGCGAACATGGATCTTATTTCCTAGGAACCCGCCCATGCACGCAGTACGGGAAACACTGGAACACATCGAGGATCAAATCCTCACGCCGCGTGCGGCCCGCAGCGCAGGGGCGGTTCGCGCGCGCCCTGAGCAACCGAGCCCGAGCCGGACCGAGTTCCAGCGCGACCGTGACCGCATCATCCACACCAAGAGCTTTCGCCGGCTCATGCACAAGACACAGGTTTTCATCGCCCCGCAGGGAGACCACTATCGCACGCGCCTGACGCACACACTGGAAGTAACGCAAATCGCGCGGACAATCGGGCGAGCCCTTCGCCTCAACGAAGACTTGATCGAAGCTATTGGCATGGGTCACGACCTCGGTCACACCCCATTTGGGCATGCCGGTGAGCGCGCACTTGCAGAAATGCTCCCCGGCTTTCGTCACAACGAGCAGAGCCTCAGGGTGGTCGAATACCTGGAGAATGCCGGCATGGGCCTGAACCTGACCGAACCGGTTCGCAGTGGCATCTTGCGTCACTCCAAGGGTCGCTCCTCCATCATGCAGAGCCACACTCACGATCCCGAAACGCTGGAGGCGGAAGTCCTCAAACTGTCCGACGGTATCGCCTACATGAACCACGACCTTGACGATGCTGTGCGGGCAGGAATTATCTCCGCATCCGATGTACCGAAGGATGTCCAGGAGGGTCTGGGCACGTCGCACAGCCAGAGGATCGACACGCTGGTGAACGATGTCATCCAGCGGTCGGACGTCACCAGTCCAGACGGCCACATCCGTATGAGCGACAGCATCCGACAGGTAGCAGATGTACTGCGGGACTTCTTGTACGACACAGTCTACGATCCAATTAACCAGTTACCGGAGACAAAGCAGAAGCAGGATATCGTGCGGGCGCACTTCGAGTATTTCGTAGCCCACCCGGACGAGATGCCTCCGCTCTACGCCGTTGCCCGCAATGATGATCCCGTTGAGCGCAGGGTTGCGGACTACGTCGCGTCGATGACCGACCGGTTCGCGATAGAGCTGTATCAGTCACTCCACAACTCCCTGGAGGTGCAGTAATGGCGCACGATCCAGTCACCGAAATCCGTGATCGGCTCGACATTGTTGATCTCATCCAGCAATATGTGCCCTCGTTGAAAAAGGCGGGGAACAGCTTCAAGGGCCTCTGCCCGTTCCACAACGAAAAAAGCCCGTCGTTCATCGTGTTCCCCAACACGCAGAGCTATCACTGCTTTGGCTGCGGCAAGAGCGGCGATATCTTCAGCTTCTATATGGCCACGGAAAATGTGGACTTTCGCGAGGCGCTTAAGGAACTGGGCCGGCGCGCGGGAGTGGAAGTTGGCACATCAGCGCCGAAACCCCCGGAGGAAGAAGAGAAGCGCAAGAAGCTCATCGAGGTTAACGAGCTGGCCGCCATGTGGTTCAACCACATCCTTCTCAACGCCAGCCAGGGCCAAACGGGCCGCGATATGATCGCCTATCGACATGTGTCACAGGACTCAGTCCAGACCTGGAAACTCGGGTTCGCACCCGAGAGCTGGGATGCCCTGCTGAACTTCTTTGCCTCGCGCGACATCCCCGCCTCGCTGGCGGCGGAAGCCGGGCTGGCAAGTCAACGCGATGGCGGCGGGTATTACGATCGCTTCCGGAACCGTCTCATGTTCCCGATCCGCGATGCCGACGGGAACGTTGTCGGGTTCGGGGGACGCGCCCTGGGTGATGCCCAGCCGAAATACCTGAATACCGCACAAACCCTGGTATTCGACAAGAGTCACTTGCTCTACGGGCTTGACCTTGCAAAGGAGGCCATCCGGGAAACCGGTCAGGTGGTGATTGTTGAGGGCTACATGGATGCCATCGCCACGCACGAGGCGGGGTATCGGAACGTGGTGGCGAGCATGGGCACAGCGCTTACAGAATCCCAGGTCATCCAGATCAAGCGCGGCAACCCCGAAATTGTGCTTGCACTGGATGCCGATGCCGCCGGGCAAATGGCGACGCTCCGTGGCCTGCAAACCATGACCGAAAACCTGGATGCCGATGTGGTGCCGACCATAACTGCCGACCGCATCATGGGGTTCGAGCGCAAACTCAAGACCGATATTCGGATCGTGCGCCTCGATGGTGGCAAGGACCCCGATGAGATCGTACGAAGCGACCCGGAACGGTGGCCGCGCGTTGTTTCGCAGGCGGTGCCCTTTATGGACTTCGTCATTGACACGGTGACCCGTGGAATAGACATCTCAGACGCCGGGGCAAAGTCGGAAGCCGTCCGCACCGTATTGCCCTTGCTGCGGCAGCTACCGGATGCTATCCGGGAGAACCACTACACGCGCATGCTCGCGCGCAAGCTGGACATCTCTGAAGAAGCGATTGCCGCCGAGAAACGCAAGCTGAGGGCACAAGCACCCGTCGCCTCGAACCGGACCGCGCAGGCGGAAGCGGCAGCCACGAAACGAAGCACCGAGGATTACCTGATCGGACTGCTTATTTATCACCACCAACTGAACTATGCGGTGCTGGATCATCTTCAACCGGAAGACTTCAACGATCCTCGAAACCGTGAAATCCTCGAGTTCCTGAAGAGTCCCGACACGGCCGGGCTCCAAGGCACCAATTTCGTGCTGGGGCTTCCTGATGCGCTGGCAGACCACGCAGAGGCGGTGATGAATGCCCTGGGCCCCCGCCCCACGATGCTGGGCGGCCAGGTGACAAGGGAAACAGAGCAGGCGGCGATTCGGGTGCAACGAGAACGTCATCAACACCTGGTCAATCAGCTCAACGCTGAAATCGCGGCAGCGCGAAACAACGGTGATGACGAAGCCGTTTCTCAATTGCTGGAGCAATACGCAGCATTGATGGAACGCAAGAAGCAGTTCGTGCCGGTGCAAAGCCCGTATTTCCGCGATACGCGGGATACGAAGAAGCTGGGTTAGGCTGCGGGTTTGCCTGAACACACACTCGGAGAATCCCGATACCTTATCCTGGCTGATGGCCGCAAGCTGCATTACCGAACTGCCGGGGCCGGCGGTCCTACCGTTGTGATCGAAGGCGGGATGGGGTTTTCCAGCGCCATCTGGGGCTTTGTGCAACCACACGTCGCTGCGGCAACGCACACGGTGGTGTATGACCGTGCGGGCGCGGGCAAGAGCGATTTTGACCACGCCGACCGCACGCTGGACCGAATCTGCGACGACCTCGGGCAACTCCTCCACGTATTGCCGCAACCCTTCATTCTCGTCGGGTACAGCTGGGGAGGACCCATCGTGCGTCGGATGGCCCTTCGCCAGCAATTCGACATTCGCGCACTGGTGTTGGTCAATCAGACCGACGAGCGAAACCCCAAATACGTGGAACTAGCCCGGCGGCGGTCCAGGATCCTAAAGGTGCTGACCCTGTGGTTTATGCACACGAAAGGGTTGAGGAAGGCCAGCTGGAACGTTATCCGTCACATGCCGCCTGACTGCCGCCGCGAGATTATCTTCCGGGACGTTCTCGTCCGCGGAGCCAAACTTTTCGCCGCCGAGGGCAAGGAGTTTCTCTCCGGCCTGATGTTGATGCGAGCGGAGGGAGAGGATGTCGACAGCATCGACGTTACCGTGATCGCAGGCGCTGATCCGGACGTGCTCGTCAAGGCCAACGCATCCGGCATGGTGGGTGCTCAGCGGGAAACTGCCAGGGCCAGCAAACACGGCCGGCTGGTGCTTGCCCCGAACTCGGCCCATTTCGCGCCGCTGACCGAACCTGGCCTGGTGGCCGAAGAGATATTGAAGCTGGTGGAAAAGCACCGGACACCTGGGTGAGCACATGCACCGGTTCGGGCATAGGAAGAGCCGCCACGGGTATCCGTGACGGCTCTTCCTGTCTCTATGGTCGGGGCGAGAGGATTTGAACCTCCGACCTCAGCGTCCCGAACGCTGCGCGCTGCCGGACTGCGCTACGCCCCGTAGCACGATGGTGAGAATACCACGCTTCCAGGCGACGTGGCAACAGTTACGCGGCATCATCGGCCGGAGCGTGTGCGGCGTTCAGATCGATAACCATCCCGTGATATAACTAACGCCATATGCAGGCGGCTTGCCGTGGTCGCCCATTGCGCCTGCACGACAAAAGATGCGAGACCTGCTGCATGACCGATCCCGGATTGAATCAACGCCTGAAACAACGATCCCGCCGTTCGGGATTGATGATCGGCTTGTCCATGGCGTTGACCCTGATGGTATGCGTCGCTGCATTCACCATGATTTTCGCCCGGTTGGAGCCCGTTGTGTCGGACTTCGTCGGCCGCGGCGATATCGAAGCACCTACCCCGATCCCGACGCAACCACCGGTCGCGCAGGAGGCAGCCGCCGCTCCCACAAATCCGCCTTCGGCAGCGGCCACCACCGCGCCCGCAGCCCCTACCTCAGCCGCGACCGAGGCGTCCATCGAACCGGCAGAAACACCGACCCCGGATCCCGAGGAATTCACGCCGGACTTCCAGATAACCGGCGACGGACCCGTCAACCTCCGGCCGGGTCCGGGAGTCGCCAGCGGTGCAGCCATTGTGGCCCTGCCGATCGGTACACCTCTGCAGTACCTGGACGAAGAAGAACCGACCACGGACCCCGCTGGAGATGACCTGGGCGACGGCGACGTGTGGATGCGATTCCGCACTGAGGACGGCCAGGAAGGTTGGATCCGCGAGGTGGATGTCGAGGAATACGTTCCATAGGAGAACCGTCACCAATGCAGCAAATTACTATCATCGGCCTTGGCCTCATTGGTGGATCGCTCGGACTCGCGCTCAAGCGCTGGAGTGACGAGAACGACAACGCCCTCAAGATCATCGGTTTCGACACCAACATGCAGCACCAGCAGGTCGCCAAGCGCATGAACGCCGTCGACGACACCGCATGGAGCCTCCCCGACGCGGTGTCAGATGCCGATATCGTCATCGTCGCGACGCCGGTTGGCGCAATGAAGCAGGTTTTCGAGGATATCGCGCCGCATCTCAAGCTTAATGCGATTGTCACCGACACAGGTTCCACAAAGGCCGAGGTCATGGAATGGGCCAAGGTTCTTCCTGGCCATGTCAGCTTCGTTGGCGCCCATCCTATGGCCGGTAAATCCGAGAGCCTTGAAGCGGCATCGGCTGACCTTTTCGATGGTGCGAGCTGGGTGGTATGCCCTTCGCCAACCGCCAGCGAATTGGCAATCAAGAACGTGATGGGGCTCATTGCCGCCACCAACGGCGATCCATTCTTCGTTGAACCGGAAGAGCACGATGCCTATGTTGCCGGCATCAGCCATTTGCCGTTTGTTGTTGCGGCGTCGCTGGTAAAAGCCACCACCACCGACCGTGCCTGGCGTGACATGGCGACGCTCGCCAGCACAGGGTTCCGGGATACCACCCGGCTCGCGCTTGGCAGCCCCGAGATGCACCGCGATATCACCATGACCAACCGGGCAGCGATCGGCCGATGGGTCGATACCATGGTTGAATCGCTGCAAGAGTTCCGCGCGCTGCTGGATTCCGGCGACGACGAGGAAGTACGCGAGAAGGTTGGGGAGTTCTTCACGGAAGCGCAGGATCTGCGGGCCAAGGCAGAAGTGGTAAAGCCGCGCGCCTCGGAAATGGCAATTGAGGAAGAGCGGGCGTCGACCGGAAACGTTATGCGAAGCATGTTCTTTGGTGGCCTCGGCAAACGGGACCGGGATGACAAGCAGCGTCGAAGGTAGGCGGCCCCGCATCTACCAGCAACGCAAAGCCCTGGTGACTTTATAGTCACCAGGGCTTTGTCTTTGGCATTCGTTCCGGTACGTTTCCGACGGTAGCTAGGGCACCAGGCTCCAGGTTTCCGGGAGCGAGTACGAGTACATGTGCTCCTCGGCATCACCCTCCACCCGATATCGGCCCTCACCCGTTCGCTCGAGTTCATCCCAGCTGTTATGGACCTGGATAATGCGGCGCTGCTTCAGGTTGAAAACAATGAGGCCCAGGCTGCCCGGTACAAGGCTTCGGGATCGCGTCACGCCATCAATAACGCGGAACGCCGGGTGCACCACCGTGTCCGCCTCTTCAATCATCTCTTGCCAACCCTCGTCCAGCGAATCCACATTGAACTCGTCGAACATGGCGAGCTGCGATTTCACTTGCCGGATCCAGTCTGCATCCATTGAGCGAACCGCCTCAAGCATGTCGCGAGAGGATTCGAGCCCAAGCCCGGCAACCGCCGTGAGCATCTTGGGACCATGAGGAGGAGTGAGCAGGCTAACGGTGCCGCGTTCGTCGATCAGGTTAACCCGGTAGAAACCCGGCTTGCTCGCATGTGGCGTCATTATCTGTGTCCTTCGCAATGTCGTAGTAGTGAGCCTCACGTACAGTATCATGAGTTGCTGCTTCTTCCCAGCACCGAAGGACGCTGTTTATGGAAAAACCACCGAAAACCAGGCTCGATCGAGAGATTGAAGAGATCCTGGAGAAAAAGTCCCGGGAGCCAATCCCGTTTCGGCCGCGCGAGCGCGCCACCAATTCGAACGCAGGTACACGCCCTGCGGCGCGCCAGCAACTCGAGCGCGCATGGCGATGGTTGTCCCGGATCCCCCTCGCTATGGCCTACGCCTGCGTCGTACTGGCCATGCTTGTCCACGATGCCTCTCCCCTGCTCGCCCTGCTCCTTAGTACCGCGGCGGTAGCTGCCATCTGGTATCCGGGCATCCGCAACCTGGTGAGACCGGCATCGGCTTCAACCCCGGACGTCAAGTATTGGCGTGGACGGCCCTATGCCAGCGAGATCAGGTCTGCCGTTTCACGCTCGCCTGTCGATTCGATCAAACGCTATTTTGACCGCCGCCGATAGCATCATCCTGGAGTTCGCTGCATGCCCCGTGTTGTATCCGACATCGTTGATGTGTATGTCTTCCGCCGCCTTAATGGCCGGGTGCAGTTCCTGCTCCTGCAACGCACGTCAGACGCGACCATGGCCAATACCTGGCAGGCATTTCACAGCCAGATCAAGCTGGGCAACACAACGCTCAAAACGGTGCGAGAGGTTGTGAGCGACGCCGCCGACCTTGAAGTGGATGAAGTCTATTCCGCCGACTACATCAACCAGTTCTACGATGAAGGTCGGGACGCAATGGTGCTCTCCCCGGTCTTCGCCGTCACAGTCAAGGCACAGTCACCAGTGCGGCTCAGCCGTGAATTCCGCGACGCAGCATGGTTCGATCGAGATGAGGCAACCATGCGCCTTCCCTTCTCCGGACAGCGCTGGGCCGTGCGCCACATCGATGAAATCATGAGTATCGGCGAAGCGGAACGTTCCATTTACAAGATCGACGCGGACATTTGGCAGCCCAGTCAGGGTATCGCTGATTCCCTTCCACCCGTAGATTCATCGGAAACCGGGACAGATTCCGACCAGCCAGAACCCGATACTCCAGAGGAGGATCAACCGGCCGACGAGGGCCAGGATCCGGTATAATAGAACAAGTGATCTGACAATCCCCCAGGAGACCATATGCGTAACTTCAAGATCGTCTCCGATCTTCAGCCTACGGGCGACCAGCCGGCTGCCATCTCGGAACTCGTAGCAGGAATCAATGCCGGCGAGCGAATGCAGACCCTGCTCGGCGTGACCGGGTCTGGCAAGACATTCACCATGGCGAACATTGTTGAACAGGTAAACCGACCAACGTTGGTGCTTGCCCATAACAAGACCCTCGCCGCCCAGCTCTATAGCGAATTCAAGGAGTTCTTCCCGAACAATGCGGTGGAGTACTTCGTTTCGTATTACGACTACTATCAGCCGGAAGCGTACGTAGCCCGCACGGACACCTTTATTGAGAAAGACGCCGACATTAACGAAGAGATCGACAAGCTGCGGCATGCAGCTACCCGATCACTTCTCACACGTCGTGACACGCTGATCGTTGCGTCGGTTTCGTGCATCTTCGGTCTTGGTACCCCGGAAGAGTACGCCAAAACGATGATCCACCTGATGCGCGGCCAGCAAATCCGGCGCGACAAGGTACTGCGGAGACTCGTTGACATCCAGTACGATCGCAACGACATGACTCTCGTTCGCGGGTCGTTCCGCGTTCGCGGCGATACGCTGGAGGTCTATCCGGCGTACGAAGAAATCGCGGTGCGGGTTGAGTTTTTCGGCGACGAGATCGACCGCATCGTTGATGTCGATCCCCTCACCGGCGAGATCCTGGCGGAGCGCGACGATATTGCCATCTATCCGGCGAAGCACTTTGTGACGACCGGAGACATGATGAAGAGCGCGATCTCCGATATTCAGGAAGAGTTGGAAGCGCGGCTCAAGGAGCTGAATGAGCAGGGCAAAATCCTGGAAGCGGCACGGCTCAAGCAGCGAACCCTGTACGACATTGAGATGATGACCGAAGCCGGCTACTGTGCCGGTATCGAGAACTACTCAATGCACCTATCGCGCCGCAACTTTGGCGACCAGCCCAGCACCCTGCTTGATTACTTCCCCGACGATTACCTGATGCTCATCGACGAGAGCCACATCACCCTGCCCCAGGTACGCGGTATGTTTGGCGGCGACCGCAGCCGAAAGGATGTGCTGGTCGATTTCGGGTTCCGGCTGCCGAGTGCAAAGGAAAACCGCCCGCTCACGTTTACAGAGTTCGAGGGCATGATCAACCAGGCCGTATTCGTTTCGGCCACGCCTGGCCCCTACGAGATGGAGCACAGCGAAAAGATCGTGCGGCAGGTGGTACGCCCCACGGGCCTGTTGGATCCGCAAATCAGTGTGCGCCCGAGCAAGGGACAAATCGACGATCTGGTTGGCGAAATCAATGCCCGAATCGCACGTGGCGAGCGTGCCCTGGTAACAACCCTTACGAAGCGCATGGCTGAGGACCTGAGTGACCACCTCAAGGAGCTTGGCATTCGCACCCAGTACCTGCACAGCGAAATCGACACCTTTGAGCGGGTAGAGATTCTGCGTGATCTCCGGCTCGGCGTTCATGACGTCGTGGTGGGCATCAACCTCCTCCGGGAAGGGCTTGACCTGCCAGAAGTCTCGCTGGTTGCTATCCTTGACGCGGACAAGGAGGGGTTCCTCCGGTCCGAAGGGTCGCTGATCCAGACAATCGGGCGCGCCGCGCGGCATGTTGACGGGCTGGTCATCATGTACGCGGATACCATGACGGGCTCGATGAAGGCAGCGATCGACGAAACGTATCGTCGGCGCGAACTGCAAATGGCGTACAACGAGGAGCACGGCATCGAGCCGCGCGGAATCGTGAAGCAGATCCGCGATCTAAGTGACCGCATGCGCGCCGTGGCCGAAGAGCATGCCCAGTACGATCCGGCGGGTGGCAGCAAGGATGGCATCATCCACCAGATCCCGAAGGACGAGCTTACGCGCATGATCAAGGACCTGGAAGTGCAGATGAAAGCAGCGTCTCGCGATCTCGAATTCGAGCGCGCTGCCCTGTTGCGTGACCAGATCGTAGAGCTCCGACGAATCATCGACGTGGACCCGGTGACGAATTAGCGTTACATCCAACCGGGCCACAGGAGGGAAAGCATCGCATGGCGATGAGCAACACCATGACCAGGCGCGGCTTCGCCGCATTACTCGGCGCAACTGCAGTTGTGGGCCCAAGTGCCCTGGCGCAGGAAACCGGTTCACCTGCGGAGACCGGTGCGGAGCTTCCGGCCGCCGATCTTCCTAGCATGAACGAGCAGGGTCACCGGTTCGAACTCAGCAGCACCTTCCAGGGCACCTTCGACGGTGTGCCCACCGAGGCTCCGGTGTACAGGATGGAGCTCCCGACCTATTCCGCGGAACAGGTTGCGGAAATGGCAGGGCGCCTGGGAATTGAGGGCGAGGCGGACGATCTCGGCGGCGGTTCATTCCGCGTTGAGTCCCGGGAAGGACAGCTGTTCATCACCCAGGGCCGCGTCCAGTACATATCTTCAGCTCCGGTTGAAGATGGCGACTTGCCGGACGACGAGTCAGCAATCGCGACAGCCCGGGAATGGCTGCGGCAGCACGGTCTCCTGCCTGCTGATGTGGGAGAAGGCACCGTTCTGACGCGATCCGAATCGCCGAAGCGCATCATTGTCGGTTTCCAGCCTATTCAGCCGCGGCCGCTGATCTCTGCCACGCCGATGGTGAGCGTTTCGATGGGCGTGAACGGCCAGGTCACGGAGGCTATGAACGGCTGGGCCCGGCTGCAGCAGGATGTGGTGTACCAGCTCCGCGGCGCTGATTTCGCCTGGGGCGAGGTGGAGGACCGCCGTGCATGGGTCGACGCTACCCTGCCGACAAGCGAGTTTGAGCCCGGCAGCACCATAGGCGGCGCGGTTGTGTACACGCAGCTTTCGCTGGCCTACACTACCTCGGGTATTCCCGGTGAAAACCAATACCTGCAGCCGGTGTATGTGTTCCATGGAGAACTCACGCCGGATGGTACAGACTCCCGCTACCAGGTGCGCGCGTATGTACCCGCCCTGATCAACAGCAACCAACCGGTGGGTTAACGCATGGCAATCGGCACCATCCTCCTGCTCAATGGCCCAAACCTGAATATGCTTGGCACCCGTCAGCCGGAGATTTACGGCGAGCGAACCCTGGAAGACATTGAATCCAGCCTGGTGACGGCGGGGGAGGCAGGCGATCCATCCCTGGAGGTGGTGCCGGTGCAATCCAACCATGAGGGCCATCTGCTGGACGCAATCCACACGCGAGGAAGAGATGCCGATGGCATCATTATTAATGCTGGCGCCCTGACGCATTACAGCATCGCCCTGCGGGATGCACTTGCAAGCATCGATACCCCGGCCATCGAAGTCCACATCAGCAACGTTCACAAACGTGAGGAATTTCGCCATCACTCGGTGATCTCGGCCGTATGCATCGGCCAGATTGTGGGCCTTGGTGAACAGGGATACCACCTTGCGTTGGAGTATTTCCGCAAGCACCTCGCCAATCCCGTCTAGATTTTGGAAAGGACCACCATCTCTATGGCCTCTGATCGATTCGATCGCGCGCGCTCCCTGCTGGACACCACCGGTGTCGACGCAATCCTCGTTTCCAACGGCACCAACCGGAGTTACCTCACCGGATTCAGTGCAGACGACCACGCCGTCGATGAACCGGCCGGCATGGCTCTCATCACACCAAATGGCATGCTCTTGTTCGCACCTTCCACCAACCTGCCGTGGGCCGAGGCGGAAGCGAACGAGGACACCACCGTGCGGGACTGGGGTTCCCCATGGACGACGGCCGTCGCTGATTTCGTTGGCGAAAACGGATGGGCGCGTTTGGGCTTCGAAGATGCCACCACCTCTGTGGCAACGTACAACGCGCTGTTGGAACGATTGGACGGCACCACGCAACTCGTTCCGGTTGGCAAGGTAGTAGACACGCTTCGTGCGGTGAAAACCGATGAGGAAATCGGCTACCTGCGGGAAGCGCTTCGCATGACGGATGTAGCGTTCGAGGCGGCGGAGGCTCGTGCCCGGGTTGGCATGACCGAGAAGGAACTTGCCGATATCGTTGCCGAGGAACTGCGCAACGCCGGGAGCGAAGGAGAGTCCTTCCCTACAATCGTGGCAAGTGGGCCTAATGCGGCAAAGCCCCATCATTCACCTGGCCAGCGCGTGATGCAGGAGGGCGAGCCGATCATCATCGACATGGGTGCGCTGCACAATGGCTACGCTGGCGACCTGACACGCACAATCTGGTTTGGCGAACCTTCTGCTGCGCTTGTTACTATGTATCGAAACGTGCAGGCTGCCTTCGACTCGGCAATAGCCAAAGCTGGCCCGAATATCACCGGGGTCCAGCTGGACGCCGCCGCGCGAGACGTGTTTGCTGAACAGGGCACCGACCAGTACTTTGTCCATTCCCTTGGACACGGGCTGGGGCTTCGGGTGCACGAGGCGCCGTCTGCCAGTTTCCGCTCCAGCGATACGCTGGTTCCCGGCAATGTGGTCACCATTGAGCCAGGGCTTTATGTGCCTGGCGAAGGCGGCGTCCGCATCGAAGATGTCGTGCTCATTACCGAGGACGGTGCCGAAAATCTTACCGGCGCACCAAAGCGTGTGCTGTAATCGACTCCAGGAGGATTCCACATGATTGATACAGGCGATATTCGGAAGGGAATCACCCTTGATATTGATGGCCGGCTGGTGAAGGTCACCGACTTTTCGCACAACAAGCAGGCGCGTGGCTCAGCAAATATCCGCATGAGCCTGAAGGATCTGCGAACCGGGGCCAACACCCAGATGACAGCGATGGCTGGCACGAAGTTCCAGTCGGTACGGCTGGAGCGCCAGCACGTGCAGTACCTCTATGCCGAGGGCGACCACTTCCACTTCATGGATACGGAAACGTTCGAGCAGATCATGCTTGATCGCACCACCGTGGAAGAAGCTGCTCCATTCATGAAGGAGAACGATGTCATCGACCTCCTGACATATGACGGCGAACCGATTGATGTAGAGCTTCCCACGAGCGTGGTACTCCAGGTTGTGCGCACCGATCCTGGCTTCAAGGGCGATACCGCTACCGGTGGCAACAAGCCGGCGACCCTGGAAACTGGCCTGGTGGTCAACGTTCCCCTCTTCGTGAGTGAGGGCGACAACCTCAAGATCGATACCCGCACCGGCGACTATATCGAGCGCGTATAATCGGGCGAACGCCGTTAGCAGGATTGGAAACCATGACCGAGCACGATAACCAGATGCAGGAATCGCGTGTGGCCCCCAATGATGTGGTCGAATCCGTTCGGGATCTGATCGACATGATGAAAAAGGGCGGCATCGGCGAACTGGACCTCAAGGCCGGTGATGTGAAGATTCGGCTACGCTCGGAATCGGTTGCCCTCGCAACTGCAACGCCGGTGTTCTCCATGCCACCGGCGGGAATCGGTTACCCCTCGCCCCACGCAATCGCGCCCACCCACGCCGACCAAACACCCGCCGATGCCGGTGCGCAGACTTCACCGGTACCAGCGGGACATGTCATTACCAGCCCGATGATCGGTACGTTCTACTCTGCGTCGGCCCCAGGCGAACCGCCGTTTGTGAACATCGGCGATGAAGTCGAAACCGGCCAGGTGGTCGGCATCATCGAGGCGATGAAGATCATGAACGAAATCACCGTTGACAAGAGTGGCGTGGTGGTGGAGATCATGGTGGATAACGCCGAAGCCGTAGAATACGGCACACCGCTGATACGTATTTCGAGTTCGGCGCGGCTTGACTAATGCAATCCATTTACACGCTGGCTCGCCTGACCGGGATGGTGAAAAACATCATCGAGCGGGAGCCACAACTTCAAAACATTTGGGTCGATGGTGAGATTGGCAATCTCACCATTGCCCGTTCAGGGCACGCCTACTTCAACCTGAAAGATGCCGATTGCCAGTTCCGCTGCGTCATGTGGCGCAGTGCGGTGCAGAAGCAACGCTACCCCATGCGGGAAGGTGACCGTGTGCTTGTGCATGGTAGCGTAACCATGTACGCACCGCGAGGTGAACTCCAGCTCCAGGTTAACCTGGTTCAACCGCAAGGTACCGGCCTCCTCCAGCTTCAGCTGGAAGAATTGCGCATGCGCCTGGAGGCGGAGGGGCTTTTCGACGAAACGCGCAAGCGGCCACTGCCACCGCTTCCCAAGGTTATCGGGGTTGTTACAGCCGAAACCGGCGCCGTTTGGCACGATATCCAGCGCGTTGTCTCTCGCCGATACCCGCTCGCAGAGCTGGTCCTCTCGCCGACGCTCGTACAGGGTGAGCTCGCCCCGATTTCCATCGTCGCGGCCCTGCATCTCCTCCAGGAAACCGCCACGCCGGACGTCATCATCATCGGTCGCGGTGGTGGTTCCATGGAAGACCTGTGGGCGTTCAATGACGAACGGGTGGTTCGGGCGATTTTCGCCGCCAAAGTGCCGATCATCTCGGCGGTAGGGCATGAGAACGACTTCACCCTGGCGGATGATGTAGCCGATGTCCGCGCCGGTACACCCTCCATGGCGGCAGAGCTCGCCACTCCGGACCTCGCCCAGGTCGACGCAGCCCTGCTGGAAACGAAACGCTCACTACAACAGCACATAACCCGACTGCTCAACACCCGACTGGAATATATCGACGAACTCCAGCGCCGGGTATTGCGCCTGTCTCCCCTCGCCCGGCTGCAAGCGTTGGAGAGAGAACTGGATGGCCTGGCTGGCCGGCTGCGGCTGGCCTGCATGCACCAGATCGACCTGGCGTCGTGCGAAATCGATGCGCTTGGCCATGTATTGGCCACACTCAACCCGGACGCATCATTCCAGCGTGGGTTTGCGTGGCTGGAGAACACCCTTACTAATAAGCCGGTGAAAACGGTTGGTGACCTTGATGTAGGCACCCCGGTACGGGCCACGATGCGCTGCGGCACTATCGGGGCCACCGTAGACAGCATTACATGGAACGAAACAATAGAGGGCGGAGGATAGCATGGCAGAGAAAACAGAAATGACGTTTGAGGAATCGCTGGAACAGATTCGCGATCTCGTTGACCAGCTTGAGAGCGGCGAACTGAGCCTGGAAGACTCCATCGACAAGTTCCGCGAGGGTTCTGCGCTCCTTGACCATGCCCGCCAACTCATCAGCGAAGCCGAACTGCGCGTTCGGGTGCTTACGGATGAACACGAGAACGGTATTGGGGATGAGTGATTCCGGGTATCTGCCGGCCGGTAAACTTCCAGGCGAGTTGCTCAATCGCCTGCTCACATCCTATCGCACACCGCGAGACGCCTCGGTGATCGTCGAAAGCAACTATGGTTTCGACGCTGCAGCCCTCACTGTCGGGGGCGAAACGCTGCTCGTCAAGAGCGACCCCATTACCTTCGCCTCAACCGATGCAGCACGGTACCTGGTTGCGGTCAACGCAAACGACATCGCGTGCCTCGGCGGGATTCCCCGGTGGATGACCGTCGTATCCCTTCTGCCAGAAGGGAGCACCCCTGACGATGTAGAGCGGCAGTTCGCCGAACTCCAGCGGGCGTGTGCGTTCGAAGGCATTTCACTCATAGGTGGCCACACTGAAATCACCGCCGGGATCGATCGCCCGCTCCTGATTGGCACATTGCTCGGAACCGTTGGCCCGCACGGCCTGCTGGAACCAGGCAAAGCTCGGGCCGGTGACCACCTGTGGCTCACACAGTCCGCCGGCATAGAAGGAACTGCCTTGCTCGCGTCCGAGCGCGAAGATGAATTGCGGACTGCGTTGGGTGAGGATGTTGTGGGTGTCGCAAAGGCACTTCTGGTGGAACCCGGCATTTCAGTGTCGCGGGATGCCCGCGCCTTGCTCGCTACCGGCAAAGTCACAGCGCTCCATGATCCCACAGAGGGGGGAGTGGCAACGGCGATTCATGAGATCGCCGCAGCTTCGGGCCTCGGCGCGGACATCGACGAAGCCTCTATTCCGGTGCTGCCTGAAACCACTGCGATATGCGCACACTTCGGCATTGATCCACTGGGACTTCTGAGTTCAGGATCGTTACTCGTCGCAGCACCACCCGACGCCGGGATCGACTTGCTTGCTCCCATGGTGTTGATGACCCGTGTCGGCATCTTGACGAATACACCAGGCGCGCTCAGGATCAGTACAGAACGCGGTGTTGAGCCTCTTCAGCGCTTCGACTCGGATGAGATCACCCGCGTCCTTTTGTAGGTCCCGGAACCCCGCATTTCCCCTTGGTAACAACGCGTTGGGAAGTGGGGACGTTAGTATCGCCGTTATCCGGCAGGAGAAGAAACCCATGGCCGAGATCGTTATGTATGCGCGCGAGCGCTTCTGCCCCGATGTCACGCGCGCCCGCACGCGCCTGCAGCACCACGGCATCGAGTGGACCGAGTTCGATGTCGAAGCCGACGCCAGCAAACGTGCGGAAATGGAGCAGTTTACGGGCAAGCCAAACGTGCCCCAGGTCCATATCGGCGAGCGCATTCTCATCGAGCCTTCGATCGAAGAGATCGATGATGCCCTGGTCGCCGCCGGTTTCGACATCTCTGACTACTAAAGCCAACCCACCTTCGGGTAACTGCACGGCTATTCACCGGGCAGAAGGAGACCTGCACGGGCGGCAACCTCCGTTGCCACCGTCGTGCCCTTCCACCCTGCTTGTCGCCCTAGTCAGGAGATTGTTGCTCCATGCCACCGATTATCATTTCGTCTCACAACGGCGCTTTTGCGCTGCCAGCAGCCATGGAGATACTGTTGGCCGGGGGCTCGGCAGTGGATGCTGTTGTCCACGGCTGCACCCTTGTGGAAGCGAATCCCGACGACCATACGGTGGGCTACTCTGGTCTGCCGAACCTGCTTGGCGAAGTGGAGCTTGACGCCAGCGTCATGGACGGACGAGGACTCCGTGCCGGCTCCGTCGGCGCGGTTAAAGCGTATCAACAGGCAGCACAGATAGCGCGGCACGTTATGGACACCCTGCCCCATGTGCTCCTGGGTGGCGATGGCCCCATGCGACTTGCAGAGGAAATGCGGCTGGAACGGACAAACCTGCTCACGCCTGAAGCAGAGGAGATTTGGCGGAGCCGGCTGGAGGACCTGACGGACCGGGACGCAAGCTACCTGTCGAGAATCCGGGAAATAGTCGCGGTAGCAACGGAAGACGCCGAAATCGCCGAGCAAACCGGTACTGGTGAGCCGCCCCACGGGACCGTCAATTTCATCGCCATGGATAGCCGGGGCGATATCGCGACCGGGGTGAGTACCAGTGGATGGGCATGGAAATACCCGGGACGGATGGGTGACAGCCCGATCATCGGGGCGGGCAACTATGCCGATAACCGCTGGGGCGCGGCAGCCTGCACCGGCCGGGGAGAAATGGCACAGCGGTGTCTTACCGCCCACAGCGTTGTAATGTTCATGCGGTTTGGCATGAACCTCGACCAGGCCCTTGAACAGGCGATGAGGGACCTTGATGCGCTCGATGACCCCTATGCAAGCGAAATGAACATCCTCGCAATGGACAGGTACGGCAATCCGGGAGCTGCGAGCAGCAATCCAACGAAGGAATATGCCGTCATTACGCCGGACATGGCAGAACCAGCCATGCGTCCGCGCATGCATGTAGACCTCGATATTTTGCGACGCTGACTATTCAGGATAGTCTAACCCGATTACGATCATGGAAATCCTAATATGCGTCGGCCTCCGGTTGACGTATCGTTCTTACTGAGGTACGTCAATGCGCGAGGTTCGCTTGATTCTCCTGCTCGTTGGTTCAGTGCTGGCTGCGTTCATGGTTGCAGGTTCCGCAGCCGCGCAACAGCCCCAGGTCATCTTCGGCCCGGATCCGGAATTGCTGTCAATGGAGGTCGGTGAACAGCACTCGTTCACGGCGTCAATTCCGGGCTATACCGGCAGTGTGATGGGGTTCTACCGGGTCACAATTGACGGCACCAACTATGAAACCGAGTTCGGGATGAGTGGATCGGCTAACGGTGCTTCCGTCACGGTGACGTTCAACCAATCCCTGTTGAACGCCTGCATCAGCGGTAACGGATACCTTCGTATTCAGCAGCAGGTCGTGGCATGGCTTCCGGCTGCCTCCACCTACCAGACCGTTCACGTTCCCTGCAGCGTGGCCGTTCCCCAACAATCGCCTCACCGACCTATAACGAGGTGTGCGGCCCCAACAACGACACGTTTAACTTCCCCGCGCAGGAAGCATCCGTGAATCCGGTACCGCAGAGCTCCGGCTGGAGTAACGGACAAAATACCCTCACCTATGTGCCCAATCCCGGATACGCGTTTCGTCCAGGTGTAAGCGCGTCATTCACGTTCTACGATAGGGTGCCATGCGAAACGGAGGCACCATTACCGCCAACGCAGACGGAAGTGTGCGGCACGGACAACGACCCGCTAGCTGTTCCACAGCAACCGACCGGTGTGCTGGCATCGGACTCCGGCTGGAACGGCGGTACCCGCACAATCACGTTCTCCGCCGCTGACGGCTTCGTCCTTCCGGCGGGTGTCACCACCGAATATGTATTCCTGGATGCCGGTCCATGCCTTGTAACGCCGGTCCCACCCGTGCAGAAGGAGGTTTGCGGGATTGACAACGATACGTTCACTCTTGCAGTTCAGCCCGTAGGCGTGGTGGCCGACCCGGTCGACAGCGGCTGGAGCAACGGAACTCGAACCTTCACATATTCCACTGAAGAAGGCTACGGTTTCGTCGATGGTGTTAGCGGCATCTTCATTTACACGGATAGCGGCCCCTGCATCACCGAGCCCCCATTGCCACCGACAGTCACCGAGGTATGCGGGCCGGATAATGATGTCGTGCTGCTCCCGGAAAGCCAGCCCGCCAACGTAATCGTCGCATCGGACGGTCAGTGGCTGGATGGGGCCTGGATGATAGCCTTCAGCGCCGCGGATGGTTATGCCCTTCCGGCGGACGTCGATATCGTGCTTCAACTCATCGACGCAAGTACCCCCTGCCCAACTGATGCACCCGTGAGCCCTGTGCAAACAGCCATTTGTGGCCCGGACAACGACCTGATAACCATTCCCGACCAGCCGACTGGTGTAACGCTCGGTACCGATACTGGATGGGTGGATGGCGGGCGAACCATCACCTTTGCGGTGGCCCCGGAGTTCATTACCGACGGCCCGTTCAGCTTCACGTTCACCGATATCAACGAACCCTGCAATAGCGAGGAGGTTGGTACCGATGTTGTTGTGACTCTGGAGACATCCGACGGACGCTCAATCGCTGGTACCGAATACACCCTCTACGCTCCGGTCGCATCGCAGGTCGTCGGCGCTCCGTTCGAGCAGGGCGAGATCGGGACAGGAAACCAGGTGGTGTTCGAGGGCTTATCCGCCGGCAACTATCGCTTTGTCACCTCACCAGCCGGCTATGAACCCGTCGACCAGGTGATCACCGTCCGCGGAGACCTAGCCGAACAGCGATTCACGGTGCAGGTCATGGCGACGCAGGTGACAACCCCACCTGTTCCCTCGCCTACGCCCACGCAAACACCGCAGGTACCAGCGCCGGGCTCACCCGTCTCGACCCCCACACCGGGCGAGCCAGGCTCCATCCCCTCACCCGGTCAGCCAGGGTCGTCACCGATGCCGGGTAGCACCGCTGAACCGGCCGTGGAGCCATCGCCCACGGCGGTGGTCGTAACCTCGCTGCCCCAAACGGGATCGGGCCCGAACGAAAGCTACCTCGTGGCAGGATTTGGGATCATAGCCGCCGTGCTTGGCATGGCAGCAGTAATTGGCCGCCGACTGAGAAACGGCTAAGACAGCAGGCCGGAGCCCGTTTCGGCAGACTCTACCAACCACGCTGGGCGTTACTTCTCGCAGATCCCTTAGGAGAACATCAACCCGGCCATGTGTGGCCGGGTTGATGCCTTATTCGTTCGACGTGGGCCGCCTAGACGTCCTTGTGCAGGTTGGTAAGGAACTCCTGATTGGACGTGCTCTTGGCGAGGCGACCAAGAAGCGCCTCTGTGCCTTCGGAGCCACCCAACATGCTCACCATGCGACGCATGGTCCACACCTGCTTCAGTACCGCATCGCCCAGCAGCAGTTCTTCACGGCGGGTGCCGGAGCGCTGGATGTCGATCGCAGGATAGATGCGCCGTTCGGCCAGCTTGCGGTCGAGGTGGAGCTCCATGTTACCAGTGCCCTTGAACTCCTCGTAAATCACGTCGTCCATGCGGCTGCCGGTATCGATAAGGCAGGTGCTCACGATCGTGAGGGATCCGCCACCCTCGATATTGCGCGCCGCACCGAAGAAGCGCTTCGGCGGATACAGCGCCACGGGGTCAATACCACCCGAGAGGGTGCGACCGCTCGGCGGTACAGCAAGGTTATAAGCGCGAGCCAGGCGGGTGATCGAGTCCAGCAGGATCGTCACGTCGCGGCCGGCTTCCACCAGGCGCTTGGCGCGTTCCAGCGCCATTTCCGCTACCTTGGTGTGATCCTCTACCGGCTCGTCGAATGTGGAGCTAATGACCTCGCCATCCACAGAACGGCGCATGTCCGTCACTTCTTCCGGGCGTTCACCGATGAGACACACCATCAGGTGCATGTCGGGGCTGTTGCTGGTGATGCCATTGGCAATCGCCTTGAGCAGCAATGTCTTGCCTGCTTTGGGCGGGCTAACAATAAGGCCGCGCTGGCCTTTGCCGATAGGCGCCACCAGGTCCAGCAACCGCGTGCTCAACACGTTCGGCACCGTTTCCAGATGGATCTGCTCAAGCGGGAAGATCGGGGTGAGTTTATCGAAGTTCGGGCGCCGTCGCGCTGTTTCCGGATCGACGCCGTTTACGGCTTCGACGCGCAGCAGGCTAAAGAACTTCTCGTTGTCCTTCGGCGGGCGAACCTGGCCGCTGACCCGGTCACCCGTTCGCAGGCCGAATCGGCGAATCTGGCTCTGGCTGACGTAGATATCGTCTGGGCCGGGTAGGAATCGCTCGCCGCGGAGGAAACCGAAACCGTCTTCAATGATTTCCAGCACGCCGTCACCAAAGATCTGGCCATCGCGCTCGGTCTGGGCCTGAAGCAGTTTGGTGATGAGATCCGGGCGGCGCATGCGCATGTAGCCGGAGACCTGCAGCTCGCGGGCGAGGTCGAACAGTTCAGCGTCGTCCTTGGCATCCAGATCGGACACAGTCAGGCGATTCGGATTGTCGCGATTGCGGCGATCCCGTCCCTGGTTCTGGTTCGCGTTTTGGCCCTGGATCTGTGAGGCGTCCTTCTCGTCGCCTTCCCCGCGGTTGCGGTTCTTGCGCTGGTTACGGCGGTTACGGCCGGTCCGCTCGGTGCTTTCCGCGGTGTCGGCCGCCGGAGCGGCTTCCCCTGCGGAGACCGCCTCCGGCGCAGCTGCCTGCTCGACAGCTTCAGCATCACCCTTGACCTCTTCGGCGGGCACAGCGGTATCGGCCTCGGGCTCGGTTCGGGTAGCAGGCTCTTCCACCTGCGCTGCTGCACTCTCCGTGCCGGGGGCATCGGCTGCCGCAGGAGCATCCTGGTTTGCGTTGGTTGTTTCTGTGGTTTCCTGCGGAGTTTCCGCCGGCTTGCGGCGCGCGCGAACAGTGCGCGTGCGGCGGGCGGGCTTCTCCTGCGCCTCGGTTTCGGCAGCAGGTTCGGAGATCACGGCTTCATCTACAGACAATTGATTCCTCCCATGAGGGATTTCCGGGGACAGCACGCCTTACAGGTGCGTAATCCGACCGGGCGATGTGCTTCGGGCAACTGGAGAACTGTATATGCAGTTGGCGGAAGCGGAAGAAAAGGAAACGCTACGTTATGCAAGGAACTCCACATACGTATTGCCGAAGGGCTGGCCCATAAAATCAGGCCAGGGCAATGCCGTTCGATCTGTGCAGGTTTCTGTGGCACAGCGGGTGTTTTGCACGCGAAACACGGCGATAGAGGAATGTGTCAGAATCACCGTCCGGTACGCACTGATGCTACCACCCCGGTGAATCACCGTCAACAAATACGGCCGCAGGATGCCTATTCTACCGGCACATTGAGGCCATCGGAGAGATTCTCTAGCTTGGATGGACGATGCAGGGTCTCGATTTTCCGGATGGTCCCGCTGGCCGACCGCAACACAAGCGAATGTGTCCATGCGCCGCGGCTGGTGAACTTCACGCCCTCCAACAGCTCGCCGTCAGTGAGGCCGGTGACCGAGACGTTGATATTATCGCAGTCAACAAGGTCGTCGAGGTGGAACACCCGGTTGACATCGATTCCCCGCTGCTCGGCCACCCGGCGCTCGTCGTCGTTCCTGAGCCACAGGCGCGTTTGCATATCACCACCAATGCATTTCAGCGCCGCCGCGGTGATGACGGCTTCCGGTGCTCCACCGATGCCCATCAGGATATCAATACCGGTATCGTGCAGGGCTGCCATCAAGGCACCGGCAACGTCGCCATCCTGAATAAGGCGAATACGCGCTCCGACATCTCGAATTTCGCGGATCAAATCTGCGTGACGCGGACGATCCAGGACGACCGCCGTGAGCGCCCGGACGTTCATCCCCTTTCGCTCCGCCACGGCGTGCAGGTTCTCGGTTGGCGATTTGGTGATATCTATCGAACCGGCGGCCCGTGGGCCCACCGCGATCTTCTCCATGTAGGCGATATCTTCCCAGTTGTAGAACGAGCCGCGCTCAGTCACAGCTATAACGCACACCGCGTTGGGCTGGCCATTGGCAAGCAGGCGCGTTCCCTCCACGGGATCCACGGCGATATCAAGTTCCGGTCCGTTCCCCGTACCGAGCCGCTCGCCGTGGTACAGCATCGGGGCGTGGTCCTTGTCGCCCTCGCCAATCACCACGGTGGCGTCCATATCTATGGAGTTCAGCAGCTTCCGCATGGCATCCACGGCTGCCTGGTCTCCGGCTTCCTTGTCGCCTCGCCCCATCCAACGGGCACTCATCAGGGCTGCGGCCTCGGTGCACCGCACCAATTCCATAGCGATGTTGCGGGTTGTATCGGGATTTACAGCTGATGTCATGGCGGGGTGGCTCCTGGGGAAGGGGATCAGGCCTCGACCGGCCTGACCCACCGACGTGCGGATTCGGGAAGGTCGTGCAACGATCCGATATGGACATTCGCTGGAGGCAGCGATTGCACGAACTTCGACCCGTATCGTTTCGAGACAACTCTTCTATCGAGGATAACGCAGATTCCGCGATCCTGTTCGGTACGGATGAGCCGACCGAACCCCTGCTTGAACTTCAACACTGCCATCGGCAGGCTAAGGTCGAGGAAGGCGTTGTCATACAGCTCGCTGCGTGCCTCGAAGATGGGATCGGTGGGAACCGCGAACGGAAACTTCGTGATAATGAGCGCGCTCAGTGCATCGCCCACCACATCCACGCCTTCCCAGAAGGTGGACGTGCCGAATACCACGGTGCCGGGATCGCTGCGCAACCGGTCGATAAGGGAGCGAGAGTTGCCATCGATCCCCTGCCCCAGCACAACGATATTCTGTTCTTCCAGTGCATCCTTCAGTGCATTCCGCGCATCGCGTAGCGCGCGGTGGCTGGTGAACAACACCAGCGTTCGTCCCTGCGTGGCCACGATGGTTTCGTAGAGCACATCGTTCAATGCCCCGGTGTAGGCCGGCGCGTTCGGCTCAGGCATATCCTCTGGCAGGTATATGAGTGTTGACTTCTCGTGGTCGAACGGCGAGCCAAGATCGAGCACCTTGCTGCCTTCCATACCGATGTGGGTTGCGATGTACTCGAACGATCCATCGATCGTCATGGTTGCGCTGGTCATGATCACGCTTCGCAGGTTGGCGTACACCTTCTGGTTCAGCAGGCCGCTGACGTCCAGCGGCGCGCCATTCATGCTCAGCACCTGCTGCATACCCGAACGCTGCACCCAGAACACCATGTCCCGCGCGACTTGTTCGGTGGGGTTGAAGCTCTGTTCAAGATTCATGTACAGCGCCGCGATCTCGTCCACGCCAATAATCAGGTCGCCGATCGCCTCATCACGGATTTTCACCAGCGGCTGGTCCGGGTCATCCGGCAGTGGCACTTCCTCAAGGATTTGCATCAGGAAGGTACCCGCTTCCGCGATCATCCGTAGTTCGGGCCCCAGTTCTTCCCAGACCATCGCGACATCGATGAAGTTGGAGGAATCCCGCATGTAATCGGTGACGCGCAAGCTTTGTGCGTAGCTCGAATTGCCCTTCGGCTTTCCGAGGAACGCGTTCATGCGCTGGAAGAGTTCGCCCGTAAGCAAGGTAATTTTGCTCGCGGCCGATTCTACTTCCTTCGCCTTGCTGGCCACCTTGTCGCCGTAATCGTCACGAATCTTGTCGCCCATCCGGAGGACTGCAGATGCCGCTACAGGAATCGCCCCGCTGACCGTGCCCGTATCGAGCCTGATCATGAAGCGAAGCGCATCCTCAATGTTCTCGCGGTTGACGCTAAAGCTCATCTGGCGCGTGGCCTCATCCTCAAGGTGATGGGCCTCGTCGACGATAAGGCGCTCAAACACCGGCAGGACCCGGCCTTCGGCGGCATTTGCCAGCACCAGGCTGTGGTTGGCAATGACGATATGGGCATGGTGCGCATTCCAGCGGGCCCGGTGGAAGAAGCACTGGTTATTCCCCGCGTAAGGACAGCGGCCCGGCGTGCACCTCCCCCGCTCGCTGGCATACCTGCGCCAGTACCGCTCCTCATCCTGCGTCAGGCGAAGTTCCGCGCGATCCCCGGTTTCCGTGTGCCCCAGCCACAGCAAGATCTTGGCACGCAGCGAAGCGTCGGCCTCGTCCTCAATCGGGTCGTTGGCGTGCGCGAACCACTGCTTGAGGCAGAGATAGTTCTGGCGTCCCTTCATCACCGCAACGTGAAGCTCGTCAGTAACACCGGCTTCCCGCAGAGCCACATTCACGTCGGGAAGGTCCTTGTTATACAACTGGTCTTGCAGCGCGATAGTTGCCGTGCTCACCACCACCCGCTCCCCTCGCTGAACGGCAAAGAGGGCGGCAGGAAGCAGGTAGGCAAGGCTCTTGCCGGTGCCTGTGCCCGCCTCAATCAGCAGGTTGTCATCCTTGTTCAATGCATCGGTAACGCGCCGGGCCATAGTGATCTGGGTTGGCCGCGGGCGGAATCCCACCAGCACCTCGCCCAGGGGGCTCTCGGTACCGAGCAGGCGCTCTACCAAACCGATGTCCACAGGCTCCTGGTTCCCGGTCGGGCGCAGCATCTCCGGGCGATCTCTCGGCGCCAGGAACATCAGCTCAAGCGGAACCGTCGCTGGCCGTGATGGATCAAACAGCGGTCCGTCCAGCTTTGTGCGGGCGAATTCCTCGAAGAACCAGGCGTCTTTCCATTGCCCCGCCCGCGCGAACTGCCCTACCTGTCGCAACGTCCCGGCATCGTATTGGGCCAGCCGTTCGAGCAGGTTCTGGAACACGATCATCGTGGCAGTGGCATCGCCAAGTGCACGGTGCCGGTCCATGTCCAGTACGGGATGCCCAAAGTAGGCTGCCAACGTACCAAGTTGGTAGTTCGGCGCATCGTGAAGCAGGCCAGTTGCCAGCGTGTAGGTATCAATGACCCGGTTTTCGAGTTGATAGCCTTGGCCAGCGAGCATCCCCACATCGAAACCGACGTTGTGGCCAATGACGGGCCGGTCGCCAATACGCTCGCGAAGTTCATCCGCGATTTCGGGGAACCGCGGGCTGGAATTCACCATCTCCTGGGTAATTCCAGTAAGGCGCTCGATTTGCATTGGAATCTGGTTCTTTGGCCGAACCAGCTGACTCCAACGAGAGATTTCCTGACGCTCATTGAACACGACGAGCCCCACCTCGATGACTTCATCGATTTGGGGGTTAAGGCCGGTCGTTTCCACATCCAGCGCGACGTATTCAGCAAGTGATGTACGTGTTCTCACCAATACGGTGCTTTCCAGGCCGGCACAAGCCGGCGGTTGTTCTAAACAAGTGCTTTCGCAGATTGAAGGATAACGGTTAGCAAGTGGGCAAAGCCCGTGGGGATAGGCTGCAGGTTGATGTACTCATCCTCACGGTGGACGTTATCTCCATTCGTGACGCCGATACACACAGACGGAATACCAAGCGAAATCGGAACGTTGGCGTCAGTCGAGCTGGCGCGGTGCCGCGGCCGTATTTCGAGGTCAATCAACACCTGGTCAGCGATGCGCACCAACACGCCGTCTTCCGGCTGCGACCCTGCCGGTCGATCCCCCACAACCTCCACATGCACCTGGATGCCGTCGGGCGCTGGTGAAGCGAGGATCTCGTCCACCTGGCTCACAAGCTCGTGCAATGCCTCCGCGCTCACTGATCGCATATCGAGCAAGACGTGCGCCTCTGGCGCAATCGTGTTGACGCTGATGCCCCCATGGAAAGTGCCGGTGTTGAAAGAGGTTTTGGGATCGGCAGACAACGGAATGTCATCCATCCGGGCAACCAGCCGGGCAAGGTGGTGGACAGCGCTAGGCGTGCCCGCCGCTCCCCAGCTATGACCCCCCGGGCCGGTGACGGTTACCAGGTACCGCTTGCTGCCAACCGCATCGTGCACGACGGTCCCGAGCGACTGCCCCTCCACCGCAATGGCCCCGACGATATCCGGCAGCGAAGCGACGACCGCCTTCATTCCCCGCAGATCGCCGAGCCCCTCTTCTCCCACATTACCGGTGATGACGATATCGCACGCCGGGAATTCCCCCAGTTCATCGAACGCCTGGCGAAAATGCGCCACGGCCGCCACTGCCACCGTGTTATCACCGACGCCCGGCGCATGCAGCGTGTCACCTTCGCGGCGAACCGTGAGGTCGACTTCGCGCGGGAACACGGTGTCGATATGGGCCGCTACCAGCAGCGTCTTGCTGCGATCCCTGCCCGGGATACGGGCGGTGACATTGCCAATCTCGTCGACGGCGACGTCGTCGTAGCCCATCTCCTCCAATATCGAACGAAGTGCAGTCGAACGCTCGAGCTCGTCATTCGAGGGTGCAGGAATCGCTGACAAGCGCGAGGTCAAATCGACGATCGGTTCCAGGTAGGAGTCAGCGATCGCGAGGGATCTGTGGAGAAGCGTGGACGGTTCGGCAGTCACGTATAAAAGCCTTTCAAACTGGTCGCCACAACCTCAACTGCGTGGCGGGGACAAGAACCATTCATGTTCATGGCAACTGGCCGTGAACCGGCATAACGGGTGCCTGGTGCTGAATGCACATGTTTGGCAGCTGCACCCCACGATTATGCCGCGTTTTGCGGACCGAATTTCGCGTGTTTGCCGGGAAGGTGGCACAATAAGGCCAGAGTCAGACTTTTCCTTACCGGGGCAAAACACACAGGAGCAAGTACATGGCGTTCCATCGATATGACGCAGTTGTCGTCGGTGCGGGTGGTGCCGGTCTTATGGCGGCGATCCAGATGGCCGGGAAGGCAAAGATCGCCGTCGTCAGCAAACTCTACCCCACCCGCTCCCACACAGGGGCGGCACAGGGCGGAATCAGCGCTGCGCTGGGGAACGTTGAGGAAGACCACTGGGAATGGCACATGTACGACACCGTGAAGGGTGGCGATTACCTGGTGGACCAGGACGCGGCGGAGGTGTTGGCGCGTGAGGCGATTGACGCCGTCTACGAATTGGAACATATGGGGCTCCCCTTCAATCGTACGCCGGAGGGCAAAATCGACCAGCGCCGGTTCGGTGGCCATAGTCGTAACTTTGGCGAAGGGCCAGTAAAGCGTGCCTGCTATGCCGCTGACCGTACCGGCCACATGATTATCCAGACGCTGTACCAGCAGGGCATCAAGAACAACCTCAACTTCTTTGATGAACACCATCTGGTGGACCTCTTGTTCTCCGACGACGGCCAGTGCTGCGGCGTGGTGACCTACGAAATCCGCACCGGTGAACTGCACACCATTCACGCGAAGACCGTTGTGATCGCTGCGGGCGGTTTCGGCCGTGTCTTCCGTGTTACCTCGATGGCGCTTGCCGGCACGGGCGACGGGGTCGCCATTCCGTACCGGCGTGGTATTCCGCTGATGGATATGGAGATGTTCCAGTTCCATCCCACCGGACTCTACAAGCTAGGCGTCCTCCTCTCTGAAGCAGCCCGTGGTGAAGGCGGTGTTGTGCGCAACAACACCGGAGAGGCATTTGCTGCCCGGTACGCTCCGACCATGAAGGATCTCGCCCCGCGCGATATGATGAGCCGCTTCATCTGGCAGGAAGTGAAGGAAGGCCGGGGTATTGATGGCAAGGATTACGTGCTGCTTGATGTATCCCACCTGCCACCGGAAGTGATTGATGAGAAGCTTCCGGACATCACCGACTTTGCCCGAACCTACCTCGGTGTGGAACCGAAGAAGGAAGGCGTGCCGATTCAGCCAACCGCCCACTATGCCATGGGTGGACTCCCCACAAACGTGGATGCCCAGGTGATCCGGGACGCACAGGGTACGGTTGTGCCCGGCCTGTACTCAGCCGGAGAATCAGCTTGCGTGTCGGTCCATGGCGCAAACCGCCTCGGCACCAACTCGCTGGTCGACCTGGTTGTGTTCGGTCGGCGCGCGGGCAAGCAGATGCTGAAGGATATCGAAACCCTGGACTGGGCCGATCTCCCCAATAATCCGGAAGACGCCGCACGGGAGCAGATCGAGGCAATCAAGGGACGTCAGTCCGGTGAGCGTGTGGCCGACCTTCGAAGCCACATGCAGGACATCATGATGGACAACGTCTCCGTGTACCGCGACGAGACCTTGCTGCTCGAGGCGGAACAGCGGATCCGGGAGATCCGATCCAGTTACGCCAACATCGCGATCATGGACAAGGGTAAGGTCTATAACACCGATATCCTTGAGGCGTTGGAACTGGGGAACATGCTCGACCTCGCCGAAACGATCGTGCATGGCGCCCTTGCCCGCAAGGAGAGCCGGGGTGCCCACTACCGGGGCGATTTCGAGGATCGAGACGATGTCAACTGGCTCGCACACTCGATGATCTACCGCGAATCCGACGGAAATCTTCGCCTGGAGAAGAAGCCGGTGGTCATCACCAAATTCGAGCCAAAGGAACGCAAGTACTAGTGCTGTTCCGGGCGGGCCGTCTCCTGATGGAGATGACCCGCCCTTTTTTGTTTTCTCCCTTAGAATCAGGGATTTTCCCCTACAGTTCTCTTGTGCCTCCCACCTGAAAACGGGTCATACTCTCTGTAGTAATCGGTGCCATACGGCACTGCCGCAGGAGAGTTTTCATGATCTTTCACCGTTTCGATGTTGTGGTTGTCGGTGCCGGCGGTGCTGGCCTTACGGCCGCCTTGCAACTTGCAGGCAAGGCGTCAATCGCGTGTGTTACCAAGCTCTACCCCACCCGCTCGCATACTGGCGCAGCGCAAGGCGGTGTAGCCGCATCACTCGGAAACGTAGAAGAGGATCACTGGGAATGGCACCTGTATGACACCATTAAGGGAGGCGACTACCTGGTAGACCAGGATGCCGCCGAAATCCTGGTGCAGGACGCGATTGAGGCCGTCATCGGGCTCGAGCACATGGGCATGCCGTTTAGCCGCACACCCGAGGGCAAAATCGCCCAGCGCCGGTTTGGAGGCCACACCCGCAACTTCGGGGAAGCACCGGTGATGCGCGCCTGCTACGCCGCCGATCGTACCGGCCACACCATCCTCTCCACCCTGTATCAGAACAGCGTGAAGCATAACGTCGCCTTCTTTGACGAGTTCCACGTGCTTGACCTGATCATGACGGACGACGGTAGTTGCGCCGGCGTGGTTGCGTATGAACTGCGAACAGGCGAGCTCCATGTCATTCAGGCCAAGGCAGTCATCCTCGCCACAGGCGGCGCAGGGCGGGTGTTCAAGATCACCTCAAACGCCATGGCTTCCACCGGAGACGGTATGGGCGTTGCTTTCCGGGCCGGGATACCGCTGATGGATATGGAGTTCCTGCAGTTCCACCCCACAGGGCTCGCCCGGCTCGGCATCCTGGTATCGGAAGCCGCGCGCGGCGAAGGTGGCATCGTACGAAACAGTGAAGGCGAGGCATTCGCCGCCCGATATGCACCCACATTGAAAGACCTCGCTCCCCGCGACATGATGAGTCGCTTCATTTGGCAAGAGGTCAAGGAAGGGCGAGGAATCAACGGGGAGGATTACGTCCTGCTCGACCTTACCCACCTTCCCAAGGAACTGATCGACGAGAAACTTCCGGATATCTCCGACTTCGCTCGCGTCTATCTCGGCGTCGAGCCCACTGAAGAGGGCATTCCGATCCAGCCGACTGCCCACTTCACCATGGGTGGCATTCCAACCAACAACGATGGCCAGGTCACACGCGATGCCGAGGGCACTGTAGTTCCGGGCCTCTACGCAGCCGGAGAGTGCGCCTGCGTATCGATCCACGGCGCGAACCGGCTGGGGACTAACTCTTTGCTGGAGCTGCTGGTGTTCGGCCGACGCGCCGGTATGCAGGCCCTACGCGACCTCGATCACCTGGCACTGCAGACATTGCCATCCGGAGTTGGGGAAGAATCGCAGGCGCGTGTGGATGCGCTGAAATCGCGCACGGGCGGTCCACGAGTTGCGGACATCCGCTCGGCCATGCAACGCAGCATGACAGAGAACCTCTCCGTGTCCCGAGAAGCATCCGGAATCCAGGAGACCCTCTCGCTCGTCAGGTCATTGCAAAAGGATTACCAATCGGTTTCCGTAGAAGACAAGGGTTCGGTGTATAACATCGACCTTATGGAAGCGATGGAGCTGGAGCACATGCTCCATATTGCCGAGGTGATGTGCCGTGGCGCGCTTGAACGGCAGGAGAGCCGGGGGGCTCACTATCGATCCGACTTCCTGAAGCGTGACGATGCAAACTGGCTGCGCCATACTTTGGCCAAACGCGATGGCGAAAACCTGCTGATGGACTACAAACCGGTGACAATCACGCGGTTTGAGCCCAAAGAACGCACATACTGATTTACAATCAGTAGCAACATCATCCGCTGGTCACGCAGGGAGAGGTACCTGGTATGGAAGTAACACTGCGCATCAAGCGATTCAACCCCGAGGTGGATCGCAAGGCGCATTTCGAAGAGTACGTGGTAAACGTCGATCCACGGGATCGTGTGTTGGATGCCCTGAACCAGGTGAAGTGGTATCAGGACGGTACCCTCACCTACCGTCGGTCGTGTGGGCACGGTATTTGTGGATCGGATGCCATGCGCATCAATGGCCGCAACCGGCTTGCGTGCAAGGTACTCATGCAGGACCTCGGCAAGCGCGTGACGCTTGAGCCGCTCATGGGCTTCCGGATCGAGAAGGACCTGCTGGTCGATATGGACAAGTTCTTCGATCAGTACAAGTCCGTAAAGCCCTACCTTATTGCCGACGACGTCCCTGCCCACGGCGAGCGGCTCCAGAGTCCCGAGGCCCGGCACGTGTTCGATGACACCACCAAGTGCATCCTGTGTGCGGCCTGCACTACCAGCTGCCCGGTTACGTGGATGAGCGAGGATTTCGTTGGCCCCGCAGCGATCGTTAACGCCCACCGGTTCATCTTTGATAGCCGCGATACTGCCGGCATTGATCGCCTGAAGATCCTCAACAAGGGTACAGGCGTGTGGCGCTGCCGCACCGTGTTCAACTGCACCGATGCCTGCCCGCGCGATATCAAGGTGACGGAGGCCATTGAGCAGGTGAAGCGCGCACTGATCTTCGGGGACGCGTAACACATGGACTGGCTGACGACTCGCCCGTCCCCGGATATCGCGAACCACTGGCTGGCCCTTCTGAGCCTGGCGCTCTTTGCCCTTGGCGTGATTGCGTCAGGCTACCTGAACTCCCGCCCCGGATCGCCGCCGTTCCGCGGCAAATACACGCGAGAGTTCGTTCGCCTGGCCACAACCGTGGTGGGCTCCATTTGCGGTGTCGGCCTCTTCTTTGGCATCATCCGCCTGCTCCAGATCGATCCGGCCACGCTTGGCCGGCCGATCTGGATTGTGCTTACCTGGGTGGTGCTGGCGGTCGCGATCGCCTGGCTGGTGAGCAGGGCACCGGCAGACCGGGAGCTCCGCCTGGCCCGGCAGCGTCGTAACCAGGCGCGCAAGGTCCGCGTCTAGATACCTCCCGCGCAGAAAAACGACAAACGGCGGATTCCGTAATGGAATCCGCCGTTGTTCTTCAAGAGAACAGCCGTGCACCCTCTGTCGACAAGCACCTTCCAGCTTGAATCCGGTCGTAAGCTCCCACCGGGAAACCTCACATCACCCGAAGAGTGCCGCTTAAGGCTGCTACCTTCCGGTCCTGACCTGGTTCACAGTTCCCCGCCGTGTGAGACCCGATGCTCAACACTCCGTATCGGAACAGTCCTGCAAGGCCGAGCCTCGAGAGGGAATTCAACCCCGCTGGAGCGGGTTGCGGGTACAGGGCACCGCTAACTCCCCATCTAGCACGACTGCACCCAAGTATAGCCGGAATGCGTTCCAGTTCCAAACAGAAAAAGGTTCGACCTAGGCGCTGTAGGTGTCCATAGACGAGACGACCAACCGGCCAAGGTCGCGGATTTGCTGCATGCGCGGCCCAACGACATTGATGTGGAACTGTCGCGCCCGCCCCTCGCCAAACACAATCAGGTGATACTCCAAACCGATGCGTGTGAGCTCTCGCGCCAGCACGGCACCTTTCCCGAGATCAATATGCAGGGCATCCAGCATAGTCACGTCGACGGTGGCCAGCGAGTAAATCGTCTGGTCCTGAAGCCACAACGTCACTTCGAAGACGTTGTCCTCCACCTCGACATCACCGACTAACCGGAACCTGGAGTCCTCGTGAAGCAGAACCGGAATCCCTGCGATAAGCTCCTGCGTCGCCTCATCGTCCTCGTTCCATTGCCAGAGGTAATGGCTACGAACGACATCCCGGATTTGCAGGAATACATCCAGGTCCAGCACAGGCCCGGACTGTGCGGAAGCAGCATCAGGCTGCCCGGCTGTGGGGTCGTCGTTCATGTCATCGTGTTCGCGGTCTTTCATGCGGTCTTCTCGTATACTTGCGTACATATAACGCGTCGGCACACTGGATTCAGGGGTAAACGCATGCCATCGTTGATTGAACGTATTACTGGCCGAAGGAAAAAGGACTCCGGTATCCCGGTCTGCCCGGAGCATCACCACGAGATGGTGCTACGCGGGAAAGTGGGCCGCCCTGCCCGTTTCGCCGACCAGAATGCGAGCGAATATCGCCTAATCTATATCTGCCCCGAACCGGATTGCGACGAGAAAGCCGAGCGCCCTGTCCTTCGCAACCAGTCGGCAGTACCAGGCGCCGCACCGGACCGGCCGGTATTCTCCCGCCGCAACGATTAGCATCCCCTACCCGATGTTCTCGCCCTGGTAGCGGCCGCGATATCCTTCGGCGGTCGCCTGGCTCATGCCGAAGAACACCAGTTGCATAACGCGGGCGTCTCGCTGAACACGGAACCCTGCCGGATTCTCCACCACAAGCATGCTGGTGGACCGTCCGTTGTACCCGGCATCCCACACAGCGGTGACAATGCTGACGCCGCAGCGCGCAAGGCTGCTGCGCGGCCGTCCAAGCGCCATCAACGAAACGGGGATGTCCACGACCTCATTATAGGTGATGTGGTAAATACCCGGTTCCAGCGTCAGCCAGCCGTCCGAATTGAAGGCAAGCGGTTCAAGATCCGGTAACACGCGATCGGCGGAATCGACCCCGATCGCGCCCTGCCCGCGATGTCGGGCCACCTCACGAAGAGTGAGGTCGATGCCATTGGGCTGAATCTGTTTCTCGAGATCGATGTAACCCGACACAAGGGGACGCTCGTTATCAATCAGCGCACGCAGTTGTTCGCGACTCAATGCGCCGCCAAGGGATACATCTGCCATTCGCGGTAGTCCTTCTACAATCAGTCCAAGACGATCAAGCAACAAGGATACGATAAACCGGTCGGCTCTCACGGTAGCTTTGACTGAACGCCCTGCCTGTGGAAAAATCGCAATTGACAGCGTTCCCGCCGAGTGAGGATCCCCTGATTGCCAGCCAATAACGCGTTCTCAACGCTTCGCCATGCCGACTTTCGAAAGCTCTGGATGGCAGATACGCTCTCCGTACTCGGATGGCAAATCCAGCGCATGGCCATTACCTGGCATGTGTACGAACTTACCGGCGACGCCTTCCTGCTTGGCCTCCTCGGCCTGGTGCGGTTTGCACCGGTTATCCTCTTCGGCCTGTTTGGAGGCGTTATTGCCGACCAACGTGACAGGCGAATGCTCCTCGTCTACACGCACATCGCGCTTATGCTGTCGTCTGCAGCGCTTGTGTTCGCCACCGCCACAGGTGCCGACACGCTGGCAGTTATCTACGCGGTCACCTTCGCTTCGTCGGCATTGAACTCGTTTGCCGGGCCGGCACGCCAGGCACTCATCCCGAACCTCGTCCCCCGAAATGAAATTGCCGGGGCGGCCACTATGGCAAACCTGGCTATGCAGGCCGCCATGGTGGCCGGGCCGGCAATCGGCGGCATCCTTATCGCCCAGACGTCACTCTCGTTGGTGTACGGCCTCAATGCGATCGGGTTTACCGCCGTCATTGCAGCCGCACTCGCCATCAGCGCTCGCCCGGAACTGCCGGTACAGCGGGAACGTGGACTGACGGCTATCAAGGCCGGGTTCGTGTTCCTCTGGCAAACGCCGATTTTGCTGGCCGTGATGGGGCTTGACTTCATCGCAACATTCTTCGGCGCGTTCACTAACCTGTTGCCGATCTTTGCGGACGAGATTTTCGGGGGTGGACCGAATCGCCTTGGCCTCCTGCTAAGTGCGCCCGCGGCGGGGGCGGTGGTAGGCAGCCTGGTATTCGGAGTGATGCGCATGCCGGTGCGACCGGGACTTGGTATGGTCGCCTGCGTCATCGCCTATGGCGCCTGCATCATCGGGTTTGGTGCCAGCACTACCCTCGTACCGGCGCTCCTCTTCCTGGCCGGAACCGGCGCGGCGGACTCGATTTCGATGGCGCTACGCCACACTATCCGAAACCTGGTAACGTCGGACAGCTATCGTGGCCGTATAGCCTCTGCCCACTCAATGTTCGCGATGGGCGGCCCGCAGCTTGGTGAATTCCGGGCCGGGGCCATGGCCAGCAGCATGGGACCTGCGCTGGCCGTGATGATTGGCGGTATCGGCACCATCATGGCTGCCGTTGGTGCTGCCCGGCTTGTACCCCAATTGACACATCGGCTTGTGGACATGCCAGACCCGGAGGCACCGGCCTCCGGGTCGAAACAGGCTGCCGATTAACCGGGCTCCTCGCCGGTAAGCTGTGCCCACACCTTTACAGGCTTGTCGATCATCAGCACGACAAGGTCGCCCTTCACCGATTGGTCCACGGCCGCCTGTGACGCTTCCAGTTCGTTGAGCACGATCTGGACATCGTCCATGTTCTTGCCAGAACTCTCTACAGCCGCGCGGAGCCGTTCGGCAATTTCGCCCCTGGCTCGCCCTCGTGTGTTGTCATCCTCCCGGATGATGATCTTGTCGAAGGTTCGGCCAGCGAGTTCACCGAAGGCCTGCATATCGCCATCAGAGCGGTCCCCCGGCAGGCTGATAACGGCCACGGTGCGGTCCGCTTCCATTCGCTTCACGAAGTCCGCAATGCTCTCCAGGCCGGCCACATTGTGGCAGTAATCCATCAACACCCGCTTGTTCCCGAGGTCCAGCAAGTTGAACCGGCCCGGCGTATTGGCAAAGCTGTTGTTGAAGGTTCGGAGTCCCAGCCGGATGTAATCCAGATTCACGTCGTCGGCCAGTGCAGCGGCTGCTGCGGCCATGGCGTTTTCGATATTGACCCGGATTCGGCCTTCCATTGTTGCCGGGATCTGCGACGCCAGGAGAAGCGAGGTTTCCCTCCGGTTCTCAATAATGGTGATCATCTCTCCCTGGCGCGTCTGCCGCAGCACCACTGCCCGACCCTTCGCACGGATATGGTCGCGGATCACCGGATTCTCATCATCCATGCTGAAGAATATGATCTCACCGCGCGCCGCCCTGGTCATGGCCACTGTGTACTCGTTGTCGGCGTTCAGTACGCTGGCGCCGTCGCGCAGCACGCTCGCAACAACTACCTCTTTCACCCGCGCCAGTTCGTTGAGCGAATCGACGCCCTTCAGGCCGAGGTGGTCGGCAGCGATATTGGTCACCACACCGATGTTGCAGCGATCGAACCCGAGGCCGGATCGCAGAATCCCGCCGCGCGCGGTTTCGAGAACCGCGTAATCGATGGTCGGGTTCTTCAGCACCATACGGGCACTGGTCGGGCCGCTCATATCCCCAGAGAGAATTTGGGTGCCGTCGATGTAAATGCCGTCGGTCGTGGTGAGGCCAACGGTGCGCCCGCTCACTTTCATGATGTGCGCAATCATCCGGCTGGTGGTGGTTTTGCCGTTCGTACCGGTGACTGCGACGATCGGCACGCGCGATTCCGACCCGCGCGGGAACATCATATCCACTACCGCCCGGCCGACATGGCGAGGGTGGCCCTCAGTGGGGTTGGTGTGCATGCGGAATCCGGGACCAGCGTTCACTTCAACGATGGCACCGCCATGTTCACGCGCCGATTCTGAAATGTCCTCGGTGATAAAGTCGATACCGGCAATGTCCAGGCCAACCACCATTGCCGCCTGGCGAGCGATCTCGATGTTGTCCGGGTGAATATCGTCGGTCCGGTCGATCGATGTACCGCCAGTGCTCATGTTGCCCGTGAGCTTCAGCTGTACAAACTCACCCGCCTCCGGAACGGTTTCCAGCGTGCGGTTATCCCGATCCAGCACCTCCAGCGTCTGGCTGTCGACCGTGATGCGGGTGAGGATCTTCTCATGGCCCACGCCGCGACGCGGGTCGGCATTGGTGATATCAATAAGTTCCTGCACGGTATGAATACCGTCGCCCACAACGTGCGCCGGCACGCGCTCGGCCACCGCTACCACCTGGTTGTTCACCACGAGGATGCGGTAGTCGCGGCCCGGAACGAACGTCTCCACGATAATCGCGTTCCCTCGCGCCTCCCCGAGGGCGGACGGATAGAATTCGCGGACTTCCTCTTCACTCGTGAGGTTGATAAACACGCCCCGGCCATGGTTGCCGTCGAGCGGCTTGATGACTACTGGATACCCAAGGCGCTTCGCTTGGCGCACCGCCTCGTCCTCAGATCGCACAACGACCGACCGCGGCACCGGGATGCCGATTTCCTGCATTAGGCGGAGCGTGAGCTCCTTGTTGCCGGCCACATCCACCGCGATGTTCGGTGTTTCCGATGTTACCGTGGCCCAGATCCGTTTCTGGAACTTGCCATGACCCAGCTGGACAAACGATCGCTTGGGATCCAGTCGTATGGCCGGGATCCCGCGTCGAACTGCTTCCTGCACGATGGATCCGGTGCTCGGGCCGTACGCCAGGCGCTCGGCCACCTTGATCACAAGCTCTTCATGTTCGCGAATAAAATCGAAATCCGGTTCGCTGCCGTAGATGATGTGGTTCAGCGTACGCAAGGCCAGCTGGCCTGCGGCGAGGCCAACATCCTCCTGCTCGTACTGGAAGACAACGTTGTACACGCCACGCTGGCCGGTGGACCGGGTCTTGCCGCGCACAACTTCCGCACCGGCGAGGTTCTGCAGCTCCAGCGCGACGTGCTCCAGCACGTGGCCCATCCAGGTGCCCTCACGCATGCGCTGAAGAAAACCACCAGGACGGCCCAGGGAACACCCGTGGTCGTAGAGCGAAGGGAGCAATTCGGTAAGGTGCTCGTAGAAGCCTGGGATCTTGTTGGTGGGCCGATCTTCCAGCTCACCGATATCAAGAACATAGTGGATCACCGGCATACGCGCCCACACGTTGGGACCCCGATAGACCGTGGTTTGCGTGATTTTCAGCATTCAGGCTCCCTTTCTCGGCCGGTGGGCCGATGCTCCATATTCATCTTTGTACCGGTTGTTGTACACCAAAGCCCCGCCGATACGAAAGGGCGAGGCTCCGATGCGCCGCTATTCGCATTGCTGCCCGGAGGCCCGGGCTGCATTCCCTAATCGGTAAGCAGTTTCCGTTCCGCGAGGTCGAAGCGTTTGCCAGCGCCAAGCACATGGAGGCGGGCATCGCTAATGGTGATATCGCCGTACCGCCTCACCTCGAAGATATCGCTCTTCATGTGCGAGCCGTCGACGATCGTGACGCTGTGCCTGCCAACAACACGCAACGTGTTATCCGGCTCGATCACCACCGCGGTATCCTCGTCGATGCCTATGCCGAGCAAGCCAGGATTTCCGGCCACAAGGGCAAGCAGCCGACCAATACGATCGCGCTGGCGGAAGTGCTGATCGATGATGACATTGGAGATAAGCCCGAATCCGGCAAACATCTGCGCCATTCGAAGCTTCGGCGTGGATCCGTTTGCGCCCATCGCGACCATATGGGCGCTGAGGATGGAGGCTCCGGCGCTGGTGCCGGCCACAACGGCGCCGGCCTCATGCCGCTCCCGAACCAGTTGCTCCAAACGCGTGCCGCCGATGATGGACGAAAGACGCATCTGGTTTCCGCCGGTAAGGAAAATGCCTGTCGCGTCGGCTACGAGGTCCAGTGTTGCCTCGGCATTGGCATCCTCACGGGAGCCGATGTAGACCACCTCGGCGGACGCTACATTCATCCCGAGGAAGATTGCCTTGTAACGCAGGCCGGCTGTTTCAATGGAAGATGCAGTGGGAACAATCGCGATACGGGCCTGGTCCCCGCCGCTAAGTTTCACGAATTCCGAGAGGATGATCTTGTCGTCCAGTTTGTCCTCGGCACCACCGATTGGCATAAGCACGCCCGGGCCAGTGGCCATGGACTGGGGAAAATCGGAAACGGTGGAGGGCTTGGAGAGCATGGGTACGGACTTCCTTGGCGTAGGCCGACGATTAAACAAGACGCAGGTGGCGATCGGCCGATCAAGTCTGCGGGAATGTACCGCGAAACCGGGCCGAACGTCAATGCCCCGGCAGTGGGCGCTCGCTGCGGCTTCTCCATTGAAGTGCGATACTCTAGCATGACCTGAATATCCGCCATGCGCAAGGGTAACGGGGCGACAATATCATGGATCCTGCGGTGTATGTACAGGAAGGCCGAATGTCGAATCCACTCCTCGAAAAGCTGAAACTGGGCCCGTTACTGGTGGATGGTGCCATGGGCACGTCCCTTTTTGCGGCCGGGCACCCAACCGACACCTGCCTGGAAATGCTGAACGTCACCCATAAGGACGACGTCGCCCAAATCCACCGGGCGATGATCAACGCGGGTGCAACGGTCATCGAGACCAACACGTTCGGGGGCAATCGCTACCGCCTGGAGCAGCACGGGTATGAAGACCGGGTGCGCGACGTTAACTTCCGCGCCGTAAAGATCGCCCGCGAGGAACGGGAGATCTCCGGAAACGACATCATCGTGGCCGGGAGTATTGGCCCTACCGGTCGAACGCTCGAACCGTACGGCCAGCTAACCGTCGCCGATGCGTACGCTGCCTTCCGGGAGCAGGCAGAAGCATTGCTCGAAGGCGGTATCGATTGCTTCCTCATCGAGACCATGAGCGACATGGTGGAACTGAAAGCCGCTATCGACGCGGTGCGCTCGGTTTGCGACCTTCCGATTATCGCCTGCGTCACGTTCGGCGAGGATGGCATGACCATTCGCCGTGTCACGCCTGAAGCGGTAGTGCGGGAGTTGCTGCCGCTCGGTATCGAAGCCGTAGGTGCAAACTGCTCGGTCGGGCCGAAAGTGCTGCTGCGCGTGATCCGCAAGATGCGCAAGGAACTTGATCGCGTCGAGAACGATCGCCCTGCCCTGATCGCCATGCCCAATGCCGGCTGGCCGACAACCTCGGGCGGAAAGTACGTCTACCCCGCCACCCCGGAGTACTTCGCCGAATTCGCCACGAGTGCCATTGAGTCTGGTGCAGAGATTGTTGGCGGCTGCTGCGGCACCACCCATGAACACATCGCTGCCATGCGCGATGCGCTGGCGAGGCACCCGGTTGCCAGCCCCAACGGCGAGGTGGACCCCGGGAAACGGCCAACCCCGCGCCTGTCGGTGGTCAATATCTCGGACGAGCCCACCCGTCTTCACCAGAACCTGGGCAAGCGGTTCCTCCGGTGTGTAGAGATCCAGCCACCGAAGGGTTTCAACCCGACCAAGGCGATTGAAGGCGCACGCTTGCTCAAGGAAGCGGGCGTCGATGCGATCAACGTCGCCGATTCGCCAATGGCCCGAGTTCGCATGAGTGCCATGACCCTCTGCTATCTCATCCAGCATGAGGTCGGCATCGAGACGATCCTGCACTACACCACCCGTGACCGAAGCATGATGGGGCTGCAGAGCGAGCTGCTGGGGGCACATGCCAGCGGGGTACGAAACATCCTGGCGCTTACCGGGGATCCGCCGAGTTTGGGCGACAACATCGGCAGCACCGGTGTGTACGATGTCGATTCCATCGGGCTTATCCGCATCATCCAGGGAATGAACCAGGGGTCGGATAGCGCAGGCACGTCTATCGGCCGTAACGCGAGTTTCACCATCGCATGTGCTGTCGATCCAACCAAGCCTGATCTCGAGGACGAAGCACGCAGGTTGCGGCTCAAGATCGAAGCCGGAGCGCACTTCGTGATGACGCAACCGATCTTCGACCTTCAGGTGTGGCTGGACTTCCTCAAGATTTACGGGGCCGAACGCTTGCCTATTCCTGTGATGATCGGGATCCTGCCGCTGCAAAGCAGCAAACATGCGGAATACCTTCACAACGAGGTGCCTGGCATCACATTGACGGATGAAGCACGCCACCGAATGAAACTGGCGGACAAGGATGGCCGTGCCGAAGGCGTGCGTATGGCGCAGGAACTGCTCAGGGAACTCACACCGTATGCGGAAGGCGTGTACCTGATGCCATCGTTCGGGCGCTATGAAACTGCGGCAGAGGTGATATCAATCCTCGGCAGCGAACCAGCCCTGGCGTTGCAGCCCGCCGACGCGAACTGATAGAATGCCCTTTGTGCCCGCTGATCCTGGGTCGTGTTCCCTTGCGCGGTTTGTATGCACATTTTATTGGTGGCCGGGATGTCCCGGCAGATTATGAGGCAAATCATGACGCATCAGCTCATTCGCTCGATCGAGCAGGAGCAGTTCCGGGAAGTGCCCGAGTTCGGCGCTGGCGACACCGTTCGTGTGCACGCCAAGGTCGTTGAAGGCACCCGCGAGCGCATTCAGGTATTCGAGGGCATTGTGATCCGCCGCCGTGGTGGTGGGATCGCCGAGAACTTCACCGTTCGCCGCATCGCCAGCCACGCTGTTGGTGTCGAGCGAACGTTCCTTATCCACTCCCCTCGTATCGACAAGATTGAAGTGACCCGCTTCGGCAAGGTTCGCCGCGCCAAGCTGTACTACCTGCGTGGCCTCACTGGCCGTGCCGCCCGTATCGTCGAGCGACGCCGTGACCTCACCGCTTCGGCCCGTAAGGCTGCCGAGCGCATGGCTGCCGAAGAAGAGGCCAATCGCCTGGCCGCACTGGAAGCCGAGCAGGCTGCTGCTGCCGCAGAAGCAGAGGCGGAAATCGTCGCTGCTGATGAGGCTGAGGCCGCGGAAGCTACTGAAACCCAGGCCGTGGAAGAAACCACCGCTGAGGCGGAAGTTGCTGTGGAGTCCACCGAAGAGAAGGACTCCTAAACTCCTCCACATAGCAGAAATGACAGCCGGTAGCTTTCTTGAGCTACCGGCTGTTCTGTACCTGTGCCACAATCCTCGTATGACCAGAAACTTCGCACCGCCTTCACCGACTCACGCTGAGATCGCAGCTATCAGCAGCGATACATTGGGCGTTGTGCCGATTTCGATAACCGACGTCCGTGGTGGAGCATGGAGCAGCGCGGTGGCGCTTGAAACCGAACGCGGCCCCATGATCATGCGCTTCAGCTACACCGGCGACGACTTTCGCGCCGACCAGTTCGCGAGCCAGTTTGCCGGCCCCGACCTGCCGATCCCCGAAGTCTTCGGCATTGGGCAACTCGGCCAGCAATGGTGGTGCATCTCCCAGCGAATGCCGGGGGTTCACCTTGACGAGCTAACGCCAGTTCAAATGGGCTCCGTCCTTCCCTCCCTCGCCGCGACATTACGAGCCATGCGCGCGGTGCCCGCCAGCAACACGTCAGGCTACGGGGGATGGGACCGCCGCGGCAACGGGCAGTTCCAAACATTTGAGGCCTACCTGCTTGACGTCGCGACCGACACACCGGGCACCCGGGGCGGTGGCTGGAGATCCCGGCTGGCGACGCAGCCGCGAGCGCAGCGGGTGTTTGATGACGCCCTCTCACTCATGAAGGAACAACTGCAGTTCGTGCCCACCTCCCGTCAGCTCATTCACAGCGACACGCTCAACTACAACGTCACGGTAGACGACGGTCGCATATCCGGCATCTTCGACTGGGGCTGCGGCCTGTGGGGTGACGCCCTCTACGACCTTGCCTGGATACGGTTCTGCGAATGGTGGTACCCGCAGTGGTCAGCGCTCCACATGTCCGACCGCCTACAGGAGGCGGTACGCACACAAGGCGACAATGTGCGCGAGCGCATGCTGTGCTACCTGCTCCACATCGGACTCGGATCGATCCGCTATAACGCGCTGAAAGAGAACTGGCCGGTAATGGATGATGCAGTTGCAGCAACCGGGGCGGTGATGCGCACATGGGCCTGATCGCCGGCATCCCGACCTACGAATGGGAGAGCTACCTTACCGGGCATGGGTACAGGGCTATCGCGGGGGTGGACGAAGTTGGCCGCGGCGCGCTCGCCGGGCCACTAATGGCCGGGGCAGTCATCCTGCCGGACAGGGCTCTCATAAACCAGGACATCCAGTTCTGGTCCGCCGTGCGGGATTCGAAGACACTCTCCTTCAAGACGCGATCCCTGCTTGCAGAAGGCATCTGCGCTCGTGCCCGTGCCTATGCACTGGGCACGGTGGAGGCAGACGAACTGGATGCCATCGGTGTAGCAGCGGCCAACCGCACCGCAATGGAGCGGGCGGTCGAGGCACTCCCTGTCGAGGCAGACTACCTTCTTATCGATGCAGCCACGATCGACTCCGGCCTCCCCCAGCAGGGAATCATCGATGGCGATGCACTATCGCTGTCTATCGCAGCCGCGTCCATCATCGCAAAGGTCGCACGCGATCAGATAATGATCGCGCTCCATGAAACCTACCCTCTTTACGGATTTGCCGGCCACAAGGGCTATGCAGCAAGGACGCACCGCGAGGCGATCATCCGGTACGGCCCGTGCCCGGTCCATCGATACTGTTACGCCCCGGTCCGGGCGGCCGCCGTGATGCACCAGGAGCGCGAACATGCCGGATGACCGCAAACAGGTTGGCTCGGCTGCCGAGCAGTATGTCCGCTCCTACCTCGAAGGAAAGGGATACGTTTTCCGCCACGCCAACTGGCGATACGGTCACGGCGAACTCGACCTGGTTATGGATGACGGCAACGAACTGGTTTTCGTGGAGGTGAAGGCACGCCGGAGCGAAGGTGCCGGCCGCGCTGAAGAGGGCCTGGGTAAAAAGCAGCAAAGTGTCTTGTTGCGAACAGCGGAGATGTATACCCTCACCGTTCCCGGCGCCAGCGACAGATTCTGGCGAATCGACCTCGTTGCCGTGTCGCTCGGCTATGACGGTGACGTCCGCGACATCGTTCACTACCGGAATGCTGTGGTCGTCGGCTAAACCGACTTACATGCCTATATTGACGTACAATTCCGGCTGCGCGACCCGACTGGAACCGGGCCAGCACGTGGAAAGGCCATGAGCAGATGCATCATCCGTTTGGCGATGAGTTTCACCATTCCCAGTCAACCCAACAGCACCGGGCAGCAGCCCCCGACGGCATCGGTTTCGCCGTACTGACGGTAAGCGATACTCGCACTCGCGACGATGATGCGAGCGGACGCCTTATCCGCGAGCACCTCGACTTCCGCGGGCACGACCTGAAGGGGTACGAGATCGTCCCGGATGAGGAGTTCCGGATCCGGGCGGTGCTGGAAGAATGGCTTGATAATGCGGCCGTTGAGGCCATCATTGTCAACGGTGGTACCGGAATCGCTGGCCGGGACGTCACGTACCCGGTGATTACTTCTCTGATCGAGAAAGAAATGCCGGGGTTCGGGGAGATCTTCCGCATGCTCAGTTGGCAGGAAGTCGGACCCGCGAGCATGCTCAGCCGGGCCACAGCCGGTGTCTGCAACGACACTGTGGTCTTTTCGCTGCCGGGTTCCGTGAACGCGGTTCGGCTGGCGCTCGAGAAACTCATTGGCCCGGAACTGGGCCACATTGTGCTGGAAATTAAGAAAACCCGGTAGTGGAGCAACAAATGGCGCCTACCCGAAAACCGCAAATCCTGAAGGGATTCCGCGATTACCTGCCAGAGCAGATGCTGCTCCGGCAGGAAGTCATGAATCGTATCCGCCGCGTATTCGAGTCGCACGGTTTTGAACCGCTCGATACGCCGGTACTGGAGTACATGGAGATTCTTACCGGCAAGGCCGGCGAGAACGAAAAGCTGATGTACCACTTCCAGGATGCCGGGGAACGGGAGATCGGCCTTCGGTACGACCTGACCGTCCCACTGGCGCGGTTCGTCGCCATGCACCAGAACGATATCGCCCTTCCCTTCAAGCGCTACCATATGGCGCCTGTATGGCGCGCCGAGAAGCCACAGCGCGGACGCTTCCGCGAGTTCTGGCAATGCGACGCCGATATCGTGGGAATAAACAGCACGTTAGCCGATGCGGAGGCGCTCAGCACCTTTGTCGACGCCTTTCATGCCATAGGGCTTGACCGGGCTGTCATCGCCATCAACCACCGCAAGTTGCTCGAAGGCCTGGCCTTGGTGGCCGGGGTGCCGTCCGAGCACGCGGCAGGCGTGTTCCGCACGATCGACAAGTTGGACAAGATCGGCGCCGACAAGGTTCGGGCCGAACTCATCGATCAGGGTGCAAGTGAATCGGCTGCCGATACCATTCTGCGCATCATCACAACGAGAGGTTCAAACGAGGAGCTTCTCGACCTCGCCGAACAGGAGCTTGGCGACCAGGCAGCATCGGTGGACGAACTACGCCAACTGCTTGCGCACCTCAGTGCGCTTGGCGTCCCAGAAACAAACTTTCGAATTGATCTCGCGCTGGCCCGCGGCATCGACTACTACACCGGCCCGGTGTGGGAGGCTCAGGTGGAGGAGCCCAAGATTGGCTCCATCGGCAGCGGCGGACGTTACGACGGCCTTGTCGGCACCTTCCTTGGGCGCGATGTGCCAGCAACCGGCATATCGCTGGGTCTGGAGCGGATTATCGAGGTCATTCAGGAGTTCGATCTGTTGCCGGCGCGCCGGAGCACCGCCCAGGTCGCCATGGTGTACATCGAGGAGACGTTTGCTGAAGCCGGAGAAATCGCACGGGAGCTTCGCCGCACGGGAATTAATGTCGACCAGAGCCTGGTGTCGAACAAGGGTATCGGAGCCCAGCTCAAGTATGCCGACCGGCGTGGTATTCCGTTCGCGCTCATTCCCGGCACCGAGGAACTTGCCAACGGGGCTGTTTCGCTCAAGAATCTCTCGAGTGGAGAACAGCTAACCGTTGATCGTTCTGGGCTTGTGAGCAAGCTGATGGACGTCCTCGCAGCAGCGAAAGGCGAATGATGACCGACAATTATCCTGGCCCTGAGGATTGGGACACCTATATGTGGGTGGTCGCCCATCCCGACGATCTCGAGTTTTCCTCGGCGGGCACGGTGAAGAAACTCGTGAACGCAGGCAAGAAGTGCATCTTGGTTCAGGTGACATCGGGCGACCGGGGTACCGGCGACCGAAGCTTCACCCGCGAAACCCTGATGGCCACCCGCGAGCGCGAGGAACGCGAGGCGGTGCGACGACTTGGAATGGCGGAACTGGTTTTCCTCCACGAGGGGGATGGCCACGTAGTTCCGGATATCGCCCTGCGCGAGAAAATCGTGCGCCAGATTCGCACCCACAAGCCAGATGTTGTGATCACCCATGATCCTTTCCGGCCGTATGCGATGCATCCCGATCACCGTGGAGTGGGTTTGGCCACGCACGATTCCGTGTACCCCACCGCCCGCGACCATCTCTACTTCCCGGAGCACCTTGAGGAAGGGCTGGAGCCGCACAAGACGGCCGAAATCTGGTACTTCGGGGCCGAAGCCCCGGATGTGTTCATCGACATCACCGATACCTTTAACGACAAAATCGATGCCCTGCGTGCCCACGAATCGCAGGTCGGCATGCGAGATGACCTTGTCGATCGCCTGCGGGAACGCAGCGCCGAGATCGCGAAGGACCAGCCCTTCGAGCTTGCGGAGGCATACAAGTCCGTACGTATGAACCGCTAGCGATGCAATACCCCGAACTCCGCAAACGGGCATCAGCAGCCGGAACCAATGCATTCGGGTCGTTGTGGCAGGTGGATGGCTGGACAATTGCCCCTGGCAGGATCGAGCTGATCGGTAACCATATCGATTACAACGGGGGCCCGGTGTTGGCCGGCGCCATTGATCGCGCCATTGTTGTCGCCAGCGGCCCTGTTGACGATGCGACCGCCATTCGCTTGATTGCTGCAGATGTTCGAGACGGTATCGCTACCTGCTACCCGACCGAACTAATCGACTGGCAAAGCGGCCCCGAAGATAAGGGGCCCGCCGTGTACCTGAAAGGCGTCGTCGCCTCGCTGATCGCTCGCGGCATACCAATCCGTTCCGGTGTTGGCCTGGCTGTGGCCGGCAACATCCCGCCAGGCTTTGGCATGAGTTCCAGCGCGGCGTTCTGCGTCGCCAGTATCCTGGCTCTCACTGCAGACGACATCCCGCCCTATGACCTGGTGGCGATTGCTCGGGAGGCAGAACATCGTGCCGGTGCCATGGTTGGCGCCATGGACCAGAGCGCATCAGTAGCCGGCGGCGTGATTCGGTTCGACGGGCGCGACAACACCTTCGAGCGCATTGAGCCAGATCTGGGCGAATATGTGTTCGCGGTTGCCGATTCCGGCGTGAAGCGCAGTCTCCGTACGTCAGCCTATGGCACGCGGGTGAGAGAGGCGGATGAAGCGTTGTACGCGCTCAATGCAGCATATGGTTTCGACTTGCCAAACCTCGCTGCCCTGGCGCCCCATTGGCACCTCGTCCAGGCCTCTATCGACCGGCATATCGATGCCACTCTTCTGGCTCGCGTGCGCCATGTCGTCACTGAAACCATGCGCGTAACTGAGGCGGAGATAGCGTTGCGTGCCCGTGACTGGGCCCGGTTCGGGGAACTACTGGACGAGTCGGGCAGGAGTTCCGCACGCGATTACGACATCAGCCATCCGGTTGTTGAGGAACTGGTGCAGCATATCCGCAGGCAACGGGGTGTTCTCGGCGCACGGATGATGGGCGGCGGTAACGGTGGCCCGGCCCTGGTGCTGCTGGAACATGCCCGGCTGGATGATGTGCGGTCGTCACTTGACCCGTTCTACGCCCTGCATCCAGTGCCGCACCCGGACCGCGCGTTCCACGCATGCCGCTTCGGCCCGGGTGCCCATCGGGAACCGGCCTAGTAACCGGCGCTCATATCCACGACGTTTAGAAGCTCCTCCCCTGCCTGGTAACGCCGGATTTGCTCCGCCGTAAGGTCGGCCATACGCTGCAGGGCTTTCGGGGAATTGCCGCTTGTATGGCCAGTGATCACCACGTTCTTCATTGCCCATAATGGACTCTCGGCTGGCAGAGGCTCTGGTTCGACCACGTCCAGTCCGGCACCCGCCAAATGGCCTTCTTGCAACGCTTCGATGAGCGCCTCCTGGTCAACGGTGCCACCACGACCAACGTTGTAGAAATAGGCACCCTTCTTGGATGCAAATATGCGGGAGCGATCGTATATCTGCCGTGTTGATTCCGTCAGGGGCAGGCTGCTGACGATATGGTCTGCCACGGCGAGCTCGCTCTCCAGGTGATCGAACGAGACCGAATGGTCGAAACCGGGTGCTTGACGGCCGGAGCGCGATGCGCCCACCAGTTCGCATCCGAATGCGGAGAGGCGGCGGGCAACTTCCTGCCCGATAGCGCCGGTGCCCAGGCAAAGGACACGCTGGCCACCCAGTTCAAAGAACGTCGGCGCATCGCCCCAGCCACGCCAGGATGAACGATCCTGCTCGCGCACGAATAACGGAATTTGCCGGGCAAAGGCCAGCATCATGGCCACCACATGTTCGGCGATATTGGCAGCGTTCACACCGCTTCCGTTTGTAAGCACGATCCCCTGCCCTGCATGGACCGGCGAGATGATCCGCTCCACCCCGACCCACGGCACGTGATGCCATGCCAGCTGCGTGGCGGAACGCAACTGGTCATCGGTGACCCTGCCACCGATAACGGCCACGGCATCAACAATCTCGCGGTCGATGTCGGTTTGCTCGCTGGCGACAACCACGTCAGTGTCGGGTGCAGCCGAACGCACAGCCTCGAGCAGCCGCTCGCTGCTCTCCTGGATCATCACGATTTTGCGCAGTGGTGGTCGTTGCATAGTGGTCCTTGTCGTCGCTGAAAAACACACGAGGTGGATGCCGGGGCATCCACCTCGAGATTGTATCCGCATCTGCGGGGAGCTAGAACTGAGCGTCGAACAGGGCCCAGCGCAGGAAGTAAAGCAGGAAGAGCAGCGCCACACCGTACATTGCGGGGTGGACCTGGCCTGCCTTGCCTCGTGCCACCTTGATGAGCACGTAGCTGACGAAGCCCGCACCGATACCGTACGTGATATTGAACGTGAACGGCATGATAAGCATGGTGAGGGCGACAGGGAACGCATCTTCCATGTTGTTCCAGTCGATGCCCTTCTTCTGGCCGCTCCGATCCACGCCATCCTCGTCGGCCAGCACATTCATCATCAGCAGGCCGACCACGATCAGCGCCGGGGCGGTAGCAACAGCCGGAACTGCGCCCACCAGCGCCACGAACGGCAGCGCCAGGAGGAACAGCAGGCCGGTAAAGACCACGGTTAGGCCAGATCGGCCACCGACGCTCACGCCGGCGGTAGATTCGATGTACGACGTGGCGGAGCTGGAACTCACCAGGCCACCGGCCACGGCCGCCAGCGAGTCAACCAGCAGCGGCTTGTCCGCCTCCGGTAGCTCGCCCTGTTCGTCCAGATAGTCCGCCTGAGAACCGACGGCGATAAGGGTGCCCATGGTATCGAAGAAGTCGGTCATCAGCAGGCTGATCACCACCAGGAAGCCGGTCAGGATTCCCAGCTCGCCCCAGAACCCGAAGCTGAACTCGCCGACCAGGGCAAAGTCCGGACCCGCGAAAGGATCGGTCGGGAACGTGGCTACATCGCCCGGGACAATGTACGCCACCAGTGTGGCGATGATCATGCCCCAGAAGATGGCTGCCTTTACCCCGCGTGCCATCAGCACAATGATCGCCAGCAGGCCGATCATCGCGACAAACACGGGCCAGTTGTTCAGCGGTGCAAGGTCCAGGCGACCCAACGTGCTTGCCTCGGAGCCATCGAATACACCACTGTGGAACATGATCACGCCGGCATTCTTAAGCCCGAGGAAGAGGATGAACAGGCCGATGCCGACCCCGATCGCTTTCTTCAACACGACCGGCACGATCTCGAGGACATAACGGCGCACGCCGGTGAGCACGAGGATCGTGACAATAATGCCCTCGGTCACCACCACGCCCATCGCCTGCGGGAATGTAAGCCCCATGGAGCTCACCAAGGTGAAGGCAACAATGGCGTTGATCCCCAGCCCGGGCGCAATCGCAATAGCGCGGTTGGTGTATAGACCCATCGCGATGGACATCACGCCCGCGACCAAACAGGTAACCGTAGCGACCTGATGCGGTATAAGACCGATAAAACTTCCGTCCGGGTTCTGGCCAATGCTGAGCGTAGCCGGATTAACGAAAATGATATAGGCCATGACCATAAACGTGGTCAGGCCGGCAATAGCCTCTGTACGAAGATTCGTACCGAGCGCGGACAACTTGAACTGCTTCTCAAGCCATCCCCCGCCGTTCGCAGACGACATCCCATCTCCCTTTCCCCAAAGAGAACACAACCACGACGCGCCCTCGACACGGGCGCGTACGTACACAAGTAGTTTCTATTCCAGCGCATGAAATAGCAAGTGGTAACGGCAGGCATTGTCCCGGCAGAAAGCAGTGCGTCAGCCGCCGATCTGGGACATACCGCGAATAGTGTGAATCTGCTCTTCCCAGGCACGGTGACCCCACGGTTTGCGGAACACCCCGGCGCGGATCAGTTCACCGATCTCCTCGTCGGTGCCGCCGGCACGCATGAGGTCACGAAGGTTCACCTCGTCACCGTGCAACAGGCAAAGGCGCAAGTTGCCATCGGCGGTCAGGCGAATGCGGTTGCAGGTTTCGCAGAACGGCTCGCTCATGGGCGAAATAAAGCCGATCGTGCCGTTCGCGCCGGGAATCTTCCACATGCGGGCCGGATCTGCATCCGGTGCAGGCAGTTGTTCCAACGGGCCAAAATGCTGCTCCAATAGCGCGCGTGTTTCGGCCGACGAAACAAGCCCTTCTTCGTAAATCATCCCAACGCCTTCCATTGGCATGATCTCCAGGAACCGCACCTGCCAGGCGCGATCAAGGGTGAGCCGGGCCATCTCGATCACATCGTGTTCGTTGTGGTTCTTTACCACCACGCTGTTCAGCTTGATCGGCCCAAGGCCAACACGATCGGCCGTTTCAATCCCGTCCCACACCATATCCAGGCGGCCGCCCCTGGTCATGAACCGGAAACGGGCGGGATCGAGTGTATCGATGCTCACGTTCACGCGATCCAACCCGGCCGCCTTGTACTCTTCCGCCTTGCGGCTGAGCAACAGGGCATTGGTGGTCATGGCGATCTCGTTGATCCCGGGGAATGCCTTGAACGCGCGGATCAGCTCGGTGAGATGCGGTCGAATGGTGGGCTCACCGCCGGTAAGGCGCAGCTTGGTGACCCCCTCCCGCGCGAAGATTCCTACCAGGCGAACCAGCTCCTCATTGGTGAGCATTTCATCTCGAGGCTGGAACTCCATGCCGGTCGGCGGCATGCAGTACAGGCAACGGAAGTTACATCGGTCCGTGAGGGAGATGCGCAGGTAATTCATCGCGCGACCGTACTGATCGCGCGGGCCGCTAATGGCCGATGGATCTGGATGGAATGTCAGGGGGTGAACGGAAGCCATGAACGTCCTTTGTGTACCGCGCGGGAACCTGTACCACGATACTAGCACGCATCCGGTGGGTGGGCTTCCTCAAACTTGCGGTGTGCCTCGTCGCCCCATCTCCGGCAGCAAGTAGTTATAGTCCTCGATGCACATCACGGCGAGAACATCGCCCGGTTGAAGCTGCTCCACCATCTGCAACGTCGCCGTGCGCTCATCTGGAGCACTCTCCACTTCGACGCCCGGCCGGCTCGCCTCATCCACCCCCCTACGCATCTCCTGCAACATCTCACCGGGTTCACGACCGCGCAGGTAATGAACCGAATCCTTGAGCACCACCATGTCTGCCATTTCGGCGGCTCGTTTGCCGATGCCGCGTAGCGCCTGGTCATCGCGATCCCCGGCGGTGCCGACCACTGCCACCAGGCGCCCGCCTGATTGCACCAGCGAACGCCCAAACGTGAGCAGGTTCACCAGCCCGGCCTCATTGTGGGCGAAATCCAGGATAACGGTCGCGCCGTCTACCTCGTACACGTTCAGCCGGCCCTTGCTTTCCTCAGCCGAGCTTCGGAACGCGCGCAAGCCCTCACGGATGGTTTCAACCGGAGTATCAACGCCAAGCAACGCGCCGATGGCGGCCAGCGCGTTCTCCACCTGATGCCCCGCCCGGCCACGGAAGGTCATCGGGATATCAGCAACGTTGGTGACCACGGTATCCTGCCCCTGATGGCTCCATACGATATCGCCATCGACCGTGGCCTGCAGGCCGCTACCGCCGCCAGCGAGATGATCCGCCATGGCTGTATTTTCCGGATCCCGGCTGAACAGCACCGGGATGCCCGGTGTGACCTCGGCCATCCGGCGCACCCGGGGATCGTCGGCGTTCAGCACACAGAAACCGCCGCGTTTGACGTTCCGCGCGATGATGGCTTTCACCTCGGCCAGGCCTTCAAGGGTGTAGATGCCATGGAGTCCCAGGTGATCGTCCGTGACGTTGGTGACCACGGCGACATCGGCTGCCAGAAAACCACAACCCCGAAGCAGCATGCCCCCGCGAGCCGTCTCCAGCACGGCGAAGTCGACGCCGGGCTCCTCGAAAACCCGGTGCGCCCCGGACGGGCCAGAGTAGTCGCCCTCCAGGACCATCTCCGTATCGATAAACACGCCAGCGCTCGAGGTGAGGCCAACCTTGTTTCCCGCATACCGCAACACAAAGGAAATGAGGCGCGATGTGGTGGTTTTTCCGTTCGTGCCGGTGATAGCGATGATGGGGATCGTCCGGTCTTCCGGGCGGATGAGATTGGGAGCGTCGTCTTCCTCCGGCTCACGCTGCAAGATGGCGAGCAACTCATTGACGATCTCGTCGAAATCTGAACGCTCCCCGATTGTCAGTTGAGCGGCGCGCTTTCCCAGCGCTTTGGCGTATGACCGCCGGTTCCACTCGAATGCGACGGCCACCTCACCGGGCGCATCCATCACCTTCGATGTGATCTCAGGTATGTCGACGCCGGTAGCATGATGCAGCCGCCGGACATGGTCGCCAACGTCGCTAATAACGCGCTCCATATCATCGCGTTGAATATCGCCAAGCGCCACCTTGATGGCCGGGGAATCGAGAAAGAGATTAGGGCCGTCGAGGTCCCGTATTTCCACAATGCGCATGACGATCCCCAGGGGTACAGATGCGGTTGGTGCGCAGGTACGTCGGCCACGCTCCTTATTTGCGTACGGGTATTGTGGGGGCTGCGCCCAATTTTATCTAGAGAACCCAGACATTGAGAATCACGGTGGCCAGGTTGTAGACAACGTGGGCCACAACGGCAGCCATGGTGCCGTAGCGCTTCGCCAACCATCCGAAGATCAGCCCGACGAGGAAGAGTCCGAGCAGGATCCATGTGAAACCGTACTGTGCATGGAGGAAGGTGAACAGCACTGCCGTGAGCACGATCCCCATTCGTGGCTGGATCGCCCCACGGAAGAACACTTCCTCGCCAACACCCGTGCTCACCGCGAGAACGATAGCGACGAAGGGGTTAGTGACCCCGGCGAGCATCGCTTGCATGCTCTCCTCAAGTCCCGGAACTGCATCTGGCTGCAGGTTGGTGGTGAGCACACCTCCGATGAAGGCCGCTGCGAACGCCGCCACCACCCCGGCGAGCCCCGCAACCACCTGCGTGCTGGTAGGCACCTGGATACCGAGGCGAATCGTAGCCTCCTCACCGGTGCGATGGTTGCGATACCCGACCGCCACGTACGCAATGAGAATGTACGCCAGCAGGTTCTGCAGCAGGCCGGTGGTGAGCATGGTGGCGCTGTTTTCTGATGCCACCGCCGGTGCCGCATCGACGAATGCAGTGGGAATCAGGAAGCCGAGTAGTGCCAGCACGATTGAGAGGCCCGACCAATCGATCGCTGAATCGGGATCTATGTTTGTTACCCTCGCCATTGCCCGACGGAAGGGCTTCAGCATTGGCAGCGACAAGCCGAGGCCGATACCCATCACCGGTACGCCTTCGCTATTCCCGTTGGTAATGAGGGCGAGGCCCGCAACCAGCAGCAGCACCCCCGGCATGCCCCACAACAGGTACAGGCCCATCACAGCCGCCTTGTCGCCTGTGGACGCCTTCATGCACCAGTTGATAAGGCCATACACTGCTGCGACAGCAACGAATGCGGCAAAGAGCGTAGCGGTAAATTCGAGCATCGGGTGAGTTAGTCCTTGTACAGCGGTCAACCGGGTTCATCTCCACCGGCTGGCGCCAGGTGATCCCGGCAAGTATACCGGCCCTCGGTGATAAACTCTGACTATTGTGTAACGACCCCCGACAGGAGCCTATGGTGCAGCACCCGGACAAGCGAAAGACCGCCTCCACCAAAGCAAAACCGCGACGTGGCGGACTTGGCCGTGGGTTGGAATCGCTCATCTCATCGACGGCACCGACGGCGACAACCGCGTACAGTGACCAAGCTCCACCGGTCAACGAAGGGCTATTAAGGGTTCCGATTGATGCAATCGAGCCAAACCCCTGGCAGCCACGGTTGCATCTCGACCAGGAACAACTGGAGGAGTTGGCGGCCAGCATCCGCACGCACGGGGTCATGCAACCGCTGGTGGTGAGCGCTCCGGGAGAATCCGGCAGGTACACCCTCATTGCTGGAGAGCGCCGCTGGCGGGCTTCCGGCATTGCGGGGCTGACGGAGGTACCGGTGGTGGTGATGGAAGCATCGCCCCAAACCATGCTCGAATTGGCCATTGTGGAGAACGTCGTCCGCGCTGACCTCTCCCCTATGGAAGAGGCGCATGCCTATCGCCGCCTGATTGAGGATTTCCAGCTTACGCAGGGGGAGGTCGCCGAACGCGTGGGCAAAAGCCGTGTTGCCGTTACCAACACGTTGCGGCTGCTCAACTCGCCGGAACCGGTTCAGGAAGCACTGGTACGCGGCGAAATCACCGAGGGTCATGCGCGCGCCATGCTCGGGGTGCCTGCACTCACCGATCAGGTGGCACTGCTGGAGCAGGTGCGCAAGAAAGGGCTGACCGTCCGCCAAACCGAGCAGGTTGCGCGCACGTGGGCCCAGCCACCTGCGCAGCGGTCCATCGACCGACCAGCAATCGATCCAGATACTGCTCGGCTGGAGAGCAAGCTACGCGATGCATTGGGCACCCGCGTTACGCTCAAACGCAACCCTGCAAGCGGCGGAAGCATCACCATCGAGTTCTTTTCGGATGAGCAATTGCAGGCGATTTACGACCGGATTGTTGACGAAGAACTCTGGTAGCTACCTCAGGTTACGCACGGTCCAGTTTCGGCTGCGCACGTGGTCATCCTTCACGGGCTCGCTCACCGCAATCACTTCCCACCCCTGCTCCGCCAGCTCGTTTCCAAGCGTCTCCTGCACGAGTTGGTCGATGAGCCACCTGGGGCTGGAATCGGCAAGGGGCGCTGGCACCGCCTCATCGCGCACAACCACCGATGTTTCCCCGGTGTGCAGCATCACGGTGAACCATTGTCCATCGGGGCCGCTCCCAATAACGCCCGAAACGGTGCCAAACCGCATTGGCCTTCCCCTCGTATACTTGGCTTCATATTGCGATCGCCCGGTGGCGATCATTCGCCGTTACCACAGGAGATTGTGCACCATGGCATCGCGTGACGACCTCTCCAGGAGCCTGACCGAGCTGCAATCGCGCCTCGCGTCGCTCCGGGGGCGCCTTTGACCTCGCCAGTGACGAGCGCGAGATAGCCGACCTCGAACACCGTAGCGCCCAACCAAGCTATTGGGATGATCCGGATACCGCGCAAAAGGAAATGCGCCGGCTTGGTGAACTGAAGTCGCGCGTGGATGGCTTCAACGCCACGCAAACCGCGGTCGATGATTACCTCGA
>JBHWTK010000032.1:0-4364 GCA_043427975.1 Chloroflexia bacterium | reverse complement strand
GCTCTCGATGATGGTGGTGGCAATGAGCACATCGAACTCGTGGTTCATGAACTGCATCATCACTTCTTCCAGCACTGCTTCGTCCATCTGGCCGTGACCGATCCCAAACCGGGCTTCAGGCACGATCTTGCGCAAGTGTTCGGCAAAGGCATCGATATCGTGCACGCGGTTATGCACTACATACACCTGCCCGCCGCGGTCCATTTCCCGCTGGATCACCTCACGCACGGTCTGGTCGTCGAACGGCGTCACGAATGTGCGGATCGGCAACCGGGCCTGCGGGGCGGTTTCGATGAGGGAGATATCGCGGATACCGCTCATCGAAAGGTGCAAGGTGCGCGGGATCGGTGTGGCGCTCATCGAAAGGACATCGACCGAGGCACGGAGGGATTTGAGGAATTCCTTCTGGCGCACACCGAAGCGCTGTTCCTCGTCGACCACCACCAGGCCCAGATCCTTGAACACTACATCGGGCTGTACGAGACGATGCGTACCGATCACGATATCGACGCTGCCATCCTTCATGCCTTCCAATGTCTTTACTTGCTGCTTCTTTGTGCGCAAACGGCTCATCATCTGGATGTTGACCGGGAATGCAGCCATACGCTGGCGGAAGGTCTGGAAATGCTGCAGCGCCAGGATGGTGGTGGGCACCAGCACAGCTACCTGTTTGCCCGCATTCACCGCCTTGAAGGCGGCGCGAATCGCTACTTCCGTCTTGCCGAAACCGACATCGCCGGCCACCAGCCGGTCCATCGGTCGGTAGCTCTCCATGTCGGCCTTGACAGCATTGATCGCCGCCATCTGGTCTGGCGTTTCGGTGTACGGAAAGCTCTCGGCGAGCTCTACATCCCATTTCGAATCGGGCGGGAACTGGAAACCTGCACCGGCCTGGCGGGTGGCATAGAGCTGGATAAGCTCATACGCCATATCGCGCACGGCCTTGCGCACCTTGCGCTTGGTACGCACCCATTCGCCGGAACCTAACTTGTTCAGTTGCGGTTGGAGGCGGCCGCCGCTGGAGTAGCGGGTGACGCGATCGCTCTGGTCTACCGGCACGTAGAGCTTGTCGCTCCCCTGGTATTCCAGCAGCAGGTACTCCCGCTCCATGCCGTTGTATTCCATGCGCACGAGTCCACCGTAGCGGGCGATACCGTGGTCGACATGCACCACATGCTCGCCCACCTCCAGGCTGGCAGCGAAGGCGCGGCTTTCGCTGGCTGTCCGGCGACCCGGCAGGCTCCTCGGCTGCTTCCGATGCCCGAAGATCTCGAAATCGGTGATCACGCCGACTTTGCCCCGGTGCCATGCCCACCCGGCGGTGAGGTCGCTCGGCACCACTTCGACAGACCCGGCTGGCAGGGGCGTGGCGTCTGCAGTATTGAGGTCTGGCCGCCGGGCTTCCACCTGGTGGTCGGCGAGCACTTCGGTGATGCGATTGACCTGGTCCGTGGCTATGGTGATACGCCAGCCCCGCTGGAGCTTCTTGCGGACATCGGCTACCAGTTCCTGGATGTCGCCGCCAAACAATGGTGGATCTGAAAGGGTACTGAGGGCATAGGTTCGACCCTCGTCTGCTTCGATCGCCTCACCAAGCAGCAGGGTGGGGATATGCGACAGCTTTTCCCGGACGGCACTGGCGGGAAGGTAGGGTTTGGCCAATCCCGGCAGGAGCTCGCCGCTTTCGACAAATGTGCGTTCCAGTTCGTCTGCCTGCTGCTGCACCTGGTTGAGTGCGAGGTCGACACTGCCCGGCTGGTCCAGCACCAGCAGTGTTTTGCGGGGCAGGTGATCCAGCAGCGATGTCCGCCGGGGCACAAGGTATCCGGCAAAGAGGTCGATCGATGCCGGCACAATACCCTGCTGCATGTGGTCGATCATGCGCAGCCATTCGGCACGCACCTCTGGCCGCAACGTTTCGTTATCGAGTGTGGCCAGTTGGCTCGCGACGGCAGGCAGCTCCCAAACCGGTACTTCCATTGGCGGGAGGAGCCGAATGCGGTTGAGCTTGCCGGTGCTTCGCTGGGTGTGGATGTTGAAATAGCGAATCGATTCAACTTCATCGCCGAAGAAATCGATGCGGATCGGCTCGTCAAACCCCGGCGGGTAGATATCGATGATGCTGCCGCGCCGGGCAATAGCGCCTGCCTCCTGGACCATCGGCGACATGACGTACCCCACACGTGTGGCCCACTCGATGATCCCGTCCATTCGCGTTTGTTCGCCGACTTTCAGTTCAATCGAGTGGCCACGAAGCTCGTCCGGGCCCATGATGAGCTGCATCAGTGCCTGAACAGGTGCGACGATGATGCGCGGGCGCTTGAGTTTGAAGCCGAACTGGGCCAGTGCTCGGGTTCGCTCAACGCTGGCGTCGAGGTCGACCGGAAGTTGTTCCCACGGCAGGGCGTCCGGCGCGATCCAGCGTTCGAGCGTCACGTCTGGCGGCAGGTATTCACGCAATGCCCCCACCAGCGCATTGGCGCGATCCCGGCGAGAGGTAATGACGAGCGTCGTCCCGCCATGCTCCATCCCGGCAGTCGCGGCGAGAAGAGGTCGCGCGGCGTCGGGCATATCGACGAGGCTGGCGTGTTCGCCATCGGCAAGGTGCCCCAGCGCAGATTTGACTGCCGCAGTGTTCTTTACGAGGTCGATTGTGTAGCTGAGTGGCATGGTCACCTCAAGGTCGCAGGCACGCGTTGTGCCGGCGCGGGGCATATCCCCGGCCGCTTCCGTCCCGTTATTGTACCGTGTCAATACAAGAGGGCCGGCCATTTGGCCGACCCTCTTGCGCAATTGCTGAATGGGCGAGTGCTAGACCGGGTCGATCTGGGCGCGCTGGAGCTTGCCGCTGTAATCGATGTAGACCGACTGCCACTCGGTGTAGAAGTCGAGCGCGGCAGTGCCCGCCTCGCGGTGTCCGTTTCCGGTGGCCTTGGTGCCGCCGAACGGCAGGTGGATCTCCGCTCCGGTGGTGCCTGCGTTCACGTACAGGATGCCGGTGTAGATATCGCGCATGGCGCGGAAGGCGTTATTCACATCCTGCGTGAAGATGGCGGCGCTGAGTCCGTACTGCACGCCATTGACGATATCAAAGGCGTCGTCAAGGTCCTCGAACGGGATCAGCGATACCACCGGGCCGAAGATCTCTTCCTGGGCAATCCGCATATTGCGGTCGACATTGTTGAAGATCGTTGGCTCGTGGAACCAGCCGTTCTCCAGGCCATTGCCCGTAGCGATGTTGCCGCCGTGCACCAACTCGGCGCCCTCGTTCTTGCCGATTTCGACGTACTTCACCGTGGTGTTGCGCTGGTTCTCGCTCACCTGCGGGCCGACTTGCACGCCTGCCTCAAGCCCGTTGCCGAGCTTGAGCGCCGATGCGCCCTTGACCAGCCGCTCAACCAGGTCCTGCTGCACACTCTTGTGAACGACCACCCGGCTGGTGGCGGTGCAGCGCTGGCCGGTGGTGCCGAATGCGCCCCAGAGGATACCCTCGGCAGCGAGATCGAGGTTGGCATCCTCATTGACGATTACGGCGTTCTTGCCGCCCATCTCGAGGGTAAGTCGCTTGTTGTGCTCTGCGGCGGCAAGGGCAATAGTCTTGCCAGTGGCAGTGCTGCCCGTGAAGCTGATAACCGGGACGTCAGGGTGATGCATGAGGGCATTGCCGACTTCCTCACCCGTGCCCAGGACAACGTTCACCACGCCGTCCGGGAGACCGGCCTCCTGAAGGATTTCCGCCAGGCGGATCGTCAGCTTGGGGACGAATGACGCGGGTTTAATGACCACCGTGTTGCCGGCGATGAGCGCAGGCATCATCTTCCAGCTCGGAATGGCCATAGGGAAGTTCCATGGCGTGATCATGCCGACCACGCCGAGCGGCTTGCGCACGCTCATCTGGAACTTGTTGCGCATTTCGGATTGCACCGTATCACCAAACATGCGCCGGCCTTCACCCGCCATGTAGTAGGTCATATCGATGGCTTCCTGCACATCACCCTTTGTCTCATCGAGGACCTTGCCCATCTCTTCTGTCATCTCGCGGGCAAGGTCATCCTTACGCTGCTCAAGGATCTGCGCCGCGCGGAAGAGGATTTCACCACGCTTGGGGGCAGGGTAGAGGCGCCAACTCTTGAAGGCCGTGCTTGCGGCTTCCACAGCTTCCTCAACATCTTTCGCGGTGCTCCTGGTGTACGTCCCTACCAGTTCACCGTTGGCAGGGTTGCGACGTTCAAACGTTTCACCGCTGCCGGACTCTTTCCAAATGCCATTGATGAGGTTCTTGTACAGATCTGCCATGTATCGGCGTTCCTTTCACGCTCCGTTAGAGGAAGACACTGCCGTCAATTCTAGCAGCACAGCCGCAG
>JBHWTK010000031.1:0-6655 GCA_043427975.1 Chloroflexia bacterium | reverse complement strand
CCTTTTCGCCGGAAATCACACCTGCGCGTCGCCAGGAAATGATCGAAACCATTGATCCGCTGGAGCGCATTCACAAGCTCAGCCTCTGGATGCAGCAGCGCATGGAAGTGATGCAGCTGCGCAACGAGATCCAGCACGAGGCCCAGGCCGGTATGGATCGCCAGAACCGCGAATACTTCCTGCGCGAGCAGATGCGCGCCATCCAGCGTGAACTGGGCGAGAGCAGCAGCGAGGAGGCGGTTGCTGCCGAACTTCGCGAGCGCATCGAAGCCGCAGGCATGCCGGAAGAAGTGCACACCAAGGCGATGCAGCAACTGGAGCGGCTGGAACAGCAGCACCCGTTCTCGCCCGAAATCGGCGTCATCCGCACTTATATTGAATGGCTGGTCGATTTGCCATGGTCCACCTCGACCGAAGATCGCCTCAACCTGGATGAAACCGCCCAGGTGCTGGACGAAGACCACTACGGCCTTGAGAAAGTAAAAGACCGCATCGTCGAGTTCATCGCCGTGCGCAAACTGGCTGGCGATAAACTCCGCTCGCCGATCCTCTGCTTCGTTGGCCCTCCGGGCGTGGGTAAAACCAGCCTTGGTAAATCGATCGCCCGCGCCATTGGTCGCAAATACGTGCGCATGAGCCTCGGCGGTGTGCGTGACGAGGCAGAAATTCGCGGTCACCGCCGCACCTATGTTGGTGCCATGCCGGGCCGCGTCATCAAGGCGCTCAAGGATGCGGGCAGCAACAACCCGGTGATCGTGCTGGACGAAGTGGACAAGCTCGGCGCGGATACGTTCCGTGGCGATCCCAGTTCGGCGCTGCTGGAGGTGCTCGATCCCGAACAGAACACCACCTTCTCCGATCACTACCTCGAGGTGCCGTTTGATCTCAGCCAGGTGATCTTCATCACCACGGCCAACATGCTCGATCCCATTCCACCGGCCCTGCGTGACCGCATGGAGATTATCGAGGTGTCCGGTTACACCGAGCTCGAGAAGCACGCCATTGCCACGAATTATCTCCTGCCAAAAACGCTCGAGAGTCACGGCCTTACCACCGACCAGTTCGACCTGACGGCGGATGGCCTCAAGACCATCATTCGTGAGTACACCGAGGAGAGCGGCGTTCGTAACCTCGAGCGCGAAATCGGCTCGGTTGCCCGCAAGGTCGCGCGCAAGTTCGCTGGCGAGAACCCGCCCGACAAGGTCGTGGTTGATAGCGAGATGGTGTACGAGCTGCTGGGTGTGCCGCGCTACGATTTCAGCCTCGCCGAAGAACAGGACGAGGTTGGTGTTGCTACAGGTGCAGCCGTCACCAGCGTGGGTGGCGACCTGCTTTCCATTGAGGTGAACACCTACGAGGGTAAGGGCGAGCTGATGCTCACCGGCCAGTTGGGCGACGTGATGCAGGAGAGCGCCCGGGCGGCGCTGAGCTATGCCCGCGCCCGGCGCGAGGAGCTTGGCATTCCGGCGGATTTCTTCGAGAAACACACGGTCCACGTGCATATCCCGGCGGGTGCAATCCCGAAGGATGGTCCGAGCGCCGGTATCTCGATGGCAACCGCCATCATCTCAGCTATTACGGGCAAGCGCATTCGCAAGGATGTCGCCATGACGGGCGAGATCACGCTGCGCGGTAAGATACTGCCGATTGGTGGCCTGCGCGAGAAAACGCTGGCGGCCCACCGTGGCGGTATCACCACCTTCCTGCTGCCGAAGAAGAACGCCAAGGACCTGAGCGAGCTTCCTGAGATCGTGAAGAAGGATCTGGAGCTGATCCAGGTGGAGCATATTCAGGATGTGCTGGATATCGCCTTCGTGAAGGACACGCCGAAACGCCGCCGCAAGGCGACCGGTGGTGCGCCAACGGAAGCGACCGACGCACCGGTCGATGAGCCAAAGAGCCAGGAGCGCACCCCCCGTATCGAGGCGCCCGGAGCCGACGTTCCGCTCCCCGCGCAAATGTAGGGGATTTGCGCAAAGAAGACAGGCAAGAGACGAGGAACCCGGCCATAGCGCCGGGTTCCTCCGTTTTTCGACTCCAAAGTTGCTAGCAAGTTTCCTGTTCGGTTACAAGTGCGCCACGTATCGTTCGATTTATGTAGACAGACATACGGTGGGGCATCTGCACCTGTCGGGGGCAATATCCGGGGATTGGGGAATCGAACATGAAGCGCTTGAACACCTTGCTGGTGGTGTTGGTGACCCTCAGCATGCTCGTGGTGCCGTTGGCGAGTGCCACAACCATGTCGCCTGCAGCGGCAGGACAGGAAACGCTGAGTACGCAGCCTCCGACGGAGGATGCGGCAAGTCTTGCGCAACCCGCGCCACAGATGACGCTTGCCCAGCCCTCAGGGGAGGGCCCTGTGCTTTCTGTTGACGGCACGGGGCAACAACCCGCGCCCGCGATGAGCATTGCCCAGCCAGCCGAGCAGGGTAACGTGATGGCGGCGCAGGAGCCGGTCGCCCCGGCGTTCGAGCTGGTGTCCGTCGTTCGCTCGTGCGAAGACCTCACCCGCTTTGACCTGACGTGGACCGGCACCGGCACGATCTCATCCATTGCGTACGTGCTGTACAACAGCTCCGATAACGGCAGCACGCCAGGAACGATCAATGGAGCGGATATCGTCGGCACCACTGCTTCGATCACAGGCCGGCCAGGCGACCGCTCGCTCAGCCTGGATGTTGCGGTAGCAGATGGTGTGTATCGCTATCTTGTCGACGCCGAAGTATGCGGTATTTCAGATGTAAACATCCTTGAGCAGCCTGTTTCCAAGCCGGACACCGTTGTGGTACCGACCGCTATCGCGGATGTCCCAGAACCCTCGGTAGATGCTTCTAGTTTGGCTACGCCTTCCACTGCCACCACAAATAGCGAAACACTGAGCACTTCAACCAGTACGACACAGCGTGTCAGCTTTAATATCGTCACGTCTGGAGCTCCTTTACCGTACGATGCCATCATCCGTGTTACCGATTCAAACGGCGCATTTGTTGAAGATGTGTATGAACGCTACACAGGTATGGGGAGAACCAGAGACGCCTATCTTGCCCCTGGAAGCTATAACTGGGCATTCCCGGCACGAGGTGTTTGGCAAGCCACAAGCGGCAGTTTTGTGGTGACGACATCGCCCTTGGTGATTACAGTCACCCCAGTACCTGACAACAACGGCATGATTAACCTTTCGATTCAATTTCCTGACGATCTGACAAACCGATATGCAGATATTTCAGTCCTTGATAGCCAGGGTCGCGTTACGAACTTCTATACGGTTCAGAGGGACAACGGCACCATTCAGGTAGGCCCCCTTGCATACGGCGACTATACAGTGAGCGTGTCCAAAGAGGGCTTCGAAACCGTGAGCACTGTTGTCGGTGTTTATGCGGATGAAGTTTTGGCTTCATTAACCCTTCCAAGACCGGACACCGTACTTCTCGACTTTGTGGTTATTGATGAGGGAGCACCAACAACCAACGCCAGCCTGGTTTTTTACACAGCAAACGTCTGGAATGGTACGGGCGGAACGCAGAGCGTTCCTATAACCGGACCGGGAACCTATACGGTTGAGTTCGTCATGCCAAAGGTTGGGGAGGCCATTTTCTACAATGTTTACGGCAATGTCTTCCCTTATACCTCTATGTCTGGAGAGTGGCATCTCGGGGATGACGAAGACGTTGTGATCCGATTTGCCAATCCCGCGGTCGTAGGCACTTTCGACGTTGTGGTCCGAGATGAGGAGAGTGGCGAGGTTGTTCCTCATCTGGAAATGTACTTTGGGTCGAGATGTCCACAACGTATTGAGATGGTCCCAGCAGACAATAGTTACCAATTGAGAATGTACGATGATGTTTCCTTCTCATGCGAGCTACAGTTGCGATGGGGAGCCTATACAACGGTTGGCAGTTGGTGGATATCAGACCCTGGGGATGGCCAGGTCATTGAACTTACTGTGGCCAAGAAACCCGAGTTTGCTACTGGTATTGTTGTGCATGTCGATGCGCCAGAAGGGGTAGGCGTGAGAAGCGTTTATTTCCGGCATCCAGACAATACGAATAGAACCTGGTGGGCCGAAGTAGATGCTGAAGGCAATGCGCATTTTCCTGCAATTGAACATGGAGAGTGGGAAATCCATGTTTACACGCATGACTTCGAGTTCCTTTACCAGGGACTGGTGAATGATTCCGTTACCGTGTCCGAGGACGGTCAGCAATTCCTGATGACCATTGAGCCGGCTACAAACCTGACTACCGTGACGCTTACAGTGAAAACGGCAGATGGTAGTGCATTGCCGGGACCGGTAACGGTGTCCCTGCCTTGTACTGGCGTCAAGTGTGGTGGTGCTCCAATTCTAGGGGAAGTGGAGCCGACAGGATCGAGCGTAGATTTCCCGTTCCAGTGGCCGATTGGGAGGTATCTCCACCTGAGTGCCGGCGCACCGGGCGGGTACCTAAGTAGTGCTGTAACCGTAAGTTCCGTTTCGGACAACCAACATCTCACCCTGATCCTGCAACCGATCACCACGCTTCCCGCGGTCGCCACTGCCTCTCTCAGTTCGAACTCTGGCATCGCAGGTTCGACGGTGACTGTGTCAGGGGGCGGTTACATCCCTGGTGAAACCGTAACAATTGCGTGGGACAGCCCGACTGGTACGATCCTCGGCACGGTTCAGGCTTCTGCCACCGGCGTTATCAGCAAGCCGGTTGTAATCCCGGGTAATGTGCAAGGGAGGACATACACAGTGCACGTTGTCGGAACAAGTCAACGGGCAGCAAGCACCACGTATACAGTCAGGGTTGCATCAGTCTCCTTATTGCCGCTATCGGGCAGGGCAGGGACGTTGGTCACAGTATCCGGCAGCGGCTTCAAACCTGGCGAAAGTGTGAGCCTCCGGTGGGGGAGTGCCAGCGGTCCGGTGCTTGGATCGGTGGTTGTCAAGGCGGATGGCACATTCAGCGGCAAGATCACTGTTCCCGCCTACGCAGGCGTGGGCATGTCCGACATTCACGCGATTTCAACAGGTGGTTCTGCGGTTGCCTCGTACGACGTCACGGCATTGGCGGTCGTCAAGGTCACCCTTAATCCGACATCGGGGCGGGCTGGGACCGTCACGGCCGTGTCCGGAAGCGGGTACCAGCCGGGCGAGGCCGTCACCATTCGGTGGGGTGGGCCAACCGGCACGCTTCTCGGATCCGTGAAGGCCAGTGCAACAGGGACGATCGCGGCCAAGGTCACGGTGCCGGCAACAGCGGCACCAGGAACGTTTGGCATCCATGCAACCGGAACGAGCGGTCAAACTGGCAATGCCTCATACCAGGTCACCGCACTGGCGATCGTGAAAGTCACGCTCAGCCCAATCTCGGGCCGGGCGGGAACCGTCACCTCCGTAACAGGTAGCGGATACCGTCCCGGTGAGTCGGTGACGATCCGCTGGAGTACCACCACCGGTACGCTTCTCGGGTCGGTGAAGGCAACGACCAGCGGCACTATCAGCGCCAAGGTTACGGTGCCAGCCACCGCCGCTGTGGGGACGTTCCGTATCTACGCCACCGGAACAAGCGGGCAGGCCGGTTCGGCAACCTACCAGGTCACCGCCCTGGCGATCGTGAAGGTGGCGTTGAGTCCGACCTACGGAAGGGCCGGCACTGTGACAACAGTGACCGGTAGCGGCTTCCGTCCTGGTGAAACGGTGACGATCCGGTGGGGCGGCGCGACCGGGACGATCCTTGGCTCAGTCAGGGCCACCACCAGTGGCACCATCAGCGCCAAAGTCACTGTTCCAGCTACCGCCGCCCTTGGCACGTTCACCATTCGGGCGACGGGTGCAGCCGGCCAGCTCGGCACAGCCCCGTACAAGGTCACCGCGCTGGCGATCGTCAAGATTACCCTTAGTCCGGCTTCAGGCAGGGCGGGGACGGTGACAACCGTTTCCGGTAGCGGCTTCCGGCCCGGTGAAACAGTGACGATTCGCTGGAACAGCACAACCGGAACACTTCTTGGCAGCGTAAAGGCCACTGCCAGCGGCACAATTAGCGCCAAGGTAACCGTGCCCCGGACCGCAACCATAGGAACGTTCACCATTCGGGCGACAGGAGCCAGCGGGCAGACAGGGTACGCATCGTACAAGGTGACGGCCCTCGCCCTCTATGGTTTGCCACAGTGGGATACCCGGGCTAGCACGGCGGACCGGACGTGGTCTGCCAATCAAATGTAGCCGGACACGCCCGCGCATCGAAGCGCCTGGTGTGGAGGTTCCGGTTCCTGCACAGATGTAGAGATCAGTAGCGGAAGATTATCAGGACAAACCCGGGATCCGGCCATCAGGCCGGGCCCCGGGTTTTGCGCTTGTGAAGTGAACGGTGGTTGCGCGCTGCGGTAGCCGCAGAATGGAACCACGCATCACCGTTTCTCTCTCGCCCTACACAAGGAAGCACTGCCTTCCGTTTCGGAACGCGAATTGCAATCCTAAATAGGGGATTGACGGCATCCTTACACTTCCGTATTATGCATACAGATCAATGAAAGGAGGCGAATATCGACTCCCGGAATATAGCGGATTCTGGTACCTTGCTGGAGGATCTCCATTGATACCGGAAAGACCGTTATTATGTCGGTTTCATAGGCTACATCGGACGGTCGTCTCGGATTCAAAGGCCAAAAG